>NZ_CP145732.1:2491000-3113750 GCF_036884845.1 Pseudomonas sp. MAG733B
ATCGAAGTCTGTCCAACCTGCCGGATGAGGACACCAGCGCCGAGCTGTTGGGCCCGCCTCGCGTGCTGGATACGCATAAAGAGCCGCAACTGGACGAGCATGATCTGCCGTCGGTGAGCATGCCGGCACGCGAGCCTCGTGAGTCGGGCAAGCGTGGCAAGCGTGGCCATGGCGAACCTTCCCAGGGTGACATGAACCTCAGTCTGGATCTGGACGGCGGCCCGAGCTTCAGCAGCCGCGACGGCGATTTCGACGACGATGCCAAGCCTTCGCCAGCGGTCAACGACAAGGATCAGCCACAGGCCGAAGAAGTGCTGGTGATCAGTGTGATCTGCCGCGACGCGGCCGGCTTCAAAGGCCCGGCGTTGTTGCAGAACATTCTGGAGAGCGGTCTGCGCTTTGGTGAGATGGACATTTTCCACCGTCACGAAAGCATGGCGGGCAATGGTGAAGTCCTGTTCTCCATGGCCAACGCGGTCAAGCCTGGCGTATTCGACCTGGACGACATCGACCACTTCAGCACCCCTGCGGTGAGCTTCTTCCTCGGTCTGCCAGGCCCGCGTCATCCGAAGCAAGCCTTCGACGTGATGGTTGCCGCAGCGCGCAAGCTGTCGCAAGAGCTGAACGGCGAACTGAAGGACGACCAGCGCAGCGTGCTGACCGCCCAGACGATCGAGCATTACCGTCAGCGCATCGTCGAGTTCGAGCGTCGTGCACTGACCCAGAAGCGCTAAGATCGCTTTTGTGGCGAGGGAGCTTGCTCCCGCTGGGCCGCGAAGCGGCCCCAAGGCCATTCACCTCGTTGTGCCAAGTACAACGAGGTTGCAGGATTTACGACGGCTACGCCGCCGAGCGGGAGCAAGCTCCCTCGCCACAATGTCCATAGCCTTGATCTACTGTGAATTAGAAAATTGAGCAGCCTCGGCTGCTCTTTTGCTTTATGAGAGAACACCCATGACTGCCGCCAAAAACCGCATTCTAGAGCTGCGCGCCGAGCTGGATCAGCACAACTATCGCTATCACGTGCTGGACGAGCCGAGCATTCCGGACGCCGAGTACGATCGGTTGTTCCACGAGCTCAAAGCGCTTGAAGCCGCCAATCCGGAACTGATCACCAGCGATTCCCCGACCCAGCGAGTGGGCAGCGCGGCGTTGTCGGCGTTCACCCAGGTACGTCACGAAGTGCCGATGCTCAGCCTCGGCAATGCCTTCGAAGAAACCGACATGCGCGAGTTCGATCGTCGGGTGACCGAGGGCCTGGATCTGCCGGTCGGCGATCTGTTCGGTGGTGGCGCGGCGGTGGAGTACAGCTGCGAACCCAAACTCGATGGCCTGGCGGTCAGCTTGCTGTATCAGGATGGCGTGCTGGTGCGCGGTGCCACGCGCGGCGATGGCACCACCGGCGAAGACATCAGCGTCAACGTGCGCACCGTGCGCAACATCCCGCTCAAGTTGCAGGGCACGGGTTGGCCGGCGACGCTGGAAGTGCGCGGTGAAGTGTTCATGTCCAAGGCCGGTTTCGAACGGCTCAACGCCACGCAGCTGGAAGTCGGCGGCAAGACTTTCGCCAATCCGCGCAACGCAGCGGCGGGCAGCTTGCGGCAACTGGACTCGAAGATCACCGCCAACCGGCCGCTGGAGTTTTGCTGCTACGGCATCGGCCAGATTTCGGCGGACATTGCCGATACGCACATCGGCAACTTGCAACAGCTCAAGGCCTGGGGCATGCCGATCAGTCATGAGTTGAAACTGGCCAAGGGTATCGATGAGTGCCTGGATTACTACCGCGACATCGGCGAACGCCGCAATGCGCTCCCGTACGAAATCGACGGCGTGGTGTTCAAGGTCAACAGCATCGCGTCTCAGCGCGAGCTGGGTTTCCGTGCCCGCGAGCCGCGCTGGGCGATCGCCCATAAATTTCCGGCCATGGAAGAGCTCACCGAGTTGCTCGACGTGGAATTCCAGGTCGGACGCACCGGAGCGGTCACGCCTGTCGCGCGGCTGAAGCCGGTGAAGGTTGCCGGTGTCACCGTGGCCAATGCGACGCTGCACAACATGGATGAAGTCGCACGTTTGGGCCTGATGATCGGCGACACGGTGATCATTCGTCGTGCCGGCGACGTGATTCCGCAGGTGGTGCAAGTGGTTCTGGAGCGCCGTCCGGAAGATGCGCGTCCCGTGCAGATCCCGGAAAAGTGCCCGGTTTGCGGCTCCCACGTCGAGCGCACGCAACTGGTCAAGCGCAGCAAGGGCCGCGAGACGGTCAGCGAAGGCGCGGTTTACCGCTGCGTCGGACGTCTTGCCTGCGGTGCGCAACTTAAGCAGGCGATCATTCACTTCGTGTCGCGCCGTGCGATGGACATCGAAGGTTTGGGCGACAAGAGTGTCGAGCAGTTGGTGGATGAAGGTTTGGTAAGTTCGCCGGCCGATCTCTACGCACTCAAGTTCGACGACATCGTCGATCTGGAAGGTTTTGCCGAGGTGTCGAGCAATAAGCTGCTCAGTGCCATTGAAGACAGCAAGAAGCCTGGGCTGGCGCGATTCATCTACGCCCTGGGGATTCCCGATGTCGGCGAAGAGACGGCCAAGGTGCTGGCGCGGTCGCTGGGTTCGCTGGAGCGGGTGCAGCAGGCATTGCCGCAAGTGCTGACGTACTTGCCGGATGTCGGCCTGGAAGTGGCTCACGAGATTCACAGCTTCTTTGAAGATGCGCATAACCAGCAAGTGATCGCCGATCTGCTCAAGCATGGTTTGCAGATTCAGGATCAGGGCGACTTGGGCGCCGAGTTTGCCGCCAGCACGACGTTGGGCGGTTTCCTCGACAAGCTGCACATCCCTTCGGTCGGGCCGGGCGGGGCGCAGAAACTGGCTGAGAAGTTCGGTTCGCTGCAAGGGGTCATCAGCGCTGACTGGCTGGACATGCGTCAGGCGCTGCCAGAGAAACAGGCCAATTCGGTTCGTGAGTTTTTTGCGGTCGAGGAAAATCGCGTGCTCGCCGAAGCTGCGGAAAAGCAGCTCGCCGATTTCGGCATGCACTGGCAAAGCGAGAAGAAAGTCGTTGAAGGTTTGCCGCTGGCTGGACAGACCTGGGTACTCACCGGTTCGCTGGAGCTGATGAGTCGCGATGTGGCCAAGGAAAAACTGGAAAGCCTCGGTGCCAAGGTGGCAGGTTCCGTGTCGGCCAAGACCCATTGTGTGGTGGCAGGGCCGGGGGCGGGGTCGAAGTTGGCCAAGGCCAATGAGTTGGGGTTGAAGGTGTTGGATGAAGAGGCGTTTGTCGGGTTTCTGCGTAAACACGACATTTCGGTGTGAAGCCTTTCGCGAGCAAGCCCGCTCCCACATTCGATCGATTTTTTACAGGAAGAGCTCGGTTAAATGTGTGCGGGCTTGCTCGCGAAGACGATTTCAACAGTTCCGCAGAAAACGGGAACGATCACCACCCGTGAATGATCTAGTCTTGGCAAGCCCCAGGGAGAGATCGCCATGTACCGTTTCTTCGAACAGCTCAGCTCGCGCATTGCCGCGCCCTTCATGGGCGAAAGTTCGCGCAACAGCAAGGTCTGGCCCTGTCGTTGCGGGCAGTCGCTGTTCTTTCGCAACAGCCAGTGCCTGGCCTGTTCGGCGGCGTTGGGCTATCAGCCGGAGCAGAGCCGTCTGACCTCGCTGCAACCGGGAGAGCAGGCAGGCACCTGGTGGCTTGATGTCGACCCAGAGGCTGGCCTGTTTCGCCGCTGCGCCAACCTCGATTCCCCGGCGGCCTGTAACTGGTTGCTGCCCGCCAATGAACACGACGTCTTGTGCATCGCCTGTAGCCTCAATCGCACCATCCCCGATTTATCGATAGCGGAAAATCATGAGCGCTGGCGCAAGGTGGAAACCGCCAAGCGGCGCCTGGTTGCACAACTGGTCAGCCTGGGTTTACAGGTGATCCCCAAAACCGTCGATGAAGACGCTGGCCTGGCCTTCGATTTCATCGGTGTCGACCTCGAAGGCAAGCCACCCACCACCGGCCACGCCAACGGCTTGATCACCCTCGATATCAAGGAAGCCGACGACGCCCACCGCGAACAGGTGCGCGTGCAGATGCACGAACCCTATCGCACTCTGCTCGGGCATTTTCGTCACGAAGTCGGGCACTATTACTGGGATCGCTTGATCGCCAACAGTGATTGGCTGGACGCGTTTCGCGGTCTGTTCGGCGACGAGCGCGCCAGTTACGCCGAGGCACTTGATCGGCATTATCAACAAGGCGCACCGCTTGATTGGCAGCAACAGTACGTCAGCGCCTACGCCACCATGCATCCGTGGGAAGACTGGGCCGAAACCTGGGCGCACTACCTGCACATGATGGACGCGGTGGACACCGCGCTCGGGTTTGGCATGAGTGCCCGGGAAATGGATTTCGACTACCAGCCGTTTCCACTGGAAACCCTCTACGATTCACAGCATCCCGGTGGTGCGGCGTTTCTGTCGTTCGTCAACGCCTGGATCGAATTGGCCGGCATGCTCAATGAGTTGTCACGCAGCATGGGGCAGCCGGATTTTTATCCCTTCGTATTGCCGCCGGCGGTGATCGCCAAGCTGCACTTTATTCATCTGGTCATCCAGCGCGAGGGCGGCAGGGCGGATGAGGTGCTTCAGGCGCAATAGCAAGTGCTTGAACGCCTTCATATTTTTAATCGGTCTGAACGGTTGTAACTTCGTCTCAGACAGGTACAATGGCGCGGCTCACCGTCAGGTGAGCGTCGTTTTGGTGACCCCATCGGTCCCCCCGCAACGATTACCCGTGAACCTGGTCAGAGCCGGAAGGCAGCAGCCACAGCGGGAACATTGTGTGCCGGGGTGTGGCTGGTGGGGTTGCCTCCATAACGCACCGCGAGTCTTCTCTCGCGTTATCTGAATCCAATGTTTTTTCTTGTGCTGCCATGGATCTTGTCCATAGCGGTTTTTTGTCGTGTCCGATTTGTGTGGCGGATAAAAAGCAGCCTGCCGCTAACCATTTGAATCAATTGTTTATTGATGCATTTTTGCATCAGCTCGCGACATGATCGGTCACCTTGCCTTGCAAATTGTCAGGCATCTCGTAGAATCGCCGCCGGAAACGGGCATTTGATCACCTGTTTCCAGACGTTCGATCAATACAATAGAGCCAGCATGGCGTCCGCTCACAGGGTTACGTGAGTCGTTGGGCAGCCGTGATATCCCGCGAATTGTCAGCGGTATATTGCTGCTTCACCGCCGCCAATGTTAGCGACAGCGAGTCTGACTCATGGATGAGAAGTACCGCAGGGCCGTGGATGCCGCCGCCATTTTTTCCGAGACCGATCTGACCGGCCGGATTACCCACGTCAACGACCAATTCTGTGCAGTTTCCGGCTACAGCCGTGAGGAGCTGCTCGGGCAAAATCATCGATTGCTCAATTCCGGCATGCACTCCGCCGAGTTTTTCGCCGGGATGTGGCGCAGCATCGCCCTGGGCAATGTCTGGAAGGGCGAAATCTGCAATCGCGCCAAAGATGGCAGCCTGTATTGGGTCGAAAGCACCATGGTGCCGATCCTCGATGAAGTCACCGGGCGAGTGGAGCGTTACTTGTCCATTCGCTTCGATATCAGCGAAAAGCGTCAACTGCTGCACTCCCTGCAATGGCGAGTGGGGCATGACGTGCTGACCGGGCTGCCCAATCGTGCGTTTCTCTCGGACTTGCTCGATCAGGCGCTGGAGTTCTCGCGTCTTGAGAACATCCCGCTGGCGGTGTGCATGCTCGACCTCGACGGTTTCAAGGCCGTCAACGATGGTTATGGGCATGCCAGCGGTGATCTTTTGCTGGTCGAAGTTGCCAAACGATTGCGCGGCATCGTGCGCGGCGAGGATGTGGTGGCGCGGCTGGCCGGTGACGAGTTCGTGCTGGTGCTGCGATATGTTCGCGACCTGCCGGAATTGCGCGCGGCGCTGAATCGGGTGTTGGGGGCAATCTCGGCGCCGTACTCGCTCAATGGCAAGGACATCCATGTGTTCGCCAGTATCGGCGTCACGTTGTTTCCCCATGACAACGAAGATGCCGAAACCCTGTTGCGCCACGCCGATCAGGCGATGTACGTGGCCAAGCAGAGCGGCCGCAAGCGCTTTCATCTGTTCGATGTCTCCCGGGATCGAGAGGTCAAAGCCACGCACCAGACCGTCGAGCAGGTGCGTCGGGCCTTGGCATGTGGCGAATTGCGTCTGCATTTCCAGCCCAAGGTCGACATGCGTCGTGGTGAAGTTGTCGGTTTCGAGGCGTTGCTGCGGTGGGAACATCCGCAAAACGGCATCGTCCCGGCGCGGGAGTTTTTGCCGCTGGTCGAAGAAACCGACCTGATCATCGATATCGGTGAATGGGTGATGGATCAGGTGCTTGCGCAGCTCGACCAGTGGCGGCAAGCCGGGCATGACTGGCCGGTGAGCGTCAACATCGCGGCCCGGCATTTTCAGCGGGCAGACTTTGTCGACCGGCTCAAAAACGTGTTGGCGCGGCATGCCCAAGTCGCACCGCAGCGGCTGGACCTGGAAATCGTCGAGTCGGTCGCCATCGAGAATATCCAGCACGTCAGTGACTGCTTGCAGGCCTGCCAAGCGCTGGGCGTACAGTTTTCCTTGGGGGATTTCGGCACGGGTTACTCGTCCCTGAGCTACCTCAAGCGTCTGCGCACGCAAACCATCAAGATCGATAAAACCTTTGTACGCGACATTCTGCATGACAGCGACGACCTGGCCCTGACCACCGCGATCATTGGCCTGGCCCGGGCGTTTGGTCGTCAGGTGATTGCCGAGGGACTGGAAAGCGTGGAACACGGAGAGTTGTTGCTGCGTCTGGGCTGCGACGTGGCCCAAGGGTATTTCATCGCTCGACCGATGCCGTCCACGGATGTACCGGGTTGGGTGGCAGCGTTTGTCACTCCGCCGCAATGGCAGGCGCCGGATTTGCTGAAGACCGCGGGTTAAGGTTTGCCGCCGATGTACAACCGAATGATGTCATCGATTTCCCCGGACATTTTCATGCGCACCAACGTCCGCAATATCCGTTGCACCGGCACTTTTGGGTCGTTGCGCACATAGCAACCGACGCTTTGCTCCTGCAGCACCGCAACGCTCAGCAATTGGTGTTCCGGCATCAGGCGCTGGTTGAACCAGTCCAGTGACCATTGGTTGCTGACCGCATAGCGATTGCGCCCGGCGTGAAGTTTTTCCAGCACCTGTTCCTGATTGCGAGCGTCGTCGCGCAGCAGTTGATTGGCGTCGAACAACGGTTCCAGGGTCGGGTAGCTGTAGCCGAGTACAGTGCCGATGGACTGTCGGGGCAGGCTTGCCGGAACCACTGAGGTTTGGGGCGCGGGGCGGCTGACAAGCAAGTCGGGCTGGGTCCAGAGCGGGATACTCCAGATGTAATCGCCGGACTGATTCGGTAGCCATGATTGCGCGGCATAACAGCGAACATCGACCTCGCCGTGTTCCATGGCGCTTTGCACCCGGCCCCGTGGCAACACGTGAAACTGCGCAGGTACGCCGACCTGCGTCGCGAGGCTGAGCATCACGTCATACAGAATGCCCTGGGTTGGCCGGCCGCGTTCAAACTGCACCATCGGCATCGCCCAACTGTCGGGCACCACGAAGCGCAACGGCGCTTCAGCAGCGGCGCCGTTCAGGCTGATCAACAGCAGTGCCCCCAAGGCCAGCCGCATAAACGCTCCGCTTCTTTGAAACAAAAAGCCCCCGAAATGCAGCTTAGCCAGATTAGACGAGCGCACCGGATGCAATTTTGGCCTTGCTCCGCTAGCATTAGCCGCTTCTGCTTCTACCGTTGCGATGGTTTTCGATGAGTTATCAGGTTCTTGCACGTAAATGGCGTCCGCGCTCGTTCCGCGAAATGGTCGGCCAGACCCATGTGCTCAAGGCTCTGATCAATGCCTTGGACAGCCAGCGGCTGCACCACGCCTACCTGTTCACCGGTACGCGCGGGGTCGGCAAGACCACCATCGCGCGAATTATCGCCAAATGCCTGAACTGTGAAACGGGTATCACTTCTTCGCCCTGTGGCGAGTGCTCGGTGTGCCGTGAGATCGATGAGGGCCGTTTCGTCGACCTGATCGAGATCGACGCCGCGAGCCGCACTAAAGTCGAAGACACCCGCGAGCTGCTCGACAACGTGCAATACGCCCCGAGCCGTGGGCGCTTCAAGGTCTACCTGATCGACGAAGTGCACATGCTCTCCAGCCATTCCTTCAATGCGCTGCTGAAAACCCTTGAAGAGCCGCCACCCTACGTCAAGTTCATCCTTGCCACCACTGATCCGCAGAAACTTCCTGCAACGATTCTCTCGCGGTGCTTGCAGTTCTCCCTGAAGAACATGACGCCGGAGCGTGTGGTCGAGCATTTGACCCACGTGCTGGGCGTCGAGAACGTGCCGTTCGAAGACGATGCGCTGTGGTTGCTGGGCCGCGCCGCCGATGGCTCGATGCGTGATGCCATGAGCCTGACCGATCAGGCGATTGCCTTCGGTGAAGGCAAGGTCATGGCTGCCGATGTGCGGGCGATGCTCGGCACCCTCGATCACGGGCAGGTCTATGACGTTCTGCATGCATTGATCGAAGGCGACGCCAAGGCGTTGCTCGAAGCTGTCCGTCATCTGGCCGAGCAAGGCCCGGACTGGAGCGGCGTGCTCTCGGAAATTCTCAACGTGCTGCACCGTGTCGCCATCGCCCAGGCTTTGCCGGAAGGTGTCGACAACGGTCACGGCGACCGTGACCGGGTGCTGGCATTGGCCCAGGCGTTGCCGGCCGAAGACGTGCAGTTCTACTACCAGATGGGCCTGATCGGCCGCCGCGACTTGCCGCTGGCGCCGGACCCCCGTGGCGGGTTCGAAATGGTGCTGCTGCGGATGCTCGCGTTCCGGCCCGCCGATACGGCGGATGCCCCGAGGCAACCGCTAAAGCCAGTGGGGATCAGCCAGGCCACGGTTGATTCCGCCAAATCAGTGGCTGCCACGCCGGTCGTTGCGCCGGTGGTCGCTGCGGCGGTTGCACCGATGCCTGTTGCGCCTGTTGTGGCTCCCGAGCCTGTGTCCGCGCCTGAACCGGTAGCACCGGTGGTTGTGCCCGAGCCGGTGGTCGAAGCGGCCGTGGTCGAAGAAGTGGTCGACCTGCCGTGGAACGATCCGGTCGAGCCTGCGCCTGTTCAGCAGCCTGCGGTGGAGCCGGTGCTGGAAACCACCAGCGAACAACCCGAGTTGCCGCCGATGCCGTTGCCTACGCCGGACAGCGTGGTGCCGGACGCACCGGAGTGGGCCGCCGCGCCGATCCCGGAACCGTCCGTGGCCGAAGTCGATGCCGCCACACCGGGTATGGACCTGGACGACGAGCCGCCGCTGGACGAAGACTACATCGAGCCGGACATGGATTCGGCCTACAGCTACCTCGATGAACTGGCCAGCGAACACACAGCCGAGCCGGCGCCTGAGCCGGAACCCGAGCCTGCCGCTGCGCCGGCCACCGGTCTGGCCCTGCAATGGCTGGAGCTGTTCCCGAAGCTGCCGATCTCCGGCATGACCGGTAGCATCGCCGCCAACTGCACATTGATTGCCGTGGATGGCGACAATTGGCTGTTGCACCTGGACCCGGCCCACAGCGCCTTGTTCAACGCGACTCAGCAGCGTCGTCTCAACGATGCGTTGAACCAGTATCACGGACGGACCCTGACCCTGACCATGGAGCTGATCAAGCCCGAGCAGGAAACCCCGGCCCAGGCGGCGTCCCGCCGGCGTGCCGACCGTCAGCGCGAGGCCGAGGAGTCGATCCACGGTGATCCGTTCATCCAGCAAATGATGCAGCAGTTCGGTGCGGTGATCCGTAACGATACTATTGAACCTGTCGAAGCCCTGGTCAGTCAGGGCTAATAACTGAAGGCGTTCGGCCGGAAGGGCCGGGCGCCGTTTAATCCAAGTACTTTTGAGGTGATTCCCATGATGAAAGGTGGCATGGCCGGCCTGATGAAGCAGGCACAGCAGATGCAGGAAAAAATGGCCAAGATGCAGGAAGAGCTGGCCAATGCCGAAGTCACCGGTCGCGCGGGTGGCGATATGGTCACCGTGGTGATGACCGGTCGTCATGACGTCAAGAGCGTGACCATCGACCCTAGCCTGGTCGAAGGCCTGAGCGAAGACGACAAGGAAATGCTCGAAGCCGTCGTTGCCGCCGCCGTCAACGACGCCGTGCGCAAGATCGAAGCCAACAGCCAAGACAAGATGGGCAACATGACTGCCGGCATGCAACTGCCGCCGGGCATGAAACTGCCGTTCTGATTCGCCTTTGGGCGACAGATGAGCTACAAAAAATGCCAGGCATTGCGCTTGGCATTTTTGTTTCTGGCCGACAGATATGTGGTGTCTGCCAGGGCGCCATCGCCAGCAGGCTGGCTCCCACAGGATCGAGGTGATCCCTGTGGGAGCCAGCCTGCTGGCGATGATGTCACCTCGGTCCAACTGACGAATCATCGAACGCACCATTGCCACAAAGGTCTGCTCCCTATATCACCAACCCCATTGATCAAAGGAGACGCTGCCATGTCCGACCCCATGACCCTCAACCAACGTATCGTCCTGGTCTCACGCCCGGTGGGCGCGCCGACGCCGGAGAATTTCCGCCTGGAGCGGGTCGCATTGCCCGACCTGACTGATGGCCAAGTGTTGCTCAAGACGCTTTACCTGTCGCTGGACCCCTACATGCGCGGACGCATGAGCGACGCACCGTCCTACGCCGCTCCGGTAGAAATCGGCGATGTTATGACCGGTGGCGCTGTCAGTCGCGTCGAGCGTTCGCTCAATCCCAAGTTTCAGGAAGGCGATCTGGTGGTGGGCGCCACCGGGTGGCAAAGCCACAGCATCAACGACGGTCGCAGCATCATGCCGGTCCCGTCCGGGTTGCCGAGCCCGTCGATGGCCTTGGGTGTACTCGGTATGCCGGGCATGACCGCCTACATGGGTTTGATGGACATCGGTCAGCCGAAGTCCGGTGAAACCCTGGTGGTCGCGGCGGCATCCGGAGCGGTGGGTTCGGTGGTCGGGCAAGTGGCGAAGATCAAGGGCTTGCGCGTGGTTGGCGTGGCGGGCGGCGCGGACAAGTGCCGCTATGTCGTTGAAGAGCTCGGCTTCGATGCCTGCATCGATCACAAGAGTTCGAGTTTCGCCGATGAACTGGCGCAGGCATGCCCAAACGGCATCGACATCTATTACGAAAACGTCGGCGGCAAGGTGTTCGACGCGGTGGTGCCGCTGCTCAATCCCAAGGCGCGGATTCCGTTGTGTGGCCTGATTGCTTCCTACAACGCCAGCGAAGCGCCGAGCGGCCCCGATCGCCTGCCGCAATTGCAGCGCACGCTGCTGACCAAGCGTGTGCGGATTCAAGGCTTCATCGTGTTCGACGACTACGGCGACCGTCAGCCGGAATTCGCCAGCGCCATGGCCCCGTGGGTGCGCGATGGCAAGGTGAAATTCCGCGAAGACGTGGTCGATGGCCTGGAGAACGCGCCGCAAGCGTTCATCGGTCTGCTGGAAGGACGCAACTTCGGCAAACTGGTGGTGCGGGTCGCGTCAGCTGAATAATTGACGGTAAACAGAGGCGCGGGTATAAACCGCGTCTCGTTGTTTTGTCGGACTTTTTCCCATGAGCTTCAGCCCTTTGATTCGCCAACTGATCGATGCCCTGCGAGTTTTGCCAGGCGTGGGTCAGAAAACCGCCCAGCGCATGGCGTTGCAGTTGCTCGAACGTGATCGCAGCGGCGGCTCGCGACTGGCGCTGGCCCTGAGCCAGGCCATGGAAGGGGTCGGTCACTGCCGTTTGTGCCGCACGCTGACCGAAGATGACCTCTGCCCGCAATGCGCCGATAACCGCCGTGACGACACCTTGCTGTGTGTGGTGGAAGGGCCGATGGATGTCTATGCCGTGGAGCAGACAGGTTTCCGTGGCCGCTACTTCGTACTCAAGGGGCACTTGTCGCCGCTCGATGGACTGGGGCCAGAGGCCATCGGTATTCCTCAGTTGATGGCGCGGATCGAAGAGGCCGGCACGTTCGCGGAAGTCATCCTCGCCACCAACCCGACCGTGGAAGGTGAAGCGACGGCGCATTACATCGCTCAGTTGCTCAGCAGCAAAGGCTTGATCGCTTCGCGCATTGCCCATGGTGTGCCGTTGGGCGGTGAGTTGGAGCTGGTCGATGGCGGGACGCTGGCGCATTCGTTTGCCGGGCGTAAGCCGATCGCACTGTAATTTGTGTCGTTCGGGCTTACGCCATCGTCGGTCGTGCGGCGTTCCTGTAGGAGCAAAGCTTGCTCGCGATGCAGGCGACACGGTCTATCTGATTCACACAATCCTGTTGAATACCAAGCAAGCGCTCGGTTAACTTCGCTGAACCGTTCAGTGGAGTTCGCCGATGCCTGCCTTTCAGGAATACTTCGATCCCAGCCACCAATTGGTCCGTGACAGCGTCAGACGTTTCGTCGAGCGCGAGATACTTCCGGACATCGACCAGTGGGAAGAAGCCGAAAGCTTTCCCCGTGAGCTCTATCTGAAGGCCGGTGCGGCAGGAATTCTTGGCATCGGGTATCCGGAAGCGCTCGGTGGCAGCCATGAAGGTGACGTGTTCGCCAAGGTCGCCGCCAGTGAAGAGTTGATGCGTTGTGGCTCCGGTGGTCTCGTGGCGGGGCTTGGGTCGCTGGACATCGGCTTGCCGCCCATTCTCAAGTGGGCCAGGCCTGAAGTTCGTGATCGTGTGGTGCCGCAGGTACTGTCCGGCGAGAAAATCAGCGCCCTGGCCATCACCGAACCTGGCGGCGGTTCCGACGTCGCCAACCTGCAAACCCGCGCTGTGCGTGACGGCGATTTTTACCGGGTCAGCGGCAGTAAAACCTTTATCACCAGCGGCGTCCGTGCGGATTACTACACCGTCGCGGTGCGCACCGGCGAGCCGGGTTTCGCCGGCGTCAGCTTGTTGTTGATCGAGAAAGGCACGCCCGGATTCACCGTGGGGCGGCAGTTGAAGAAAATGGGCTGGTGGGCGTCGGACACCGCCGAACTGTTCTTCGACGATTGCCGGGTGCCCGCAGGCAATTTGATTGGCGCCGAGAACATGGGCTTCGCCTGCATCATGGGTAACTTCCAGAGCGAGCGTTTGGCATTGGCCCTGATGGCCAACATGACCGCGCAACTGGCGCTGGAAGAAAGCCTGAAATGGGCGCGAGCGCGTGAAGCCTTCGGCAAGCCGATCGGCAAGTTCCAGGTGATCAAGCATCGCCTCGCCGAGATGGCCACGGCACTGGAAGTCTCAAGGGAGTTCACCTACCGGCAAGCCGCGAAAATGGCGGGGGGGCAGAGTGTGATCAAGGAGATTTCCATGGCCAAGAATTTCGCCACGGACACGGCGGATCGGATCGTTAACGACGCAGTGCAGATACTGGGCGGTTTGGGTTATATGCGCGAAAGCCTGGTGGAGCGGCTGTACCGGGATAACCGGATTCTGTCGATCGGCGGTGGGACGCGGGAAGTGATGAATGAAATCATCAGCAAGCAGATGGGGCTTTGACGCCATCGCGAGCAAGCTTTGCTCCTACGGGATTCGGTGATCATCTGTAGGAGCAAAGCTTGCTCGCGATTGGCGTCCGCTCAGACGGCGCCGCTTACTTATCGGTCAACGCAAACTGCGTCAGGCAGAACGTCGGAATGCCCATGTCTTGCAGGCGCTGCGAACCATCCAGCTCCGGCAGGTCGATGATCGCCGCCGCTTCATGAACCTTCGCACCCATGCGACGAATCAGGTTCGCCGCCGCGATCAGCGTGCCGCCAGTGGCTATCAGGTCATCGAACATCACCACCGAATCGCCCTCGCACAGGCTGTCGGCGTGCACTTCGAGGAAGGCTTCGCCGTACTCGGTCGCATAACCTTCAGCGAGGACATCGGCCGGCAGTTTGCCTTGCTTGCGGAACAGCACCAGCGGTTTGTTCAGCTGATAAGCCAGTACTGAACCGATCAGGAAGCCACGGGCATCCATCGCGCCGATGTGGGTGAAATCGGCCTCGACGTAACGGTGGGCAAAGCTGTCCATCACCAGGCGCAGGGCGGTGGGCGACTGGAACAGCGGGGTGATGTCGCGAAAGATCACGCCCGGCTTGGGAAAGTCGATCACGGGGCGGATGAGGGATTTGATGTCGAAGGAGTCGAAGACCATCGTCGTGGTGTCCTGGCAGGGCTGCAAACGACGCATTATAACGGCGGCTGAACCGTTTCGCTCAGCCGCAACAGCTTGTTTCAGCTTTCCAGGGAGCCACCTGCCAGCGCGCAGAGCTGGATCGGGTCGAGGATGTGGATTTCCTTGCCTTCGGCGGCGATCAGTTCGTTTTGCTGGAAGCGCGTGAACACCCGCGACACGGTTTCCACCGCGAGGCCCAGGTAGTTGCCAATTTCGTTGCGCGACATGCTCAGGCGGAACTGATTGGCCGAGAAACCCCGGGCGCGGAAACGCGCGGACAGGTTGACCAGGAAGGTGGCGATGCGCTCGTCGGCGGTTTTCTTCGACAGCAGCAACATCATCTGTTGATCGTCGCGGATCTCGCGGCTCATGACGCGCATCAATTGACGGCGCAACTGCGGCAATTGCAGCGCCAGTTCGTCGAGGCGCTCGAACGGAATTTCACACACCGAGGTGGTTTCCAGCGCTTGCGCCGACACGGGATGCTTTTCGGTGTCCATGCCCGACAGGCCGACCAGTTCGCTCGGCAGGTGGAAACCGGTGAGCTGCTCTTCGCCGGCATCGCTCAGGTTGAAGGTCTTGAGTGCGCCGGAGCGTACCGCGTAAACCGAGTCGAACGTGTCGCCCTGGCGGAACAGAAACTCGCCCTTTTTCAATGGGCGGCCACGTTTGACGATCTCGTCCAGCGCGTCCATGTCTTCCAGATTCAGCGAAAGTGGCAAACACAGCGGGGCCAGGCTGCAATCCTTGCAATGGGCCTGGTTATGAGAGCGCAATTTTACTGGCTCGGACATTTCTTCAATCCTTGTGGGAAAACACACATAAGACGTAAGGGTAACCCAGCGGAGGACATTGAGGCCAGTACGCGGCGCTTTTGTCGCAGGCCGCTAGATCACCCGGGAAAAGCGTTGGCGGCTGTGTTGTTCCAGGTACGCATCAAACACCATGCACACCGAGCGCACCAGCAAACGGCCGGCAGGCAACACGATGATTTTGTCGCGATCCAGCTCAATCAGGCCGTCCTTGGCCATGCGCTGCAACTGCGGCCAAAGTTCGCCGAAATAGCCTTGAAAATCGATGTTGAAGGCCTGTTCGATCTCAGCGAACTCCAAGCTGAAGTTACAGATCAATTGCTGAATCACCGAACGGCGCAAGCGGTCATCGGCGTTGCACAGCAGGCCGCGGCTGGTGGCCAGTTGCGAAGAGGCCAGCGCGTTCTGGTATTGATTCAGGTCGCTGCTGTTCTGGCAGTACAAGTCACCGATCTGGCTGATCGCTGAAACGCCGAGCCCGATCAAATCGCAATGGCCGTGGGTGGTGTAGCCCTGGAAATTGCGTTGCAGGGTCGACTCTTCCTGGGCAATCGCCAGTTCATCGTCGGGCAGGGCAAAGTGGTCCATGCCGATGTAGCGGTAACCGGCGGCGGTCAGTTGCTCGATGGTGCGCTGGAGCATTTCCAGTTTCTGCGCCGGCGTCGGCAGCTCGTTGCTGTTGATCCGCCGTTGCGGCATGAAGCGTTCCGGCAGGTGCGCGTAGTTGAACACCGAGAGCCGGTCCGGTTGCAGGCTGATGACTTCCTCGACGGTGCGGGCGAAGTTTTCAGGGGTCTGCTTCGGCAAGCCGTAGATCAGGTCGATATTGATCGAGCGAAATTGCAGGGTCCGCGCGGCATCGATTACCGCGCGGGTTTCCTCCAGGCTTTGCAGGCGATTGACCGCACGCTGCACGGCCGGGTCGAGGTCTTGCAGGCCGATACTGACCCGATTGAAACCCAGCTCGCGCAGCAGACCCATGGTCGACCAGTCAGCCTCGCGCGGATCGATCTCGATGCCATAGTCACCGGAGTCATCGTCGAGCAGGTTGAAATGTTTGCGCAGGTGCGCCATCAACTGACGCAGTTCGTCATGGCTGAGAAAGGTCGGCGTGCCGCCGCCGAAGTGCAGTTGCTCGACTTTTTGCGCAGGGTCGAGGTGGCAGGCGATCAACTGGATTTCCTGCTCCAGGCGCTGCAAGTAGGGCAACGCCCGGCCACGATCCTTGGTGATGACCTTGTTGCAGGCGCAGTAGTAGCAAATGTTCGCGCAGAACGGTACGTGCACGTACAGCGACAACGGGCGTTGCGCCTTGCGGCTGTCGCGCAGGGCGTGGAACAGGTCGAAGGTGCCGATTTGACCGTGGAATTGCACGGCGGTCGGGTAGGAGGTGTAGCGCGGTCCCGCCAGGTCATAACGGCGGATCAGGTCGGTGTCCCAACGAATGGCGTCGAGCATCATGCGGGCATTCCCCCGGATAGGCTGGCAGTGTCGGCCAGTCTAGGGGTGGCGGCGTTGATGCATCTTGATTTGCATCAACGGTCGGGATTTGTGTTGTCGGTGCGGGCCTCATCGCGAGCAGGCTCGCTCCTACAGGGGAAGATCAATGCCCCATAAGCCAATGCTGATGCGGTCCCGGCAGCGTCCAGATGCCAAACAGCATCACCAGCAACCCACCGGTCATGCGCACGCTGCGTTTGCGCAGCAGCGCCGTCACCCGTTCAGCCGCCAGTCCGGTGGCAAGCAACACCGGCCAGGTGCCGAGACCGAACGCCAGCATCAGCAATGCGCTGTCCAGCGCATTGCCCTGACTGGCCGACCACAGCAGAGTGCTGTAAACCAGACCGCACGGCAGCCAGCCCCAGAGCGCGCCCAGCAACAGTGCGCGAGGCAGGCTCGAGACCGGCAGCAGTTTGTTGGCGACCGGCTGAATATACCGCCACAGGCCGCGGCCGAGGCTTTCGATGCGCGTCAGGCCGCTCCACCAGCCGGCCAGGTACAGGCCCATCGCGATCAGCAACAGCCCGGCGAGTACGCGCATGAACATTGCCGCCGGGCTGTTGGCCACCGCCCAACCGGCCAGGCCGATCAGCAGGCCGGCGGTGGCATAGCTGAGGATTCGCCCGAGGTTGTAGGCCAGCAAAAGACGAAAACGTCGGCTGCGCTGTTCCTTGGGAATCGCCAGGGTCAGCGCGCCCATCAGGCCGCCGCACATGCCCAGGCAATGGCCGCCACCGAGCAGACCGAGAATCAACGCAGACACCAACAGAGGCGCCAATTCAAGCATGGGGCGGGGCCTTGTCGTCGGGTTTGGCCGGATGGCCGCTGGCCTCGTCGACCGCTGCGGTGTGGTTCGGGTCCTGGTCGTCGAACAGGATGCTGTGGGCCGGGCCGTCGAGGTCGTCGTACTGACCGCTGTCGACCGCCCAGAAGAAGATGTAGATGGCGATGGCCACGATCAGCAGCGCGGCCGGGATCATCACGTAGAGAGCTGGCATCTGGACTCCATGCCCGTGCGGCTCAGGCCGGCAGCGGGCGGGTTTCTGGCGTGGCGTTGGCAACGGGCGCGCTCGGCAGGCGAGTCAGGCGCAGGGCGTTCAACACCACGGTCAACGAACTGATGGACATGCCGACCGCGGCCCACACCGGCGTGATCCAGCCGAGGGCGGCGAACGGCAACATGAGGCCATTGTACAGCGCGGCCCATAGCAGATTCTCAATGATCACCCGACGGGTGCGTCGCGCCAGGCTGAAGGCTTGAACCAACGCGTCGAGTCGATTGGACAGCAGCACGGCGTCGGCGCTGGTTTTCGCCAGATCGGTGGCCGAACCCATGGCGACGCTGATGTCGGCAGCGGCGAGCACCGGCACATCGTTGACCCCGTCGCCGAGCATCAACACTTTGCGGCCTTCCTTATGCAGCTGTTGCAGGACTTGCAGTTTGTCGTCCGGACGCAAGCCGCCCCGGGCTTCATCGATGCCGAGTTCGGCAGCCACACTGGCAACCATCGGCGAGCTGTCGCCGGACAGCAGCAGCGTGCGCCAGCCGCGAGCCTTGCACGCTGCCAGCAGGGCAGGCGCGTCGGCACGCAAGCGATCATCAAGGACGAACCACGACAACGGCCCCTGGCGATCGCCGAGCAGCAGCCATTGACCGGCTTCATCCGGCATCGTTGGCACCGCCGCGCCGCTGAGTTCGCAGACAAATACCGGGTTACCGATGCGCAAGCGCTGTTCGCCGACCACGCCTTCCAGGCCAAGGCCCGGTGTGCTGTGCACTTCTTCAGCGGCCAGCGGCGCACGGCCAAAGGTGCGGGCGATCGGGTGTTCGGAACGGTTTTCCAGTGCGGCGGCGAGGCCCAGGCACTCATCGCTACCCAATGCGCCGAGCGGGCGGATCGAACGTAGGGCCAGACGCCCTTCGGTGAGGGTGCCGGTCTTGTCGAAAATCACCGTATCGATCTGGTTCAGACCTTCCAGCACATGGCCGCGGGTCAGTAGCAAACCGAGTTTGTGCAAGGTGCCGGTAGCTGCGGTGAGAGCGGTCGGCGTCGCCAGGGACAAGGCGCACGGGCAGGTCGCGACGAGCATTGCCAGCACAATCCAGAACGCCCGCGAAGAATCCAGTTCCCACCACAGCAGGCCGATGGCGGCGGCCGCGATCAGCGACAGCAGCAGGAACCATTGCGCGGCGCGGTCGGCGATTTCCGCCAGCCGTGGTTTTTCCGCCTGGGCGCGGTCCAGCAGGCGGACGATGGCGGAGAGGCGGGTGTCCTGGCCGAGCGCCTGCACTTCGACGGTCAAGGCGCCTTCGACATTCAGCGTGCCCGCCGTGACGGCATCGCCTGGAGTGCGTGCTTGTGGCAGGTATTCGCCGGTGAGCAGTGATTCGTCGATGCTCGATTGGCCGTCGAGGATCCTGCCGTCAGCCGGAAGGATCGCGCCCGGATGCACCAGCACTTGATCGCCGACACGCAGTTCGCTCAGCAGGATCCGCTCGCTCTGGCCGTCGGCACTCAAGCGCAAACACGAGGCGGGCAGCAAGTTGACCAGTTGCGCGGTGGCGGCGGCCGTGCGTTCGCGGGCGCGACGCTCCAGATAACGTCCGGCCAACAGGAATAGCGCGAACATGCCGACCGCATCGAAATACAGTTCGCCGACGCCGGTGATCGAAGTCCAGATCCCGGCGATGTAGGCACTGCCGATGGCCAGCGACACCGAAACGTCCATGGTCAGGTGACGGGTGCGCAGGTCGCGCATCGCGCCTTTGAAGAACGGTGCGCAGCTGTAGAACACGATCGGGGTGGTGAGGAACAGCGCGACCCAACGCAGGATGGTGTGCAGCTCGGGGCTGAGGTCGATGTTGAATTCCGGCCAGGTGGCCATGGTCGCCATCATCGCCTGGAACCACAGCAGCCCGGCCACGCCGAGCTGGCGCAGGGCCAGACGGTTTTCGCTGGCCAGTTGTTCGCTGGCGCGATCGGCCTGATACGGATGCGCGGCGTAACCGATGTGGCGCAGTTCGCTGAGCACTTTGCTCAACGGCAATTGCGCGTCGGCCCAGCGCACGTGCAGGCGATGGTTGGACAGGTTCAGGCGGGCTTCGGCCACGGCCGGCAAGGTGCGCAGGTGTTTCTCGATCAGCCAGCCGCAGGCGGCACAACTGATGCCTTCCATCAACAGCGTGGTTTCGGCCAGATCGCCTTCGTGGCGGACGAAGGGCTGTTGCACATCGGCGCGATCGTATAGCGCCAGTTCATCGACCAGTTGCACCGGCAGTGCTTCGGGGTTGGCCGAGGCTTCACTGCGGTGTTGGTAATAGCTTTCCAGTCCTCCGGCGACGATGGCTTCGGCCACGGCCTGGCAGCCCGGACAGCAGAACTCGCGGGACTCCCCGAACACGACGGCGGTGAAGCGACTGCCGGGCGGGACCGGCAGGGCGCAGTGGTAGCAGGGGAGTGGGGTTGTCATGAAGTGGAGTCTATATCGTCTGGAAGGACCTCATCACTGTAGGAGCTGACGAGTGAAACGAGGCTGCGATCTTTTTGGGATCGCTGCAAAAGCAAGATCAAAAGATCGCAGCCTTCGGCAGCTCCTACTGGTGTTCAGCGCCTTGCAGCGGTTCATCACCGAGCAGCAGATCCTTGTCATGGTTGACCAGTTCTTCTTCGAACATGCGCCAGATATGGTCGTCCTGGGTACCCAGCAATTCGACAAAACGGCGGCCTTCGATCTTGTCGCTCAACTGACCGATGTAACGACCCTGTTCGGTTTCGCTGCGGGTCAGGACGATCTTGCGGTCCTTCTCCGGTTGGGTTGGCGAGATCAGGTTCAGCTCCAGGCTTTTCGGCTGGCTGTTGCCGCTCAGGCGCAAATCGACTTCGCCGGTCACGTCATCCAGATGAATGCTGGCGCGCATCAGCAGGGTTTGCGCCAGCAGTTCACGGTCGAGGGAGCGGTTGATGCCTTTGCCGGCCTCGTAGTAGTTGTCGTTGACCAGGTTGTCCGGGTTGTTCACCGCGATGGTCACCATGGACAAGGTCAGGGTCACCGAGCAGGCCAGGATCCCGATGATGATCCACGGCCAAAGGTGCTTGTACCAGGGACTTGCGGCAGTTGCTGCGGGCATGATCACTTCTCTCAACGATTTTGTGGGCCGATGAACCGGCTCTTGGCTTCAACGTGGATGCTGGCGTCATCGGCATCCTTGAGGATGAATTTCACCTCGTTGGTGCTCGATGGCAGGTGTTCCGGCGCCACGGACAATTCGGCGGGCTGGCTGATGATATCGCCGGCCGCGACCTTGATTTCGCGTCGGCCTTGCAGCTTGAGGTCCGGCAGGCCGGTGGCTTCGAGCACGTAGGTGTGGTCGCGCTGGTCCTTGTTCATGATCTTCAGGCTGTAGACGTTTTCGATTCGGCCCTCGGCGTTCTCGCGGTACAGCACGCGGTCCTTGCTGACGTCGAAACCCACCAGTGAGCGCATGAAGAAAGCGGTCACCAGCAAACTGATCATCGCGAGCAGCACCACGGCATAGCCGATCAGGCGCGGACGCAGTTTATTGGTTTTCTGCCCGGACAGGTTGTGTTCGGTGGTGTAGCTGATCAGGCCGCGCGGATACTCCATCTTGTCCATGATGGCGTCACAGGCATCGATGCACGCGGCGCAGCCGATGCATTCGATTTGCAGGCCATCCCGGATGTCGATGCCGGTCGGGCAGACCTGGACGCACATGGTGCAGTCGATGCAGTCACCCAGGCCCTGGGCCTTGTAGTCGATGCCTTTCTTGCGCGGGCCACGGCCTTCGCCACGACGCGGGTCGTAGGAGACGATCAGGGTGTCTTTGTCGAACATCACGCTTTGAAAACGTGCATACGGGCACATGTAGATACACACCTGCTCGCGCAACCAGCCGGCGTTGCCGTAGGTGGCGAGGGTGAAGAAACCGACCCAGAAGTAAGACCAGCCATCCGACTCGCCGGTGAAGAATTCGATCACCAGTTCGCGGATCGGCGAGAAGTAACCGACGAAGGTCATGCCGGTGACGAAGCCGATCAACAGCCACAGGGTGTGCTTGCTGAATTTGCGCAGGAACTTGTTGGCGCTCATCGGCGTCTTGTCGAGCTTGATGCGCTGGTTGCGGTCGCCCTCGGTGACTTTTTCGCACCACATGTAGATCCACGTCCACACGCTTTGCGGGCAGGTATAACCACACCAGACCCGGCCGGCGTACACGGTGATGAAGAACAGGCCGAAGGCGGCGATGATCAACATGCCGGACAGCAGGATGAAGTCCTGGGGCCAGAAGGTGGCACCGAAGATGAAGAACTTGCGTTCCGGCAGGTTCCACCAGACAGCCTGATGGTCACCCCAATTCAGCCAGACCGTACCGAAATACAACAGGAACAATACGGCACCGCCCGCCATGCGCAGGTTGCGAAACAGACCGGTGAAGGCGCGGGTGTAGATCTTTTCTCGAGAGGCGTAGAGGTCGACGCTGTTGTTCGCGTTCTTGGCGGGCGGAGTGACGTCGTGTACCGGAATCTGGTTGCTCATCATTGCATCCCACGGCAGTGGAAAAATGCCTCGGTCAGTACGTGCCGACCGCGGTCAAAAAGAGGTGTTGCAGTGGCGCAATGATACGCCTGTCGCTCTAGGTCGCGGGTGCGACCTTTGGTCACGTTTGGCAAAATCAATTGATGGTGTAATGACTTGAATCAATTGACTTGTGAATTATGGACGGTTTTGCGAGGGCCGAAGCTCAATCGGCCCATGGGTTAATCAACTGCACGCCACTGGATTGAAAATCGCCGACGTTGCGGGTGACGACAGTCAGGCCATGAACCAGCGCGGTGGCTGCAATCAACGCATCTGCTTCGTTGGCGCGGTCCGGCACATGCAGGCTGGCACACCGAAGGGCCACGGCAGCATCGATCGGCAGGATACGCGCATCGAAAGCCGGGATGACGTGACGCTTGAGCCAGGTGCGCAATACCTTTCCCTGCGCGGGATCGCGTCGCTCCATGCGTAGTACGCCGGTCTCCAGTTCTTTCAAGGTAATGGCTGAAATGAACATGCGCGGGGCGATGATGCTTTTGGCCCAGGCGACGACGTTCGAGTCAGCCTGGGGTTTGCGTAACTCCGAAATCACGTTGGTATCAAGTAGAAACATCAAGACAAATCCACAGGGCGGTGAGTGATCACGGCACGCTCGGTTTCGAACTCGATGTCTGCCGCTTCTGGCATTACCAACAGCTCGACGATATCGGCGTTGATGCCGGTCAGTTTTTGGTAATCCTCAATGCTTAGCAGCACATGGGCCGGTTTGCCTCGGTCGGTGATGAAAACCGGCCCCTGACGCGTGGCTTTTTTGGCACCACTTGTGTCCTGGTTGAATTCGCGGCTGGAAATGGTGGTGATGGCCATCATGTGTGACCCTCCAGAATGTTCGGATGTAGAAACGTTACTACCTGCTGGTTCGGCTCGCAACCTCGTCGCCCCAACGCTCGACCGCCGGTCATTGTCAGGCTGATCGGGATCCTTGCGAAACATTCGTTATTGAAGCGTGAGCATCCAACCCTTTGTTCTAAATCAGTTCATGTCGTAAGTTGATGAGGCGAACTTTTATAACTCGCTTGAATTGTTCAACTTAATGGATATGGATATCTATGTTTACTGAAAAAATGATCAAGGCGCTTTTGTGCGCTTTGTTATGCGTTAGTGCCTTCAGCGTTCATTCGGCACAGGATGGTTATCTTCCGAAGCATTTGATTTTTACTTCGGATCCACAGTACCCGTGGACTGAAAGTTCCGACTTTGGTTGGGAGGAGTCATCAGCGGAAAAAGAACGGCGTTCGCAATGGCTGATTGAGACCCAGTATTCAGATGTGGCCAACTTCAGGAGTAATTTTGTGTCCAGCCCTGATCGGGTTCCGGTCATGATCAATGGTGACCTGACGGCGTTTGGTCACGGCGCACAGCGTTCGACGGTCAAGTCGATTCTCGACAAGCAACTAAAAGGTATTTATGACTATGGATTAGGCAATCACGACTACGAAAACAATGTGGATGATTGCAGCTTTCCTGAAAATAATTGCGCTGCGGGTAGCATCGAGCAGTTGAAGGATAGGTATTGGGGTAGCGTTTACAATATGGACCTGGCTGCACGCGCCGAATCTGGCGCCAAGGTTTATTACGGCAGTCTTGCGTACTCTAAAACAGTGGGCGATGTTCATTTGGTGCAGCTGAATAATGAGCCGACTTACTCGGTTGAGTTTAACTCAGGCTTCCCGTTCAACAGGGTCAGGTTTGAAATTACCGATGCGCTGGACTGGTTGGAACGTGATCTGCAGCGAGCACACACCGAAGGCAAGATGATCATTCTGAACATGCACAAGCCTGACGGTTGGCAGGGGAGTGATGAACAGATAAAGCGCTTTAAAACACTCATTACCCGCTACCCGGTGACGGCGGTGTTCGCCGGCCATTTGCACAATGATCCAGGGGAATACCTCGGCTGGAACCGTCGGGACTACTTCGGTGACGTTCCGGTGTTCCTCAGCGGTGGCGCTTCCAATCAGACGTATCTGATCGTCGATATCGCGCCGGATCGCAAGACGCTGAAAGTACATCAGGTCAATGGCAACAACTGGCCAAGACGTCAGCCTATTGCGGTCATCCCTGTCCGATAATCAATATTCAAAAAAAAGCCCCGTCAGATGACAGGGCTTTTTTCATTGCATCAAGCGTTAGCCTTACTGGGCGTCCGCCGCCGGAGCCTTCTCGCCGTGAGACAGGCTGTAGACGTAAGCGGCCAGCAGGTGAACCTTGTCGTTGCCCTGCATTTGCTCTTGCGCAGGCATCTGGCCCTGACGGCCGTAACGGATGGTCTGCTGCAGTTGAGCGAAGCTCGAACCGTAGATGAACGCGGCCGGGTGGGTCAGGTTGGGTGCGCCCATCGCTGGGGTGCCTTTACCTTCCGGACCGTGGCAAGCCACGCAGTTGGCAGCGAACAGCTTCTGCCCGGCAACCGGATCAGCCTTGGCGCCTTCCGGCAGTTTGCGGCCATCGAGGTTGGTCAGGACGAATGCAGCCACATCGCTGACGCCTTGCTCGCCGATCACTTCAGCCCACGCCGGCATGACCGCGTGACGGCCGCCCATGATGGTGGTCTTGATGGTTTCCGGCTCGCCGCCCCAACGCCAGTCGGCGTCAGTCAGGTTAGGGAAGCCGTACGCGCCTTTGGCGTCGGAGCCGTGGCAGACCGAGCAGTTGGAGGCGAACAGACGGCCCCCCATCTTCAGGGCTTGCGGATCCTTGGCCACTTCTTCGATTGGCATGGAAGCGAACTTGGCGAAGATCGGACCGAACTTGGCGTCCGAACGAGCCATTTCCTTTTCCCATTCGTGAACGCCGGTCCAGCCGGTCTGGCCGTTGGCGAACGCGGTCTGCTTCTCGTTATCCAGATAGTTGTAACCCGGCAACAGGCCTTTCCAGTTACCCAGGCCCGGGTACAGCACCAGGTAGCCGAGAGCGAAGATGATGGTGCCCACAAACAGCATGAACCACCATTTCGGCAGCGGGTTGTCGTACTCCTCGATACCGTCGAAGGAGTGCCCAACCGTCTCTTCGGTGGCCTCGCTGCGCTGGCCCTTGCGGGTCGACAGCAGCAGCCAGGTCAGGGAAAAGATCGTACCGAGACTGAGGACTGTGACGTACAGACTCCAGAATGTAGTCATTCTTTGTTACTCCTAGAAGCTTGCTCGACGTGCTTGATGGCTTCGGGATCATCCGCAAAAGGCAGCAAGGTCGCGTCTTCAAACTCCGACTTGCGCTTGGGGCTGAATACCCACAACGCCAGACCGATGAAGGCCACCATCACAACGACGGTGCCCAGGCCACGAATCATCCCGATATCCATTTAGATCACCGTTTGCTTTTGATGATGGTGCCCAGGCCCTGCAGATAGGCCACCAGCGCGTCCATTTCGGTTTTGCCCTTCACAGCATCCTTGGCACCGGCGATGTCTTCGTCGGTGTAAGGGACGCCGAGCGTGCGCAAGACTTCCATTTTCTTGGCGGTATCTTTGCCGTCGAGCTTGTTTTCCACGAGGAACGGGTAGGCCGGCATTTTCGACTCGGGCACTACGTTGCGCGGGTTGTACAAGTGCGCACGCTGCCAGTCATCGGAGTAACGGCCGCCGACACGGGCCAGGTCCGGACCGGTACGCTTGGAACCCCACAGGAACGGGTGGTCCCAGACGCTTTCACCGGCGACCGAGTAGTGGCCGTAACGTTCGGTTTCAGCACGGAACGGGCGAATCATCTGCGAGTGGCAGCCGACACAACCGTTGGCGATGTAGATGTCGCGTCCTTCCAGTTCAAGGGCGGTGCGCGGCTTCATGCCTTCGACCGGCTTGTTGGTGACGTCCTGGAAAAACAGCGGAACGATCTGGGTCAGGCCGCCGACGCTGACGGCGATAACCATGAAGAAGGCCAGCAGGCCAATGTTCTTCTCGACTGCTTCATGCTTCATCAGTGAGCTCCAACTACAGCAATCTGTTCGGCGGCTTCAGCTTCTGCCGGGTTCGAGGCGCGTACGGTACGGAACACGTTGTAGGCCATGAACAGCATGCCGGTGGCGAAGAACGCACCGCCCAGGGCGCGAACGATGAAACCAGGATGGCTGGCTTGCAGCGCTTCGACGAACGAGTAGGTGAGGGTGCCGTCATCGTTGATTGCACGCCACATCAGGCCCTGGGTGATGCCGTTGACCCACATCGAAGCGATGTACAGAACGGTACCGATGGTCGCGAGCCAGAAGTGCGTGTTGATCAGGCTGGTGCTGTGCATCTGCGCACGACCGAACAGTTTCGGGATCATGTGGTAGATCGCGCCGATCGAGATCATCGCTACCCAGCCCAGAGCGCCGGCGTGTACGTGGCCGATGGTCCAGTCGGTGTAGTGCGAGAGCGAGTTGACGGTCTTGATCGCCATCATCGGACCTTCGAAGGTCGACATGCCGTAGAACGCCAGGGACACGACCAGGAAGCGCAGGATCGGGTCGGTGCGCAGCTTATGCCAGGCGCCCGACAGGGTCATCATGCCGTTGATCATGCCGCCCCAGCTCGGAGCCAGCAGGATGATCGACATCGCCATGCCCAGGGACTGAGCCCAGTCCGGCAGCGCGGTGTAGTGCAGGTGGTGCGGACCGGCCCAGATGTACAGGGTGATCAGCGCCCAGAAGTGCACGATCGACAGGCGATAGGAGTAGATCGGACGCTCGGCCTGTTTCGGCACGAAGTAGTACATCATCCCCAGGAAGCCGGTGGTCAGGAAGAAGCCCACGGCGTTGTGGCCGTACCACCACTGGATCATCGCGTCCGTCGCGCCCGAGTAGGCGGAATAGGACTTGAAGAAGCTGACCGGCAGCGAGGCGTGGTTGACGATGTGCAGCATCGCGGTCACGACGATGAAGGCACCGTAGAACCAGTTACCCACATAGATGTGCTTGGTCTTGCGCTTGACGATGGTGCCGAAGAACACCAGACCGTAGGTGACCCAGACAATGGCCAGCAGAATAGCCAGCGGCCATTCCAGCTCAGCGTATTCCTTGGTGGTGGTGTAACCCAGCGGCAAGGTAACGATGGCGCCGACGATCACCGCTTGCCAACCCCAGAAGGTGAAGGCGGCGAGGCTGTCGGAAATCAGTCGCGTTTGGCAAGTTCGCTGCACGACGTAATAGGAAGTGGCAAACAGTGCACATCCACCGAAGGCGAAAATCACCAGGTTTGTGTGCAACGGGCGCAGGCGTCCAAAGCTCGTCCATGGCAGACCGAAGTTCAATTCCGGCCAGACCAGTTGCGAGGCGATGAAGACACCGAGCCCCATGCCAAGGATCCCCCAGACCACCGTCATGATGGCGAACTGGCGGACTACCTTATAGTTATAAGCAGTCGGACTGATTGCTGTGCTCATTCTAAGGTTCCACGGTTTGGGTGTTTTATTAGGATTAAAAATCGGCCGCAAGTATGGAGAAAGCAGGGGGTCATTGCAACGCGCCATGACCTGGGTCAGTGCTTTCAAATGCTGATTCTGCGGCCTTTCCATGCGCCGCGTAAGGACAAAATTGCCCACAGGCAAAATGTCTCGGCGGACTCGATGGGCGAGGGGGTCAGGTCGGATGTAACGGGGTATGTTCAAACGCAACGATCAGGTGACCGAAGGCAAGTGGCGCGACAGCCGGTATCTACCAGCCTTTGCGGCCTTTCAGTCAGCCGATTCGTCGAACACATCGTTCAGGGTCGACCTGGAACCGGTGCTCGCCGGTCCGCATCGGGGGAAGCTTAGACCCGAATCAGGGGAACCGAAAGGAAGACTCAAGGAGGGTGCGACAATGGGTCGCAAAGGGGAAGGGAACTGCCGCATTGCGAAGAATGCGGCAGTAGAGCGGTCGAGATTTATTCGTTTTTGCCTTCAGCCTGTAAACGTTCGGTATTCAAACCGTGGGACAGGCTGTACACATACGCGGCCAGCAGTTGCACTTTATCGTTGCCGAGCAGTTCGTTCTGCGCCGGCATATGGCCCTGGCGACCATGACGAATCGTTTGTTCCAGTTGCGTCAGGCTGGTGCCATAGATGAAACCGGCCGGGTGCGTCAGGTTCGGCGCACCCATGGCTTCAGTGCCTTGGCCGTTTGCCCCATGACAGGCTACGCAGGTGGTGCTGAACGCTTGCTGTCCGGCTTGCAGGTCGGCACCGCTGTCGGCAGGCAATGGCAGGCTGGCCAGTTCATGACGTACATAAGCCGCCACGTTTTTCACGCCGGCCTCACCAAGAATTTCACCCCAGGCCGGCATTGCCGCCATGCGACCGCCCATGATCGTGGTCTTGATGGTGTCGGCGCGGCCGCCCCAGCGCCAGTCGCTGTCCGCCAGGTTAGGGAAACCGAACGCACCCTTGGCGTCCGAGCCGTGGCACACCGAGCAGTTGGAGGCAAACAGTCGACCGCCCATCTTCAGCGCTTGCGGGTCTTGAGCGACTTCTTCCACCGGCATCGCGGCGAATTTGGCGAAGATCGGTCCGAACTTGGCGTCAGCCTTGTCCATCTCCTTTTCCCATTCATGCACGCCGGTCCAGCCGTTTTCGTAGCCGGGCAGGATGCCTTTCCAGTTGCCCAGGCCGGGATAAAGGATCAGGTAGCCGACGGCAAACACCAAGGTGCCGGCGAATAGCATGAACCACCATTGCGGCAACGGATTGTCGTACTCCTCGATGCCGTCGAAGCTGTGGCCCATGGTCTGGTCGACGCTGCCCTTGGTTTCGCCCTTGCGGGTGCCGATCAGCAGCCAGGTCAGGCCGATCAGGCTGCCGATGGTCAGTACGCAGATCCAAGTGCTCCAGAAGGTGGTCATGGCCGGGTACTCCTTGTTTCAGATGCTTGGGTAATGTCGGGTTGCGGCTCATCGGCGAACGGCAACAGGCGCGCTTCGGCGAATTCCGTTTTGCGTTTTCCGCTGAACACCCACAACGTCAGGCCGACGAAGGCCACGAACACCACGACCGTGCCGAGGCCGCGGATCATTCCAGTACTTAACTCAAAGACCATGGCTCACCTCTTGCTCTTGATCGCAGTGCCGAGCACTTGCAGATAGGCGACCAGTGCGTCCATTTCGCTCTTGCCCTTGAGCGAAGCGACGGCGCCGGCGATGTCGTCATCGGTGTACGGCACGCCCAGGGTGCGCATGGTCTTGAGCTTGGTTTCGGTGTGGCTGCTGTCGAGTGGGTTGGCCACCAGCCACGGGTAGGCGGGCATCTTCGATTCCGGCACCACGTTGCGCGGGTTGTACAAGTGCGCGCGGTGCCAGTCATCCGAGTAGCGTGCACCGACCCGCGCCAGGTCCGGCCCGGTACGTTTCGAACCCCAGAGAAAGGGGTGATCCCAGACGCTTTCACCGGCGACCGAGTAGTGGCCGTAGCGTTCGGTCTCGGCGCGAAACGGGCGGATCATCTGCGAGTGGCAACCGACGCAGCCTTCGCGGATATAGATGTCGCGACCTTCCAGTTGCAGCGCGGTGTAGGGCTTCATGCCTTCCACCGGTTTATTGGTCACGTCCTGGAAGAACAGCGGGACGATCTGGGTCAGGCCGCCGATGCTCACGGCGAGCACCATCAGCAGCATCAGCAGGCCGACGTTTTTCTCGATTGTTTCGTGTTTCATGGCGGTCTCCTCAGGCCATCTGCGCGGCAGCGACGACATCGGCAGGCTGCGAGGCCCGCACGGTGCGCCAGGTGTTGTAGGCCATCAGGAACATGCCGCTGAGGAAGATCGCGCCGCCCACCAACCGCACGACGAAGCCCGGGTGGCTGGCCACCAGGGTTTCGACGAAGGAGTAAGTCAGCGTGCCGTCCTCGTTCACCGCACGCCACATCAGGCCTTGGGCTATGCCGTTGACCCACATCGAGGCGATGTACAAAACCGTGCCGATGGTGGCGAGCCAGAAGTGCGCGTTGATCAGGCCGATGCTGTGCATCTGCTCGCGCCCGAAGACTTTCGGGATCATGTGATACAGCGCGCCGATGGAAATCATCGCTACCCAGCCGAGCGCGCCGGCGTGTACGTGGCCGATGGTCCAGTCGGTGTAGTGGGAGAGGGCGTTGACGGTCTTGATCGCCATCATCGGGCCTTCGAAGGTCGACATGCCGTAGAACGCCAGCGATACCACGAGGAAGCGCAGGATCGGGTCGCTGCGCAACTTATGCCAGGCGCCCGACAACGTCATCATGCCGTTGATCATCCCGCCCCAGCTCGGCGCCAACAGCACCAGCGACATCACCATGCCCAGCGACTGTGCCCAGTCCGGCAGTGCGGTGTAGTGCAAGTGGTGCGGACCGGCCCAGATGTACAGAGTGATCAGCGCCCAGAAGTGCACGATCGACAGGCGATAGGAATACACCGGGCGTTCGGCCTGCTTCGGCACGAAGTAATACATCATGCCGAGGAACCCGGCGGTGAGGAAAAAGCCCACGGCGTTGTGCCCGTACCACCACTGCACCATGGCGTCGGTGGCGCCGGCGTACACGGAGTAGGACTTGGTGAAGCTCACCGGCAACTCAAGGTTGTTGACGATGTGCAGGATGGCGACGGTGATGATGAACCCGCCGAAGAACCAGTTGCCGACGTAGATGTGCTTGGTCTTGCGCTTCATCACCGTGCCGAAGAACACGATGGCGTAGGCGACCCAGACGATGGTGATCAGGATGTCGATCGGCCATTCCAGCTCGGCGTATTCCTTGGAACTGGTGTAGCCCAGCGGCAGGCTGATGGCCGCCAGCAGAATCACCAGTTGCCAGCCCCAGAAGCAGAACGCGGCGATTTTCGGCGCAAACAATTGCGTCTGGCAGGTGCGTTGTACCGAATAGAACGAACTGGCGAAAAGCGCGCAGCCGCCGAAGGCGAAGATCACCGCATTGGTGTGCAGCGGGCGCAAGCGGCCGAAACTGGTCCACGGCAAATTGAAGTTGAGTTCGGGCCAGACCAACTGGGCCGCGAGAAAAACCCCGAGCCCCATGCCGACGATGCCCCACACCACCGTCATAATGGCGAATTGGCGGACCACCTTGTAGTTGTAGGCGGTACTGATAGAAGTGTTCATGGTTCCCCATCCACGGTTCAGCCGAAGTGAGCGCGCTCGCGCAAGGCAGCGCACCCTTCGGCCGGAGTTATAGGCAGACTAAAAGCGAGGCAAGCATGGACAAAGGGCACAAGGCCGGTATTGACGGGGATCAATGGGCGCAGTGTGTGCGCGATCATGGATGGCTGTGGGATGCGGCTTCAGGCAGTGCTTCGGCGACGCTGATCCTTGCTCACGGCGCCGGCGCGCCAATGGACAGCGGCTGGATGAACGACATGGCCGCACGCCTCGCGGCACAAGGCGTCAACGTGTTGCGCTTCGAGTTTCCGTACATGGCGCAACGCCGTGTCGATGGTGGCAAGCGTCCACCGAATCCGGCGCCGAAACTGTTGGAATGCTGGCGTGAGGTGTATGCCGAGGTGCGACGCCATGTCGCCGGGCGTCTGGCCATTGGCGGCAAGTCCATGGGCGGGCGGATGGCCAGTTTGCTGGCCGATGAATTGGGCGCGGATGCGTTGGTGTGCCTGGGGTATCCGTTTTATGCCGTGGGCAAACCGGAGAAGCCGCGGATGGAGCATTTGGCTTCGTTGAAAACCCGCACGTTGATCGTGCAGGGTGAGCGGGATGCGTTGGGCAATCGGGAGGCGGTCGAGGCTTACACATTGTCGCCGAGCATCGAGGTGTTCTGGCTGGTGGCGGGGGATCATGATTTGAAGCCGTTAAAGGCTTCGGGGTTTAGCCATGAGCAGCATTTGGAGGCTGCAGCAAGAAAAGTGTTTAGCCATGTAAGAACTTAGTTTGAAGGAAATCCGACGTTTATATGGCTCTGTACGGGTGAGCGGTATTTGATATCTCTTATATTAAACAGGTTGTAAGCTTGGATTTTTTGTAGAGAGGTTTATATGCTTGGCACTGTTTCAGTTGGTGGCTGTTCGACCGCTCAGCTTGATGTTGCCGATAATCGAGGAGCTAAAAGTGGCAGGGGGTTCGAAGTTCAGCGACAGCTAGGAGCAACGGCTAACTCTGAGAGTGTTCTTGGGCAAGTGAAAGTGGAGGCGTCAAGGGCTGTATCTAATAGCGACAAATTATTTTTGGCTTCGGCTGTCAAATTAGTTGTAGTTCCAAGTGAGTTATCTTCTAAAGAAAGTGCAGCTACTCCTTATGAGCGGAAAGACCTTATAGCCCGGCGCACAAACGATCCAGGATTATTTTCCGAAGTCAGGGTGCGAAATGAAGAGTTGACAAAGCTTTATGAGTGTTTGGATTCCTTAGAAGGAGTGGAGCGGGCGGGTGTTGAAGACAGAATAAGTAAGTTATTTGGTCAGGCTTTGCAGTTATTTGCGAAGGATGACGGAATTTCAATTGCTAGAAAAAAATTCTGCGAGGCATTGGCTGCTCAAGATGGAAGTTCAGAAGGTGAAGATAAAAAAAAGCAAACAAGTGACGAGTTGTGGAAGCAATCTGTCAGTTTGATTAGGTATGTTCGAGGTGGGGGTTCTGAAAGTACAGCTTCTTTGTATCGTCCTTCTGAACGTTTGGAAAGTAACACGGGGGTGCTGGAGTTGCGACCGCCCGGCGTTGCGCCGAGTCATTTAAAGGGTTTTTTTGCTCAGGATGTGCATTCCAGTATTAGTGTATGGTTGGAGAATTACAATCGCTCTGCTGAGGATTCGGCTTACAATCATATGAGTGAAGAGCAGCGTCGGAATCTTGAGCGAAATATCATCGGCGCCCGAGAAATACAGTTTTTGGTAGATTCGGATTTGGCAGCGTGCTGCATTAGTGTCAAAGATGGTGTCTTCTATGATTCGAAGAATAATTTGGCCAGTACTGAAAGACATTATACGAATGAAGCGGGGCCAGGATGGGCAACTATAGTGCAGTCTACAGAAGGCCGGGTATATATTTTTGAGCATCGGAGAAGTGAGCTTCATCATACAACTATTTCGGGTGGAAAGCCGGTGCGTTATGCTGGTGAAATCAAATTGGTAGAAGGGCGGGTTGTAGGGCTGACCAGTAAAACGGGGCACTATAAAACCGGGCTTGACTTGATTGATAAATTTTCCGCGTATCTTCATGCTGAACATGTGTGGCATCCGATAATCAGAAATTACGAACACTCGAGTATGATTGAGTCAAACTCAATTAATGATTCCATCAGGGCTGGTATTGTTCGATCTGCGATGCCTCGTCTGGAGAGGGCATTCGAAAAGGACGTACTCAGTCAGTTAAGTGGAGTCGTAGAATCTGATAGCGTTCTGCCATTTCATGTGCCTGAAAGACTTTATAAGGAATGGCGGGCATCTGGCGAGTCAGGACTAACCTGGTTAAATGAGTACGCCATGGAAGCTGCGACTGATGCGGATCATGCATTTATACGAAAAGGAGTTATTACGAACTCTGTAAGGTATTTTTTGACTCCCAGTGAGATGCAGCAAGCGGAGGTTTATATAGATGGCAAGGGCAAGCTTCTGTATCGAGAAAATAATCTTCCGGTTGATAGTTCTTTCAAAAATGAAAGAACCTTTAATGATTTCGCTGTGTTGGTCAAGATGGCCGGCAAGTTGTATGTTGTTCCTCGTGCTCCTTTTGTAATCGATAGTCTCTCGGTTACCAAAGGACACTCCGCAGATTTTGCAGGCTCCATTAAAGTAAAAAGTGGCCATGTTGATAATGTTTTAGCCGGTGATCCTTACTATTCTGTAGCCGATGGCGGTGCGGCATTTATCAGGACGCTGTGTTTACAAGCTCCCGAGTCCATCATGATTCCACAGGACCCGAGATCAACTGAGCTGATTATGCCACGGAATGTAGATGTCGAGCCTAAAATGGTCGTTCATGCAAAAAAAGAGACCAGTTTGCCAAAATACTTTCGTAGTCCTACAGACTTAACTGCACTAAAAAATGTGTCTATAAACACTGAAGGTTTGGCGGAATTGCGCGCTTCTGCCAGCGGCCAGTTTTCTCAGCAAGGGCTGGTCGCTATTCAAGTAGATATTGGCAAACCAGAAAATCTTACTATCATTGATTTACGCCAAGAATCCCACTGTTTTGTAGATGGACATGCCGTTACTTGGTATGTGAAAAATGGCTGGAGCAATATAGGTTTGACGGCCGAAGAAGTGATCATTAAAGAGCGCGAGTTTATAGCGGAGTTGGGGGGGCATAGGGGGATTGTATTATACGAGCCAAAGTCGGCCAAAAATGGTTTGCCTCCATCTCTGCAGATAGACGAGTCATCGGTACCACCTCAGTCGGAAGAGGAGTGGTTGCGGACGCAAAATGTATCTTATATACGGCTCCCTGTAGTCGATCATCTTCCTCCTGATCTGCAAACCATGGTTCAGTTTGATGAGCTTATAAAGGCGCAATCTACAGATAGCTGGATGCATATTCATTGTGCTGGGGGGGGAGGGCGTTCAGGCTTTATGATGGCCATGTACGATATGTCTAAAAATGCCGATCGCGTTCCGTTTTTCGATATTGTTAAACGTCAGTGTTTGTTGGGTGGGCATAACCTTAGGTTGGCACCAGTCGCGGACGAGACTCACAAAGAATTCAAGGCGCAGAGAATGGGGTGTTTAGCCACCTATTATGAGTACTGCAAAGAACAACTCATTAAGGGTGGAGAGAGGGAGATGTTTTCGAACTATGTGAAGAAGAGGTGGGGTGAGTAAGTTGGTAATATTGAATTTTATTAGTAACTAGCCCTATTTATACATGACAGAGCTCAAGGCTCTGTCATGTATGGGGCTGTTTTCAGCGGTTAAACCGCTCCACCAACGAATACTGCGTGTTGGCAGTCTTGGTCAGCTCTTCACTCAACAACGCCGAGTTCTGCGCCTGTTCCGAGGTCTGGTCCGCCAGGTGCGAGATGTTGCTGATGTTGCGGCTGATTTCCTCGGCCACGGCACTTTGCTCTTCGGTCGCGGCAGCGATCTGGGTGGTCATGTCGGTGATGTTGGCCACCGCTTCGCTGATGCCCACCAATGCCTGATCCGCTTCCAGTACCCGTGCCACACCTTCTTCAGCCTGACGATGCCCGGCTTCCATGGTCTGCACGGCAGTGCTGGCGGTTTGCTGCAGCTTGGCGATCAGGGCGTGGATCTGCCCGGTGGATTCGCTGGTGCGTTGCGCCAGTTGACGGACTTCGTCGGCGACCACCGCAAAACCACGCCCCATCTCACCGGCGCGGGCCGCTTCGATGGCGGCGTTGAGCGCCAGCAGGTTGGTCTGGTCGGCGATACCTTTGATCACGTCGACCACACCGCCGATTTCGTCACTGTCCTTGGCCAGTTGGGTCACGGTCAGGCCGGTTTCACCCACGACCACCGACAGGCGTTGAATCGCTTCGCGGGTTTCCCCGGCGATGTCACGACCGCGACCGGTCAGGCGATTGGCTTCCTGAGTGGCGTCGGCGGTGCGCTGCACGTGGCTGGCGACTTCCTGAGTGGTGGCGGCCATCTGATTGACGGCGGTCGCCACTTGCTCGGTCTCGACGCGCTGACGTTCCAGGCCAGTGGAGCTGTTGTGCGCCAGGGCATCGGATTGCTTCGCCTGATCGGTCAGGTGTTCGGCCGTGTCTTGCAGACGAGTCAGGCAGGTTTTCAGACGCGCTTCCTGGCTAAGGATCGACATTTCCAGACGCGCCTGGGCGCCACGGCTGTCGGTGTACATCTGCGCGATCAACGGGTCGGACGTGGTCTGCTCGGCCAGGCGCAGCAAGCGCTTGATGCCGCGTTGCTGCCAGCTCAGCCCCATCAGGCCCAGCGGCACCGAAAGACCGGCGGCGAGGGCGAAACCCCACTGCGAGGTCAGGGTGGCACCGATCATGAAACTCAACTGGCTGACCAGAATGAACGGCAGCCAGTCCTGCAGGACCGGCAACCATTTATCGGATGAGGGAATGGCCGACTTGCCCTGGTTGATGCGTTGGTAGAGCGCTTCGGCGCGGTGAATCTGTTCGGCGGTGGGTTTGACCCGCACCGACTCGTAACCGATCACCTGATTGCCTTCGAAGATCGGCGTCACATAGGCGTTCACCCAATAGTGATCACCGCTCTTGCAGCGATTCTTGACGATGCCCATCCATGGCAAGCCTTGTTTCAGTGTGGCCCACATGTGCGCGAACACCGCGGCCGGGACATCGGGGTGACGCACCAGGTTATGCGGCGCACGGATCAGTTCCTCACGAGAAAACCCGCTGATCTCGACGAAGTCGTCGTTGCAGTAGGTAATCATGCCCTTGGCATCGGTGGTGGAAATCAACCGTTGCTGGGCGGGGAAGGTCCGCTCGCGTTGTGTAATTGGCTGGTTGTTACGCATGGCTTTTTAATCCGCAAGGCTTTCAAGTGCTGTATCGGCCACCATCGGGATTTGTTGAGAATATTTTTCGATAATCAGTGGCACGTCGCAAAACGACCCTTGCGTCAGCGCGCCAGCATCGGATAGGTGAACAGGCCAAAGTGCAGCACGTTCAAGCCGAAATGCGTGGCAACGGCTGCGGCCAGTCCACCAAAACGGTAGGCCAGTCCGTATCCGATCCCGGCCAGGCTCGCCAGTAAAACCCATTGCCAGCCAGCCCCTGCGTGCACCAGGCCGAACAATAGCGAGGCGAGCAGCAGGGCAAGGTTTTCACCGTACGCCAGGTGCTTGAAGCATCGGCTCAGACCGCCCTGGATATAGCCGCGAAACAGCGCTTCTTCGACCAGCGTCACCAGCAGCAGATTGTTCAGCAGCCACAGCCAGGCGTGATCCGGCCATTTCGGCGCCCAGCCGATGACACCCAACAATAGCGCACCACCCAAGGCCAACACAGCGCTCAGGGCCAGCGCCATAGGCACGGCATATAGGAACAGTCGCAGCGAACGCCGACCGACAATCCACGGACAGGCCAGCAACAGCCAGAAGCCGATCAAGGGTTTGTCCAGATTCAGGTGCATGGCGAACCGCACGGCATCGTCGGTGAAGCGCTGAGGTGGAATGACTCGACCGTTGTAGAACCCCGGCAGCCAGTGCATCGCCAAGGCCAGGGCAAGGAAAATGAACAGCGCGTGGCCGAGGTAGCGACCGAACTGAAGTTGTTGTTGGCGGACGGCGTAACCGGCGATCAGCAACAAGCCGACGGATATCCCGGCGAGCCAGCCGAGTCGGCCATAGGTCAGGGCCACGCCGTAGCCGAGGGAGAGCAGGGCCAGAAGCGTCCATGGCAGGGCGAGCATTGAAAATCCTTGTGTCTGAAATTATGTGGGCCTGCAGCAGCCCCCTGTGGGAGCGAGCCTGCTCGCGATAGCGGAGTGTCATTCACCATCATTTGTGAATGTTACACCGCCATCGCGAGCAGGCTCGCTCCCACAGGGTTTTTCGTGAGCACAAAAAAACACCGCCCGAAGGCGGTGTCTTTGTCATTGCACAACTACGACGCAATCAACTGCCGCAACACGTAATGCAAAATCCCTCCCGACTTGAAATATTCCACCTCATTGAGCGTATCGATCCGGCACAGCACCTCGATCCTTTCACTGGTGCCGTTTTCACGATTGATGACCAGCGTCAGATTCATCCGCGGCGTCAGCTCAACGCCGGTCAGGCCGAGAATGTCCAGGGTTTCGGTGCCTCTGAGGTTCAGGCTCTTGCGATTCTGATCGAGCTTGAACTGCAGCGGCAGCACACCCATTCCCACCAGGTTGGAACGGTGAATCCGTTCGAAACTTTCGGCGATGACCGCTTTGACCCCCAGCAGATTGGTGCCCTTGGCCGCCCAGTCGCGGCTCGATCCGGTGCCGTATTCTTGCCCGGCGATCACCACCAGCGGCGTCCCTGCGGCTTGATACCGCATGGCCGCGTCGTAGATCGCCAGCTTCTCTCCGGTCGGGATGTAGAGGGTGTTGCCGCCTTCTTCGCCGCCGAGCATTTCATTGCGAATGCGGATGTTGGCGAAGGTGCCGCGCATCATCACTTCGTGGTTACCACGGCGCGAGCCGTAGGAGTTGAAATCGCGCGGCTCCACGCCTTTCTCGCGCAGGTAGCGGCCCGCCGGGCTGTCAGCCTTGATGTTGCCGGCCGGGGAGATGTGGTCGGTAGTTACCGAATCGCCCAGCAGCGCAAGCACGCGCGCGCCACTGACGTCCTTGACCACCGGCGGTGGTCCGCCAATGTCATCGAAGAACGGCGGATGCTGGATATAGGTTGAATCGTCCTGCCAGACGTAGGTCGCCGCTTGCGGCACTTCGATGGCTTGCCATTGTTCGTCACCGGCAAACACTTCGGCGTACTCCTTGTGGAACATGGCGGTGTTGACCTGCTCCACGGCCTCGGCGATTTCCTGGGTGCTCGGCCAGATGTCCCGCAGATAAACCAGATTGCCGTTCTGGTCCTCGCCCAAGGGCTCACGGCTGAGGTCGATGCGCACCGTGCCGGCCAATGCGTAAGCAACCACCAGCGGCGGCGACGCCAGCCAGTTGGTTTTCACCAGCGGATGAACCCGACCTTCGAAGTTGCGATTACCCGACAACACCGAGGCCACGGTCAGGTCGGCTTTCTGGATGGCTTTTTCGATCGGTTCCGGCAACGGACCGGAGTTGCCGATGCAGGTGGTGCAGCCATAACCGACCAAGGCAAACCCGAGCGCATCGAGGTATTGCGTCAGGCCGGCAGCCTTGTAGTAATCGGTGACCACTTTCGAGCCGGGGGCCAGCGAGCTTTTCACCCAGGGTTTGCGGCGCAGGCCTTTTTCCACGGCTTTCTTCGCCACCAGGCCGGCAGCCATCATCACACTCGGGTTGGAGGTGTTGGTGCAGGAGGTAATCGCCGCGATCACCACCGCGCCGTTTTTCAGGCGAACCGTTTGCCCTTCAAAGTCGTAGTCCACTTCACCGGCCAGATCGGCGTTGCCCACCGCCACACCGCCGCCGCCCTCGCTTTCCAGGCGACCTTCTTCCTTGCTGGTGGGCTTCATTTGCAGGCCGAGGAAGTCGCTGAAGGCTTGTGCGACATTCGGCAGTGAAACCCTGTCTTGCGGGCGTTTCGGTCCGGCGAGGCTGGCTTCGACGCTGGCCATGTCCAGCGCCAGGCTGTCGGTGAATGCCGGTTCCTTGCCCGGCAAGCGCCACAGGCCTTGCGCCTTGCTGTAGGCCTCGACCAGTTTCACGGTTTCAATCGGGCGGCCGGACAGACGCAAGTATTCCAGCGTCACGTCGTCCACCGGGAAAAAGCCGCAGGTGGCGCCGTACTCCGGAGCCATGTTGGCAATGGTCGCGCGGTCGGCCAGCGGCAAGTCGGCGAGGCCATCGCCGTAGAACTCGACGAATTTGCCGACCACGCCTTTCTTGCGCAGCATTTGGGTCACGGTCAGCACCAGGTCGGTGGCGGTGATGCCTTCCTTGAGCTTGCCGGTAAGTTTGAAGCCGATCACTTCCGGAATCAGCATCGACACCGGTTGCCCGAGCATCGCCGCTTCCGCTTCGATCCCGCCGACGCCCCAGCCAAGCACGCCGAGGCCGTTGATCATGGTGGTGTGGGAATCAGTGCCGACCAACGTGTCCGGGAAGGCGTAAGTGCGGCCATCCTCGTCTTTGGTCCACACCGTGCGGCCCAGGTATTCCAGATTCACCTGGTGGCAGATCCCGGTGCCCGGCGGCACTACGCTGAAGTTGTCGAATGCACTTTGGCCCCAGCGCAGGAACGCATAACGTTCGCCGTTGCGTTGCATTTCGATGTCGACGTTCTGTTTGAAGGCGCTGCTGGTGGCGAACTTGTCGACCATCACTGAGTGGTCGATCACCAGATCGACGGGGGAGAGCGGGTTGATCCGCTGCGGATTGCCACCGGCCTTGGCCATCGCCGCACGCATGGCGGCCAGATCGACCACGGCGGGCACGCCGGTGAAGTCTTGCATCAATACCCGTGCCGGGCGGTACTGGATTTCGCGGTCGGAGCGGCGCTCCTTGAGCCAGGCGGCAATCGCCTTGAGGTCGGCGCCGGTCACGGTTTTTTCGTCTTCCCAGCGCAGCAGGTTTTCCAGCAGCACTTTCAACGACATCGGCAACTTGTCCAGATCGCCCAGGCTCTTGGCGGCATCGGGCAGGCTGAAATAGTGGTAGGTCTTGTCGTCGACTTGCAGGGTTTTCAGAGTCTTCAGGCTATCGAGGGACGGCATTGCGATCACTCCTTGAAGTCCGCACGGCTACGGACTGAGGGGACGGGCAGAGCATTAAACCTAGCCCTGTTTTAAGTAGCTGGCTAATAACTGGACTCTATCGACAAGTCCGAGGTTCCGAAGTCGGCTATCATGCGCCGGTTTTCGTGACAGGCTTTGCTTCAGGGCAAGTCTGGGCATCGCGCAGTGGTTGAATGTCTCGCCATCTGCCCAGGAGTAAGAATGAACACCCTATTCATGCATTGCCGGCCAGGTTTCGAAGGTGAAGTCTGTTCCGAGATTTCCGACCTCGCCGCACAACTGAACGTGGCCGGTTATGCCAAGGCCAAGGCCGCCAGTGCCTGCGCCGAATTTGTCTGCACCGAAGAAGACGGCGCCGAACGCCTGATGCGTGGTCAGCGTTTCGAACGACTGATCTTCCCGCGCCAATGGGCCCGGGGCATTTTCATCGACCTGCCGGAAACCGACCGCATCAGCGTGATCCTCGCGCACATGGCGGATTTTCCGGTGTGCGGCAGCCTGTGGCTGGAAATGGTCGATACCAACGATGGCAAGGAACTGTCGAACTTCTGCAAGAAATTCGAAGTTCACTTGCGCAAGGCGCTGATGGCTGCCGGCAAGCTTGTCGAAGATGCTCATAAACCGCGACTTCTTCTGACCTTCAAAAGCGGTCGTGAGGTGTTTGTCGGTCTGGCGGAGTCGAACAACTCGGCGATGTGGCCGATGGGCATTCCGCGTTTGAAGTTCCCCCGCGAGGCGCCGAGCCGTTCGACCTTGAAGCTGGAAGAAGCCTGGCACCATTTCATCCCGCGCGATCAGTGGGACGAGCGCCTGCACAGCGACATGACCGGCGTCGACCTCGGCGCTGCGCCGGGTGGCTGGACCTGGCAACTGGTCAATCGCGGCATGCTGGTAACCGCCATCGACAACGGCCCGATGGCCGAGAGCCTGATGGACACTGGTCTAGTGCAGCACTTGATGGCCGATGGTTTCACCTTCAAGCCCAAGCAGCCGGTGGACTGGATGGTCTGCGACATCGTCGAGAAACCGGCGCGCAACGCCGCGATGCTGGAAGAGTGGATCGGCGACGGGCATTGCCGCGAAGCGGTGGTCAACCTGAAGTTGCCGATGAAACAGCGCTATGCCGAAGTGAAGCGATTGCTGGAGCGCATTGCCGATGGCTTCAAGGCTCGTGGAATCAAGGTCGAGATCGGCTGTAAACAGCTGTACCACGACCGCGAAGAAGTGACCTGCCATCTGCGCCGGCTGGACGTGAAGAAACCCAAGTCCCGCTGACACGCACGACCCTTGTGGGAGCGGGCTTGCTCGCGAAGGCGTCGTGTCAGTCGACATCAACGTTGCTGACGCACCGCCTTCGCGAGCAAGCCCGCTCCCACAGGTACGGTGCTAGCCAAAAGATGACGTTACACCCGGCAATGCGCGACAATGCCGGCAAGTTTCAGGAGTTGATCATGAGTGAAATGCTTGATACGCCGGTTGACGGCACCCTCGACGCCACCGGTCTCAATTGCCCTGAGCCAGTGATGATGCTGCACCAGCATATCCGTGACCTGGCACCCGGTGGCCTGCTCAAGGTGATCGCGACCGACCCGTCGACCCGTCGCGATATCCCCAAGTTCTGCGTGTTTCTTGACCACGAACTGGTGGCGCAACACGAAGACGCCGGTACCTATCTGTACTGGATTCGCAAGAAGTCCGATTAACGCGCCGCAAAAAAAAGACCTGCAAAAGCAGGTCTTTTTTTTGTTCGGTTATCCCGCCGAGCGGCTCATGCGAATCCGTTTGCGCGCACTGCGCGTCAGGCGGATTGACAGCATCAACGCCGCACAGCTCAAACCGGCAATCAGCCCTTCCCACAGCCCGTTCGGACCGCTGGCCGGACCGAACCAGTTGGTCAGCCCCAGCACGTAACCGACCGGCAGGCCGATGCCCCAATAGGCGAACAGCGTCAGGATCATCGTCACCCGAGTGTCCTGATAGCCACGCAATGCGCCCGCGCAAATTACCTGGATGGCATCGGAAAACTGGTACAGCGCGGCATACACAATCAGCATCGAGGCAATCTGGATCACAGCCTTGTCAGGCGTGTAGATCGAAGCGATAGGTTCGCGCAGGCACAAAATGAGCGTCGCCGAAAACGCCGCAAACACCAGTGCTGCACCAAGCCCGACCTTCGCCGCGAAGCGCGCCTGCCAAGGATTGCCGGCACCGAGTGCCTGACCGACCCGCACAGTCACCGCCATGCCCAGCGAGTAAGGAATCATGAACAGCAGCGAGCTGATGTTCAGGGCGATCTGGTGACCGGCCACTACTGTAGAACCGAGACTGCCGATCAACAGGGCGATGACCGCGAAGATGCTGGACTCGGCGAAGACGGCGATGCCGATCGGCAGGCCAATACTCATCAGGCGCTTTATCACGGCCCATTGCGGACGGTCGAAACGCACCAATACACGGGTGCGCGCATAGAACGGGGCCCAGAAAGTCCAGCCGGCCATGCTCAACGCCATGAACCACATCACGATGCCGCTGGCCCAGCCGCAACCAACGCCGCCCAGGGCCGGTGCGCCGAAATGGCCATAGATCAACGCATAGTTCAACGGGATGTTCAGCAGCAGGCCGCTCAAGCCAATGACCATGCTCGGACGGGTACGACCCATGCCATCGCTGTAGCAGCGCAGCACGTAATAGAAAGCCATGCCGGGAAAGCCGAAGGCGATACCGTGCAGGTAACCCATGCTCGGTTCAATCAACTGCGGATCGACTTTCATCCAGTGCAGGATCGGCTCTGCGCTGAGCAGCAGGCCACTGCCGATCAACCCGACACACAGTGCCAGCCACAACGCCTGGCGAACTAGTGGGCCGATCTCGTCAAACTGCCTGGCGCCAAAGCGTTGGGCGACTTTTGGCGTGGTCGCCAATAAAACGCCAGACATCAACAGGTAGACCGGAATCCAGATCGAGTTGCCCAGCGCTACCGAGGCCAGGTCCCGCGGGCTGACACGGCCGGCCATCACGGCATCGACGAAGCCCATGGCCGTGGTGGCCAGTTGCGCGACCATGATCGGCATGGCCAGGTTGAGCAAGCCTTTGAGCTCCACGCGTACGGGAGTCGTCCGCGCAGGAGCCGCGGCGACGGTGTTTTCAGTTACAGGATTCAATAGCAAAACGTCCAAAAGGGTTTTGATGCACAGGCGCGCATTCTACGCGTTGACGCAGTGGTCAGGAAAAGACCAGTGTTAGGGATTTGTAATCAGTTGCCAGCACCGTGCTAGGCGCGATGTGTCATCTACGCCTACACTGCCGATCCGCCAAAGGAGCCTGCCATGCTGATTGTTGCCGACGAAAATATCCCCCTGCTTGATGCCTTCTTCGAAGGTTTCGGTGAAATCCGCCGGGTGCCGGGACGCTCAATCGACCGCGCCACCGTCGAACAGGCCGATGTATTGCTGGTGCGTTCGGTGACCAACGTCAACCGCGCCTTGCTCGAAGGCAGCAACGTGCGCTTTGTCGGCACCTGCACCATCGGCACCGATCACCTGGACAGGGATTACTTTCAACAGGCCGGCATCACCTGGTCCAGTGCACCGGGTTGCAATGCCCGGGGCGTGGTCGACTATGTGCTCGGCAGTCTGCTGACCCTGGCCGAAATCGAAGGCGTCGACCTGACCCGGCGCACGTACGGCGTGGTCGGTGCGGGTGAGGTGGGCGGGCGACTGGTCAAGGTCCTGCAAGGGCTGGGCTGGAAAGTGCTGGTTTGCGACCCGCCACGGCAAGCCGCTGAAGGTGGCGATTACGTCAGCCTGGAAGAGATCATCGAGCAGTGCGACGTGATCAGCCTGCACACGCCGCTGACCAAACAAGGCTCGCAGTCGACCTGGCACTTGTTCGATAAAAAGCGTTTGAACCAACTCAAAACGGGCGCCTGGCTGATCAACGCCAGTCGTGGTCCAGTGGTCAATAACGCCGCTTTACGCGATGTGCTGTTGGAGCGCGAAGACCTGCAAGCGGTGCTCGATGTCTGGGAAGGCGAGCCGGAAGTCGATGTGGCGCTGGCTGAACTCTGCGTGCTGGCGACGCCGCACATTGCCGGCTACAGCCTCGATGGCAAGCAGCGCGGCACGGCGCAGATCTACCAGGCGTATTGCGATTTTCTCGGGCAACCAGCCCAAGTCAGCCTGAATGATTTGTTGCCGGCACCGTGGTTGTCGCAAGTGACCCTGAGCGCTGAAAGCGATCCGACCTGGGCGCTGGCGATGTTGTGCCGTGGCGTGTACGACCCGCGCCGCGACGATGCGGATTTCCGCCGCAGCCTTGTAGGCAGTGTGAGCGAGCAGCGTGCGGCGTTCGATGTGTTGCGCAAGAACTATCCATCGCGGCGGGAGATTGATGGGTTGCAGGTGCGGATTGATGGGGATGCGCCTGAGTTGCAGAGGATTGTGGCGGCGTTGGGTGCGACAACGCTCTAACGATACAAGCCTTGCAGACATAAAAAACCCGGCCATCATGGGCCGGGTCAATGAAGACGGTGGCTATATCACTCTTGTTCGGCAGGCTTGACCAATCGCTTTTCCAGCTCGCTGCAAGCTTGCTGGATCATGTCTTCAGTGATCGGTACTTCGCGGCCCTGTTCATCGATAATCGAGCATCCCAGAGACTGGTCTGGCTGCGTGCGGATCACTTGAATCTTGTCATCGCTGCTGTTTTGCAAGGACATGGCCTGTCTCCTCATCAGGTTGTGTGCTTACTGTAGAACCACCAGGTGACCAGGCTGTGACAACTCCCTGCGATCTCTCCGTGGCGGCAATACCAGTCCACCAGAAATACCGCGCCGTTGCCACCCGGACCTTAGACCAATAGCGTCTATGGCCTAGTCTTGGTGGTCATAATTAACCTGACTCATTGTGATTTACCAAGTTCCACTCCATTGATCGGTGTGGGTTGCCCCTTCAATAGCTCCACCCTGGATGATGTCCATGCTCACAGTTCGTCACCGCCGCGCCATTCGCCTGGCCAGCCGTTTCATCGCGCCTTATCGCTGGCACGCTTTCGGGGCCTTGCTTGCGTTGATTGTCACGGCGGGCATCACTCTGTCCATGGGGCAGGGCATTCGTCTGCTGGTGGATCAGGGTTTCATGACCCAGTCCCCGCATTTGCTCAACCAGACCATCGGTTTGTTCATGCTGCTGGTGATTGGCCTTGCGGTCGGCACGTTTGCCCGGTTTTATCTGGTGTCATGGATCGGCGAGCGCTGCGTTGCCGACATCCGCCGTCAGGTGTTCAATCATCTGATCTACCTGCATCCGGGTTTCTACGAAAACAACCGCAGTTCCGAAATCCAGTCGCGGCTGACCGCCGATACCACGCTGCTGCAATCAGTGATCGGCTCTTCGCTGTCGCTGTTTTTGCGCAATTTGCTGATGGTGATCGGCGGGATCGTCCTGCTGTTTATCACCAACCCCAAACTCACCAGCATCGTGGTGGTCGCTTTGCCGTTGGTGATCGCGCCGATCCTGATCTTCGGCCGGCGGGTGCGCAACCTGTCGCGCCTGAGTCAGGACCGGATCGCCGATATCGGCAGCTATGTCTCCGAAACCCTCGGCCAGATCAAGACCGTGCAGGCCTACAACCACCAGGTCCAGGACGAGCAGCGTTTTGCCGTGACCGTGGAGGAAGCGTTCAACACCGCGCGCAAACGCATTTTCCAGCGGGCCTGGTTGATCACTCTGGTGATCGTGCTGGTGCTGGGCGCCGTGGGCGTGATGCTTTGGGTCGGCGGCATGGATGTGATGGCCGGGCGAATTTCCGCCGGGGAGCTGGCAGCGTTTGTCTTCTACAGCCTGATTGTGGGCAGTGCGTTCGGCACCTTGAGTGAGGTGATCGGCGAATTGCAGCGCGCGGCTGGCGCGGCGGAACGCATCGCCGAATTGCTGCGTTCGGAAAACATCATCCTGCCACCGACGACTAATCTGGTGACCTTGCCCGCGCGGGTGAAGGGCGATCTGCTGTTGCAAGACGTGCGTTTTTCCTACCCGTCACGTCCCGAAAGCTTTGCCGTCGATGGCTTGAATCTGACGGTCAGGGCCGGCGAAACCCTGGCCTTGGTCGGACCGTCCGGCGCGGGCAAGTCGACGGTGTATGACTTGTTGCTGCGCTTCTACGACCCTGTTGAAGGCCGCATCCTGCTCGATGGCACGCCGCTGACCCAACTCGATCCGCTGGACCTGCGGCGCTGCTTCGCATTGGTCTCGCAAACCCCGGCGCTGTTTTTCGGCAGCATTGAAGAAAACATCCGCTACGGCAACCCCGGCGCGACGTTGGCCGAGGTCCAGGAAGCGGCAAAAATCGCCTACGCCCACGACTTCATCGAAGCGATGCCCAACGGTTATCAGACCCATCTGGGCGATGGTGGCCTCGGCTTGTCCGGCGGCCAACGCCAACGCCTGGCCATCGCCCGAGCGCTGCTGGTGGATGCGCCCATCCTGCTGCTCGACGAAGCCACCAGCGCCCTCGATGCCCAAAGCGAACACCTGATCCAGCAAGCCCTGCCGAGCCTGATGAAAAACCGCACGACCCTGGTCATCGCCCATCGGCTGGCCACGGTGAAAAACGCCGACCGCATCGCCGTGATGGATCAAGGCAAACTGGTGGCGGTGGGCACGCATCAAGAGCTGATCGCGAGCAATGCGCTGTATGCGCGGTTGGCGGCGTTGCAGTTCAATGATGGACATGAGGCTGCGTGAATGGGTGCTGCTGAATGCTGCCCGGTTCGGGCATTATGTCGTCTTCAGTCGTGAGCCCGGATGAGGATATGAGCCGTTACCAACCACCGTTGACCCTGACTTCAAAAATGTTGTCGCTGATCGCTGAAATCAGTGAGCAGATCGGTCAGCTAACGGCTATGGACGAACGCCTGCAGACTCCTCAGTTGCGTCGTGGCAATCGGATACGAACGATTCAGGCGTCCTTGGCCATCGAGAACAACACCCTTAGCGTTGAGCAAGTGACAGCTGTTCTCGCAGGGCAGCGCGTTCTGGGATTGCCTCGCGAAATCCAGGAAGTGCGTAATGCCTTCGCTGCTTACGAAGCCATGCCAGACTGGCAGCCCAGCAGTCGAATCGACTTGCTTCAAGCCCATGAGTTGCTGATGGGTGGATTGATTGACGATTTTGGCCAGTTTCGTCGAGCCGGTGTGGGCATCTACCGTGGCGACAAACTGGTCCACATGGCACCGCCGCCAAGTCGCGTTGCGCATTTGATTGATGACTTGTTGGCGTGGCTTGCCGCCTCTGATTGGCATCCATTGATCACAAGCTGTGTATTCCATTACGAGTTCGAGTTCATCCATCCCTTCGCCGATGGCAACGGCCGCATGGGGCGTCTTTGGCAGACACTGATACTCAGTCAGTGGCGTCCGGTATTGTCTTACTTGCCAGTCGAAGCGGTCATTCGGGACCAGCAGGACGCTTACTACACAGCGTTGTCAGCTGCGGATCAGTTGGCTGAATCGACTCCGTTCGTAGAGTTCATGCTGCAAGCACTGAGCACTGCGCTTGAGGAGGCAGTTCTTGGTGAGCCAACAAGCGACCCAGTAACTGATCCAGTAAGCGACCCAGTAAGGAAATTGCTTTCTACATTGCACCGTAACGGCCCGCGTAAAATCAGTGATTTGATGGCTGACGTCGGATTGGCCCACAAGGCGAACTTTCGGGCGAACTATCTCAGGCCTGCATTGGCGAACGAATTGATAGAAATGACCCATCCAGAATCGCCAAACAGTCCGGTTCAGAAGTATCGCCTGACTCAGCTTGGCGAACAGGCTGTCGCACAACTCAAGTCGGCGTAGACGCTTTGAATGCAACGAAAAATGCCCGCATCAGTCGATGCGGGCATTTTTGTCAGTGCGCCAGGCCAACGATCACTGATCGTCGAAATACCGCTCATGCCAATCCACGATCGGCTGTGGTGCGTTGAGCTTCTGGCCGTAGATCACCGAGTACGACAAGACGTTTTGCACGTACTGGCGGGTTTCGTCGAACGGGATGCTTTCAACCCACACATCGAAACTCAGGTGATCCGCGCCGCGCAGCCATTGGCGCACGCGGCCTGGGCCGGCGTTGTAGGCGGCGGAGGCGAGAACGCGGTTGCCGTTGAACTGGCTGTGGACCTGGCTCAGGTACGCGGCGCCGAGCTGGATGTTTTTGTCCGGATCGAACAACTGCTGCGGCGAGGCATACGGAATGCTGAACTTGCGCGCGGTTTCCTTGGCGGTGGCGGGCATCAACTGCATCAGGCCGCTGGCGCCGACACTGGAGCGGGCGTCGTCCATGAAGGCGCTTTCCTGGCGGGTGATGGCGAACGCCCAGCTTGGATGCAAGCCACGATTCTTCGCTTCACGCACCAACGTGTTGCGGTGGGCCATCGGGAAGCGGATATCCAGATCGTCCCAATATTGCGCCTGACTGATTGTGCGAATGGCCGGGAAATACCATTTCAGGTCGTAGGCCAGTTTTGCCTGGGCGACCATTTCGTCACGGCTGAAGTGGCGGCTGACGTGATACCACTCGCGTCGGCCATCGACGATCTGCCCTCGGGCGTGGAACTCCAGAGCGCGGCGTATACCGGGGGTGTTGCGCACTTTATTGATCAGCGCCTGGCTCATCACCAGCGGTTTGTTGTTCAACGAATAGGGCGATTGCGAGCGATCCGCCGCGAGAAATCCATAGAAGTCACGTTCGCGGGCGAGGCTTTTGTAAAGGGATTGCGGTTCCGGGCTTTGCGGTTGCGCCAGCTCCAGGGTGCGGGCCTGCCAGTAGCGCCAGCGGTTGGTGGTGGCCAGATCCTGTGGCAGACGGCGGGTCAACTGATAGGCGTCGTCCCAACGGGCCAGGCGCAATAACAGGCGCAAACGCCATTCGGACACGGTGTTGTCGCGCAATTCCGGGTCGTACTTGGTCATCATCTCCAGCGCACGGCTGTCGAAACGCTTGGCGAGCGTCAGCCCGATTTCTCTGGCGATGGCGACCTTTTCATCACGGGAGAAATGCATGCTGCTGGCGTACCCGTCCAGCAGGTTCATGGCCTTGTCGGGGTCTTGGCGAGCGAGGCGGCGCAGGCCAAGGCTGACCACGTCGGACATCGGTTCGTCGGCCGGAGTGAAGCGCGATGGCTGATTCAACAGTTCCGGGTTCTGCGCTACATCCACCAGCAAGCGGCCGCGAGGGGCGAGGGTGGTCAGGCCGTTGGTCAGGCTGTTGGCCAGTGGGTAATTGCGCGCCTGGGCCGCGAGTTTGGTGCGTTCCCAGCGTTTTTGTTCGGTCAGTTGGCCATCGGCGGCCCACATGCCGAACAGCGTGTCACAGGCTTCCGGTTGCGATTTTCCGGTCAGCCAGAGCTTGTTGGCGTTGGCATAACCTTCGGTTTTGAGGTTGTGGCTGATCTGGTATTGCGCATTCAGGCAATCCAGTTCGGTGAAATTCATTTTCGGATCGTAGTACTTGACGAACGTTGCCCAGTCGCCGCGCTCGGCCAGCCAGCGCAACCAGCGCAGTTTCATCCAGTTGGCTTGTGGCAGGTCGCCATGTTCAGCGAGGAATTTTTCGATTTCGGCATTGCTTGCGGTTTTCAGGCGCGCGGTCAGCTCGTCATACGCCAGGTACGGTTCCAGCGGATAATCGGCCAAGGCCTGGCTGTAACGGAAGTAAGGACCGCTATCGCCTTTGGCCAAGGCGCGCTTGGCTTCATCGTAATACTGGCGTTGGGTGGACAGGTCCACCGCTTGGGCGGTCTGAACGGCAGCGGCAGAGAGTAAAAAACAGGACAAAAGCTTGAAGAGGCGACTGCGCATGAGACGTCCGGGCATAAAAAACATGACAAGTGCGGGCGATGGCCACACTGAATTATCCGTAGCTTAGCCTTTTGCCAGCAGCAGGCGAAAGCTTTGCGGACCTGTCTGCATCAGTTCGCAACATTTGTTGTGCAGAGTGCTTCGACAGTGAAATTGCCGGCCTTCTGAAGCCTTGATTCAGGTAGAATGCGCGCCCGGTTTTTGGAGAAGCTCATGACCCTGCTCAAATTCAGCGATGTGTCCCTTGCTTTCGGCGCTATGCCGTTGTTGGACAAGGTGTCCTGGCAGATCGCCCGTGGTGAGCGGGTGTGCATCATCGGCCGCAACGGCACTGGCAAGTCCAGCATGATGAAGCTCGTCAAGGGCGACCAGAAGCCCGATGACGGCTCGGTTTGGCGCGCACCCGGCCTCAAGATTGGCGAATTGCCGCAAGAATTGCCGGTAGCCGACGAGCGGACAGTGTTCGACGTGGTGGCCGAAGGTCTGGACGGTGTCGGCGCCTTGCTCGCCGAGTATCACCACCTGAGCCAGAACTGCGTCACCGACGCCGACCTGGACAAGCTGATGCACGTCCAGCACGACCTCGAAGCCCGCGATGGCTGGCGTTTGCAGACCCTCGTCGACAGCACCCTCAGCCGTTTGCAGTTGCCGGCCGACAAGACCCTCGCCGAATTGTCCGGCGGCTGGCGTCGTCGCGTCCTGCTGGCCCAGGCTCTGGTTTCCGAACCGGACCTGCTGCTGCTCGACGAACCGACCAACCACCTGGACATCGGTGCGATCGCCTGGCTGGAAGAGGCGCTGAAGGATTTCCAGGGCGCCGTGCTGTTCATCACGCACGACCGTTCCTTCTTGCAAAACCTCGCCACCCGCATCCTCGAACTGGACCGCGGCGGCCTGATCGACTGGAACGGCGACTACGCCAGTTTCCTCGTGCACAAAGAAGCCGAACTGGCTGCTGAAGCCACCGCTAACGCGCTGTTCGACAAGCGTCTGGCTCAGGAAGAAGTGTGGATTCGTCAGGGCATCAAGGCTCGTCGTACCCGTAACGAAGGTCGCGTGCGTGCTCTGAAAGCCCTGCGCGTCGAACGCAGCGAGCGTCGTGAGCGTACCGGCAAGGCCAACATCCAGCTGGAAACCGCCGACAAGTCCGGCAAACAGGTGATGGTGCTCGATAACGTGAGCTTCGCTCACCCGGGCGGGCCGTTCCTGATCAAGGATTTCTCGATGGTGTTGCAGCGCGGCGACCGCATCGGTCTGCTCGGCGCCAACGGCACCGGCAAGACCACGCTGCTCAAACTGATGCTCAGCGGCCTGCAACCTACCAGCGGCAAGGTGGAAGAGGGCACGAAGATCGACGTCGCTTACTTCGACCAGTTGCGCCATCAGCTGGATCTGGAAAAGACCGTAATCGACAACGTCGCCGAAGGTCGCGACTTCATCGATATCGACGGCCAGAGCCGCCACGTGCTGAGCTACCTCGGCGACTTCCTGTTCAGCCCGCAGCGTGCCCGCACGCCGGTCAAGGCGCTGTCTGGTGGTGAGCGTGCCCGTCTGTTGCTGGCCAAACTGTTCAGCAAGCCGGCGAACCTGCTGGTACTCGACGAACCGACCAACGACCTCGACGTCGAAACCCTCGAACTGCTGGAAGAGGTCTTGCTGACCTTCAACGGCACCGTGCTGATGGTCAGCCACGACCGGGCATTCCTCGACAACGTGGTCACCAGCACTCTGGTCTTCGAAGGTGAAGGCAAGGTTCGCGAATACGTCGGTGGTTATCAGGACTGGCTGCGTCAGGGCGGTTCGCCGCGTCTGTTGGGCGTGACCGAGAGCAAATCCGGCAAGGCCGACTTGAACTCCGCTGTGGTCAAGGCCGAGCCTGCGCCAGTTGCGGCGGCGGTCGAAGCGCCTGCGAAGAAAAAGCTCAGCTACAAGTTGCAGCGCGAGCTGGAAGCGTTGCCAGGGCAGATCGAAGCCATGGAGCAGCAGATCGCTGCCGTTGAAGCGCAGATGGCGGATGCCGGTTTCTACCTGCGTCCGGCTGCCGAAACCGCTGCGGTGATCGCCCAGCTGTCACAGTTGCAGGCTGAACTTGACGTGATGGTCGAGCGTTGGGCTGAACTGGATGCCTGATTGATCCTGCAATAAAAAAGCCCGGCGCTCAGTGATGAGCGCCGGGCTTTTCATATGGAATGCAATCTGCGGGTTGCCGCAGATCCAGTGTGGGAGCGGGCTTGCTCGCGAAGGCGGTTTAACATTCAACGAATGGGTCGTCTGTCACACCGCTTTCGCGAGCAAGCCCGCTCCCACAATGGTTTGTGTTATCAGCTTTTGTTTTGCAGGCGCACCGCCAGCACATCGCAAGGCGCACCGTGCAGGACGTCGTTGGCGGTGGAGCCCAGCAGCAGTGCCAGGCCATGCCGGCCATGGCTGCCCACCACGATCAGGTCGCAGGTCTGTTCCTTGGCCAGATGGTGAATCTCCTGGCGTGGCTGGCCGTAGGTCAGGTGACTGTATTCCTTGGAGAGCTCCGGATATTTCAGGATCAAGCGGTCGAGTCGCTCCTTGGCCTGGTCGAACTGCTGTTGTTGCAGTTGTGACAGGTCCATTGGCACATCGCCGCCAAAGGCCATGGCCATCGGTTCGACGATGTGCACCAGGGAAAGCTTCGCACCGTTGCTCACCGACAGCTCGCGAGCCCGGTGGATTACAGGGTCGCACTCTTCGGTTAGATCTACAGCGACCAGAATATGGTTGTAGGGCATGAGGTGCTCCTCCTGAGAAATGCAATATTGGTAAGTATGGCTGGTTTCAAGCGCATTGGTTCCAAAGTGACTCAATGCGCTCATTCAAAATCGGGAGTACAGATATGACGGTCTGGATAGTGGTGTCAATCCTGCTGGTGGTTCTCAGTCCGCTGGCATGGTTGCGGCCGTCTCGCCATCAGAGTGGCCGGATGGCCCTGCGCATGGAGGCGCGACGCATCGGGCTGGCCATGCAGCTTGCGCCTCAGGAATGGCCGCACTGGCTCGGTCAGGAGCCGCCGAACCCCTGCGCGCAGTACCATCGGCCACGACGCGGCACGCAGCCTGCCTGCTGGAGTTACTGGCAGAAATCACCGGGTCTGTGGGTCAATCAGTGGCAGGAAACCTGCGAAGATCTGGCACTGCTCAATCATTTCGAAAAATTGCCGGACAACGTCTACAAGGTCGAGGCCGATAGGCAGATGATCGCCTTGTATTGGGGCGAGAAGGGCGAAGCGGCGGTTTTGCAGGACATCGATGTGCTGTTGAAAGCATTGGCATGACATCAATCGCGTTTCGCACTGCAAGGGTGCGAAACGCCAGGCAATAAAAAGCCCGACAACAACATCGGGCGGGTTGGCCAGGCAGGCCGGTAAATTCGCTGTGGGCTGATCTTACGCCGGGCATTCGCCAAAAGCGTTCAAATTTTTCCTTCAGGTTCCGCCAGCGTAGCTCGTTAAACGCGGGCTGCCGTGAATTAGGGCGACTTTTCTAATGATTGATCCTATGAATGGCAGCACATGCACCTGCGTGTTAGAGATCTTCGCGTTACGGAAGTGACCGCAAAGTCGCGTTGCAACCCGCATTTTGGGCGATTGACAATTGCCGGAAATTCCGTGAAGGTGGCGTACCCAAATCAAACGGGCGTATGAATTGAGCGTTTGTATTTCAGACCGCTCCTACAGAATCCCGACTATCGCGTTGGCGGGTGTGCCGGGTGGATTGGCGTAGCATTGACGATTGACGTCCTGCCAGCCATTCGCCTGCGTCCGACGTGTACTGTTCAGCTTCCATATCGTGGAGATCAGTTGATGATTTACGAAGGTAAAGCCATCACGGTTAAGGCTCTTGAAAGTGGCATCGTCGAACTGAAGTTCGACCTCAAGGGTGAGTCCGTCAACAAGTTCAACCGTCTAACCCTGAACGAACTGCGTCAGGCCGTAGACACCATCAAGGCAGATGCTTCGATCAAGGGTGTGATCGTCAGCAGTGGCAAGGACGTTTTCATCGTCGGCGCCGACATCACCGAATTTGTCGACAACTTCAAGCTGCCGGATGCAGAGCTTGTTGCTGGCAACCTCGAAGCCAACAAGATTTTCAGCGATTTCGAAGACCTCAACGTCCCGACTGTGGTTGCCATCAACGGCATCGCTTTGGGTGGCGGTCTGGAAATGTGCCTGGCGGCGGACTACCGCGTCATGTCTACCAAGGCCAAGATCGGTCTGCCGGAAGTCAAGCTGGGCATCTACCCGGGCTTCGGCGGTACCGTGCGTCTGCCGCGCCTGATCGGTGCCGACAACGCGATCGAGTGGATTGCCTCCGGCAAGGAAAACCGTCCTGAAGACGCGCTGAAAGTAGGCGCCGTCGATGCCGTGGTTGCGCCTGAGAAGTTGCAGGAAGCGGCCCTTGAGCTGATCAAGCGCGCCGTCTCCGGCGAGTTCGACTACAAGGCCAAGCGTCAACCGAAGCTGGAAAAGCTGAAGCTGAACGCCATCGAACAAATGATGGCTTTCGAAACCGCCAAAGGTTTCGTGGCCGGTCAGGCTGGCCCGAACTACCCGGCGCCGGTTGAAGCGATCAAGACCATCCAGAAAGCCGCGAACTTCGGTCGCGACAAGGCTCTGGAAGTCGAAGCTGCAGGTTTCGTCAAACTGGCCAAGACCTCTGCCGCGCAGAGCTTGATCGGTCTGTTCCTGAACGATCAGGAACTGAAGAAAAAGGCCAAGGCCTACGACGAAATCGCCAAGGACGTGAAGCAGGCTGCCGTACTTGGCGCCGGCATCATGGGTGGCGGTATCGCCTATCAGTCGGCGTCCAAAGGCACGCCGATCCTGATGAAGGACATCAACGAAGCCGGTATCGAGCAGGGTCTGGCCGAAGCCGCCAAACTGCTGGTTGGCCGCGTTGATAAAGGCCGCATGACCGCCGCGAAAATGGCTGAAGTGCTCAACGGCATCCGTCCAACCCTGTCCTACGGTGATTTCGGTCACGTGGACCTGGTGGTTGAAGCCGTCGTCGAGAACCCGAAGGTCAAGCAAGCGGTACTGGCTGAAGTTGAAGACAAGGTCAAAGAGGACACCATCCTCGCGTCCAACACCTCGACCATTTCCATCACCTTGCTGGCCAAAGCCCTCAAGCGTCCGGAAAACTTCGTCGGTATGCACTTCTTCAACCCGGTGCACATGATGCCGCTGGTGGAAGTGATTCGTGGCGAGAAGTCCAGCGAGCTGGCTGTTGCAACTACCGTTGCCTACGCCAAGAAAATGGGCAAGAACCCGATCGTCGTCAACGACTGCCCGGGCTTCCTGGTCAACCGCGTATTGTTCCCGTACTTCGGCGGTTTCGCCAAGCTGGTCAGCGCCGGTGTGGACTTCGTCCGTATCGACAAGATCATGGAAAAATTCGGCTGGCCGATGGGCCCGGCGTACCTGATGGACGTGGTCGGCATCGACACCGGCCACCACGGTCGTGACGTGATGGCGGAAGGTTTCCCGGACCGCATGAAGGACGACCGTCGCTCGGCCGTTGACGTGCTCTACGAAGCCAAGCGCCTGGGTCAGAAGAATGGCAAGGGCTTCTACGCCTACGAGACCGACAAGAAGGGCAAGCAGAAGAAAGTGGCCGATCCTTCGGTACTGGAAGTGCTCAAGCCAATCGTCTTTGAACAGCGCGAAGTCACTGACGAAGACATCATCAACTGGATGATGATCCCGCTGTGCCTGGAAACCGTCCGTTGCCTGGAAGACGGCATCGTCGAAACCGCTGCCGAAGCCGACATGGGTCTGGTCTACGGTATTGGTTTCCCTCCATTCCGTGGCGGTGCGCTGCGCTACATCGACTCGATCGGTGTTGCAGAGTTCGTTGCCCTGGCTGACCAGTACGCTGATTTGGGCGCGCTGTACCACCCGACCGCGAAGCTGCGCGAAATGGCCAAAAACGGCCAGAGCTTCTTCGGTTAAGCGCCCCCAACTAGAGTGAGAGTGAACTTATGAGCTTGAATCCTAGAGACGTCGTGATTGTCGACTTCGGTCGTACTCCGATGGGCCGCTCCAAGGGCGGCATGCACCGCAACACCCGCGCCGAAGACATGTCGGCGCACCTGATCAGCAAACTGCTGGAACGCAACGTCAAGGTTGACCCGAGCGAAGTCGAAGACGTGATCTGGGGCTGCGTCAACCAGACCCTGGAGCAGGGCTGGAACATCGCGCGCATGGCGTCGCTGATGACCCAGATCCCGCACACCTCGGCCGGCCAGACCGTCAGCCGTCTGTGTGGCTCGTCCATGAGCGCGCTGCACACTGCTGCGCAAGCGATCATGACCGGCAACGGTGACGTGTTCGTCGTCGGCGGCGTAGAGCACATGGGCCACGTGAGCATGATGCACGGTGTCGATCCGAACCCGCACATGTCTCTGTACGCGGCGAAAGCCTCGGGCATGATGGGCCTGACCGCTGAAATGCTGGGCAAAATGCACGGCATCACTCGCGAACAGCAGGACGCTTTCGGCGTGCGCTCCCACCAACTCGCCCATAAAGCGACCGTGGAAGGCAAGTTCAAAGACGAAATCATCCCGATGCAGGGTTACGACGAGAACGGTTTCCTGAAAACCTTCGACTACGACGAAACCATTCGTCCGGAAACCACCCTGGAAAGCCTGGCGGCATTGAAGCCAGCGTTTAACCCGAAGGGCGGCACCGTGACAGCCGGTACTTCGTCGCAGATCACCGATGGTGCTTCGTGCATGATCGTGATGTCGGCGCAGCGTGCACAGGACCTGGGCATTCAGCCTCTGGCGGTGATTCGCTCGATGGCAGTGGCAGGTGTGGACCCGGCGATCATGGGCTATGGTCCAGTACCGGCCACACAAAAAGCATTGAAGCGCGCAGGTCTGAGCATTTCCGACATCGACTTCTTCGAGCTCAACGAAGCTTTCGCCGCACAGGCCCTGCCAGTGCTGAAAGATCTGAAAGTGCTCGACAAGATGAACGAGAAGGTTAACCTGCACGGCGGCGCTATCGCCCTGGGCCACCCGTTCGGTTGCTCCGGTGCGCGTATCTCGGGCACTTTGCTCAACGTGATGAAGCAAAATGGCGGCAACCTCGGGGTAGCCACCATGTGCATTGGTCTCGGCCAAGGTATCTCCACCGTCTTCGAACGCGTTTAAGCGTTTCGTCGATGGAAGCCGGGGCCAAGTGCCCCGGTTTTTGTTTTTCCGGATTTATTTTTGTTTTTATTTTGAAAAAATTTGAGTGAGGGCCAAAGCATGCCGATACAACCTGGGCTCTACCAACATTACAAAGGTCCGCAGTACCGCGTATTCAGTGTTGCGCGGCATTCGGAAACCGAGGAAGAAGTGGTCTTCTACCAAGCCCTGTATGGCGATTACGGCTTTTGGGTACGTCCCTTGAGCATGTTCCTGGAGTCGGTCGAAGTTGACGGCGAACAGGTGCCACGCTTTGCTTTGGTGCAGGTCGAAGAAAGCCTTTTTACCAAGCCATAAGCTGAGTTCGCGCTAACCCCTGCGCTTGACCTCATCTTGTTGCCACTATATATAGCGGTGCCGCGTCAGGCGCCAACCGCCTTTCACTTCTCGAATTCAGGAATTTTCTGATCCATGGGCAAATCGCTGGTCATTGTGGAATCCCCGGCTAAGGCCAAGACCATCAACAAGTATTTGGGCAACGAATACGTGGTGAAGTCGAGTATCGGCCATATCCGAGACCTGCCCACCAGCGGTTCGGCTAGCGCCAGCAAAGAGCCAGCCGCCAAGCGCGGCAAGGCTGCTGCGGGCGAAGCGCCGGCCTTGTCGCCTAAAGAAAAGGCGCGCAAGCAGCTGGTCGCGCGCATGGGGGTCGATCCGGATCATGGCTGGAAAGCCAAGTACGAGATCCTCCCGGGCAAGGAAAAGGTCATCGAAGAGCTGCGCAGGCTCGCCAAAGATGCTGACACCATCTATCTCGCAACCGACTTGGACCGCGAGGGGGAAGCCATTGCCTGGCACCTGCGCGAAGCCATCGGTGGTGACGACACCCGCTACAAGCGCGTGGTGTTCAACGAAATCACCAAGAAGGCGATTCAGGAAGCCTTCTCCAAACCAGGCGAGCTGGATATCGATCGCGTCAACGCCCAGCAGGCGCGTCGTTTCCTCGACCGCGTCGTGGGTTACATGGTTTCGCCGTTGCTGTGGGCCAAGATCGCCCGTGGCTTGTCCGCCGGCCGTGTGCAATCGGTTGCCGTGAAGCTGGTGGTTGAGCGTGAGCGTGAAATTCGCGCGTTCATCCCGGAAGAGTACTGGGAAGTGCACGCTGATCTGGGCACCGCCAAAGGCGCGACCGTGCGTTTCGACGTGGCTCGCGAGAAGGGCGAAGCGTTCAAACCGCTCAACGAAGCCCAGGCGATGGCCGCGCTAGAGAAGCTCAAGGCTTCCAGTTACAGCATCGTCAAGCGTGAAGACAAACCGACCAGCAGCAAGCCGTCGGCACCGTTCATCACTTCCACTCTGCAACAGGCCGCAAGTAACCGCCTGGGCTTCGGTGTGAAGAAAACCATGATGATGGCCCAGCGTCTGTACGAAGCCGGCTACATCACTTACATGCGTACCGACTCGACCAACCTCTCGGTTGATGCCGTGGCGATGGCTCGTACTTATATTGAAGGCGAGTTCGGCAAGAAGTACCTGCCGGAAAACCCGAACGTCTACAGCAGCAAGGAAGGCGCACAAGAGGCTCACGAAGCGATTCGTCCTTCCGACGCCAATACCGAGCCAAGCAAGCTGTCGGGCATGGAGCGTGACGCAGAGCGCCTCTACGAGCTGATCTGGCGCCAGTTCCTCGCTTGCCAGATGCTACCGGCGCAATACCTGTCGACCACGGTCACTGTCGGTGCCGGCGACTTCGAGCTGCGTGCCAAGGGCCGTATTCTCAAATTCGACGGTTACACCCGTGTGATGCCGCAAATCGCCAAGCCAGGCGATGACGATGTACTGCCGGACATGGCCCAGGGCGACGCGATGAAGCTGATCAAGCTTGATCCGACCCAGCACTTCACCAAGCCGCCGGCGCGTTACTCGGAAGCCAGCCTGGTAAAAGAAATGGAAAAACGCGGCATCGGTCGTCCTTCGACCTACGCGGCAATCATTTCGACCATCCAGGACCGTGGCTACGTGGCGCTGCACAACCGCCGTTTTTACTCGGAAAAGATGGGCGACATCGTCACCGAGCGTCTGTCCGAAAGCTTCTCCAACCTGATGGACTACGGCTTCACCGCCGGCATGGAAGAACATCTCGATGACGTGGCCCAGGGCGAACGCGACTGGAAAAACGTGCTCGACGAATTCTACGGCGACTTCAAGAAGAAGCTCGAAGTAGCCGAAAGTCCGGAAAGTGGCATGCGTGCCAACCAGCCGGTAATGACCGACATTCCGTGCACGACTTGCGGCCGTCCGATGCAGATTCGTACCGCATCGACTGGCGTGTTCCTCGGTTGCTCAGGCTACAGCCTGCCACCGAAAGAGCGCTGCAAGGCGACCGTCAACCTCGTACCAGGCGATGAAATCGCTGCGGATGACGAAGGCGAGTCGGAATCGCTGGTATTGCGTGGCAAGCATCGCTGCCCGATCTGCAGCACGGCGATGGATGCCTACCTGCTCGATGAGAAGCGCAAGTTGCACATCTGCGGTAACAACCCGGATTGCGATGGCTACGAAATCGAAGAGGGCACCTATCGCATCAAAGGCTACGAAGGTCCGAGCCTGGAGTGCGACAAGTGCGGCAGCGAGATGCAACTCAAGACCGGCCGTTTCGGCAAGTTCTTCGGTTGCACCAATCCCACCTGCAAGAACACCCGCAAACTGCTGAAGAGCGGTGATGCGGCGCCGCCGAAGATGGACCCGGTGAAGATGCCTGAGCTGAAATGCGAAAAGGTCAACGACACCTACATCCTGCGCGACGGTGCGTCCGGCCTGTTCCTGGCGGCCAGCCAGTTCCCGAAAAACCGCGAGACCCGTGCGCCGCTGGTCATGGAAATCATCCCGCACAAGGATGAGATCGATCCGAAGTACCACTTCCTCTGTGAAGCACCGAAGAAAGATCCGGACGGCCTCCCGGCTGTGATCCGTTACAGCCGCAAGACCAAAGAGCAATACGTGCAGACCGAAGTCGACGGCAAGCCGACTGGCTGGAAAGCGTATTACGACGGCGGCAAGTGGACCGTTGAAGACAAGCGTCCAGCTGCGAAGGCTTAAAGCATCGCGGTAACTGAAAAGGCCGCATGACAACCCTTGGGGTTTTCATGCGGCCTTTTTGGTGCTCCTGTAAAAAGGAGGGCTTGCGATCAGATCGGGTGATCCACGACACTGTCCGACCTGTGTGAAGCAATTATTTCGCTGTGGAGGCTGCCGTCATGGCCCACGAACTCTATACCCGTACCAACCAGAAGATTTATTTCGCCGGCCTGTCGCTGGAAGCGCTCGCCAAGGCTGAAGAGGGGCGGGCGATGAATTCCCTGGCGCTGATTCAGGCTAACCGCGAATCGGCGTTGTTTCACCTGTACGGCGCGCTGCTGGGGCTGTGTCACGAAATCGCCGGATTCTATCGTTTGCCTCAGGCCAATGCGGCCCGGGCAGAATCTCTGCTGACTCGCGAAGTGCTGGACAGCATCGCCATTCCTGAAATGGCCGAGATGGTCGAGCTCGCCAACAATGCGGAAACCTGGCTGGCCAAGCTGCTGGCGGCTAATGCTGTGCTGTTTCAGCCACCAAGGGCGCCGCGCAAGCCTAAAGGTGACGTGACACAGCCGCTGATCGTGGCAGTCAACCTGGATGAAGAAGAGGCGCCCCAAGAGCTGAGTCGTGAGGAGCTGGAGAGCTGGCGTCAGAACCTCAAAAGCCTGGCGATCCGCTTTCGCGAAGGCTTGAACGAGTGCTGAAATAGGGAATGTTTTAACGGATGGCCTACAAGGCTATCCGTTCAGGGAAGAGTGTTGTCAGAAATTTCTCTTCGTGATGGCATCTGGTCAAGATCCCGAGCGAAGCCTGGCTGATGCCTATATAATCCCCGCCTTTCGTGGAGAACCAACCTTTATGCCAACGTCCTTTCTAGAAATTGTCGAGTTGCCAGACGGCCGTATCGAGCTGCGTAGGGCCGAGGACGAGGGTTCTCTGGTTACTTTGGATTTCTCCGAGGACGCCAAAGCATTCCTGCAAGGTCAGCATGTCGAAGTCGCCAAAGCGATGTTGAGTGTTGGCGTTCAGATGGCCGGACGCTTGGTTGAAGGTGAATTTGAGAAGGAAGAGGGTTCACGGGTTCTTCATTGATACCCGTCCGTCGAATTTATCCACTACCGCTCCAGATCGGCTTCTCTATCCTTTGAGAAGCCCTGCGTTGTTCACCGCGCCCCCTAACCCAATCGAATGTTCAGGCTTTGTGCGTCCCCGGTCCGGGCGGCGCTGACTAGCTGTTGCCGCGAAGTAGTGCTCAGCGGATTGAGCCAGCTGACGACCGTGTGACTGCGACCGAGACGAAGGGCTTCGCAGGTCAATTGCTGGGCACTCTGGGTTCCGCGTGGTTGCAGTATCAGAATGCGTTCGCGATTGAGGCCGGCATCCCGTAACCAGGTCTGGGTCAGGCTGGCAGGTGGGGCGATTAGTGTCAGCCAGCGCGCGTCTTGATCGTCGCTCAATTCCCGGAGGATTGGAGCCAGAAGGTTCAGGCAGTTCCCGGCTGCACCACGCAGAGACAATTCACTGAAAACCTCGGGTTCGGCGCTCCAGGGCGACTCGACCACTTCCTTCAGAATCGGCGCCATTGGCGCCAGGAATGCCTCGAACAGCAGTGGCAGTTGGGCTTGCTGTGATGTGTGTGGGAACTGCATAAAGCCTCCTTTAGCGGCGAATCACGCCAACGCTCAAGCCTTCGATCACCAGTTCCTGATCTTTAAGGTTTACTTCGATAGGGGCGAAATCCGGGTTTTCGGCAATCAGCCAGACCTTGCTGCCGTCACGCTTGAAACGCTTGACGGTCACTTCGTCACCGATCCGCGCAACCACGATCTGGCCATTGCGGGCCTCGCGGGTGGTATGGACGGCCAGCAGATCGCCGTCGAAAATACCCACGTCCTTCATGCTCATGCCGTGCACCCGCAGCAGATAGTCAGCGCGTGGATGGAAGAAAGCAGGATTGATGTTGCAGGACTCTTCAACGTGTTGCTGGGCGAGGATCGGCGCGCCGGCCGCCACTCGACCAATGATCGGCAAGGTGGAGTCATCGGCCTTGGCTTCGAAGCCCGGGATGCGAATTCCGCGGGATGCGCCCGGGGTCATTTCGATCGCGCCCTTGCGGGCCAGTGCCTTGAGATGTTCTTCCGCCGCGTTGGGCGATTTGAAACCCAGTTCCTGAGCGATTTCCGCACGGGTCGGAGGGTAGCCGTTGTCTTCCAGGCAGCGTTTGATGAAGGCCAGAATCTCGGCTTGGCGTGGCGTCAGCTTTAGCATATTGATCGCTCTGTTTTTTTATACAGTGACTGGGATTATATACAGTGAAGCGGTCTTGGCAATGCCCGTTTTTTTGCCCGCCGCCAGACGGTCGATCAGCCTGCTGATTGAAGCTTTGCGGTTGTATGGTTAAATGTCTGACTGACCATTCCCAAAACGAACTGCCAGGCTTGACAAGGCACAGGCTGAAACGTATGTTTCAAACAAGTGTTTGTCAGGCGGAGTAGCCATGGCCCAGTCGGAAACCGTTGAACGCATTCTTGATGCTGCCGAGCAGTTGTTCGCGGAAAAAGGTTTCGCTGAAACCTCATTGCGTTTGATCACCAGCAAGGCCGGTGTCAATCTGGCGGCGGTGAACTATCACTTCGGTTCGAAGAAGGCGCTGATCCAGGCGGTTTTCTCACGATTCCTCGGGCCATTCTGCATCAGCCTCGATAAAGAGCTGGAGCGGCGCCAGGCCAAGCCTGAAATCAAGCCCTCGCTCGAAGAACTGCTGGAGATCCTCGTCGAGCAGGCCCTGGTGGTTCAGCCGCGTAGTGGCAACGATTTGTCTATCTTCATGCGGTTGCTGGGGCTGGCCTTCAGTCAGAGCCAGGGGCATTTGCGTCGTTATCTGGAAGACATGTACGGCAAGGTATTTCGCCGCTACATGATGCTGGTTAACGAAGCCGCACCGCGTATTCCTCCAATCGAATTGTTCTGGCGCGTGCACTTCATGCTCGGTGCGGCGGCGTTCAGCATGTCCGGCATCAAGGCGCTGCGTGCAATTGCCGAGACCGACTTCGGGGTTAACACCTCCATCGAGCAGGTCATGCGTCTGATGGTGCCGTTCCTCGCGGCCGGCATGCGTGCAGAGTCCGGTGTTACCGACACGGCCATGGCTACTGCGCAGTTGCGTCCACGTAGCAAATCGACACCGGTTGCCGCCAAGGTTTGACCGCGCACGGGTGGGCGCGGCAGCTTACATCCGCTAAGCTAGCCGCCCATGCCGACTCTCGTTTTTAATCCGCTCCCAATTTTTATCGCCGACCTGCCGGGCACAGCCCTTGGCGGCGTATCGGCGCGAGCCGGATTTATCGTTATCAAGGAATCTCTATGACTGCTGGCCTGCAAGGCTCGTTGATGGTGGACGTCGCCGGTACCTGGCTGACGGCCGAAGATCGCCAATTGTTGCGCCAGCCCGAAGTGGGCGGCCTGATCATTTTTGCCCGCAACATCGAACACCCGCGTCAGGTCCGCGAGTTGAGCGCATCGATTCGCGCCATTCGCCCCGATCTGCTGTTGGCGGTGGACCAGGAAGGCGGGCGGGTTCAGCGTCTGCGTCAGGGTTTTGTCCGGCTGCCGGCCATGCGTGCGATTGCCGATAACCCAAATGCCGAATATCTGGCCGAGCAGTGTGGCTGGATCATGGCCACCGAAGTGCTCGCTGTTGGCCTGGACCTGAGCTTCGCCCCGGTCCTTGATCTCGATTATCAGCGCAGCGCTGTGGTCGGCACCCGTTCGTTCGAAGGCGATCCTGAGCGTGCAGCGCTACTGGCGGGTGCGTTCATTCGCGGCATGAACAGCGCTGGCATGGCCGCTACCGGCAAGCATTTCCCTGGTCACGGCTGGGCCGAGGCGGACTCCCACGTGGCGATCCCGAACGACGAGCGCAGCCTCGACGAGATCCGTGCCAACGACCTGGTGCCGTTCGCCAAACTCAGCAGGCAACTGGCCGCCGTCATGCCGGCTCACGTTATCTACCCGCAAGTCGATTCCCAACCCGCCGGTTTCTCCCGTCGCTGGTTGCAGGACATCCTGCGTGGCGAGTTGCAATTCGACGGGGTGATTTTCAGCGACGACCTGTCCATGGCCGGCGCCCTTGTGGTCGGCGATGCCGCCAGCCGAATTGAAGCGGCCTTGACCGCCGGTTGTGACATGGGGCTGGTGTGCAATGATCGTGCGGCTGCCGAGCTCGCCCTGAGTGCCGCCCAGCGCCTGAAGGTCAAGCCATCCGAGCGAATCGCGCGGATGCGCGGTCAGTCGTTCGCATCCACTGAATACCGTCAGGACCCGCGCTGGCTGGCAGCCGTCGGCGCGCTCAAAGAAGCTCAATTGATTGATTAAGGACTGTTCGTTATGACGGTTTACGCGATTATCGGTGGTACCGGCCTGACTCAGCTCGAAGGCCTGAACATTCGTCAGTCATTGGCGGTCGACACCCCTTACGGTGCGCCTTCGGCCGATGTACAGATCGGCGAGTACGCCGGCAAGGAAGTACTGTTCCTCGCGCGCCACGGTCATCCGCACCGCTTCCCGCCGCATCAGGTGAATTACCGCGCCAACCTCTGGGCGCTGAAACAGGCAGGCGCCGAAGCGATTCTCGCGGTCAACGCCGTGGGTGGTATTCATGCGGCGATGGGCACCGGGCATTTCTGCGTGCCGCATCAGTTGATCGACTACACCAGCGGTCGTCAGCACACCTATTTCGCCGATGACCTGGAGCAGGTCACGCACATCGATTTCAGCTATCCGTACAGCGAGCCGCTGCGTCAGCAATTGATTGTGGCACTGGCGGCTGAAAGCGTTGGTTACAGCAGTCATGGCGTGTATGCCTGCACCCAGGGCCCGCGCCTGGAAACCGTGGCCGAGATCGCGCGTCTGGAGCGTGACGGTTGCGACATCGTCGGCATGACCGGAATGCCGGAAGCGGCATTGGCCCGTGAGCTGGAACTGGATTACGCCTGTCTGGCGCTGGTGGTGAACCCGGCGGCGGGCAAGTCGACGGCAGTGATTACCATGGCCGAGATCGAGCAGGCGTTGCATGACGGGATGGGTAAGGTGAAATCGACGTTGGCGCGAGTGCTTAAAGGCTGAGCCCGGCTACAGACTGAGTTGGATTCATCGCGAGCAGGCTCGCTCCCACAGGATCAGTGAATACCCTGTAGGAGCGAGCCTGCTCGCGATGGCGATCTATCAGACACTACAAGTCTCAGCGCTTTTCGAGCTTATCCGGTAACGGCGCAAACAACGCCTCAATGTCATCATTCTGCAATTTCCAGTCCCCAGCCTGACGCCCATCCAGTACGCCCGCCGCAAGGTCGGATTTCTCTTTCTGCAAGTGCTGAATCTTCTCTTCCACCGTGCCACGCGCGATCAACTTGTAGACGAACACCGGCTTCTCTTGGCCAATGCGATAAGCGCGGTCGGTCGCCTGATTTTCAGTTGCCGGGTTCCACCAAGGGTCGTAATGAATCACGGTGTCTGCTTCCGTCAGGTTCAGGCCGACGCCACCGGCCTTCAGGCTGATGAGAAAAATCTGACGCTTGCCGCTCTGGAAATCCTTCACGGGTGTTCGGCGATCGCGGGTCTGTCCGGTCAGCAGTGCATAGGCCACACCGCGTTTTTTCAGTTCGTCCTCGATCAATGACAGCATCGAAGTGAATTGCGAGAACAGCAGGATCCGTCGGCCTTCTTCGAACAACTCTTCGAGCATTTCCATCAGGCTGTCGAGCTTGCCCGAGGTGCTGCCGCGAGCCGGCAGGGCGGCATCGTTGACCAGGCGCAAATCGCAGCACACCTGACGCAGTTTCAGCAGTGCTTCAAGAATGATGATCTGGCTGCGGGCCACGCCTTTGCGGGTGATCTCGTCGCGGACTTTCTTGTCCATGGCCAGGCGCATGGTTTCGTATACGTCACGTTGGGCTTCGTTGAGCTCGACCCAGTGGATGATTTCGGTTTTCGGCGGCAGTTCGGTGGCCACCTGTTCCTTGGTCCGGCGTAGCAGGAAAGGTTTGATCCGACCGTTTAGGTGCTGAAGTCTTACTTCGCTGGTGCGCTTTTCAATCGGTACGCGGTAATCGCGGTTGAAGCTTTTCACGTCGCCGAGCCAGCCCGGCAGCAGAAAGTGAAACAGCGACCACAACTCGCCCAAGTGGTTTTCCAAAGGTGTGCCGCTCAGGCACAAACGCTGACGGGCGTTCAACTCACGGGCGGCCTGCGCGGCCTTGCTGTTCGGATTCTTGATGTACTGCGCTTCGTCCAGCACCAGAACGTGCAACGGCTGCGCCGCCAGGCGTTCGACATCCTTGGGCAGCAACGCATAAGTGGTCAGGATCAGGTCGTAATCCGCCAGGTTATCGAAATGCTTTTTGCGGCTCGCGCCGTACAACGCCAATACTTTGAGCTGCGGCGTGAAGTGCGCCGCCTCATCGAGCCAGTTGGGGATCAGACTGGTCGGCATTACCACCATGCACGGGCGGTCGAGGCGACCGGCGATTTTCTCGGTGAGCACATGCGCCAGGGTTTGCAAGGTTTTGCCCAGGCCCATGTCATCCGCGAGAATCCCGCCAACCTCCAGTTGCCGAAGCGACTGCATCCAGCTCAAACCTTCAAGCTGATACGGGCGCAACGTTGCGTTCAGGCCTTCCGGTGCGACGGCGGTGTAGTCCTTGATGTCGCGCAGACGTTGGGCAAAGGTGCGGATCTGTTCTCCACCCTCCCAAAGCAGCGGCAAGTCTTCCAGCGGGTTCAGGCGCGTGGCGTCGGCCTTGCTCAAGCGCAGTGCGGTTTCGCCGGGCCCCTGCAGATAGAAATCGCCGAGTGTTGCCAGTACCGGCTTCAAACGGCCGAAGGGCAGGGCGACTTGCAAGGGGCCGTACTCGGAGTTCGGGCGGTTGGGAATGTTGACCAGAATCAGCTCGTCGTCGCGACGTCGGGCCAGTCGCTCCGGGTTGAGAATTTCGGTGTGCGAGCGCATCAGGTTCAGCAGGATGGGCAACAGGCTGAGCCGCTCACCGTTGACGATGATCCCCAATTCCAGGTCGAACCAGTCACGTTCCGGCGCCTGTTCAACCGTGGCGTACCAGTCGTCCACCGCCGTCAGGTCGAAACCGAAATCCTCGTTGATCTGCAATTCCCAGCCCTGGGTGCGCAGCTTCGGCAGTTCGTTGAGGGTGAAGGTCAGCCAGGCGCTGTCATTGAGCATCTCAAATAGCTCGCCGGCGCTTTCCGGCAGAGCCTTGCTTTGTCGAGTGGCGATTTTGAAACCGAGGATTCGTAGCTGTTCCCGGTAGGATTGTTCCACTTCCGGATGCCGCTTTATCCGTAACGTCTGTGTTTCCTGTCGGATCAGGATGTCGGTGTTTTTCTGTCCGGAAACGTACTCGTCCAGATAACTGAAGGACAGCGCCGCGCGATGCTGGATGTAACGCTGCATCCGCCCGTTGCGCGGTTCGAAAGCACTGAATTCAATGCTCGCCAGCCACAGGCGCGGTACCGGTTGCACATTGTCTACCAGCACTTGTGGCGGAGCCTTTGGGCTACGGTTTTCCAATACGGCCTGGAGTTTTTCCAGCAGCTCGGCGTCTTTGGCGGCGGCGGGGTAGTTGAGTGTTTCCTGCACTTGCAGCAATACCGCCGCGCAATGTTTGCAGTTGCTGTGGACGGGGCAGGAGCATGTGGCATCGACCATCAGCAAAGTGCCTTTGGCTGACTCGCGCAAGCGAATGGTCTGACGGTAAACGTTACCGCCAGAGCCCTCGCAAGCGGCGATGATCGTGGCGTCGCCGGCCTCGACGATCCTGACGCGGTTTTCCAGTGCGTAGCGACGGCCACGCTCCAGGCTCTGTTCCTTGAATCGGCTGACCCAGGAAGGTGCCAGGGGTTTGCTCAGGGTCGCGGACATGGAGGCTTCGATCAGTCTGGGACCACTTCAGGGGCTTCCCGGGGAGCAGGCGCCGTCAATGAAGTGATCTTGATCAGCAGGCCGAGATGGCCGGCGTCGAGGAAGTTCAGCTGACCGTTTTTGGTGTGGCTTTCCTGTTTCAGGCGTTCGCTGGCGGTCACGAGGCCATCGGAGTTGAACTGGTTGACCCAGAAGTCGGCGTCAACATCGGTGAAACGCCCCAGTTTGACACTGAGGGTGCCTTCAATCGGAAACTGGCCGAACTGTTCCTTGCCGTCGCTGATCGCAACTTTGGTGGCTTCCTCGCCAAGGTTTTGTTGCCAGGCCTTGTGCAGCAACACGGTGTAGTCGTTGCTGGCGGTGAGCTTTTCCACTTCAGGGTTCAGGCTTGGCGTGCGAAAGCTGTCAGGGTTGATGCGTTGGGCACCGGCATCCCAGTCTTCCGGCGCTGCGCGGCTGTCAATCGCCGGCACGGCATTCTGCCGCACCAGAATCATTTCAATCTGATACAGATCATCGGCAAACGCCGTGGGTGCGACCAGCGCTGTGATTAACGTTGTCAGCAAGGTCAGTGAGCGAAACAGGCGCATGCGGCGTCCTTCAAGCAGTTTTCGGGATGAGGCGCTCGAACAGCGCCTCTACAGTATTAAAGCGCTCTTCCGGGCGTTCCATCGGGACCTGGAATTTAAACATCGTCGCGCCTTCGAATTTGTAGCGTTTTGGCTGGCTCTGGATCAGTTTGATCAGGGTCAGCGGGTCGACCGGGGTCTGCGTCGCGAACTCGATTCGCCCGCCCTGCGGGCCGCCATCGACTTTCTTGATACCCAACAACTCGGCCTGCAATTTCAGGGCGGTGATGCGCATCAGGTTCTTGGTCGGCTCCGGCAACAGGCCGAAACGATCGATCATCTCCACCTGCAAATCCTTGAGACCTTCTTCATCGGTGGCCGAGGCGATGCGCTTGTAGAGAATCAGGCGGGCGTGAACGTCCGGCAGATAGTCTTCGGGAATCAACGCCGGTACCCGCAGGTTGACTTCCGGACCACCGCCCAACGGTTGATCGAGGTTTGGCTGTTCACCCTTGCGGATCGACTTCACCGCGCGTTCGAGCATTTCCATGTACAGCGTGAAGCCGACCGCCTGGATCTGCCCGCTCTGGCCGTCGCCGAGCAGTTCGCCGGCGCCACGGATTTCCAGGTCGTTGGTGGCGAGCACGAAGCCCGCGCCAAGGTCCTGGGTATTGGCGATCGCCTCCAGACGCTTTTCCGCGTCCGGGGTGATTTGCTGGCGCGGTGGGGTCAGCAGGTACGCATACGCCTGGTGGTGACTGCGTCCAACACGGCCGCGCAACTGGTGCAGTTGCGCCAGGCCGAACTTGTCGGCACGCTCGATGATGATGGTATTGGCGCTCGGTACGTCGATGCCGGTCTCGATGATGGTCGAGGCAATCAGCACGTTGAAGCGCTTGTGGTAGAAGTCGCTCATCACCTGTTCGAGATCGCGTTCGCGCATCTGCCCGTGGCCGATGCCGATCCGTGCTTCCGGCACCAGCTCGGCGAGGTCAGCGGCGCATTTCTCGATGGTCTTCACGTCGTTATGCAGGTAGTAGACCTGACCGCCACGTAGCAACTCGCGCAGCAAGGCCTCTTTGACCGTGCTCTTGTTCTGCTCCATGACGAAGGTGCGAACCGACAGGCGACGGGCTGGCGGCGTGGCGATGATCGACAGGTCGCGCATGCCCGACACTGCCATGTTCAGCGTGCGCGGGATCGGCGTGGCGGTCAGCGTGAGAATGTCGACTTCACTGCGCAGCGCCTTGAGCTGTTCCTTCTGGCGCACACCGAAACGGTGTTCTTCGTCGATGATGACGAGGCCGAGGTTTTTGATTTTTACGTCGTCCTGCAGCAGCTTGTGCGTGCCGATGACGATGTCGATCTTGCCTTCGGCCAGATCCGCGACCGCCGCGTTGACTTCCTTGGTCGACTTGAAGCGGCTCATCACTTCCACGGTGACCGGCCAATCGGCAAAGCGGTCGCGGAAACTGTTGTAGTGCTGCTGGGCAAGCAGGGTGGTCGGCACCAGAATCGCCACTTGGCGACCGCCGTGAACCGCGATGAACGCGGCGCGCATCGCCACTTCGGTCTTACCGAAGCCCACGTCACCGCACACCAGTCGATCCATCGGTTTGGGCGCTAGCATGTCTTCGCGCACGGCTTCGATGGTGGTTTGCTGGTCGGGGGTTTCTTCGAACGGGAAACCGGCACTGAACGTGGCGTAGTCGGCTTTTGGGTCGGCGAAGGCATAACCTTCGCGGGCGGCGCGGCGGGCATAGATGTCGAGCAGTTCGGCGGCCACATCGCGCACCTGCTCGGCAGCTTTGCGCTTGGCTTTCTGCCAGGTCTCGGAGCCGAGACGGTGCAGTGGGGCCAGTGCATCGTCGCTGCCGGTGTAGCGGGCGATCAAATGCAGGTTGGCCACCGGCACGTAAAGTTTGGCGCCTTCGGCATATTCCAGCGCAAGGAACTCGGCGGCCTGGTTGTCGATTTCCAGCGTAGCGAGACCGAGGTAGCGGCCGACACCGTGGTCGATATGCACCACCGGCGCGCCTTCGCGCAGTTCGGTGAGGTTCTTGATCACTGCATCGTTGTTGGCGTCGGCGCGTTTTTCGCGGCGACGGCGTTGCATCACCCGTTGACCGAACAGCGGGCTTTCGGCAACCAGCGCCAGGGCTGGATCGTCAAGCAACAAACCTTCATCCAGCGGCGCGATGGTGATCGCCAGGCGTTCTTTGCCAGCGACGAAATCCGGCCAACTGTCGACGGTCTTCGGTCGCAGCTTCAGGCGTTCCAACAACTCCAGCAGCACTTCGCGACGGCCCGCGGACTCGGCGGTAAACAGCACGCGGCCGGGGAACTGATCGAGGAAATCCGCCAGCGCCGCCAACGGCTGCGAGGCCTTGGCTTCAATCGCCAGGTTCGGCAACTCACGCGCGGGGAAGCGCTCGCGACCGCCACCGCTGTCCACATCCTGCTGGCTGGCTACCACGCGCGGCCAGTTCTTCAGGCGTGCGAAGCAGTCTTCCACCGGCAGGAACAGCTCGGCGGGTGGTAATAAAGGACGGGACGGATCGACGCGGCGCTCTTCATAGCGGTTGCGCACGTCGTTCCAGAAGTTTTCCGCCGCCTGTTCGATGCCGGGCAACGAGAACACTTGAGTGTCCTGGGGCAGGTAATCGAACAGCGTGGAGGTTTCCTCGAAGAACAGCGGCAAGTAGTACTCGATACCGGCCGGGGTAATCCCGCTGCTCAAATCCTGGAAAATCGGGCAGCGGCGGAAATCCACGTCGAAGCGCTCGCGGAACCGCGCCTTGAAGCGAGTGACCGCTTCTTTTTGCAGCGGAAACTCCTTCGCCGGTAGCAGCTTGACCGAGTCGACCTTGTCGATGGAACGCTGGTTTTCCGGATCGAAGGTGCGCAGGGTTTCGATTTCGTCGTCGAACAGGTCGATGCGATACGGCAGTTTGCTGCCCATCGGGAAGAGGTCGATCAGCGACCCGCGCACGGTGAATTCGCCGTGTTCGTAAACGGTATCGACATAGCGGTAACCGGTGGCTTCAAGCCGCGTGCGCATTTGCTCGACGTCGAGCTTCTGGCCGACATCCAGCACCAGGCTGCTGCCGAGCAGGAATTTGGTCGGTGCGAGGCGATGCAGGGCGGTGGTGATCGGTACCACCAACACGCCATGGCTCAGTTCCGGCAGCCGATACAGGCTGGCGATGCGCTGGGAAATGATGTCCTGGTGCGGCGAGAACAGATCGTAGGGCAGGGTTTCCCAGTCGGGGAAATGCAGCACCGGCAAATCCGGGGCGAAGAAACTCAGCTCCTGTTCCAGCCGTTCGGCACTTTGGCTGTCGGCTGTAAGCAGCAGGGTAAAGCGCTTGGCAGCGCTGGCGGCCTCGGCGATGGCGAGGCTCAGGGCGGCACCGGGCAGGTTGCCCCAATGCTGTTTACCTGCCGCGGCAGGGAGATGCGGTAGACGCAGAACAGGCACGGAAGGTTGAGCTCCAAGCGTTGCGACAAAGTCGGTAATTGTAGCGGCCCCGGGTGCCGCCTGTCAGTTGCTGACTGCGTCTATTACGCAGGTTTGGCGAAATGTAGTGGTAAAGACAAAAAACCGCGGTTTTTTACTGATAAATACCGAATATGTAGTGGTAAAACCAGCGAGTGTTACGGAGGGTTACGGACAAGGTAGCGTTGTCTCCAAAAAATTGACTGTGCTGAAAGCCCCGGTTTTACTGGGCTTTAGCGCAGCGTAAATTTTTTGAACAGGAATTTGTTACGGATCGCACGACAGGCGCGCATTGCTACAAGAGGAACAGAGCGGCATAATGTAGCCCCTTTTTTCTGCCCCTACATGTGGAAGGTTCCCGTGACTCAGAAGCCCGACCAGTGTCTTGGTGAATGGATCGACCGTGAAGCACTCGCAGAAGCGATGATTCCGCTTATCGGTCAGCTCTACCGCAATAACAACGTGGTGAGCTCGATCTATGGCCGCAGCCTGATCAATCGTTCAGTCATTGCGATTCTCAAAGCTCACCGCTTTGCTCGTCATCGTCAGTCCGACGAAAGCGAGCTGTCCGTCCACGAAACATTCCCGCTGATCAAGGCGATGAGCGAACTCAAGCTCGGCGCCGCTTCGGTGGACCTGGGCAAGCTGGCGGCCAAATTCAAGGCCGAAGGCAATGGCCGTACTGCCGAGCAGTTCGTCCGTGAAGAACTGGCCGACGTGGTTGGCCAGCAGAACGCTTCCGCCCGCAAAGGCACCGACGTTGTCCTCTACGGCTTCGGTCGTATCGGCCGTCTGCTGGCGCGCATCCTGATCGAGAAAACCGGTGGTGGCGACGGCCTGCGTCTGCGCGCCATCGTCGTCCGCAAGGGCGCCGAGAACGACCTGGTCAAGCGTGCCAGCCTGCTGCGCCGTGACTCGGTTCATGGTCCGTTCGATGGCACCATCACCATTGATGAAGCCAACAACACCATCAGCGCCAACGGCAACCTGATCCAGGTTATCTACGCCAAGAGCCCGGCCGAAGTCGACTACACCCAGTACGGCATCGAAAACGCTCTGATCGTCGACAACACCGGTGTGTGGCGTGACGCCGACGGCCTGGGCCAGCACCTGGCCTGCCCGGGCGCTGCCCGCGTGATCCTCACCGCACCTGGCAAGGGCGCGCTGAAGAACATCGTGCATGGCATCAACCATGGCGACATCACCCCTGACGACAAGATCATCTCGGCGGCTTCCTGCACCACCAACGCCATCGTGCCGGTGCTCAAGGCAGTCAACGACAAGTACGGCATCGTCAACGGCCACGTCGAAACCGTTCACTCGTTCACCAACGACCAGAACCTGATCGACAACTTCCACAAGGGCAGCCGTCGTGGCCGCGCCGCGCCACTGAACATGGTAATCACCGAGACCGGTGCCGCCACCGCAGCCGCCAAGGCGCTGCCAGTGCTCAAGGGCAAGCTGACCGGTAACGCGATTCGTGTTCCTACACCGAACGTGTCGATGGCCATCCTGAACCTGAACCTGGAAAAGGCCACCACTCGCGAAGAGATCAACGAGTACCTGCGCCAGATGGCCATGCACTCGGATCTGCACAAGCAGATCGACTACGTGAGCTCCCAGGAAGTGGTTTCCACCGACTTCGTTGGCTCGCGCCACGCAGGCGTCGTGGACGCTGAAGCGACCATCACCCAGGATAACCGCGTTGTTCTGTACGTCTGGTACGACAACGAGTTCGGTTACAGCTGCCAGGTGGTTCGCGTGATGGAAGACATGGCCGGTGTAAACCCGCCAGCATTCCCGCGCTAAGCCTTAGCTGCACATGAAAGCGCCCCGACTTTGGTCGGGGCGTTTTTGTTTGTGCTGGCCTCTTCGCGCGCAAGCCTGTTCCCACAGGGATTGTGGCAGTCACTGAAGATCAAAATTGTGGGAGCGGGCTTGCTCGCGAAAGCGTTGGATCAGTCGACATCTCTGTTGAATGTGCCGGCCTCTTCGCGAGCAAGCCCGCTCCCACAGTTTCTATCGCATAATGGCGAACCTTCATGGTGTGTCAGGGTGTTCTTCAGGGGATGCAGGATTTGTTGATCTGGCGGATAGGGTGCTTTGTGTTGTTCGGCCTGGTGTCCGGTTGCGGCAACGAAGACGCCCTCGAAAGCTTCGGCGGCCCGACCATGGGCAGCACTTATTCGATCAAGTATGTGCGCCATGCCGGCCTTCCGATGCCGGACGATGTTCGTGTCAAGGTCGAGCAGATCCTCGCCGACATTGACCGGCGAATGTCGACCTACCGCAGCGACTCGGACATCGAGCGCTTCAACCAGTTACCCGCCAACCACTGTCAGAAAATGCCCGCGTCGGTCCTCGAACTGGTCCGCGTGGGCGAGCAACTGTCAGTGCAAAGCGACGGTTCCTACGATTTGACGGTGGAGCCGCTGCTCAATCTTTGGGGCTTCGGCCCTCAGGCTCGAGAAGAAAAAGTCCCGACAGCCGAGGCGATCGCCAAGGTGCGCCAACGAGTCGGTCATGATCACTTGCACATCAACGGTGACCAGTTGTGCAAGGACGCTGCGGTCGAAGTTGATTTCAACAGCATTGCTGCCGGCTACGCGGTGGACACGATTGCCGCGAAGCTCGAAGCGCTCGGGATTCATGACTTTCTTGTCGAAGTGACCGGCGAACTCAAGGCCTACGGCAAGAAACTCGACGGTTCACCGTGGCGCATTGCCCTGGAAGAACCCCGCGATGATCAACAATTGGCCGAACGCATCGTCGCCATCGACGGCTACGGGCTCTCCACGTCTGGCGACTACCGCAATTATTTCTCACAGGGCGGCCAGCGTTATTCCCACACCTTCGATGCCCGCACGGGTGCGCCGGTCTCACACACACTGGCGTCCGTCACGGTAATTCATCCTTCTGCGTTGATGGCCGATGGCTTATCGACGCTGTTGTTGATTCTCGGCCCGGAGCGCGGTTGGGACTACGCAGAAAAACACGATATCGGCGCATTTTTTGTGATTCGTGCCGATACAGGTTTCGTCACACGCAGCAGTCACGCTTTTGAGCGCCTCAATGGCAAAAAAACCGAATGATTTCGGCGATTTGAGCATTGAAAACTGGCGTTGTAGCGCAGGCAAAAGTAGCCTACGACGCGACCAAGGGTTAATGTGCGCGGCGTTGACGCTTCTATAGACTGTGTCCGGGTTCTGCACTGGCCCCAAATTGTTCCTTCACGCCACAGATTGGCGTGATTTAGCCGCAGGCGCCGATGGCGTCACGGCCTGTTCTGAGGAGTACGCATGGCTGTCTACAACTACGACGTGGTGGTGTTGGGTTCCGGCCCGGCAGGGGAAGGTGCGGCAATGAACGCCGCCAAGGCAGGGCGCAAGGTGGCGATGGTCGATAGCCGTCGCCAGGTCGGCGGCAACTGCACTCACTTGGGCACCATCCCGTCCAAGGCACTGCGTCACTCGGTCCGGCAGATCATGCAGTTCAACACCAACCCGATGTTCCGGGCCATTGGTGAGCCGCGCTGGTTCTCGTTCCCGGACGTGTTGAAAAGCGCTGAAAAAGTCATCTCCAAACAAGTCGCCTCGCGTACCGGCTACTACGCCCGTAACCGCGTCGACGTGTTCTTCGGCACCGGCAGCTTCGCCGACGAGCAAACCGTCGAAGTGGTCTGCGCCAACGGCGTGGTCGAAAAACTGGTGGCCAAACACATCATCATCGCCACCGGTTCGCGCCCGTATCGCCCGGCCGATATCGATTTCCATCACCCGCGTATCTACGATAGCGACACCATCCTCAGCCTCGGCCACACCCCGCGCAAACTCATCGTTTACGGCGCCGGCGTGATCGGTTGCGAATACGCCTCGATCTTCAGCGGTCTGGGTGTATTGGTTGAACTGGTGGATAACCGTGGTCAGTTGCTGAGCTTCCTCGACTCGGAAATTTCCCAGGCGCTGAGTTATCACTTCAGCAACAACAACATCACGGTTCGCCACAACGAAGACTACGACCGCGTCGAAGGCGTGGACAACGGCGTGATCCTGCACCTCAAGTCCGGTAAGAAGATCAAGGCCGACGCCTTGCTCTGGTGTAACGGCCGTACCGGCAACACCGATCAGTTGGGTCTGGAAAACATCGGCGTGAAGGTCAACGGCCGTGGCCAGATCGAAGTCGACGAAAACTATCGCACCGGCATCCAGAACATTTATGGCGCCGGCGACGTGATCGGCTGGCCAAGCCTGGCCAGTGCCGCGCACGACCAGGGTCGTTCGGCTGCGGGCAGCATCGTCGACAATGGCAGCTGGCGTTTCGTGAATGACGTGCCGACCGGCATCTACACCATTCCGGAGATCAGTTCGATCGGCAAGAACGAGCAGGAACTGACCCAGGCCAAAGTGCCGTACGAAGTGGGCAAGGCGTTCTTCAAGAGCATGGCGCGTGCGCAGATCGCCGGTGAGCCGCAAGGCATGCTGAAGATCCTGTTCCACCGTGAAACCCTGGAAGTGCTGGGCGTTCACTGCTTCGGTTATCAGGCGTCGGAGATCGTGCACATCGGTCAGGCGATCATGAACCAGCCGGGTGAACTCAACACCCTGAAGTACTTCGTCAACACCACGTTCAACTACCCGACCATGGCCGAAGCCTATCGGGTAGCGGCTTACGACGGCCTCAACCGGCTTTTTTGAGCGGCTCCGGCCGGTGGCCTGAGCCGGCCGGGGAGACCGATTTCAGCAATTCTCGAGCGTGGCAGTGGCCAAACCGGGAAAGTCTGTAATCAGGCTGTCAACGCCGAAGTCGGCGAGTCTGCGCATCAGCGCGGGCTCGTTGACTGTCCATACCGACACATGCAGCCCCTGACGCTGCGCCTTCTGCAGGCGTTCCGGCGTACACAGGGTCCAGTTCAGCGCCAGAATCTCACAGCCATAGCTTGCCGCGACCTTCAGCGGGTCGAGCCAGGCGTACTCGGCCACCAGTCCACGAGAGACGTCCGGCACCAGATCCAGCGCGGCTTTCAGCACTTCCCGGGAACTGGAGGTGATCGTCACTTTGTCCAGCAGGCCATGCCGTTGCGCCATTTCGCGGATCGCCAGCACGGTGGTCGCAGCGCGGGTGCGTGAGGCGCTCTTGACTTCCAGTTGCCAGTGGTCGAAGTCGCATTTCTCGAACAGCTCTTCCAGAGTCGGAATCGGGCAGGGTTTGATCCAGCCCGGTCCGCCTTTGCGCGCGTCGTAGGTCACCAGCTCTGCCGCCGTATGTTCGACCACTTTGCCGCGCCGGTCGGTGGTGCGCTTGAGTGTCGGGTCGTGGATGACCATCAACTCGCCATCCATGGACAGGTGCAGGTCCAGTTCGCAACGGCGTACGCCGTGCTTGAGACATTCCTGAAAACTGGTCAGGGTATTTTCCGGTGCTTCGCCCTTGGCGCCGCGATGGCCGTAGATGAGGGTCACGGTTCTTCCTTAAATTAATTGCCGGATTCGAGTTGTTCGCGGGCCAGACGTCGTTCCTGGGCCTGCTTCTGCAAGATGTGGCGGGCCAGCAGCTGTCGCTGGGCGTCGGTCAGGTGTTCGAACTCGGTGCCGACGTCGTAGCCGTCGCCCTTGCGGTCGCAATGGGTGACGCGAGCGCGCAGCAACAGGCCCAGGGCTTGCGGCATCAGCACCAGTTTGACCGACAGGCGTGCGTCGGTGGCGATAGGCGTTGGATGCTGAAAGTCGATGCCGCCTTCGGAAATGATCACCGGCTGCGGCTCGCCGATCTGCCCCAGCACCGTCAGCGCGACGACCTGGCTCAGCAAATCGATGCGCTTGTTCTGCGACTTGAGGAAGGCAGCGGTCGTGCGGTCGCGTTCGCTGATCTGGCGCAACAGGTGCTGCGACTCGAATTCGCTCAGGTGCAATTCGCTGAGCAGGTTGAAGAGTGGGGAAGCATCCTGCAACACTTCCTGGCCTGCGGCTTCGGGAGCGGACAGGGGCCGAATTTCCAGTGCGATCGTGTCCTCGATACGGTAGTATTCGCGGCGATCTTCTTCATCTAATGTCGACATGGCGAACCCATGGTAGCGGCGGTGGTCTGAGTGTAAAGCTGGTTATCGACCCCCGCCACAAGGACGTTCCTTTTCCCTCCGAACAAGCCCCGACATGTTCAGACCTCTCTTCGTATTTATCGGCACGCGTTATACCCGTGCAAAGCGTCGCAATCATTTTGTGTCATTCATTTCCCTGACTTCGATGATCGGGCTCGCCCTTGGCGTGGTCGTGATGATTGTAGTGCTGTCGGTCATGAACGGCTTCGATCATGAGATGCGCACCCGCGTGCTGGGCATGGTGCCCCACGCGACCATCGAATCCGGCGAGCCGATCAGCGATTGGCAAAGCCTGGCCGCCAAGGTCAAGCAGAACCCGCAGGTGACGGCCGTGGCGCCGTTCACGCAAATGCAGGGTTTGCTGACCAACAACGGCAAAGTCTCGAAAGTCCTGCTCAATGCCATCGACCCGGCGCTGGAGCGCCAGGTGTCGATCATTGATCACTTCATGCAGCAGGGCAAACTCGACGACCTGAAGCCCGGCGAGTTCGGCATCGTCATCGGCGACAAGGCAGCGGCCAAGCTCGGTGCGGCGGTCGGCGACAAGCTGACCTTCGTGGCGCCGGAAGTCACCGTGACCCCGGCCGGGATGTTCCCGCGCATGAAGCGCTTCACCGTGGTCGGCATCTTCCACGTCGGCGCCGGCGAGATCGACGGCTACCTGGGCATCACCAATCTTCAGGACCTGGCGCGGTTGCATCGCTGGAAACCGGATCAGGTCCAGGGTATCCGCCTGAAGTTCGACGATCTGTTCCAGGCACCGCGTACCGCGTGGAACATCGCTCGCGAGCTCGGCGAAGATCATTTCTACGCCCGCGACTGGACCCGCACCCACGGCAACCTGTATCAGGCGATCCGTATGGAAAAAGCCATGATCGGCCTGCTGTTGCTGCTGATCGTTGCGGTCGCCGCGTTCAACATCATTTCCACGCTGGTGATGGTGGTGAATGACAAGAAGGGCGATATCGCGATCCTGCGCACCCTCGGCGCCACGCCGGGCACGATCATGCGCACGTTCATGGTGCAAGGCACGGTCATTGGCGTGGTCGGTACGGCGATCGGCGCTGTGGTCGGGATCTTCGCCGCGTTGAATGTCAGTGCCGCGATCTCGGCACTCGAAGGCCTGATCGGGCACAAGTTCCTCAACGCCGACGTGTACTTCATCGATTACCTGCCGTCGCAAGTGCAGAGCCAGGACGTGGTGATGGTCTGTTCTGCGGCGTTGGTCCTGAGTTTCCTCGCCACCCTGTATCCAGCCTGGCGTGCCGCGCGCACCCAGCCTGCGGAGGCGCTACGTTATGAGTGAGTCGGGCATGACTGATAAAGCAATCTTGAGCTGCCGCAACCTGGGCAAATCCTACGAGGAAGGTCCTGAGTCGGTAGAGGTTCTGGCCGGTCTGCAACTGGAGCTGCATCCAGGTGAGCGTGTGGCGATTGTCGGCACCTCGGGTTCGGGCAAAAGTACTTTGCTCAACCTGCTGGGCGGTCTTGATACGCCAACCAAGGGCAGTGTCTGGCTCGACGGTGAAGAACTGTCGGCGCTGAGTGAGAAGAAGCGCGGCCTGCTGCGTAACCGCTCGTTGGGTTTCGTGTACCAGTTCCACCACCTGCTGCCGGAATTCACCGCGCTGGAAAACGTCTGCATGCCACTGTTGATTGGCAAGACGCCGATCCCGGAAGCCCGTCATCGCGCAACGGCGTTGCTGGAGCGAGTAGGGCTGGGCCATCGCCTGGAACACAAGCCGTCGGAACTGTCCGGCGGCGAGCGTCAGCGTGTGGCCATTGCCCGAGCCTTGGTGAACAAACCGGGTCTGGTGATGCTCGATGAGCCTACCGGCAACCTCGACTCCCACACCGCCCAGGGCATTCAGGACTTGATGCTGGAGCTCAGCACCTCGATGCGCACGGCGTTCCTGGTGGTGACCCACGACATGAACCTGGCCCGCCAGATGGACCGTGTCCTGCACTTGCAGGAAGGTTGCCTGACTCCCATCTAACGGATTGAAACCCGACGCGGCTGAAAGGTGCGTCGGGTCTTTTATTTTTACACGGTGCCCCAGCGAATGTTCAGACCGTTATCGATCTTTATCGGCACGCGCTATACCCGCGCCAAGCGCCGCAATCGCTTTGTTTCCTTCATCTCGATGACCTCGATGATCGGCCTCGCCCTGGGCGTGCTGGCGATGATCGTGGTGCTGTCGGTGATGAACGGCTTCCAGCGTGAAATGAGCTCGCGCATCCTTGGCATGGTGCCGCACGCGACCATCGTCGGCGTTAACCCGATTGATGATTGGCAACCCGTTGCAGCGGCCGCCATGAAGAACCCGGAGGTCACCGCCGCCGTGCCGTTCACCGAGATGGAAGGCATGCTGTCCTACAAGGGCACGATGCAACCGATCCAGGTCAGCGGCGTCGATCCGGCGCTGGAAGGCCAGGTATCGATCGTCGCCAAACACATCGTCCAGGGGCGCCTGGATGCCTTGAAACCCGGCGAGTTTGGCGTGGTGATCGGCGAGATCACGGCGCGGCGCTTCCGCTTGAACGTCGGCGACAAGATCACCCTGATCGTGCCGGAAGTCAGCAATGCACCGGGCGGCATTACCCCGCGCATGCAGCGCTTGAACGTGGTGGGTGTGTTCAAGGTCGGCGCCGAACTTGACGGGTCGATGGCCCTGATCCACGTTGCCGACGCCGCGCAGATGCAGCATTGGGAGCCGAATCAGGTACAGAGCGTGCGCTTGGCGGTGAAGGATCTGTACGCCGCGCCGCAAGTGTCGAGCACCATCGCCACAGGGCTGGGCGCCGCTTACAAGGCTGACGACTGGACCCACACCCAGGGCAGCCTGTTCAGCGCGATGAAGATGGAAAAAACCATGATCGGCCTGCTGTTGTTGATGATCGTCGCGGTGGCGGCGTTCAACATCATCGCGACCCTGATCATGGTGGTGAACGACAAGGGCGCGGACATCGCGATCCTGCGCACCATCGGCGCGACACCGCGACAGATCATGGCGATCTTCATGGTCCAGGGCACCGTGATCGGCATCGTCGGCACCTTGATTGGCGGCGTGCTCGGCGTGATCGCGGCGTTGAATGTCAGCGAGATGGTGGGCTGGGTGGAGCGGGTCACCGGGCAGCACATCTTCAGTTCAGACGTGTATTTCGTCAGCAATTTGCCGTCTGAGTTGCAGGGCGGGGATGTCGCGTTGATCTGCACGGCTGGGTTTGTGTTGAGCTTCCTGGCGACTATTTACCCGGCTTGGCGTGCGGCGAAGATCGAACCGGCTCACGCGTTGCGGTACTCCTGAGGATTACCTGTGCGAGCTCCGTTCCGGCAGGAGCGGAGCTCGCCGCAAAGATGTTGCTCAATCAGATTGCTGTTGGCCACTCGCTAAAATGAACATCCATGTTGGCAACACCCTCAATTGATTCGTTGTTGTTTTTAACAGTGAACGAACATGTCGCTTTAAAACGTTTACGCGTTTGATCCAGTTCCAGCGTCAATGAACCATTTATGGCACCGAACGCCGTCCACTGACTTTCCTTTCTTTCTTGATAGACCAGGCTTTTTATCATCGGGCCAGGAATCGTGTGGGTGCCACTACGAATGTTTGGATTCAAACCGAAATAAAACAATTGGGCATGCGGGGACGAGGTGTTGTTTTGCGCGGCGGTCAGTATCAGCGCGCCACCAGCAATGGTCGTGATGCGAGGGCTGTCGTCTGCGAAAGCACCCCGGTTGCCAAGTTGTGCGTTAAAGGTACTGGCGAGCATTGTCGGCGCTGCCGGTGTTGCGATTGTTTTTTCTTCCATGATTTTATTCTCGCAATAGGTATTAGTGAACTCTTGGTGAAGAGTGAAACAACTATATAGCGAGGATGATTTAATGAGGAACTATCATGTGGAGTTGTTTGTAATGAACTATGTGGTTGGCTATGCGCAGGATCTATGCACGCTTGTTGAACTGAATTATGAATGAAGTCGATTGTTGGCTGGATGTGCAGGAAATTTCACCACCGTGCGCATGGACAATTGACCGGGTAATTGCCAGACCCAGTCCTGCGTGCTCACTGTCGCCTTTTCGCCGCGCTGGATCCGCACGATAGAAACGATCGAACAAGCGTGGAAGCAGGGTATCGGGAATACGATCACCGGTGTTTTCAAAACGTAGAATCGAACTGTCAGCCGAGTCGATGATAACCACTCGGATCAGGCCGTCTGGCGGTGTAAAACGTAGCGCATTGTCCAGTAGGTTGGAGAATGCCCTGCGCAGCATATTGCGATCCCCCTTTATGAGGCCGCTGCCTTCGCGACTTAATCCGATCTGCGCGTCTTCGGCCAACGGTGCAAAAAATTCCAGCAAGAAATCGACTTCGTCGGCCAACTCCAACGGTTTGCACTGGGGCATCAGCAGCCCATGATCTGCCTTGGCCAGGTACAACATGTCGTTGACCAGTTGTGCCATCCACTGGAGTTCTTCGAGATTACTGTGCAGCGCTTCGCGATAGTCCTCTAGGGCGCGCGGGCGGGTGAGGGTGACCTGGGTGTGGGTCAGCAGGTTCGACAGCGGCGTGCGCAGTTCATGGGCAATGTCGGCGGAGAACGCCGACAGCCGTTGAAATGAGTCGTCGAGACGTTCGAGCATGGCGTTGAAGTGGTGGGCCATTTCCGCCAGTTCCGGCGGCATGTTTTCTTCTGGAAGGCGCGCATTGAGCGATTGTGCCGACACGCCGCTGGCGACGGCACTGATGCGCCGCAATGGCCGCAACCCGCTGCGCGCCGCCCAGGCACCGAGCAGGGCAGTGGCCAGGGCAGACAGGCCAACGGTTAGCCAGATCAAGTGCTGCATGCGTTGCAGGAAATGTTGGTGATGGGTGATGTCCAGCAAAAGCGTCAGTTGCGGGGAGTCGGGTTTGTCTACGAACAGCGGCGCATTGAGCACACGGTAGTCGGTGCCGTCGTCGTTGAGGGTCGACAGGCCCGGTGTTTGTGGGAGTTTGTCCGGCAGTAGCGTCGAGCTGTCGTACCAGCGTCGACCGTCGCTGCCGGTGATCCGCAACGAGAGATCTGCTTGCCGGCTCAACTCATCGGCCAGTTTGATTCCGCTGTCATTCGATTGAATGTCGTGCAGCGCGCGGCGCAAGCCAATCAGCTTGCCATCCAGTAGTTGCTGGTCGAGTTCAATGAAGTGCGTCTCGCTGGCGCGGCTGAACAACACTCCGGCAAACAGCGACACAACGGCGGTGCATGCCGCAAACAGTAGCGCCAGGCGGTTGCTCAAGGACAATCGGCGCATCAGGCAGGACGCTCTTCAAGCACGTAACCCATGCCGCGCACGGTGTGGATCAGTTTGTTGGGGAACTCATCGTCGATCTTAAGGCGCAATCGACGGATCGCGACTTCGATGACATTGGTATCGCTGTCGAAATTCATGTCCCAGACCTGGGAGGCGATCAATGATTTGGGCAGGACTTCGCCCTGGCGACGCAGAAGCATTTCCAGCAGGGCAAATTCCTTGGCTGTCAGGTCGATGCGCTGGCCGCCGCGTTCCACTCGGCGACGGATCAGGTCCAGGCGCAGATCGGCCAGTTGCAGGCTGGTGTCCTGGGTAGCGCTGCTGCCACGGCGCAACAGGCTGCGCACCCGGGCCAGCAATTCGGAGAAAGCGAAAGGCTTGACCAGATAGTCGTCGGCGCCGAGTTCGAGGCCGTGAACCCGATCCTCCACAGCGTCGCGTGCGGTGAGAAACAGCACCGGCGTGTCCAGACCCGCGCTGCGCACCGCTTGCAGAATCTGCCAGCCATCGCGACCGGGTAGCATCACATCGAGAATCAGCAGCGCGTACTCACCGCTCAACGCCATTTGCTGGCCGGTGATGCCATCGGCCACCAGTTCGGTGTTGAAACCTGCCTCGGCCAGGCCCTGGCGCAGGTAGTGGCCGGTTTTCGGTTGGTCTTCGACGATCAGCAGTTTCATGGGCAACTCAGGCTAAATGGAACCAACGCTTTATACCGCGGGCGACGGTGGTGCAGGCCAACCTGACAAAGTTGTAATCTGGCTGTCAGGTTGCGGGCAGCGGTGGAAGTTTAGAGTTTTCCACAGGCTGAACCTTATTTTGTTGGAGTACGACGATGTTTCTGCGCAAATCTGTGCTGCTGGTCACCTGTGTGTTGGCATTGAATTCGCCGGTGTGGGCGTCGCCGGCGCATACCTATGACTTCGGTCAGCCGGCCCCGGCGTCCAAGGCGAGCCGCAGTGTCGAGGTGGTGATGGGCGACATGACCTTCACGCCCAAGGCCATCGACATCAAGGCTGGGGAAACCGTGCGCTTCGTGCTGGTGAATAAAGGTCAGTTGCTGCACGAATTCAACCTCGGTGATGCGGCGATGCACGCTAAACATCAACAGGAAATGTTGCAGATGCAGCAAAGCGGCATGCTGACGCCTACAGGCGTGAAGGAAATGGATCACGGCAGCATGGCCGGTATGGATCACGGTGCCATGGGACATGACACGAAGAGCGGCATGAAACACGACGACCCCAACAGCGTGCTGGTGGAACCGGGCAAAACCGCCGAACTGACCTGGACTTTCAGCAAGGCCACCAACCTGGAATTTGCTTGTAACATTCCCGGCCACTATCAGGCCGGCATGGTCGGCAAATTGACTGTCAGTCAGTAAGCACTCAAAGGTGGGAGCAAAGGCTGATAGAATCCGCTGATTCTTCAGTCAGGTTTCCGCCATGCATCCCGCAGCCGAACACTCGCCGCTGGGCAAATCCAGCGAATACATCGCCACTTACACACCGTCCCTGCTGTTCCCGATCCCGCGCACCGCGAAGTGGGCCGAACTGGGCCTGACGGCGCAAACCCTGCCGTACAAGGGTGTGGATTTCTGGAACTGCTTCGAACTGTCGTGGTTGTTGCCGTCGGGCAAACCGGTGGTGGCGATCGGCGGGTTCAGCATCCCGGCGGACTCGCCGAACATCATCGAGTCGAAGTCGTTCAAGCTGTACCTCAACTCCCTGAACCAGACGCCGTTTGCCGATACCGCCACCCTGGAAGCGACGCTGGTCAAAGACCTGTCGGCCGCTGCCGGTAAAACGGTCGGCGTGCGCGTCCGTAGCCTGAAAGAGGTCGAGGCAGAAGGCGTCGTTGCGTTGCCGGGTGTGTGCATCGATGAACTGGATATCAGCGTCAGCAACTACGAACATCCGCGTCCGGAGCTGTTGCGTTGCGATGATTCGCGCATTGTCGAAGAGAGCGTGCACAGCCACTTGCTCAAGTCCAATTGCCCGGTCACCAGTCAACCGGACTGGGGCAGCGTGGTGGTGGAGTACCGTGGTTCGGCGCTGGATCACGCCAGTCTGCTGGAGTACATCGTCAGCTTCCGCCAGCACTCGGACTTCCATGAGCAGTGCGTGGAGCGGATTTTCCTCGATCTGCAACGGTTGCTGAAGCCGGAGAAATTGACGGTGTATGCGCGCTATGTGCGACGTGGCGGGTTGGATATCAATCCGTATCGCAGCACTGAAACCGTACAGCTGCCGAACCATCGTCTGGTCCGCCAGTAACGAAACCCTGTAGGAGTGAGCCTGCTCGCGATAGCGGTCTGTCAGACACCATTGATGTCGACTGCCATACCGTCATCGCGAGCAGGCTCGCTCCTACAGTGGATTGCATTTCAGACAGCAGACATAAAAAAGCCCCGCTATCGCTAGCGGGGCTTTTTGCGTTTGGCGGGTTCAGATTCCCATGTTGACCAGGGCTTGCCCGATGTTGCGCAGGGTGCCGGCAAGGGTAGGGTGTTCGAGTTCGAAGCGTTCAACGGCCAGGTTTACGTTGTCGGCAATGCTGGAGTCTTGGGTTTTGGTTTCGAGCTCAAGCTCCAGTTCGATCTGTTGCATCAGAGTACGCAGGTCTTCGCGCTCGACTTCAGTCAGCGGAGGATTCTGTTCCAATTGCTCGCGCAGGGCATTGAGCTGTTCTTGCAGTTCGCGGGCAGGCATGGCGTTCTTCCTTCTCTCGATTGGCACTGGCATAGACCGCAGCGTCAGGCCAAAGGTCTATGGCTGACCTTTAGATTAATCCACTCCCGCGTAACCTGCATGCTTCATAGGTGTTAGGCCGCGATCAGGGCTTTTCGCCCTTGAGCCGACGCAGGCTGATATCCGCCAGGCAGGTGTCGAGTTCACCAAGATGATCGATCACCGAATGCACACCGAGACCAAACAATTGCATCGTTGCCTTCCCTCGCTTGATGTCCCGTTCCTGCGGCGACAATGCCTGCCATTGCATGGGCGAAAGTCCGCAAAGCGAGCCGCAGGATGCCAGGCCGATGGTCCACAGACCTGCATTGAGCCCTGATTGCAGCAGGCGTGGCTCGCCGCTGACCAGCACGCAACCATCGAGTCGTTCGACATTCAGCTCCATCAGTGCCTGCCAGCACGCATTGGGCGCCGGCCAAGGTTTGATTGTTGCAAGGTGTTGCGAAGGTTTGACCCATTCCGGCAGGGCGATTGCCAGAGAATGGCTGAGGGCAGGGGGCAGTTCATCGAGCCAGGCGCAAGGTATTTGCTGGCGCTGCAAGCTGCGCAGGCTGTCGAGCGCGCCGGGGGTCGCCTCGGCGTGTTCGGCCAAATGGCCGCTGTTCAGACGCGTGTGAGCGCCGAAATCCACCAGGCAACCACTGAGGCCGAACAGCACGGCAGTCAGGTTCGGCGCGGTTTGAGGCTTGGTTTCGGCGTGCGGCATGTCAACGTCCCTGAAATAGCCTCAAGGCTAAGGTCCGTCGGTGACAGTTGAGTGACATGGATGTGAATCGCTCACAATCGACAGGAACTACCCGCAGGCGTCCGGCTGCGATGCTGCCTAAAGTGGCGTTTCCGTCTTATACTAGCGGTCTTTGCGTCGAGCCCAGCGCTCGGCGACGGTACAGTCCAAGGAGTTTTTCTATGCGCTGGAGCAATCATCTAGCTCAGTTTTGTGTGTGCGCCAGCGCGATGCTGGTTCCGTTCGTTGCCCAGGCAGCGTCGGAAGATGACCCTTGGGAAAGCATCAACCGCCCGATCTATAAATTCAACGACGTGCTCGATACCTATGCTCTGAAGCCTTTGGCTCAGGGCTACCAGTTCGTGACGCCGCAGTTCCTTGAAGATGGCATCCACAACATGTTCCGCAACGTCGGCGATGTGACCAACCTCGCCAACGATATCCTGCAGGCCAAACCGGCAGCGGCTGGTGTCGACACTGCACGCTTGATCTTCAACACCACCTTCGGCCTGCTGGGTTTCTTCGACGTCGGCACCAAAATGGGTCTGCAACGCAATGACGAAGACTTCGGCCAGACCCTCGGTTATTGGGGCGTAGGCAGCGGTCCATACGTGATGCTGCCGCTGCTCGGCCCAAGCACCTTGCGTGATGCACCTTCGAAACTCGTCGACAGCTACACCGGCCCGTATCGCTATATCAACGATGTGCCGGTGCGCAATTCGGTCTTCGGCCTGAACATTGTCGATACCCGGGCGAACCTGCTGTCCTCCGAGAAACTGATCACTGGCGACAAGTACACCTTCATCCGTAACGCGTACTTGCAGAACCGTGAATTCAAGGTGAAAGACGGCCAGGTCGAAGACGATTTCTGATTTCTACCGGTAAAAAAGAAGGCGGCCATTGTGCCGCCTTCTGCATTTCTTGACCGCGAACGTCCTTACTTTGAGTTTCGGTTTTGGCTGTTCTTATAACTCCCGGTGATTTGACACAAGTGGATGTCAAGCGACCATCGGCGTGAGCTTGAAACGCCTCGCGGATGGGAGTACCGTCTGCGCCTTAGAAGGGCACCTCTGGTGAACCTGTGTGTAGGGCAAGTGCTCGAAAACAGTGCGACAGAGAGGCTAGAAAGCGAATCCAGTAGTTTGAGCCGGGCCAAAATCCCGAGCCGCTACGCCAACCTAATTCTGGCGCCGTTTGCCCACATGCCAAAAACCAGTGCCACGCTGCTGATAATCGATGATGACGAAGTAGTGCGCGCGAGCCTCGCCGCCTATTTGGAAGACAGTGGTTTCAGCGTCTTGCAGGCCAGCAATGGTCAGCAGGGTCTTCAGGTATTCGAGCAAGACAAGCCCGACTTGGTCATCTGCGATCTGCGCATGCCGCAGATGGGCGGGCTCGAACTCATTCGCCAGGTCACCGAACTTTCACCGCAAACCCCTGTGATCGTGGTGTCGGGTGCCGGCGTGATGAACGACGCGGTCGAGGCATTGCGCCTGGGCGCGGCGGATTACCTGATCAAGCCTCTCGAAGATCTGGCTGTGCTTGAGCACTCTGTGCGTCGGGCCCTGGATCGCGCGCGCCTGCTGCTGGAAAACCAGCGTTACCGCGAGAAGCTGGAAAAGGCCAACCGCGAGCTCGCCGCCAGCCTGAACCTGCTCCAGGAAGACCAGAACGCCGGTCGCCAGGTGCAGATGAACATGCTGCCGGTCAGCCCCTGGGCCATCGACGAGTTCAAGTTCGCTCACCAGATCATCCCGTCGCTGTACCTGTCGGGTGATTTTGTCGACTACTTCCGGGTCGATGAGCGTCGTGTCGCGTTCTATCTCGCGGACGTTTCCGGTCATGGCGCCTCTTCAGCCTTCGTCACCGTGCTGCTGAAGTTCATGACCACGCGCTTGCTGTTCGAGTCCAAGCGCAGCGGCACATTGCCGGAATTCAAGCCTTCAGAGGTTCTTGGTCATATCAACCGGGGCCTGATCAGTTGTAAGCTGGGTAAACACGTCACAATGGTCGGTGGAGTCATCGACGAGGAGACAGGTTTGTTGACCTATAGCATCGGTGGTCATTTGCCGTTGCCTGTGTTGTACACACCCGACAGTGTTCGTTATCTGGAAGGGCGTGGCTTGCCGGTGGGCCTCTTCAATGAAGCCACCTACGAAGACCACGTGCTGGAGCTGCCGCCGACGTTCAGCCTGACGCTGATGTCTGATGGCATTCTGGACCTTTTGCCAGAACCCACACTCAAAGAAAAAGAAGCTGCGTTGCCCCAACGGGTCAAGGCAGCGGGCGGCAGCCTGGATGGTCTGCGGCAGGTTTTTGGATTGGCCACGCTAGGGGAGATGCCGGATGATATCGCCCTGTTGGTGTTGAGCAGGAATCTTTAATGAGTACCGGTAGAATCCAGTTCGCCGAGCAGGACGGCACCTTCGTCCTGAAATTCGTCGGTGAAGTTCGCCTGACCCTGTGTTCGGCGTTGGATGCGACTATTGAGAAAATCTTCACCGCGATGAATTTCAACGCGATCGTGATCGATTTGACCGAAACCCGCAGCATCGACAGCACCACCCTTGGGCTGCTGGCCAAACTGTCGATCCTGTCGCGGCAGAAAGTCGGCTTGCTGCCGACGGTCGTCACCACCCACGAAGACATTACCCGTCTGTTGCAATCCATGGGCTTCGAGCAGGTATTCAACATCGTTGACAAGCCTGTGCCATGCCCGGAATGCCTGGACGACCTGCCAGACCAGGATCAGTCCGAAGAAGTGGTGCGGATCAAGGTGCTTGAAGCGCACAAGATCCTCATGGGCCTGAACGACTCCAATCGTGAAGCTTTCCATGATCTGGTGAATGCGCTGGAGCGGCACTGATCGCTTGGCCTCATCGCCAGCAGGCTGGCTCCCACAGTTAAGACGCTATCCCTTGTGGGAGCTAGCCTGCTAGCGATGGCGTCGGCAATGACAGCACATTACCCGGCAGCCACAAAAAAGGGCGAACCCACCAAGGTTCGCCCTTTTTGCATACCAACTCAGATCACAGCTTGGCCTGCAGCAACGCCTCCAACTTCTCCTGGTCGCGAGCGAACTGGCGAATACCTTCAGCCAGTTTCTCGGTCGCCATGGCGTCTTCGTTGGACAGCCAGCGGAACTGCACTTCATTGAGGTTCAGGCGCGCTTCACCGGCATGACCTGGTGCCAGTTTGCGCTCCAGTTTGCCGGTATCTGCCGCCAGCTTGTCGATCAGGTCCGGGCTGATGGTCAAGCGGTCGCAGCCGGCCAGTTGCTCGATCTGGCTCAGGTTGCGGAAACTCGCGCCCATGACCACGGTTTTGTAATCGTTGGCCTTGTAGTAGTTGTAGATGCGCGTCACCGACTGCACACCAGGGTCGTCCGCACCGGTGTACTCGTTTCCGGTGGCTTTCTTGTGCCAGTCATAGATACGACCCACGAACGGCGATATCAGGAACACCCCGGCGTCAGCGCAGGCGGCTGCCTGAGCGAAGGAGAACAGCAGGGTCAGATTGGTCTGGATGCCTTCCTTCTCCAGAATCTCGGCCGCGCGGATGCCTTCCCAGGTGGACGCGATCTTGATCAGTACGCGGTCGCGGCCAATACCGGCCTTTTCGTACAACTCGATCAGACGATGCGCACGCTTGAGCACGGCATCGGTGTCGAACGAGAGGCGCGCATCCACTTCGGTGGAGATACGGCCCGGGATCACTTTCAGAATTTCCTGACCCACTGCAACGCCAAAACGGTCACTGGCCAGGCCCACATCGCCCTTGCAGTCGCTGACGCTGGCGTTCAACAACTCGGCATAGGCGGGAATGGCCGCGGCTTTGAGCAGCAGGGAAGGGTTGGTGGTTGCGTCTACCGGTTTAACGCGAGCGATCGCTTCGAAGTCGCCGGTGTCGGCAACCACGGTGGTCATTTGTTTGAGTTGTTCCAGCTTGGAAGTCATGGGCGTGCTCTGTCCTATGGGTCTGATGACATTACCCGAGCGCTGACAGCCACTCAAGGGCGCGTACGTGTATCAATGGCCCCGATGGCGACAACCTGAAAACGGTTGTTTGAATGGTGGGGGCGAAGTACCGGTAAATACGATGCCAAAACGGCGCGCAGGTTCAAAGCAAATGACCGGTGACGCCGCTGCGGCAACTTTCTCTCACATGGGTCAAGTCGGTGACTCAGCGCCATTTGCCGTTCCAGGCGATATTGGGGCATGCGTAGTGGCATTAACCAACGCACTCAGTCGATGCAAGTTATAACGTTAAAATATGTCAAATAGTCAGGTTCAAATGCCATGTAATGTGAAGCTGATATGTATTTGTACTGGATGGGGTTATGACTTCACAGGGTAAGCGGGTGGCTGGCATTGTGGAGGCCTTCGATGATCTCGTTCTTGGTTATACCTTAAAGAAACTGACTGAGGTTTTTGAGCAGCTGATGGCTGTTTCGAGATGCAATCATCCGGACAATATGGCTGGAATACTTGGAATGGGCCAAGTCAAGGCCGCAAGGAAGATTCCCGTCTGGCTAAAACGTGTGGGATGTAACACGCCCCTCCATGTTACCCATGTGTTGATCAGGCAAATGAACGACTCGCGTAACTTCAAGCAAGATCAGCGCCTTGAGGCGCAAACGGTATTATTGGAAGCCTTGGTCGAGGCAGCATTGGCCATGGATGAGGCGAGTTATACGCAGGCCACTAACAAAGTTAGCGGCCCGTCAGCGGAAATTTGATTGGTTACTGGGGATTCAATATCGCTTGTACGGCAATTGCTGCAGGCTTGGGTTTACCATCCGACGTTACCAAACCAAAATTTCTCTCTCCATCGTTACTCCCTGAGTCGTTATTTTTCCATTCGTAGATTGAAAACAACGGTACGTTCAGCTTTTTAATCTCTGTAATGAAATTTGTGATTTTTGATGCTTGGCCGGCTGTTCCTCCGGTGCCGCTGACTGACGGCACTCCCCACTCGGAAGCGACACCCGGTAACTTGAAGGTGTCCAATATGAAAGTCTGGGTGCGGCTGATTTCTGCGGTCGACATTCCATAGGGGTGATACGAAATCGCGTTCAGGCATTTTGGGTGGTCAGTGAGAATCCTGGTCAGGGCAATCGTGCTCTTGGAGTCTTTGGTTGGTGCCTTTGCGAACCCGAAACCGATGACCGGGGTTGAGGCGGCGCGTTTGTTTAATGAGGTACAGACTGCGCTCATGAAAGGAACAAATGTGGTCTCGAAGTTGCCGGTTGGCCAGTAGGTCGGCAGGTCCGGTTCGTTCCAGATTTCAATAGCCAAAAGCTGAGAGTGATAGGTTTTCTCCAAATCAATGACTGACTGGGCGAAGGATTCTCCTGCAGTCGCGAGGTCGTGGCTGCCGTCGGTGGTGTTGCTGGTCAATGCTTTTAACGAGCGAACCGTCATCAGCACCGGCAAATTCGCGGAGCTTGCAGCGGTAAAGGCATTTTTTAGCTGGGTTTGATATGCAGTGCTTCCCAGGCTGTTGGACCATACATCAAGGCGCACAAACGCAAAGCCGGCGGCCTTGATCTGTTGAGCGTCGGAAGTGGTGAAATTTTGAATCTTTACTTGAATGCCGATCGTTTTGTTGTCTTGTGTAAGTGCGGGAAAGGTTTCACTGGCGAAGGCAGTGCAAACTGCGTTGAGCAAGACAAAGCTTGAGGTTGCGAGCAATCTGGATTTTGTCCATTTCATGTCTGACTCTCCTGGCAAATATATAAGCTTCTCTTTCATATGGGGTGGTAGGAGGATGTTTGCTGTTCGGTTCCCCATATCACTGATTGATTACGGCTAAAAGTAAAAGTTCTTCAATGTTATTTTTTGTCGGGTTTTTTGCTTTTGGGGCGTTCTGGTTATTTTTGGTCCAGATATTCTCTTTGGGCGTTTTTTATAGGTCGTGGTATTTAATGCACCAGCATTGGCAATATTGAGCCATCTCTGAATGCGGGACCGACTGTGTCGGTTCACTCATGTCCCCGAAATACATTGGCCGAATCGACACAGCACGGGAAGAGTAGCCTTGTTCAGAAATATTCTTATTGTTTGCGTTGGCAACATTTGTCGAAGCCCTACTGCCGAACTGTTGCTTCGCGACGCGCTGGAATCTTCAGATATCGTAGTGAGTTCCGCAGGTCTGGCCGCGCGGGTGGGCGAGCCTATGGAGCCCGACGCTCGGCGCGTTCTTGAAGAGAAGGAAGTCGTTGTTGACGGTTTTAAAGCGCGGCAGATTACTCCGGACATTATTGATGAGTCAGACCTCATTCTGGTGATGGAGAACAAGCATGTAAAAGACGTGCTAGGTATCGCATCGCACGCGAGAGGTAAAGTGTTTCTTCTGGGGAAGTGGCAGAGTGAACGCGAAATAAAGGACCCGTATCGTCAAGGAAAAGCTGCTTTTGTCCATGCCCATGCATTGATTGAAGATGCTGTTTGCGCATGGGCGCAGCGCCTTGGACGTTGATGGATGATTTTTCAGATTAGCATTAATGGTAAAGAATATAACTTATGCAGTTACCGTCAGTAGTCAGCGACCGAGATAAAGATAGAGACGAGATTGATCTTCTTGGTTTGCTTGGCACATTGATTGATCATAAGTGGTTAATAGGTGCCATTACCGGAGCATTCATGGTAACCGGTGCCGCCTACTCGATATTGTCGTCACCCGTGTATCTGGCAAACGCCTTGGTACAGGTCGAGCCGAAAAAGAACGACATGTTGGGCTTCTCGGATATCAGCAGCATGCTCGGTGGGCAATCCCCGGCGGCGACCGAGATTGGAATCATCAAGTCCCGTGCGGTCATTGGTAAAACCGTCGATGATCTGCGCCTGGATATTGTGACAACGCCCAAGACCTTTCCCATCGTGGGTGGTTTTATTGCCCGGCGCTATAAAAGTACCCCTGCGCAAAGTGTTTCGCCTCCGCTCTTCGGCATGAACAGCTTTGCCTGGGGTGGCGAGCGTCTTGAAATCGAAAAGCTCAAACTGCCTGATGAACTGTTGGGCGAAAAATTGACCCTGATTGCCGGAGAGCAGAACCGCTTCCAGCTCTACGATGACGATGGCGCTTTGTTGGCCGATGGCACCGCAGGCGCTACCGTCGTAGAGAACGGGGTCGAGGTGCTTGTCGCGCACATGGACGCTAATCCTGGCGCCAAGTTCGAAGTCGTTCGCAATCCACGAATTGTCACCATCCAGAATTACCAGGACATTCTTGAAGTGTCCGAGCAAGGCAAGGAGTCGGGCATTATCAGCCTGGCGCTGGCCAGCACTGACTACGCCCTGGCGGTAAAGATTCTGAACAAAATCTCGTCGCTTTATGTAGAGCAGAATGTGCAACGCACGTCTGCCGAGGCGGCCCAGAGTCTGGATTTCCTGCAGGCACAGCTGCCTCAAGTCAAAGAGGATCTGGCCAAAGCCAGCAATGCGCTAAACAGCTATCAAACCCACGGCAACACAGTAAATATCTCACTCGAAACCAAGTCTGTTCTTGAGCAGATGGTGGTTTTGGATACGCGTATTTCCGATTTGAAACTGCAGCAAGCGGACCTGGATCGCAAGTTCACCCGAGAGCATCCGGCCTACCGCGCCTTGATGGCCCAGCTGGGGGATTTGAACAAACAGCGCCACGGTTTGGAGAAGAAGGTCCAGGATCTTCCTGCAACACAACAGGAGCTTCTGAACCTCACTCGTGATGTGGAAGTGGCGACGCAGATATATACCCAACTACTGAATAAATCCCAGGAACTGGACATCGTCAGGGCAGGGGCGGTGGGCAATGCGCGATTGATCGATACGGCCGATGTCGACATTACCTCGCCGGTAAAACCACGCAAAGCCTTGATCATTCTTGCTGCAACTCTCCTGGGTGGATTTGTCGGTGTTGCCTTGGTGTTGGTGCGTAAATCGTTGGGTCGGGGTATCGAAGGGCCGGATGCTATCGAGAAACTCGGGCTGCCCGTCTATGCCTCCATTCCATACAGCGTCCTGCAGCAGGAAGAAGACAGTAAAAAACTTCGGTTGGCCAATGGCGTCAACAGTCAGTCTTTCCTGCTGGCGCAGCGTAATCCCACTGACCTCTCCATCGAATCGATACGCAGCTTGCGCACCTGTTTGCATTTTGCGGGGCTGGATGCGACCAATAACCGGATCATGATTTCCGGTCCTAGCCCGCAAGTGGGCAAGACGTTTGTTTCCTCTAACCTGGCCGCAGTCATTGCTCAAAGCGGGCAGAGGGTTGTATTGATCGATGCCGATATGCGCAAAGGTCATCTGCACAAGTCCCTCGCTACTCCAATCAGCCACGGTTTATCAGACCTTCTAACCAAGCGCTGCAGTATTGAGCAGGCAATCAATAAACTCGAGGTTGATAACCTGCATTTCATTAGCCGTGGACAGGTACCGCCTAATCCATCAGAACTGTTGATGCATGCCAACTTCAGAGAACTCCTGGCAGAGCTGAGTAAGCTCTACGATGTAGTCATCATCGATACGCCACCGCTCCTGGCAGTTACAGATGCTGCAATCGTTGGGCGTGAAGCTGCCATTAATTTGATAGTGACTCGCTTTGGTGTGAACCCCGCCAAAGAGATCGAATTGACAATTCGTCGGTTTGCGCAGAACGGTATCGAGTTGAAGGGCGCTATTTTTAATGGTGTCGAAAAGCGGGCGTCCAGCTACTACGGCAATGGCAGCTATGCCTATTACAACTATGAGTACGCCTCTGACAAGTCCTGATGTGAGCTCTATTTGCCAGTCAGTTTGATTGAGAGTGGGTTAGCGATAACTGCCCGCTCTCAGCGCTGTTTTGCCTGCGACTAAGTTCATGGAAAAGGTGGATTATGAAAAAAATACTACACGTGGCGGAAACCATTAAAGGTGGCGTTGCAACGGTCATTCGTACGATATCGAGATCCCCTCAAGATGACGCTTCGCAATACGAGTTAGTTTATCTGGTGCCGCTCGACCAGAAGAAAGAACTGCACGGCATTAATGAAGAAAACATCAGAACCTTCTCAAGAAAAAAACGGGATGTGATGTCCCTGTTGCGGTTTGCCTGGCAACTGACCCGTGTGATCTTCAAGGAAAAACCGGATGTCGTGCATCTGCACAGCACCTTTTCCGGTGTCATTGGCCGGTGCGTCTGTCTGGTCATGCGTCCTTGGCGGTCACCGAAAATTGTGTACTGCCCGCACGCTTTTTCTTTCTTGATGGAAGGTTCTCCAGTCAAGCAGAAAGTGTATTCGCTGGTTGAGCGGCTTTTGCAGAAAGTGACGGATGTCATTATTTGTGTCAGTCAGTACGAGCTGGATAAAGCAGCGTCATTTGGCATCGATCGTCACCGAATGAAGCTGATCTACAACGGCATTCATTACAAAAGTGACGAGGCCACATCAAGTGAGGGCGCGAATATTCAGCTCCTGTTTGTGGGGCGACTGGACTACCAGAAGGGCTTCGATGTGTTGCTGAAGGCATTCACGGAAGTCGAGCGAACTGACTTGAAACTCACTGTCGTCGGCAGTGCGGTCAATGATGACTCCGTCGAATGCCCTGATATTGACGCCGTGGAGTACTTGCCTTGGGTGACTCCCGCTGAAGTAAATGAATTGTACAAAACGGCGGATGCCCTGATTGTTCCAAGTCGGTGGGAGGGTTTTGCCATGGTTCCCCTCGAAGGGATGGCCATGGGCGTGCCGGTGATTGCAAGTGACTGCACATCGCTTCCCGAATTGGTGACGAACGACATCACCGGCTACCTGTTTTCGACGGGTGACTATCAGGCGCTTGCCAGCATATTACTGAGTCTCAGGAAACAAAGGTTGTTGGAACTCGGTACCGAAAGCCGCAATAAGGTGCGCGAACGCTTTAGCGCAACGTTGATGATTCGGCAAACCTATGACGCGTATTCTGTTTGAACTTGTTAAGTAGAAGCTCCGATATGAACGTAACTATTGTGCATGGCTACAGTGCGGCCGACTCGGGGGATGGTCTACTCGTGGATTTGGCAATAGACACGGTGCTGCGCAATTTTGGTGCTGCCTTCGATCACATTTTTCTGTCGAATGAAAATATCATCAAAGGGGTTGTTCGATGATATTTCGATTGTTGTTAAGAGGAACTGCACTAGGCGCAAAGTTTTTACTGGTGTTGGCCATCACTCATTATTTGGGTTATGAGGCATTGGGCTTCTACGGCGTCGTGATGGTCGCCCCTATACTGGCTTCAAAGTTTTATAGCGTCGGGTTCAGCTCTGAAATCAATCGGCTGATCAGTATCGGGGGTAGCTCCCGGGTCGTCGTTGATAAAGTATTGTCCTTGTACCTGGCCGTAGGCTTGTTGTTTTCGGTGGTGACGGTCGCACTTTACTCACACTTCAGCGATGTAGAGGCGAGTGCTGGATTGATCGCCTGCGTCATGTTGCTCCTGATTACGGAGCATCTGTCCTTCGAATTGAACTCGTTTGTTTTTTCGGCACAAAAAGCCAACTGGGGAGCGTTGCTGTTCTTTATAAAAACCGGGCTCTGGGCGCTCATTGCTGTTGGAGGGCTGATGACTGGCGTGGTGTCCAGCGTCGCCAGTGTTCTTTGGTTGTGGGTGATCAGCAACCTTCTGGTGATGGTGGCCGGGTACTTTATCGTGGTTGACGTGCATAAGGGGCGGGAGGTCAGGGTCGTTAACACGGCTTCAGTCTGGAGAGCCGGGCTGCCTTTTTATCTGGGTGACGGTTTGATCGCATTGTGTCAGTTCGCCGAGCGTTTTCTCATTGTGAAGCTTGAGCCCTACGACAGTCTTGGCAAGTATGTTTATTCCTGGTCCGCGGCTAACACCTTGCAAGCGCTGTCGTTTGCAGTGGTTGCCGTCATTGGCATTCCCGTTCTCGCCAAGCGTTACAAGAATCACCAACAGGCACTTACGGTTCGGGAGCTATTCTTCAATCAATGGGTGTTGCGATCCCTGGTAGTTTCCTTTGCGGTCGCTGTGCTGATTTATACCTTCTTCAATGTCGTGCTCGATTATGTGGACGTGGCGGTGCCGCGGCCGGATAACGGGATCTTGAGCATTCTGATTTTCTCGTTTGCCCTTCGAGCAGTCGGTGACATTGTCTGGGGAGGTCTTATCGCCTCTAAGAACAATCGGGTATCACTGGCCAGTGCGGTGATATGCCTGATGATTTCAATGCCTGTCAGCTATGTCCTGATTAAACATTATTCAATTTATGGGGCCGCCTGGGGGAATGTTTTCTCGATTGTGGTGCAGCTCCTCGTTATTGCTTTGCTGGCCAGGTTCGCCCGGGCGAAGGGGGCCTTGTAATGGCTTTATCTCTGCCATCCATAGAGTTTCGCGGAAGAAAACTGGATTCGTCGCTTTCATTCCTGATTTTGGCATGCGGTCTATTTCTGTCCGTAGCCATGCCGCTGCTGGTTCACCGAGAACCCGGCCCGGATGCGATGACACTGTGGGGTTCATACGCTCGTGCAGACTACTGCAATTTCTGGAATCCCTTTTCGCCAGACCGGTCTTCCTACGATTGCACCGCTTATGTGCTGCGTCCCACCGGCATTAACCTGGACAATGCGTGGGCTTACGGGATGCTGTGCAATTTTTTTCTCACGTCTATCCCGATTTTCATCTTCAGAAGAATTCCGCTGACGATTTTTCTGAGCTTGTGCCTGTGGGGCGTGGTCAGGTCGTTCTTTCTCGATAACCTGACCAAGGAAATCATTGTCTCGGTGGCGATGATTACGATCCTGCTGTCTTCATTTTCGAAAGGGTACAGAGCGGGCTTTTTTCTTTCGGCGCTGTTTTATGGCGTATTGGTTCGACCCTATTGGATATTGTTTTCACTGGTCTGGGTCGGCGTGTGCGTCATTAAAAAGCATGTGTCGCGTTTCAGCTTTTTCCTGATGTTGTTCATGTTCTATCTGGCGATTGCGACGGCGATTCAGTTAGTGGCTGGCTATTCGGTTTCGTCCATTCGAGCCAATAGCAATGAAGAGCGCACGTTGGGCGAGGAGGGCTCAAGGTCACTGATCATCTCTTGGATCAACGGCGGTGATTTCGTTTCGCAGGCCGTGGATTCGATGAGCATATTTTTCAGGTTGTCTTTCCCTGCTGAGTTGATTCTTCTTTCCGGCTTGGGGCAGATCATCTTTGTGGTCCTGATGATAATGACCTCTTTGCTGATGTTCAAAATGATGACGTCGAGTCACTACAAGGGCGCAATCATCGAGCACAAAGTCAAAGAGCTTGTCGCTATCCCGCTGTCCTTTTTGATGGTCCAGGGTTTGTTCGAGCCCGACTTCGGCTCGTTTGCCCGACATTTCTCCATGGTGGTGCCGGTTCTGTTTGTAGGGCTGGGGTTACAGCTGCGCTCAAAAAAACCTGAGTTGGTTGAATCACGTGTCTTGAACTGAGGTTTGTGGTCTATGCAAAGCAAGAACAAGTCGTTGGAAATAGAAACGCTCAGAGGTCTGGCATGTCTTCTGCTGGTGCTCTACCACGTGATAGGGCCACTGGGCGGTGGATTGAAAATCGACCTGGGCTCGCCTTATCGAGTCCTAGCCGACTCGATGGTGTACGTCAGGATGCCGTTGTTCACCTTTATATCCGGCTATATCTATTCCATTTACAAAATCAGGGGCAATGACTTTTCGGCTTACTGTGTCGGCAAGGTAAGAAGGTTGATCGTGCCGCTGTTTTTTGTCGGCATTCCCTTTTCGGTGCTGCAGGCCTTCGCGCCGGGCGTTAACAAGGATCTGAGTTTGATCGATGCCTTGTTGTCGTTTTATGTGCCGGTCAACCATTTCTGGTTTTTGCAGGCTGTTTTCATCATTTTCATGTTTGTCGGCTTTCTCCAGTGGCGCGGTCTGTTGCGCACACCCCTGCACCTGTATCTGCTGTTTTTGTTTTCGGCAGTCGTGTTTTTATTGCCGGAATTTCCCGTCGATGCGTTTGGCATCAATGGGGCCATCTATCTGCTGCCTTTCTTTGTCACGGGAATGATTTGCCAGGAGAACGTTGGCGCATTGAAACGAGCACTCGGAGTGATCGGGCCTGTCGTGTTCATCGTGATATCGATTGCCTTGCTCTACATCGCCACGGTGGATCGCGAACTCATCGTCGATCGCAGAAGCCTCGTCGGATTGATCGTCGGTTGTGTGTCGTGCATCGCATTGTTATCGAGTGACATGCGCTCAAGATTTCTGATCTGGCTTGGGGCGTATTCCTACGCAATATTCCTTTTCCACGTACTGTTTGCCGTCACGTGGCGGTTTGCCTTGGGCCGACTGGGGGTTACGGATCAAAGTGTCCTGGTCTTTGGCGGGCTGTTGTGCGGATTGTTGGGGCCGGTAGTGCTGGCGAATGTTTTCAGCCGCTTCACGGTGACGTCTGTCTTGTTTTTGGGCGAGCGTGCAGTTCGCAAGCCCATCGCACAACCGGTGTTGAAGGCCTCTCAATCCTGAGTTGCGTCTAGCGGGGAAAGCCATGGTGTCTGTCGATGAGGTACGTCCCGCTCCGATTCCGGTGATCGAAGTCAAAAGTGCGCGCCAACGGCTCGCACAATGGGATGAACACAAAGGCCAGGTATTGGCGATTTCGGTGATCGGCGACAGCTACAGCGCCGGCCAGGATTTTTATCTCAATCGGCTCACTCAGCGGTTGGCGAAAAATTTCGGCTTCGCCGGGCCGGGCTACATTGGTTTCAACCACGGTGCGGCACTGGGCAGTACCAACTACAAATACACCCGCAGCAGTGAAAAGTACTTCGGCGGAGATTGGGCCGTTTCCGCGCTCGGGCAAGCAAGTCCGGACAGTCGCACCCTTACCGGCAAAGCGGGGGCCTATCTTGAGGTCGATGCCAGCGCAACGCCTGCCATCAACACGTCCGTCGCCCAGGCCAGATTACTTTACCTGGGCAATGGAGAGGTCAATGAGCTGCGGTATCGGTGGACCGCGTCAGGTCCATGGCATGCGTTGGCGCTTACCGGTTCTGGCGTTCGAGCGGTGAACCTGAGCGACGTGCCGGCCAGCACTGATTGGGCGTTGAGATTCGAGGTCGTAAAAGGTGCGCCCACGTTGTTCGGCTTGTGGATGGCCAGCGATGGGGGCGGCGTCAGGGTCTCCAAGCTCGCCGCGTCCGGCGCTGCTTCCGCCGATTTTTTTCAGCGTGACAGCCAATGGCAGGTCCAGTGGAAAACGGCAGTTTCAAAGATTCCCGCGGACGTTTACCTGATTATGTTGGGTGGCAATGATCAGGGGTTCGGGGTGAGGCCCGAGGACTATCTGGAGAACATGAAAGGGTTGGTGCGGATGATTCGCGAGGTTCATCCGGTGGCCAGCATCAATGTCATCCTGCGTCAGGACACGACGCGATCCAGCGCCTATCCGATGTCGGACTATGCTCGCAAACTTGAACCCTGGGCACGCTCGCAGAGCATCGGGTACTGGAATCTGCAATGTGCGTTCGGCCCTGACTTCAAGCGCTATGCCAGCGATGGGCCGACACCAATGATCCGCCCCGATAAAATCCACCCCGTCCCAGGAACGGGAGGTCGGCTTATCGCGGATTTTTTCTATGACTTGATTGTGGGCGAGATCAAGGAGGGTTGCCCTGCAGCGATCCAGTGATTTTTCACCGTCGAAGCAGCGTCATGCCGTTCTCGAAGTGTTGCAAATGGCTCAGCAATTCCGCCGTTTTCAGCGGCATCAGATCGGGATCGCGACGTGTCTCGACATTGATGACGATCGCCGCGCCGCTACGGGGAAGGTGCACCCGGAATCGCCAATCATTGAAGATCACTTTGAGGCCGTCACGTTCGTCCACATCCAGGGATTGATGGGCGTACAGGTTTTTCAGGTAGGCCAGAAGCAGTCGCGGGTGGTTGATCCGGCAATGGATGTCGCCCGATGAAGGAAACACCCCGATACGTTCTACCAGCAGGGTCGTGCCTGCGCTGTCGGCAGCTTCGCAGGAAAGCGACGGACTTTTTGACCGCCACGCCATCACCCCGAAGTTGTTCGCTTTCAGTTCTATCTCTACCGAGCTTTTGACTGTGTTCATAGTGGTGGCCTGGATGAAAGAATTGGACGAAGGCTCCGGAGCGGGAGCGGGGAGTGCGTTGCACCGTTTAGGTTAAAGGCCCTTGAGATACAGCTGTTCATAACAAAAGTTGGTCGCGTCGATGTAGCCTTCGGCGCTACCGCAATCAAAGCGCAGGCCATTGAATTTGTAGGCCAGCACGCAGCCGTTTTTCGCCTGCTTCAGGAGCGCATCGGTGATCTGGATTTCTCCGCCTTTGCCGGGTTGCGTGTCTGCGATCAGATCAAAGATGTCGGGGGTCAGGATGTATCGACCGATGATCGCCATGTTGGACGGTGCGTCTTCGGGAGCAGGTTTTTCAACCATGTTGTTGACCCGGTAGATGCCTTCGGAAATCAAGTCGCCGGCAATCACACCGTACTTGTGCGTCTGATCTCGGGGGACTTCCTGGATGGCCACGATCGAGCAGCGGAATTTTTTGTAGAGCTGGATCATCTGCGCCAGCACGCCGTCGCCTTGCAGGTTCAGGCACAGGTCGTCGGCCAGTACCACGGCAAACGGTTCGTCACCGATCAAGGGACGGCCACTGAGAATGGCATGCCCCAGGCCTTTCATTTCGACCTGGCGGGTGTAGGCAAAGGTGCAGGTTTCGATCAGCTCCCGGGTGCTGGCGAGAAATTTTTCCTTCTCGGTACCGCGAATCTGATGCTCCAGTTCATAACTGATGTCGAAATGGTCTTCCAGTGCACGCTTGCCCCGACCGGTAACGATCGCCATATGCTGGAGGCCGGCGTCCCGTGCCTCTTCAACGCCATATTGAATCAAGGGTTTGTTGACGATCGGCAGCATTTCCTTGGGCATGGCTTTTGTCGCCGGCAGGAAACGCGTGCCGTAGCCAGCGGCAGGGAACAAACATTTACGAATCATGGATATATCCTGAAAGTTATTATTCACAGTCACGAATAGTCGCTGGGGACAGTGGTTGTGAATGTCGGGGGTATTACAGTGCTTGTGCTTTAATACATTAAATGTTTGTGTGGTCGCAATTGTTGGTTGTGCTAATGGGGGTGAATGTTATTAGTTGTCTGGATCTATATTGATTGGTTAGTTTTGGTCGGTGTCTGTTCGTAGTTTGGTGTTGGGTAAAGTGTTAATAAGTGCAAAGTTTCGGCGCGCTGATTGTAAGTTTAAGTAAGGCGTCTGATACACGTTATTTAACACTCCAAATACCTTGTATGGACCACTCTATGAAAATTCTGGTAACGGGTGGAACCGGTTATATCGGTTCGCACACAACGCTTGCACTGCTTGAAGCAGGTTATGAAGTGGTTGTGCTGGATAACCTCAGCAACAGTTCGGACGCCTCATTGCATGCGGTGGAGGCCATCTGCGGGAAAACCGCGCTGATGATCCATGGCGATGTCTGTGATCGAGCATTGCTGGACCGGATTTTTCAAGAGCATGCCATTGGTGCGGTCCTGCATTTCGCCGGACTCAAGGCCGTTGGCGAAAGCGTGCGCAAGCCGCTCGAGTATTACCAGGCGAATGTCAGCGGGAGCATTACGTTGTGCCAGGCGATGGCCGCGGCTGGAGTCTTTCGACTGGTGTTCAGCTCATCGGCGACGGTGTACGGCGCGCCTGAGCAGATGCCGATCCGTGAAGACTTCCCTACGGGTACGCCCACCAATCCTTATGGGCAATCCAAGCTGATCATTGAGAATGTCTTGCAAGACCTGTGTGCAGCAGAACCGCGCTGGAGCATTGCGCTGTTGCGCTATTTCAACCCGATCGGGGCTCATCCCAGCGGGCTGATGGGGGAGGATCCCCGCGGTATTCCGAACAACCTTGTGCCTTATATCAGCCAGGTGGCCGTTGGCAGCCTGCAAGAACTGTCGATTTTTGGTGACGATTACCCAACGGTCGATGGCACCGGCGTGCGCGATTACATCCATGTTGTGGACTTGGCTGACGGACATCTCAAAGCATTGCAGGCGATCTCCGGACGTACCGGGATCAATACCTGGAATCTGGGCACGGGAGATGGTTACAGCGTTTTGCAGGTGCTGCGGGCGTTTGAACAGGCGTCGGGTCGCCCGGTGCCTTATCGCGTGATGCCGCGACGTTCGGGCGATATTGCGGAGTGTTGGGCCGATCCATCCAAGGCTGCGCAGGAGTTGGGCTGGAAGGCTTCGCGGGATCTGCAGCAGATGATGATCGATACCTGGCGTTGGCAATCGAGTCATCCGGCGGGATATCAGGGCTAAGACTTCTTCAGCAACGATTCACACGTAGTTTTCGCCTCAATTGTTATATCCGAAGGCGATGTTAAAGAACGTCGGGAAAATTGACTGGTCATGCGTTGGACAAGTCCGTAGATATAAACACTGCCGTTCGACGTGTGTCAGTCATGCGGTGTTGGCGACGAATAACGGATTCGATTCGACACCCTGCGGCTTGATCATGTTCTGCAATTAACTGAGCACCTGGTATCAATCCAAAGAATCGAGCACCAGGGAGGAATTTGATATGAAAAGAATGATGGTAATAGCCTTATTGTCCATGATCAGCAGCTGGACATTCGCCGCAGAAGAACCACTCACGATGGATACCGCAGTGGTGGGTAGCGTGACTGCCACGGAGGCCGTCCTGGCGGGTACAGCGTTGGTTGCGGCTGCAGTTGCAGCATCCAACAGTGGCGGAAGTTCCAATGGTGGCACCGGAACTACCGGAACCACTGGCACTACCGGGACCACCGGTACAAGTAACTGATAAATCCCGCAGGTTTAATTCAAGGTTGCCCGGTCAAAGCCGGGTGATCTTGTTTTGGTTTGCCCTTGACTAGCGTAGTGCCATTATGAATCGCAGTTTTCCTTTTTTAATGCTGGCAAGTATTGCTTTGCAAGGTTGCATGTTTTCTCCAGGTCAACATCTGAGCACGAGTGATATTACTCGCGAGGGCTCCAGTGAAAGCAGCCGGGTTGAACTGATCCCGATTACCCCGAAACTCATCGCCATGGAAAGAGCCATCCCCAAGCGTGAGTCATTGCCCGCGGAACTGTTGAAGGCTCCCGGCGAGTACCTCATCGGTAACAACGATGTGTTGTACATCACGGTGTGGGATCACCCCGAACTCACGGCCCCTTCCGGAGCGCAGCAGCAGATCGACGCGAACGGCCGTCTGGTGCGTTCCGATGGCACGTTGTATTACCCGTATATCAAAGAAATCCAGGCCGCCGGCAAGACCATCCAGCAACTGCGTTCCGATATCGCCGGAAGGTTGTCGACGTTCATTTCCGACCCTCAAGTGGATGTTGCCGTGCTGCGCTTCGCCAGCCAGAAAGTCGTGGTGTCGGGCGCCGTATTGAAGGCCGGTCCGCAACCCATTTCCACCAATCCACTTACGGTGGTCGAAGCCTTGGGTTCCGCCGGCATTGACCCGCTCAACGCCGATCTGTCCGGGTTGCTGTTAACGCGCAACGGGCGGGTCTATACGCTCGATCTCGACGCGCTCAACCAACCGGACTCCGAGTTGCAGAAGGTCTACCTCCGGGGTGGTGACCAGTTGTACCTGCCGTACAACGACAACAAAAAGATTTATGTGATGGGGGAGGTCAACCAGCCGCGTGCGTTGACGTTCAAGACCCGGACCATGAATTTGTCCGATGTCATCGGCTCGGTGGGTGGACTGAATCAGACCACTTCGAACGGCAATGCGGTGTATGTCATCAGGGGTGTGGAAAACCTCGATGTCGAACCGGCGAAAATCTTTCAGCTGCAAGCTGAATCTCCTTCCGCGATGGCCCTCGCCACGCACTTCGATGTTCATCCCAAGGACATTGTTTACGTTGGGCCTGCCAACGTCACTCGCTGGAATCGCTTCATCAGTCAATTGGTGCCATCGGCTTCGATTCTCGGCATTGGCGCAGCCGCGCAAAACAACATGAGCGAAGCCAACAACCGATAAGGTCTGGTCCAACTGTGAGAACGTTGAATGTTAGCGTCTGCTTGATGGCGGCGTTGCTGTTGTGCGGATGCAATCCCCTGATGACGGCCACGCTGACCAACCTGAAAGGGGCGGTCAGCGGGCCCGACGAACTGGACGTGACACCAGACCAGGTGGCTGCGATCCGGTATCCCCAGATCAAGTTGAGCACCCCTTCCGGCGAAGGGGTGTTGGCAATGGTGCGCCAAAGAGGCGATTTGCAGTATTGGGTCGCCTCCGGCAAGCAGGTGCTGTTGTTGCGCGACGGGCTTGCGGTGCGCAGCGTCGGCCTTGGCTTGGGCGGCGACCTGGACGGCACTCGTTTTGCCGCCGTTTCCCCCTTCAAGCAAGGGCTCCACCGGTTGCCCGATGGCTACAGCAGCCAGCGCTTTATCGATCTGTATCAAGGCTATGAAACGGGTGTGGTGTTGAACAGTCGCTTTACGCGCCAGCCCATGGAAACCATCAGGATTCTGGACAAGGAATACGCTTTGCTGCGTGTCGATGAGCATATTGATGCACCGGCTATAGGCCTGCACGCGACCAATCATTACTGGGTCAATCCGGACAACGGTTTCATCCTGCAGAGTGAGCAACAGTTGACGAAGCAGCTGCGGGTGAAGATCGTTCGGTTAACCGCTGAGCGTGAGGTTGTCCGTTGAAGTTTTCCGCCGTGTTATGGACGAGCCTGCTGTTGATTAGCAGCAGTGTGAGTGCGGCAGCGGTGTCCGTCAGTGGTGATGTGCGCAACCCGGGGGCGGTCGACCTGCCATCCGGGGCGCGCGTGCTGGATGTGATCCGTTCCGCGCAACCCAATCCTGAAAGCTACTGGCTGGCCGCCGCCTGGCTACGCCAGCCATTGCTCGACGAGCAGACTCGGCTCAAGGCCGGTGTCCTGTTCGATTTGAAGGTACTGCAACGAACCGCTTTGCTCTTCGAACAAACCCAACGGGCTGCATTGGCGTTGAAGTTGTACGAGCAAGTCAGCCACATGCCGGTCACGGGACGCCAGGTTGCCATTCTGGACCCGGTCGCAATCGAGGTCGGGTTCGCGCGCAACTTCCGCCTCGATGACGGCGACAGCCTGATCTATCCGTCGCGACCCAGTGTGGTCGAGGTATTGGGCGCCGTGGCAGAACCGTGCCGGCTCGAACATCGCGCCATGCAACAGGCGCGGGAATACCTGCAGTCGTGTGCACCGCTGGCCGACGCGGATACCGATTACCTCTGGCTCATTCAGCCCGATGGCGTCACCCGACGTGTCGGCATTGCTCCTTGGAATCGCGAGAGCGGCCAGGTGCCTGCCGCCGGCAGCAAAATCCTGGTTCCCGTCAGAACCGATGATCTAAATCCGCCCATACCTGAACTGAATCAGCAGTTGGCTGAATTTCTTGCCACACAACTGGCTGAGGTGGTTCCTTGAGTTTACGTTTTGCAGCCGTGTTGTTATTGCCCTGTGGTCTGGCGCATGCCGAGCCACGCTTCACTCAAAATGATTTCGGCGGAGTGGGCCTGTTGCAGACGCCGACGGCGCGGATGGCCCCTGCGGGCGAGTTGAGCGTGAATGCCAGTCGCACAGACCCGTACAGTCGCTACAGCATTTCTCTGCAGCCATTCGATTGGCTCGAAGGCTCGTTTCGTTACACCGCGATCACCAATCGCAAGTACGGCCCCGAGTCGCTCAGTGGCGACCAGAGCTATAAAGACAAGGCCGTGGACGTCAAGGTACGCCTGTGGCAAGAAAGCCACTGGGCTCCCGAGCTGGCGTTGGGTTTCCGCGACGTGGGGGGGACCGGTCTGTTCTCCAGCGAATTCCTGGTTGCCAACAAACGCTATGACGACTTCGATTTCAGCGCCGGCGTGGCCTGGGGTTACCTGGGCAACCGGGGAGATTTCGATAACCCGGCCGGTTGGGTCGACGATCGTTTCAAGACCCGGCCAGACAGCGACGGAACCGGTGACGTCAATACCAATGCCTATTTTCGCGGACGACCTTCACTGTTTGGCGGCGTGAGCTACCAGACGCCGTGGGACCCGCTCAGCCTCAAACTCGAATATGAAGGCAACGATTACAAGAATGAGCCGAAGGATAATCAGATCAAGCAGGACTCGCCGATCAACATCGGCGCGGTTTTCAAGCTGACTGATTCGGTGGACCTCAGCGCAGGTTGGGAGCGCGGCAACACCGCGATGTTCGGCATCACGTTGCACACCAACTTCGTCAGCCGCAAGGCGCCGGCCAAGACCTACGACCCACCGGCAGAACGCCTTCCCGCACAGGCTCCCGCTACCGCGCCGGACCAGGTCAACTGGGCCGATGTATCCCGTCGCTTGCAGAAAAATGCCGGCTACAAAGTCGAGCGCATTACCCAGCGTGGCCCGGAGTTGTTTGTATATGGCGAGCAGACGAATTATTTCCACTCGGCAAAAGCCGTCGGTCGCGCCAGCCGGATTCTGGACAACAGCGTCAACGACGACATCGACTGGTTCACTTTGGTGAACAAGCGCTACGACATGCCTTTGGAAGAAACCAGCGTACCGCGCCAGACATTTCGCGAAGTGGTCAACAATGAGGAACCACTGCAAAGTCTGCACCGCACGACGGAGGTCAATGCCGCGATGCCGCACACGGAAACGACGCTATACACGCAGGCGCGCGATCCGTTCAACTATGGCATCGGGTTGGGCTACAAACAGAATATCGGTGGTCCTGACGGGTTGCTGTATCAATTGACTGCCGATGCGGATGCCGAGTATCGCTTCACGCGCAATACCTGGTGGAGCGGCCTGCTCAGTGTCAATCTGGTGAACAACTACGACCACTTTACCTACGACGCACCCAGTGGTTTGCCGCGAGTGCGCACTGACCTGCGCGAGTATCTGACGACGTCCGACGTGACCATGCCGACCTTCCAGTTAAACCATGCCAAACAGTTGGATAAGGATTTGTATGGGATGGTTTACGGCGGTTATCTGGAATCGATGTTTGCCGGTGTCGGTGGTGAAGTGTTGTTCCGTCCGGCGGGGCAGCGTTGGTCTGTCGGTGCGGACCTGAACTTTGTTCGCCAGCGCAATTTTGATCAGGGTTTCGGCCTGCGTGACTACTCGACCGTTACCGGCCACGTCACAGGCTATACCGACTTGCCTTTCGATACCCAAGCGGCTGTGAGCGTCGGGCGTTACCTGGCGCGGGACTGGGGAGGCACGGTCGACCTGTCACGGGAATTCGCCAATGGTGTGCGATTTGGCGCCTGGGTCACACTGACCACCGCGACCAGTGCGGAGTACGGCGAAGGCAGTTTCGACAAGGGTATTTACATGTCCATTCCGTTCGACGAGATGATGAGCATGTCGACCATGCGCCGCGCCAACATCGTCTGGTCGCCATTGACCCGCGATGGTGGTGCGAGACTCAATCGCAGTTACTCGTTGCAGGCGATGACCGACAGCCGTGACAGTGATCTGTTCTATCGCAACTTCGAGAAAATCACTGAGTGACCACAGGCGATCTGCAGGGCGACAAGCGCTGTAGATCGCTTCACGTTCTACCGCAAGCGAACGTGTGTTAGTGGTTGTACCGTGAGCAGCAAACATCGCAGCGTTCGTTGCGATTCCCACCCCTTGGAACACCCCTCGACCGACCGTGCCCGGAGCTGAAATGAGCTCCGGGGTGTTTTGACGCGACAGGTTGATGAGGGGCAGAACCCGAATCTTGCCCACGAAAAAGGGGACTTGCGTCCCCTTGATGTTTGCCTGCGCCTGACTATCCAGCCATCAATAGATGTCTTTAGACAGCAAGGTGAAGGGCGTCTTTACCAGGATCTTCAGATCCAGCCACAGCGACCAGTTGTTGATGTACTTGAGGTCGATCTCGACGCGTTTCTGCATCTTGTCGATGGTGTCGGTTTCGCCGCGGCAACCGTTGATTTGAGCCAGCCCGGTGATGCCCGGTTTGATTCGGTGGCGGGCCATATAGGCGAGAATTTTGCCGGAGTAGTAGTCATTGTGCGCAATGGCGTGCGGACGTGGCCCGACGAGGGCCATATGGCCTTGCAACACATTGAACAGTTGCGGCAACTCATCGATTGAGGTTCGACGGATAAAGCGCCCTACGGCTGTTATCCGTGAGTCATTTCGACTGGCCTGTTTGACTTCCGCATCATCGTGAACGCGCATCGAACGGAACTTCCAGACCTGGATAACCTTGCCGTTCCAGCCATGCCGATCCTGTTTGAAAAATACCGGCCCGTGAGAGGTGAGCTTGACGGCCAGACCGATGGCCAACAGTAGCGGGCTTAGAACGACAATCGCCATCAACGCCACGCATTTATCGAGCAGGCTTTTACTCAGTGCGGCGGTGGGTTGGCTGGTCAGCGGGCTTTCATTCAGATGTATTGCCGGAAGACCGTCCACATCGCTGACCGAGTGATTGAGCAGGGTCAGGCTGTTCAAGTCCGGGACCCACACCACATCTACGTGGGCATCCAGCAAATCGCCATACATGGCTTCGATTTGTACCGCTTCACTCAAGGGCAGTGTGATGTACAGGCGTCGAATGTCATGGGTTTTGATCAGCTCCAACAATTCCTCTTGCGGGCCTACGATGGGGGGGGCACCAACTTCCAATCGGGAAGTGGCATCGGAGCTCACCAGGCCGACCAGTGGGAAATGCTCAAGGGTACGAAGCTTGTTAGCCAGTCCCAGGGCAAGTTCACCCGTCCCGACGATCAACGTTCTGCGCTCTCGTTGAAGTGATCGTTGGTAGTACTTCGAAAAGCCCTGTAGGGGAACATACAACAGCGCTTGGCCAACATAACTGCCGATCGCCCAAACCAGAATGATCTGGCGGGAAAACAGTTCATTGGCCTTACAGAGGAAAGCAACAATAGCCAGTGCCGCCAACGTCATTGACCAACCCATCAACAGCCTGATCAGCCCCTCCAGGTAATTGTCTTTCTTTGCATAGACACCACACCATGTATAAGCGGGAACCGATGCAAGTACGGTCAGTGTTGCGCATACTCGATAATAAAATTCTACCGCTCCTGTTTGGTAATAAACCAATGAAAGTAACAGGGCAACAGCAAAGCCCTGGCCAACTACCCACTGTCCCCAGAAGGTCAATCCTTTGAGAGTGGTATTTCGATTGATACGAAGACTGTTAACCATGCGATATCCCCAAAATACGTCCATTTGCGTGTCGACAGACAAGAGCCAAGTTGATCTGGCAGCGTTATTATTCTTATAAGAGGGCCATGCGTTGACGAGCTGAAACGCCAAGGGGCGGCGCTGTCGTCAGTCAATAGATTAAGTTATCGATGCGAGGGCTGTCTGACGACTTCTAACGACGCGTTAGTGTCGAAGTCCAATATGGCGGGGAGGCAGGGTGTGTTAGAAAAGGTCGATAATTGTGATGGGTGGGGCGTGTCTTAAGGGAGGGAATGGTAGGTAACAAAGTTGGAGGGTGTGCTTTTTTTATTTTTATAGCGCACTGTCGTTGTGACCATGTTAATTGTTCAGGTCAGGCTTCTCCCGCGTACAATTTTTTGTATCAGGCAATACCCACGGTTTCTGACTGCACGGAAAAGCCGTTCGCCATTTGTGGCGCTTTTGAATTTCTCCTGTAGTCGGCTCAGACACATTTCGAGACCGCGATAGCTTTCCGGCTCTCTTCCGATACTGCGGATAAGATCGTCTTTGCTGACCACGCGATCATCATGGTGCAGCATCTTCTTGAGTAATGTGGCCTCCAGGCCAGTCAAGACAATCTCTATGTCATCCTTGATCAACGCGCCACTGCCATTACTAAATCGCCAGGTTTCAGCCAGAGGAATGCGCGGCTCGACCAGGTTGGAGGGGAATTCCCTGGTGGCGTCCTTGGGTTCAATTGCGATAGAGGTGATGTTGTTAATTAGAGGGCTGGGTTGAGCCGCTTGCCACTCGGACTTGAATGTCGAAAGAATGCGCTGTGTATCATGCTTGATAACAGGCGAGATCATTCTGTCCACGTGCGGGAAAATAAACTCCATAAGCTTAGGGGCGGAGGATGGTGGGGCCACGCCTTCTACAAACATCTTGGCTTGTGACGTACCGAACGAGTTATATCGCTTGCTGGAGAGTAGCGTCTCCAGTTCCAACTGTAGCGCGGGGCTATGAGTGACTACTACAAAGTATTTTCTCGGGAGGTTTGTACCGCTTTCCATGTCTCTCTCCTGAATTGCACGCCTGGGTATTGGTTTAAAGGTTGTCGGCAGGGGAGTAATGGCTCCCTTGGAAATAATCGAAGGGCAAGGCTCGCGCCAATACATGGCTTGCAGCATGCTCTACTCTGTCCGCTATAAAGCTGACTTTGGTATTGTGAGCCTGCAGGGTCATACGCTCGTAGAGTCGATTGAATAGTTCTGGGTTGCCCGTGAGTTTGAGGCTCAAGTCTAAGGTGGAAACAGAGATCTTTATATAGTCGAATAGATTCAGGGTTGTAAAGATCTCGATACTTTCGTCGTGAATGTTGAAACCGTCGAATGCGATTTCGATACCGTGATCTTTCAATAGATACACGTTATGGATGATTTTCTTTTTGTCGGTAAAGTTGACCGCTGGAAAAGGTAGCTCATTGAGTGCGACCACCAGTGTCTGACCAAAGCCGCGCAGGGCCTCGTTGCACTGGATCAGCTCTTCGGTGAGGGCAGCATTGATGAGCGCTGACTGTTCGATACAAACAAATCGGCGACTCAAATACTTGTTTTCGCTAGAGGCGTTGCGCTCTTTTAATGAGAAGGCAATCAGCCGAGTCTGCATCAGTGCTTCACTGTAGATGCTGCTCATCTGATGCGTTGCTGGTGCGTAAGATGCAAGAGTGGACAGGAACTGGCTGTCGTCGGTTTTTACTCTGATCTCGCTGCCAAATGGGCGGTCATCGCGTGTAAGAATCAGTTGTCGAGACAAATACTGATTCGCACGGTCGAAGCGAGGCACGCATTCGGTTGCGTTCATAATGCAATAACTCCGTTGCATAAATAATCAGGTGGAAGAAATCAAACCCCTGATTAAGCGATATCCATACCCGCGAATACTTTGAATGGCGTTGGTGCCATACATGCCTTTTATTTTGCCGCGAAGGCGGCTGATCGATTTTTCCAAGGCTCTCGGGTCATAAAAATTAATATTGAGGCCCATGGCTCTGGCGATTTCGTCATGGCTCAATATATGGTTTTTCGTTTCAGAAAAAGCTTCAAGAATTTTCATTTCTGCAAACGATACATCAAGTTTTTTATCATCTCCGATGAGGCACATACGCGTGGGGTCGAGAAGCAGGTTGTCCTTTGACTGCCATTCCTGACTACCAAAAAAATCGGAAAATACCTGGACGTTATCGTCAGGAGCGCTGCTGAATTTTACGCAGTAATCCGCACCGGCAAGATAGTACTTCATCTTGTTGTAAGTGCCTGATCCGGTGATCGCTGCAAAAATTATTGACGCCATATTGTTGGCGCGCAGGCCTTCGATCAATGCAATGCTTTCAATGAACGCCTGAGGGTTGTCAACGACGATAAAGACCGCTCGATACAACTCCGGGTGGATATTCCTATTGAATGAGTTGCTGTAGCACGTTGCATCGACGGGTACTTCATTGCCTGCGTGACTGGCGACTAACTCACGGAAATCCTCAGCTAACATATGGGTCCGCCCAATGGTGAGAATCCCTGTCTGCTCCCTTGCATGGTTGTGGTTTGAGGTGGTTTTGTTACCTGTAAGCATCATGCTTTGACTCGGCTGGGTGCTGACGTTTGGATGTTAAAGCACCGATTCTCATTTGTGACTGACAATTGGTAACATTTCACCGGAATTTGAAGTGGTCGACACGGTTTTTCTAACATTGTTGATGAATCTGACGTGATCGTTTGCTCTCCAGAGGAATGGAGCGGTCAATCATCTGAGACACTCCGGACGATATGATGGCATAGCATTATGCCATCTTTTTTCTCGATATCCCGGATTCACGAACCCATAAGCTGTACGTGTGGCTAGCGCTTCTATCGGTTTTTGTTTTCTGTCGAAAGTTCACCAGGCCTTGAAAATCTCATGTCGATGGAGGGGGCTCATGCAGTTTCGGAGAGCGATATACCCTTTAATAACTTGTATATAACTTCGTGATTACAGCTGCGGAGGCTGGACATTTAATAACAAGCGGTTCTAATGCGCGGCTTGATGCGTTTTACTATTTCTTTCGCCTAATGTTCGAATGGTCAACAGACCTTGCACGCGAGAGTCGCGAGGGTCTACACGGGGGGTTAATGGATTTTTGGACTACGGTAACGGTTTTGATTTTAGGGGCAGTCGAGGGACTCACGGAGTTTCTTCCCATATCAAGTACCGGGCACCAGATTATTGTCGCGGACTTTCTCGATTTCGGTGGTGAGCGAGCAATGGCGTTTAACATCATTATCCAACTAGGGGCGATCCTGGCCGTCGTCTGGGAGTTCCGGCGCAAGATCCTCGAAATCGTCAGTGGATTGCCGACCCAGCGGAATGCGCAACGTTTTACCTTGAATCTATTGATTGGATTTATGCCTGCCGTTGTTCTCGGGGTACTGTTCGCCGATAAAATTCACGAATACCTGTTCAACCCGATAACTGTAGCGGTGGCGCTGGTCTTGGGTGGCATCGTCATGTTGTGGGCTGAGCGCCGCGACCATGTGGTGTACGTCGACCACGTCGACGATATGCGCTGGACCGACGCCCTCAAAGTCGGTTTCGCGCAATGCCTGGCGATGATACCGGGCACTTCGCGCTCGGGATCGACCATTATCGGCGGGCTGCTGTTTGGTCTGTCACGCAAGGCTGCGACTGAGTTCTCGTTCTTTCTGGCGATGCCAACCATGGTCGGCGCCGCCGTTTATTCCGGGTATAAATACCGGGACCTGTTCCAGGCCGGCGACTTGCCGGTCTTCGCCTTGGGCTTCGTGACGGCGTTCGTGTTCGCCATGCTCGCGGTACGCGGTTTACTGAAGTTCATCGCCAGCCACAGCTACGCCGCATTCGCCTGGTATCGAATTGTTTTCGGCTTGCTGATTCTGGCGACGTGGGTATTCGGTTGGGTCAACTGGACTGAAGCGGCGGCGCTCTGAACACCGGCACCAGGTTGCGTGAGCTGCAACCTGGTGCTCAATCAGCGCTTAACGCCCTTCAAGCAACTGCGCCGCCTGATCCAGCAAGGCCAACGGATCTTTGGCCTTGTGGATATCCACCGACAACAGCTGCCGAAACTTGCGCGCCCCCGGAAAACCGGTGCCCAGCCCCAACACGTGTCGCGTGATGTGGTGCATCGAGCCGCCCGCAGCGATGTGCGCGGCGATGTAAGGCCGCAACTGCGCCAGTGCTTCGGCGCGAGTGATCACCGGCGCCGTGCTGCCGAACAACTGCTGATCCACTTCGGCCATCACATAAGGATTGTGATAAGCCTCGCGGCCGAGCATCACGCCGTCGAACGTCTGCAAATGCTCATGGCAGGCTTCCAGCGTCTTGATCCCGCCGTTGAGAATAATTTCCAGGTCCGGAAAATCCGCCTTCAACCGCGCCGCCACGTCATAACGCAGCGGTGGAATGTCACGGTTCTCCTTCGGCGACAACCCCTCCAGAATCGCGATCCGCGCATGCACGGTAAAACTCGTGCACCCGGCCTCGCGAACCGTGCCGACGAAATCACACAGCTCCTCGTAGCTGTCACGCCCATTGATGCCGATGCGGTGCTTCACCGTCACCGGAATCGACACCGCATCACGCATTGCCTTCACACAATCGGCCACCAACTGCGGATGCCCCATCAGGCACGCGCCGATCATGTTGTTCTGCACCCGATCACTCGGGCAACCGACATTCAGGTTCACCTCGTCGTAGCCGTGCTCCTGAGCCATGCGTGCACACGCGGCCAGGTCCAGAGGGACGCTACCACCAAGCTGCAAGGCGAGCGGGTGCTCGGCCTCGTCATGGCGCAGGAAACGCTCGTGATCGCCATTGAGCAGGGCACCGGTGGTGACCATTTCTGTGTAGAGCAGGGCGTTTTTCGACAGCAGGCGCAGGAAGAAGCGGCAATGGCGGTCGGTCCAATCCATCATCGGCGCCACACTGAAGCGGCGGAATGGCTCAGAACGGGCGGGGCTAGTGTTTACGGGCGCTTCAGGTTTTTCGAAGTTCATTGATACTGATCTTTTATACAGCGGTTTTTACCCATTTTTCCTTGTTTTCTGAAGCCGGTTGCTACAATGTAGCAAGCGAATTCGGCAATGTAGCAACTGGAAATGGGCACGATCACATCACGCAAGCGCAAGGACAACTCGACGGCCTACACGGCGCAGATTCGGATCAATCGGGATGGGAAGACAGTTTATCAGGAAAGCCAGACCTTCGACCGCAAGCAGGTGGCACAGGCCTGGATCAAGCGGCGCGAAACGGAGCTGGCGGAACCTGGTGCCATCGCGCGCGCGAACCGCAAGGGTGTGACGATCAAGAAGATGATCGAGCAGTACCTGGACGAGTACGAAAAGATTCGGCCATTGGGTAAAACCAAGAAGGCAACGCTGAACGCCATCAAGGACACTTGGCTGGGTGAGCTCGATGACTCGGCCCTGACCAGTCAGAAGCTGGTGGAGTTCGCGCAATGGCGAATGAGCAAGGCAGGTGGTGGTGTCCAGGCGCAAACGGTGGGGAACGACCTGTCGCACCTAGGGGCGGTGCTTTCGGTGGCGCGGCCGGCCTGGGGATATGAGGTGGATGCGCTGGCCATGTCGGATGCGCGCAAAGTATTGCGCAAGCTAGGCATGGTCAGCAAAAGCAAGGAGCGCAACCGCCGGCCGACCCTGGAGGAGCTGGACAAGCTGATGGCGCATTACTTTGAAATGCAGACGCGGCGTAAAGCCCAGATCGACATGCCAAAGCTGATCGCCTTTGCGCTCTTTTCGACGCGCCGGCAGGAAGAAATCACGCGGATTCGCTGGGAGGATCTCGACGAAACCCGGCAGGCGGTTTTAGTGCGGGACATGAAAAACCCCGGGCAGAAGATTGGCAATAACGTGTGGTGTCATCTGCCAGATGAGGCGTGGGCGATTCTTCAGTCGATGCCTAAGGTGGAGAGGGAGATCTTTCCCTACAATGCCAGATCAGTGTCAGCGTCCTTCACGCGGGCCTGCCCGATGCTAGGCATTGAAGACCTGCATTTCCATGACCTGCGACACGAAGGGGTCAGTCGACTGTTTGAGATGGACTGGGACATCCCGAGGGTGTCGAGTGTTTCGGGGCATCGTGATTGGAACTCATTGAGGCGATATACACACTTACGAGGGAGGGGTGATATCTACCTAAGTTGGAAATGGTTGTCTATATTGACTAGGTAATTGCAGATGTTAGCTGGTATTATGCCAGTAAAGTTGCTCGTTTACTTATAGGGGTTTGGGGTGAGTCTAATGAAATTGCTTAATACTCCGCGCTGGGAAACATACAAAAGTTTTTATCAGATTACGGTATTTCGATATTTGACAATGTGGTTTTCAATTGTTCCTATTTTGGCGGGGATTCTTAGTCAGCTGCCAGAGTATATTCCGATAAATATAAGTGGTGCGACTTATAATTTAGCGCTCAAGTTGCCATTTAATTGGCTGTTGTTGTGGGCTTCATCGTTTTTCTTTTTGATTTCTTTTGTTATCTATGTGGTGCGGTGCCCTGCGTTTATCAAGCAATATAACAAATTTTCAGATTACTCAAGCTATGGTCATGACAAGCGCTGGGTTTCTTGGTTGGCAAAGGATCTAGTTGAGGAGGGGGCAGAATTACAAAAATTTATTTCTAGGCTTAATAGTAAGCAGTATTTAACGAGGCACTCGAGAGATTTTGTCATTCCTCAGAATAATCCGGAGGTTGGTACGGAGCAAACGATTTATTATATGAGCGTAGAAGGGAAGATTTATTCACTTGGAATGCCAAGGTTGGGAGAGGGGGAGGCAGATAAAGATGCCGAGCGAGCCATATTTTGGGAGATTTTTGGGCGTTATTCTAACTCGAGAAAATGGGCGCGAAACTGTATTAGGTTTTTCCTGTTGTTAAGCCTTTTGGCGTTTATCGCTGTTTTTGTTCAGCATGTTGTTAGTGGCCTTGTTTATCTTGTGCCGTGGCTAGAAAAATATGCTCCATGGTTGGCAAATGCTATTATGTGGCTTGCGAATTTTGTGCGATGAGAAAAATTTATAAATATTCCGCCGCAATAACTAGTCAGTTGGCTTTTTGCGCTACTCCTTTGAGGCTTGATAGTTACAATCATTGTCAATTTAGTTGTGGGTATTGCTTTGCTCGTACTCGTGAAGGATATGGGCGTGATGAGAAATTACAAATAGCCAACCCAGAGCGGTTGAAAAAACGGCTCAAAAGAGTTGCTGATGGGGTAGTTCGTTCTGCGCTCGATGAGTTTATTCAAATGAGAATCCCCTTTCAGTTGGGAGGGATGGCTGACCCGTTTTCTCCAATTGAGCTGAAAGAGAGGCGCACGCTCCAATACATACGTATTCTCAATGAGTACGACTATCCATTTATAATCAGCACAAAAAGTAGCCTTCCGGGTACTATCGAGTACACGGATGCGCTAAGTGAATCTAATGGTTACGTTCGGTTTTCAACGACTGTGGTTTCTGAAAATTTAAGAGCGTCAATAGATAAAGGATGTCCACCTATTCGCGATATTGCGGAGGCTGCGGAGAGGTTGTCTGCGCTCAATGTTCCGGTTTGTTTTCGGATGCAACCAATAATACCAGGTCACGAAGATAATTTTGATGGGCTATTGGCCTTGGCCCGAAATGTAGGTGTCAAGCACATATCGGCAGAATATCTCAAGGTGCCTCTTGAGGGTAATGTTAACTTCAGTCCGTCGTTGTTAGAATTATTAGGTGGGCAGCCGGTTTCAACATATATAAAGTTGGGGTCTCGTAAGCAAGGTAGTGAATATGCGCTTCCGCTATCATATCGCGCTGCGCACCTAATCTACATGCGAGGAGAAGCTAAGGCAGCAGGTATTACGTTCGGTTTTGCTGATAACGAATTGTTACTGCACTCTGACGGAGGATCTTGTTGCAGTGCTTCTGATTTGTATTTGAGAAATGCGAGTTTCTTTTCCGCAAATATTGTGGCATTAGCAAAGAAAAAAATGATAGGTGAACTAATCACGTTTAACGATTTTATTGGGGAGTGGATGCCGCAAAGCTCAATTGCAACGTATTTAAATTCAAAATCCCGTCTGGAAAAAACTGACCTAGAATCAGCGAAGTGGATAACATACCTGCGTGCAATATGGAGTGGGAATTATGGCCTGTATTCACCAAGCTACTTTGATGGGGTTATAGACACCGGTAAAAACGATTTAGCTGGGCTGCCTATTTATATGAGAGCTCTTAGTGAATTCGAAATTTCGATGGGTTTCGCGTTACCTGTTAAATGTCTTGAGCATATTTCTATTTGAATATATAAAAATGTGCTCGGGAAGAGTTTTCCCGAGCACTTAATCATTATGCTCTTCCCATGAGTTTTTCTTGCTCTAAAACGGCTTTGCCTCGTTGATTGTCTATGTAGATCGCTAGATCTTTGATGTGTATTCCTAATGCAGCTTTTTGTGTGGCTGTGCCTAGTCTAACTATCGGGATGTCTATTTCTCCAAGCAGTTGTTTGCGCTTGAATTTTTCAATGGTTAAGTGCATATAATCAGTGCATACACGATCCAGCGGAATCACAGCCTGGCCGTCATATTGGGCCATGAGTAGAAAGAGAGTGTTCATGCTTCCTCCAGATACGTTTTCATGGCCAGATGGTCTTGCATAGATATCTTGGTATCCAAAACGGCGCGTTTCCAAGATCGACGCATCCATCCAGCAAAGCCTGCTCTATACGCGTAAAGCTCGCGGGCGAACGTATCGGATGTACCCGCGCCTGGTGAGCTAATGTACGTCCCGCGTTGTCGGCAGTACTGCACGCCTTCGGGGACTGGGAATTCTTTCTCGATCTCGGCGCGTTCATCAATTTGAGCGGCATTGACGGGTGCTTGCTTCGAAGCGTCTTGATCAAGCAGAAGGGCTTTATACCCCACGACAGGCTGCGCGGGCGGGCGAGTCTGAGCGATCAGCGTTGCATCAGGTGTGGCTGCCTCGCGCAGCTTTTCGTGGGGTATAAGCCCATCGGCGGTGGCGGTGAGAGGGGCAATAATGCCTGCTGCTGCGCAGCAGAGACTCTTTGTTTCTTGTGCGTCGGCACCATTCGCGTTGCAGAGCAAAGCGGTCGATGTTTGGGGGGTATGCAGGTCCTTCTTCATGCCGCTTTCCTCCGGTGTTCGATAGCGAGTTGGTCCATCAGGTGCTGGTGAAGCGTGAGCCGTGCTTCGGTGGTGGCGAGAATCTGGCTCATGCAGCCTCCTTGATCAGGTCCGCGAGTAACAGCGCGCTCTTGGTATCCTTGTGCAGTTTGCGCAGGGCGTCATTGCCGATCAGCACGGCCAGCTGGCGGTCGAATTCTTTGCGAAGTCGCGTTAGCTCCCATAGGTCGGTTGTCACCTTCGCGCATTGCTGCTGCAGCTCGCCGGCTGCCTGGGGTGTGAGGCGCAACATTGGGGGAAGGTGATTCATGCCGCGTTCTCCTGTACTTCTGGCTCCAGGAGAGCGGCTATGGCGAGTGCTTGCTCGCGGAGCGCAACGGTGTCGCTTTCGAGTTTTTTACCTGTGCGGAATGCGCTGAATGTCTCGGCCGCGATTCGCAGTTTTTCCGCAATTTCCAACAGGGTTAGGCGTGCTGGTTCTCCCAACTTTGAGGCGGCTAACGCACGCTCGTAGTGGGAGAACAATTGCTTGTGGTGATCACGGGACTGGTCAAGCGAGAGCCTCAGGTTTTGGATTGCCTCCGAGTTGTCAGACTGTTGAATGTCTTTGCCTTCGTCGATTCCTTCGAGGCGGCCATCGATCAGGCCGCCGCGATAGCCAGCCCAGTAGGTGAGGCCGACAAGTACGATTAGAACGATTAGTGCACAAATCTGAATTGCGGTCATGTGGAGTGCTCCTTGAAGCGTTGTTGGCTGGTGGTGGCAACCATTCAGTGGGTGGTGCTAGCTGGATTCGCTTTGTGGACGAGGCATGTCCTCGTCAGCCTTGTAGGCACGGATGTCGATCAGGGCGGCAACGTGCTTGATATGGGCATACCGCAGAGCCTTTACGCTTTCGTCGATGGTGGTCACCGGGAGCTGGATCCGCCCGCTGTTGATCGCCTCTGTAAACGTCTTTTCATTGAGGTTCTTGAAGTAGTGCACGCGCAGCTTTTCGAGGGGGATAAGCACGTCGCCGAAGAGCTGGTGCAGCATCTCAACAGTGGAGTTGTCCGGTGCGGGAAGTAGTCGTAGCGGTGTTTGGTTTACGTTACTCATGGTGGTGCTCGGCCTCCTTGCGTTTAAGTCTTGATGGGTGATTCCAAGCGTTCAGGCAGTGGCGTTTGGTCAACTCCCGCAGATGCTCTGGTACTTCGAGGAGCGCAGCGTTGCGCTCCTCGCGGGTACTCATTGCGATGATCTGGCGGGCGTACTCCCTAGGCCACGTCACGATGATCTGCCGGGATTGCTGGCAGGTTCAGCCCCAGCTGCTCGGCGAGCCATCGAATGCCGGCTTGCTTCACCCGGGTCGACTGGCTGTACTGCATGCCGAGTTTTTCGTGGTACCAGTTGCCGTTTTTGACGCCCAGATACTCGCGATCCCGGTTCGGAAAGGCTGGAAGGTTCTGCATATTGAGCAGCGACTTTTCTCGCATGAGGCTGATCAGCTTGGGGCGGGTGATGCCCAGGTGTTTGGCGGTTTGGGCGAGGGTGCGATCCACGGACCCTCCTTAGGCTGCATGCGCGGCGGGAGTCGCCACGGCAGCCAGGTGGTTGATGGATTCGGCAACCTTTTCGTAGATCTCGGCATCTGTACCGCACACGGTGAAGCACTTGGTGCGCGGGCGTTTTACGCCGATGCTCATGATGGTGGTGATGCCAGTGCGTGTTTGGGTTCGATGGATCGCTATATGGATTGGCAGCTCAAAGCCCATGTCGAGGCTCAGGGAACCACCGGTGCGAACTAACTCGAAGACTCGCTGCCTGTTCTCGACATCGAACCGGGCGTACTGCCGGCTCGCGTGGGGGAGCATCAGTAGCTCAGCCGAGCTACTGGCGTCGGCCGGACCGTTGGCGATTTCTTCAATGAAGTCGGCCAACTTGAGGTGCATCTTTTTTTCGTTCTTCAGGGTCAACGAGTGGCGTTCGCTGCCCAGCTCGATGGTGAAGTGGGTGGCGGTTGTGCTGCGCTCAACCTTCAGGCGGAACGCCAGAGCCTCTCGCTTGGGAGCCGACCTCAAGACGTGGTTGAACGTCTCGGTCAGGTTGACCTGGGCATTGAGCAGTTGGAGGGTGCGATTGTCGAGTTTGAACTTGCTCATGCTGCGTGCCCTCCGCTATTCGGATCAATCGGCGCGGGAGCTGCACGAGTGTTCAGCTTTGCTTTGGTGGCGACGAATGCGGAGCCGCATTCGCGGGCTAAGCGGCGAATCTCGAATATGCGGAAGGGGTCAGCAGCGGTCGGGTGGACGTGCAGGGTGGCTGTGGTGTGCATGGTGTTGCCTCGCTCTGTGGTGGAAGAGTGAGGGTAAAATTAACCCAAAAGGTATATTTGTCAATGAAATGATAATCCTTTTGGTGTTTTTTCTGTGCGGTGCGCTCCTGTTTTTTGTTTTCCTATGCTGGCATTATGATGGTTTAAATTTTCTATTCATCTCGTGTTTTGAGGAAAAAATGACAAATAAAGGCACAAGGATAAGTGAAGCGCGCTCGGTAGCTGTTTTGCTTCTAGAGGATCTAGAGACATCTTCTCATTCGATCGACAAAATTTTGATGCGAGCTAAGAGGTTGGCAAGACTGATGCGTGATACTGACGCTCAGCTCTGGCTGGACTGTGAAACCAAAGGATATCCAGCAGCATTCAACTTCAAGAGCCTCGGAAGTTGCAGGGTATATGCTGTTTCTTCAGGAAGGCTGAATGAGGTTGAAGGGACTTTTAGAGCGCAAAGTTTAACCGAGATAGAAGCTAGTGTTTATGGGGCGCAGATTAGTCTAGATAGTTTCTCGCCGGTTGCGGTTGGCGCAGTTGAAAGTTTTGGGGCGAAGAATGCTACTGAGATGATGTTAAATAATCAGCTAAAAATACAAAGAACAAACAAGGATACTTATTCGAATATTAAGGCTTTATTTGTTTCGTTGATCGCAGGTCTGCATAATTATGCAACTGATATGTATCTTGCTCTTGAGTTAGGTGATGCGGCGCAGGATATATTTGAAAGTGCTAGGCAAGAGATTGATGGGTTTGTACGGGCAAACTGTCCAAAGGCTGCTGAGAAGATAGTGGCTATTAATGAGCGTATCGCGGATAACTCGGTCGAGTCGCGTACAGCCGCACTCACCTCATGCCGACGTTTGCTGATGACTGTTGCTGATTCACTTTTTCCCGCATCTACTACCGATTGGGTCGATTCCAAGGGCAAACCTAGAAAGGTTGGTGAAGAACAATATAAGAATCGTCTTTTAGCGTATATGTCTGAACGCACGTCTAGCAGTAGTAATGAGGCGATATTAAGCTCAGAGCTAGAATTCATTGCTGCAAGGTTGGATGCCATTTATGAGAAGACATGTAAAGGGGTTCATGTTGATGTTACAACTCAAGAGGCGAGGTTGGCGGTGATACATACGTACCTTTTTCTCGGCGAAATAGCTCTGTTGCCTCGCGAGGTTGTTTCGAATGGTTAGTTAGAGAGTCAAGTATCGATATCAGGCATGTCGCGATATGAATGTAATGTGCCTGTTAAAGATCAGAAATTTTCCATCGGGCTCTTCCGCAGATTGTCCACTCTTCGGACATTCGTATGATTCTTTCGGGCCAGTCGGGGTTAATGGCGAACAAGTATTGTTCGTTACCCTCTTGTTTGAGCTGTTTAAGTGTTGCAGCTTGATCGCTTGAGCGCTTAGCTGCAACAAAGTGACCAGGTAGCGCGTCTAGAGATGGGTCAATAACTATCTTGTCTCCCTCGATAAATTTTGGCTCCATGCTGATCCCTTCGACTCGAAGAATAAATGCTCGTGGACCGACTGGTCCTGGTGCATCAATCCATTCCTCCGCTTCTATTGAGTCGAAACTTCCTTTTGATTCGCACCAAGCGCCTGCAGCAATTGATCCAATGACTGGCAGCTTACGTCCAGTGTGGCTGAGCATAGTGGCATTGTTGAACTCATTAAGCCCATAAGGCATATCGAGGTATCCACTGTAGAGGTCCAGCGCTTTCTCGATTTCCCTAGCAATTTGATCGCCTATCCCCTTCGTTGGGTTCTTACCCCCGAACGCACTGACCTGGGCAGGAGCTTTGCCTAGCATATCGGCGAGATCAGTCAGCCGTAGCTTTCGGTCAGCTATGACTCTTCGAAAATTTTGTAATCTGGTATCTGAGATTTTCATTCTGTGATTCTTGCGCGATTAACCCTTCAGGTGAATGTCCTTCTTGGTATTGCAAAAAATAACCTATGAGGTTATTTTTGTTGCTGGAGGTACATACCATGAAGCTGCGCGAATACATTCACCAAATGGAACCTAAGGCTGTCTCTGCCTATGCCGCACGCTGCAGGATTTCCACAAGCTATTTGCGACTGCACATCAAATATGCGAGCAAAGACCCTAGCGTTTCGTTGATCAAGTCTTTGGCACGGGAAAGTGAAGGCCGCGTTTCGCTTGCAGAAGTTTTGGAGCACTTCGGTGTCATTGACTCGAGTCAGACTGTTAACGCTGCATAAGTAGATAGAAAAAAGGCGGCCCAAGGGCCGCCCAGTTCCTCCCGGCACGCACCACCACAGCGCTGTCGGGACGCGATAAAGATAGGCGGGCACACCACATGCGAACCGTCGACCTTTACCGCGCTTTCCAAGGCACGGATGCCTTGGTGTTGCTGCCTTTTCCACCACAGATTGGGCAGCTGTTGCGCCAGAGGCGAACGACGGATCGTTTGCCTCGGCACGGTGCCGGTGTCGATCCTGAAGATCTAGCCGGCGTTTGGGCCCTTTCAAGCCACGCGGCAAATGTATCACCACTGCATGTCGCGCGGCACTGGCAACCTTAAGGATTAATGCCATGAGCCGAATCGCTCTGAGTTCTGTTGAACGAGCGCAGCGGGAAATTCTGCCGCTCGATTTAGCGCTTTACCATGCTGCGCGGGACTACCCCGGCGGCGCCGCTGCAATTGCCGCCACCACCGGCAGAAACGCCACCACGCTGCAGCACAAGCTGTCTCCCACCCATCCCAGCCATACGGTGAACATTCAGGAGTTCGGCGAGATCCTGGAGCTGACCAAGGACCGCCGCATTCTGGATGCTGTACACGCGTTGGTCGGGGATACGACCTGGCAGGAGTTGGCCGAGGCGTACACCAACGACATGCCTGAAACGTTGACCACTGGCATTGCTGAGTATTTTCGACAGGTCGCTGATTTGGCGGATACCTGGGCCAAGAGTATTGGCGACGGTGTGGTGACGGACCAAGAACTGGCCGCGATTCGCCTGCAGGTATTTCGCGGTATTCAAGGTTTGCTGGGGATGTTCAACCGCGCCACTTACGTCAACCAGACGACGCGGGGTGTTGAACGTGGCTGACATTGCAGATTTTGCTAATGACCTGGTGCAGGAACGACTTGATCAGGCACTTGCTGCGCGAAATGCCGCCAAGCCCGCTGCGGCGGCGCATTCTTTCCTTTTCTGCGAGGATTGCGGAGATCCTATCCCTGAAGCACGTCGACTCGCACTACCGGGCTGCACTCTGTGTGTGATCTGCCGGTCCATCGACGAATCGCGGGAGGCCCGCCATGCTCGATGAGGTTTTGGGGCAATTCGCAGACTATGGGCTTGAGCCTGAGCAGCCGCTGATTTTTGGCAAGTTGACCCGCTGCAAAACCACTCAGGACAAGGGCAAGGAAAAGAACGGTTGGTACGTTGTCCACGAGCATCGCACCGAGAAAAATGAAACGCTGATCTTCGGCAGCTTCGGTGACTGGCGTTCGGGCGAATCGCAAAAGATCAAGGTGAAAGCCGGGCGCATGAGTCCGGAAGAACGCGAAGTTATGCGTGCCCGTCAAGAAGAAGCCAAGCGTAAGGCCGCAGAGATCGCAGCCAACGCTGCACGGCGAGCGGCCAATCGTGCAGCCGGCCTGTTCAAACGTATGCCGGAAAAGGGCAAGAGCGCCTACCTGGATCGAAAACAGATTGTTGGATTCAAGGTTCGCTATGCGCCACGTACCGGCGCATTTTTGGTGCCTATGTGCAACGTGCGGGATCAGATCGTTGGCTTGCAGGTGATCTTCCCAGCAAAGCAAGAAGACACTGGCCGCGACAAAGCCTACTGGCCCTACGGCATGTCGAAAGAGGGCGCTTTCCATTTGATTGGCCCTCACCCGGAACCGGGCGAACCGGTGCTGGTATGTGAGGGATATGCCACGGGCGCTAGCCTGCACATGGCGACATCGCTCACCGTTGCTATTGCCTTTGACGCGGGCAACTTGCTGCCGGTCTCCAAGGCAATGCGCGAGCGATTTCCTGGCTGCCCGCTGATCCTCTGTCGGGATGATGACTGGAAAACCAAGCGTCCGAATAACGAGCCCTGGAACCCGGGTGAGGAAAAGGCCAACAACGCCGCGTTGATCGTCGGGGGCCAGGTGGTCGCGCCAGTCTTTTCGGGTGACCGCGAAATCAAGTGGACCGACTTCAACGACCTGCATATTGCCGAAGGCTTGGAGGCTGTCCGTCGCCAAGTATTGGCGGTGGTCAAACCTCCTGCAGCGGGTGGCTGGAAAGATCAATTGGCTCGCACTGAAAACGGCTCCCTGATCGCGCATATGCAGAACGTCGAGCTGATCCTGGGCAACGACGAACGCTGGGCCGGTGTCATCGGTTACAGCGTGTTCAGCTCCAAAATCGTCAAGCTGCGGTCCGCACCTTTTGGTGGCGGCGCTGGCGACTGGGCTGACATTGATGACATGCGGGTGATGAAGTGGCTCGCGCAGCAATACAACCTGCGGGTCAAGGCGTCCCATGTGATCGAGGCGGTCAGTGTGGTTGCTCACGACCATGCTTTTCACCCGGTGCGTGAATACCTGGAGAAGCTGGAATGGGATCGCGTACCTCGGCTGGAATCCTGGTTGACCGAAATACTGGGGGTTCAGGCCAGCGAGTACTCGGCCAAAGTTGGTAAGCGCTGGCCGATCTCGGCGGTGGCTCGGGTGATGCGCCCTGGTTGCAAGGCTGACTCGGTGATGATCCTCGAAGGTGGGCAGGGTGAGGGTAAGTCCACCGCCATGGGCATCCTTGGTGGCGAGTGGTTTATGGACACGCCTTTTGCCCTCGGCGACAAGGACAGCTTCCAGGCGATTCGTGGCAAATGGATCGTCGAACTGGGGGAGCTGGACAGCTTTAACAAGGCCGAAAGCACCAAGGCCAAACAGTTCTTCTCCGCGTCTACCGACACTTACCGTGAGAGCTACGGCCGCAGAACGAATGACGTGCCACGCCAGTGTGTATTCGTCGGTACCACCAACCAAGAGGAATACCTCAAGGACGCCACGGGTAACCGGCGGTATTGGCCGGTGTTCTGCAACAAGGTCGATCTGGAAAAGCTGCGTGAGATCCGCGACCAGTTGTGGGCAGAGGCGGTGTTCTGCTTCGAGGCCGGCGATATCTGGTGGGTGACGAAAGACGAATCCTGGATGTTCGCCGAAGCACAGGATGAGCGCTTCGTTGTGGACGAGTGGGAAGGGCCGATCCTGACCTGGCTGGAGGAGTCGCAGATAGGCGAAACCGCCACCGGTAACGAAATTCTGACTCAGGCGCTCAAGTTGGATGTCGGCCATTGGGGCAAGCCGGAGCAGATGCGAGTCGGTGCGATCATGCATCGATTGGGCTGGCGAAAGAAGCGCATGCCGGCTTTGGCAAAGAGCGGTATCCGGCAGTGGGCCTATCAGAAGCCTGGGACTTGGGGGCGTGCGTCTGTATTGCAGCCGACCCTGGTAGAGGAGCCGTGCTTTGATTAAACGCATTGATGAGATGCTCAAGCTCTGGGCGCAGGATCTGCATTCGCCGATGACTGAAACCTACGGCGGATCGACTGGCGGCAACATGATCGCCATGTTGATGGAGTGCAAAGGCGAGTTGATACGTGGTACTCGCGGCAGTCGGGTGCTTTTGGATGAATCGGCGGATATCGAACTGATCGTGAACAAGCATCTGCCGGCGCAGCTGTCGGTGGTGGTGTGGGAGCACTACTGCAACCACGAAAGCTTCCTGTCGCAGAAGTACACCCACTGCGGTTGCAGCCGCGATACCTACTACCAGCGTCTGCACGAAGCGCACCTGCACATTGCTGGCATGTTGATGGGGAAAGCTGCGTGACCCCCTGGTATCACTCCGCGTGCCTCTGTCCTACTGTCCGGCCTTGTCCGACTGCCATTTAGAGCAGTCGGACAAGTGCAGGCCGCGCCGTTGCTGGGCTGTCCTACTGTCCAACCTTTGCCCGCCCCATGCACACGTGAGCATAGCGGGCACGTAGTCGCGCCGATGGCGCGCACGCGTGCTTTTAGTTTTCTCTCTATACACAAGAGAAAGTTAAATAAGGTAGGACAGTAGGGCAGCGCCCCGAATTTAGGCGCCTGTAGCTGTCCTACTTCGACTCTGCATGGTGGGAAAGGTAGGACGGGGCACCAGAAGCAATAGCCGATTGAATGCGTTGTACCTCTGTTGTACCTGCGTCACACCCACGTTGCACCCGTATTGCTCCATGGCATTAAAACTCACTTGCTGCCACCGGAATCCACCTGTAAAAAGTACCCATCTTCGATAGGTGCGACCGCAGAGAGCGGCAGGTACCACACACCAAACCCGGCCATTGCGCCGGGTTTTTGCATTTATGGAGTAGGGCGATGACGAACGAGCAACAAGCACTGGCAGAGATGCCGATCTGGTTAGTGATCGTCCTGGCTCTGGTCGGCGGTGTGTCCGGTGAGATGTGGCGAGCCGACAAGGACGGGGCGCGGGGCTGGGCATTGTTGCGGCGCCTGGCACTGCGATCTGGTGCCTGCATTGTCTGCGGCGTGTCGGCGATGATGCTGATGATCGCCGCCGGCATGTCGATCTGGACGGCGGGCGCGTTGGGTTGCCTGACGGCGATGGCCGGCGCCGATGTTGCCATCGGCCTTTACGAACGTTGGGCCGCCAAGCGGCTGGGCGTCTGCGAAGTACCACCTGCCAGCGGCGAGCAGGGGTGACGAATCGCGCCGGGGGCGCCGAAAACTGCCGGGGACCCTGGGGTTATCCAAGGGGTACGGGGTCGGAAACCCGCGGGAAGTTGTTAGCGGCAGGGTCACCAGCTTATTGAAATTCAATCCATTGAAATTGAAAGGTTTCCATTGAAAAGCCGTTGAAAAGGAGGGCTTATGACAGAACCAATGTACCTGTCTAAAAGCGCCTTCGCGGCTCGAATCGGCAGGGCGCCCAGTTACATCACCTGGTTGAAAAACAACAACCGATTGGTGCTCACCGCTGACGGTAAACAGGTCGATGTCACGGCCAGCGAAGCATTGATTCGCGACACCGCTGACCCGAGCAAGGCCGCTGTCGCCGATCGCCATCACCAAGACCGGCTTCAGCGTGACGTTTACAGCCAGCTCGCCAGCCACGTCGAGCCGACTTCAACGGCTGCGCCGCCGCCCGCAATTATGCCTGCGGGGCAGTTGCCCGATTTTCAGAAGGCCCGGGCCCTGCGCGAACACAACCTGGCCCAGCTTGCCGAGATCGAGTTGCACAAAGCAAAGGGCTCGCTGGTCGCCCTGGCAACAGTCAAAACCGGTGCCTACAACGCCGGCCGCATGCTGCGCGACCAACTGCTTGGCATGCCTCCCCAGCTCGCTCCCGAGCTGGCGTCTATGACCGACCCTTGGGAAATCGAAAAGCATCTGACGGCGGCGATTCGTCGCTCCCTGGAAGACGCTGAACGCATGTCGTCGGCGGACCTTGAACACGCACTGACCACGAGTTAAGCCTATGTCCACGGAATTTCCTGACGGTGCAGAGGTGTATCGCGAGGAGTATTTCCGTGGGCTACGGCCCGACCCGGATGTCTGGATCGATCAGTGGGCCGACGAGTACATGCGGATCCCGCGTGACACCGGCGCCGCTGAGCCCGGCAAGTACCGCACCTCGCGCACGCCGTATGCCCGCGAGCCCATGCGTTGCCTGTCGCCGGCGCACCCTTGCAAACGCGTGGTCACCATGGTGGCCTCGCAGCTGATGAAAACGCAGATTGCCTTGAACTGGATTGGCGGCCTGATCCACATGGCGCCGTCCAACATCCTGACATTGTTGCCCAGTCTTGGCCTGGCCAAGCGGGTCTCGTCGCGGATCAGCAAGACGATCAAGGCCACGCCTGTACTGCGTGAGCGAGTAGCGTCCAGCCGATCCCGGGATTCGCGCAACACCATGGACACCAAGGAATTCGAAGGCGGTTCGCTGTACGTCACGACTGCCGGCTCGGCGGCCAACCTGGCCGAGCTCTCGGCGCGCTACGTGTATGGCGATGAGATCGATCGCTGGGAAGTGGACATCGGTGAAGAGGGTGACCCGATTGAACTGGCCGAAACCCGAGGCAGTACTTTTGGGCGCAACGCGAAGTTCTACTTTTCCAGCTCGCCGACCATCAAGGGCGCCTCACGGATCAACGATCTGTTCGACGGCAGCGACCAGCGTTACTACTACGTGCCGTGCCCGAGCTGTGGTCACATGCAGACCCTTGAATGGGAGCGCCTGCATTACTCGAAAGATTACAGCGTGGTGCATTACCAGTGCGCCGGCCCCGACTGCGACGTTCTGATAGAGGAATATCACAAGGGTGAAATGCTCGCACAGGGTGAATGGCGTGCCCATGCGGAAGGCGACGGTGAGACGATTGGCTTTCACCTCAACGCGCTCTATTCGCCGCTCGGCTGGATGGACTGGAAGTCGCTGGCCAAGCAATTCGAGAAGGCGAAAAAAGCGCAGGCGAAGGGCGATCTTGAACCGATGCAGGTGTTCTACAACACCCGTCTGGCCAAGGTTTGGGACGCAGCTCAAGAGCAAACCAAAGCCGATGTGCTGAGGCAGCGGGCGCGACTGGAAGACTTCACCCTCGGTTCGCTGCCAGCGGCCGTGTTGATGATCACAGGCTCCGTCGACGTCCAGGCCAACCGCCTGGAATTCATGGCGGTGGGTTGGGGCGTCGGCATGGAACGTTGGGTCGTCGACTATCAGATCGTTTCGGGCGATCCCGCTGACGAGCGCACCTGGGCGGCACTGGACGAATTGCTCAAAGCCAAATATCGCCATCCGTGTGGCGTGGGCTTGGGGATTCTCGCCGTCGCGGTCGACTCCGGTGGCCACCACACCGACGAGGTTTACCAGTTCTGCCGCGTGCGGCGCTGGCGCAATGTGTTCGCCATCAAGGGCGCGAGCAAACCGGGCAAGCCGGTGATCGCTCAGCGTCCTTCCATGGTCGACGTAACCTGGAAAGGCCAGACCGAACGCAATGGCGCCGAGCTTTGGTTCGTCGGTACCGACACGGCCAAGGACTGGATTTACAACCGCTATCCGTTCGACACAGGGCCAGGTGCACTGCACTTTGCCAATGACCTGCCCGACGATTTCTTCGACCAGTGCGTCGCGGAACGCAAGGTTGCGCGCTACATCCGTGGTCACAAGCGTATCGAATGGGTCAAGGGAAAAGCCGAACGAAACGAAGCCTTGGACCTGATGGTGTACTGCCTGGCCATGGCGCATTACCTCGGGCTCAACCGTTACAAGGAACACGACTGGGAGCGGGTGCGGCAGTCCTTGGCGCAGTCGGGTCTGTTCGACGACGCCTTGGGCATCAAACCGGTTCAAGGTGAACGCGTCACCGCTGTGAAAACACCAGCTGCTGCTCAACCGGCACCGCAATCCACTGTTGCGGTCGTGCAACCGCGACCGGCAGCACCACCCCCTCAACGCCGCAGCTCCACCAGCGGTTACCTGAAGAGACGCTGATATGTCCTTTACCCAAAAGCACCTCGACGCGGTTGAGGCGGCCATCGCTCGCGGTGAAAAAGTCGTTCGTTACACCGACCGCACCGTGGAATACCGAACCGTCGACGAACTGCTCAAGGCACGCGAGGAAATTCGCGCCTCGTTGATCAGTGCAGCCGGGCCACGCTCTCGGGTGGTTCGGTTGTACCACGGAGGCAAAGGACTCTAATGGCCCGCTATCCGACGCTCACCCGTAACGGATTCGTGTTGCCGTCGAACATCAAAGCCAGTTACGAAGGCGCCGGGGAGGGCCGACGTTCCACTGGCTGGGATGCTCCCGACAACGGAATCAACAGCATCAACACCCCGGCGTTGCGCAACCTGCGATCGCGTTCACGGGCAGCGGTTCGCAACGACCCCTATGCCTACAACGTAATCGACAAACGCGTCAGTAACCTGATCGGCACTGGTATCACGCCAAGGCCAAAAACCGACGACGAAGCCCTGCGCAAATTGCTGCAGGAACTCTGGGACGATTGGGTCGACGAGTCGGACGCCGATGAGCGCACCGACTTCAACGGCCAGCAGGCGTTGGTCGCGCGCACAGTGGAAACCTCGGGCGAATGTTTTATTCGGCTGCGCCCGCGTGGCCTGGACGAAGGTCTCGCGGTGCCGTTGCAGTTGCAGATCCTGGCCCCCGAGTTTGTCCCACACGACAAGTTCGAAACCACTCGCGACGGCAACTTCATCCGCGCCGGGATCGAATTCACCCCGGGTGGCAAGCGCGTGGCGTACTGGATGTACCTCTCGCACCCGCGTGATGCTTCTTCGCTGAATGCCGGTTACAACCAACTGGTGCGCGTGCCGGCCGCGCAGGTGCTGCATATTTTCGAACCGGTCGAGCCAGGTCAGTTGCGTGGCGTGCCGCGTTTGTCGCCGGTGTTGAAGCGCCTGCGCAGCCTCGACAACTACGACGATGCAGTGTTGTTTCGCCAGGAAGTCGCCAACCTGTTCGCCGGGTTTATCAGTCGACCGGCACCGGATTCCGGCCCCACGCCGAGGGATCCTGTCACCGGCCAACCGTTGAGCCTGGATCGCGACGGCTTCACGCCGATGGTGGCGCTGGAGCCCGGCACTATGCAGGAGCTCGGGCCGGGTGAAGAGGTAGAGTTCTCCAAACCGCCGGATGCGGGTAACAACTACCCCGACTTCATGCGACAGCAACTGATGGCAGCTGCTGCCGGTACCGGCACACCGTACGAGATCCTTACCGGCGACATGCGCGAGGTCAACGACCGGGCGCTGCGGGTGGTGCTCAACGAGTTCCGGCGTCGGTTGGAGCAACTGCAATTCGGCGTCTACGTGCATCAGCTTTGCCGACCGGTCCGTGCGGCCTGGATGGACATGGCAGTGTTATCGGGTGTTCTGGTGTTAGAGGACTACGCGCAACGGCGCCGTGAATACCTGCGCACACGTTGGGTCCCGCAAGGCTGGGCCTACATCCAGCCGGTACAGGACGTCCAGGCCCGGCGGATGGAAGTACAAGCCGGTTTCGCCTCGCGCAGTGAGATGGTCCTGCGCACCGGCTACGACGCGGAAACGGTCGACGCGGAAAACGCCGCCGATCTGGTCCGGGCCACCACCCTCGGCCTCAATTACACCACCCTCGACGCTTTCGTCCCGATCGACGACAAGGAGCAACCATGAGCAAGAAAACGCGACCGCGCGTTTACAACCGGGCGGGCAAGCGCGTGCCGGTGCAAGACAAAACCTGGTACGCGGTACACGCGAGCGGTGAAGCCGCCGAGCGGGTGATCGAAGTGTTCGTTTACGGCGAGATCGGTGGCTGGGGTATCACCGCCAATCAGTTTGTGCAGGATCTGCGCGCCATGGACGACGGCGTCTCGCCGGTGATTGCCGCCTTCAACAGCATCGGCGGCGACCTGTTCGACGGCCTGGCCATGCACAACGCGTTGTCGCGTTTGGGCGAGCGTTGCACTGGCCGTGTGGATGCTTTGGCCGCCAGTGCTGCCAGCGTGGCGGTGTGTGGGGCTCACCGGGTGGTGATTGCCTCCAACGCCATGCTGATGATTCACAACCCCTGGACTTACGCGGCAGGGGATGCCGAAGACTTCCGCAAGGTGGCCGATGTCCTGGATCAAACCATGGAGGCGATCATCGCGGCCTACAAGGCCAAGGCACCAGACATTGATGAGGTTGAGTTGCGGCGCCTGGTGGCCAATGAAACCTGGCTCACCGCCAATGAGGCGGTGGCCTTGGGGCTGGCGGACGAAGTGGGTGAAGGCGTCACGGTTAAGGCCTGCGTCGGCCAAGGCGCCGTGTTGCAGCGTTATCAGCACGCACCGGCCGAACTACTGGCCCAGCTCGACGAACCGCCAGAGCCTGATCCGGACTTGGAACCGGATGATCCGCCGCTGACGCCTCCCGTGGTCGACTCGACGAAGTTGGCCCTGATGATCACCCAGCGTTGTGCCGAATCGGGCATCAGCAATTTGGTTGAGCCACTGCTCAGCTCCACCAAACTCGAAAGCGAAGCCATCGTCCAGGCCGGTCTGACTCGGGCCAAAGCGGTGAACGATCTTTGCGTGGCTGCGCGGTTGCCCGAGTTCAGTGTCGAGTTCGTTGCCGCTGGCCTGGATGTCGCAGCGGTACGTGCGCGCCTGTTCGACAAGATCGTCGGCAGTGGCAAGGGTTTCGAAATCGACAACAGCTTGCCGCTGGACGATGACCCGGCACTGAAGGTACAGGCCAAAAAAATCGATCAACCTTCCATCTGGTCCGCACGCCAAGCTGCTCAGACCGGTAAATCCCAACCTGCTTCAGGAGTAAGACGATGACCATCCAACGTGAGCCAATGCATGCGGGCGAATTTCTCCTGTCTGAAGCGGCCGGTACAATTTCCCGCGAAGCGATCAACGTCGCCGCAGGCCCTGCACTGGAGCCTGGGCAGATCCTCGGTCTGGTCAGCCTGACCGGCGAGTTCGCCCCGTACAGCCCGACGGCCGAAGACGGCAGCGAAAACGCGATCGCCATCCTTTACGGCCCGCTCGGCGAATCGGATGTGGTGCGTCGGGGTCGTGCCGTGGTGCGTCTGGCTGAAGTCAGCGAAGCCCACCTCACGGGCCTGGACCCTGCTGCCGAGAAGGCGCTCGCCACCCACTTCCTGATCGTCCGCTAAGACGATCCCTGTTTTTCCAGCCCGCCGAGTGCGGGTTTTTTATTTTCTGGAGATTGCTTCATGGCTGATATTGAAATCTTTAACGATGACGCGTTTTCGGTCTCTTCGCTGACCGCCGCCATCAACGAACAGGAATACCTGCCGGGCCGCATTAGCAGCCTGGGTCTGTTCCAGGAAGAAGGCATCACCACCCTGACCGTGCAAATCGAAAAGGATGGCGACATCCTGGCTTTGGTACCAGCCGGTGAGCGCGGTACGTCTGGCCTGGTGGTCAGTGGCACGAAACGCAACCTGATTCCATTCAATACCGTGCACCTGCCGCAACGCTTTGCGATCAAGGCCGATGAGATTCAGGGTATCCGCGCGTTCGGAACGCGCTCCGAGTTGCAGGCGGTCCAGGACGTGGTGAATAAGCGCCTGGCCAAAGCGCGTCGGCAGCTGGATGCCACTCACGAATTTCAGCGTATGGGCGCGTTGAACGGACAGATTCTCGATGCCGACGGGTCGACGGTGCTGTTGGACATCTACAAAACCTTCGGCGTGACCCGCAAGAAAATGTCCATGGGGCTCGCCAATGCTGAGACCGAGCTGCGCGTCAAATGCGGTGAAGCGTTGGACCTGCAGGAAGATGCGCTGGGTAGCATCACCAGCAGTGGCTCGCGCGCCCTGTGTGGCAAAAACTTCTGGAACAAGCTGATCGTTCACAAGTCGGTGAAAGAGACCTTTCTCAACAGTCAGCAAGCCGCTGCGTTGCGCGGTGATGCCCGTGAAAGCTTCGAATTCGGTGGCATTGTCTGGGAGCGCTATCGCGGCAAAATCGCCGGCGTGACCTTCATCCATGACGACAAAGCGTTGCTGATTCCCGAAGGCGTACCGGACCTGTACATCTCGGTGTTTGCCCCGGCCGACTATATGGAAACGGTCAACACCGAGGGCGTGCCGTACTACAGCAAGATCGAGCCGATGCCGTTCAATAAAGGCATGGCTGGTGAAGCGCAGTCCAACCCGTTGCACCTCTGCACCCGGCCTCTGGCGCAGATTCTGCTGGAGCTCTGATCATGGGCTTTCGCGATCTGATCGCCGACATCGACGCGGTGGTGTTCGAAACCCTGGGCGACGGCGCGCGGATTGAGGGTCGCGAGGAGCCCGTGCTCGGCATGTTCTCGGCGCCTTGGCTGCAGCCAAAGATCGGCAAACTCAACACCGGCCTGCGTGAGCCTCGGTTCGAGATTCGCGTCAGCGATTCACAGGGGCTGGAGCAGGGCATGCTGGTAAGCATCGATCTGCCCGAGCTGGACGGTGGCGGCAACTACGACTTGCTGCAGCTCGAACCGAGCGGTGACGGTCTGGTCGCTTTGATCTTGAGGATGCGCGCATGAGTATCGGCAGCTTCTACAAACCCTCGGCCGACGGCGGGATGATCTCCATCCAGGCGTCGACCGCAGATCTGCAAGCCTTTGAAAACTTCGCCAGCCTGGTACCCAAAGCCGCCGCTTCGGCCCAGCGCCGAGCGATCAACAAAACGTTGGGCTGGCTGCGCACCCATATTGCCCGGGCGGTCAGTCGCCAGGAGCGGATCGCCGTCGCGGCAGTCCGTCAGCGTCTGCGGGCATACCCGGTCTCCGGCGGCGCAACCAGCGGCAAATTGTGGTTCGGTCTCAATGCCATCGAGTCCAGTCGCATTGGTCGTGCACGGCAGTCCGGCCGAGGTGTTTCGGTGGCGGGGCGGCGCTATCAGGGTGCCTTCCTCAAGCAGGTTTATGGCAACAAACCCGACATCTGGATTCGTACCGCGAGCAAGCATTTCAACGCCGACGATTACCCCGACAGCACCGTGTCAGGTGCTGCTGAAGCCAGCTCTGGCTGGGTGGCGGAAAACGGCAATCGCTTTCCGTTGGCAAAGGCCAAGGTGTCGCTGGAGCAAGCCCGGCCGCACTTTGACGAATGGATCAAAAAGGCCAATTCGCGCTTGCTGGAAATTCTGAAGCAAGAATTCAACTTTGAGCTGCAGAAGTACCTGAAGGGGACGGCGAATGCCTGATGAACCATTTAGCCTCGATCAGTTGTACAAGGCGATTGAACAACACCTGTTCAGCCAGTTACCCGGCATCAAAGCGGTCACGGCCTGGCCGAGCATCAAGGACCGCATCGCGTTGCCTGTTGTGTTCATCGAGATGGCCGAGATTGAACCGGGTAAGGATATTGGTACCGGTGAAACAACCCTGATTTGCCGTTTCGAAGCACGGATTATTGTTGATCCCATCCGCCCGCAACATTGCCAACAGGCCGCACAATTGGCGGCCCAACTGGCGGTATTGCTGCGCATGCAAAATTGGGGGCTCGCCGTCGAACCGGCCGAGTTTGTCCAGGCACTGCAGGACTGGACCAAACCGGAGCTCGATGGTTACACCGTCTGGCTGGTCGAATGGACGCACCAGATTTACCTGGGTGTTGAGGAGTGGCCGTGGCCAGATGAGCCGCCGGGCTCGCTGGTGTTCGATATCGAGCCCGGCGATGGCCCGGTGAGTCCGGAGGATCTATGAGCCACGCCCTGTCCGAACACGATCGGATGATTGCCGCCATGCTGATGCCGTGCGCGGTGGTCGGTGTGGATCTGCCAGCGGCGACGGTGCGCGTCTCCAATGGTGCATGGACCAGCGCCTGGGTGCGCTGGCACAGCCTGGCTGCTGGCAAGGCGCGGCACTGGCGGGTACCCAGCGTCGGCGAGCAAGGGGTGTTGTTCAACCCGAGCGGCCAGGCGGGTATGGGGACGTTTATCCCGGGGCTGTACGGCAACGCCGGGCCACCCCCTGATAACCGCGATCATGTCGAGGCCTGGCGCTTCGACGATGGCGGCTCCCTGGTCTACGACTGGGAAGCCAATAGCTACGCCATCACGCTGCCGACGGGGAAAGTAATCACCAAAGTGGGCGCGACCGAATCCATCACGACCGACACCAATATCACCGTGACGACGGCCAACATGAAGCTTGTCGCGGCCGTGGAAATTCAAGGGCCGTTACGCGTAACGGAAGGCGTTGAAATTGGCGGCACCTTGCACGCGGTGGGGAGCATCACCAGCGGCGCCGATATTCTCGCCACTGGCAATAGCGACAACCATCACACGCATTAACCCGCAATCATCCAGCCCGCCAAGTGCGGGCTATTTTATGCCCGGAGAAAACATGGCCAAGACCATCGACCAGCCTGCTGCCGAACAATCGCCGACGGCGGATCTGCTGCTTACTTTTCGCGACAAGGTGTACACCTCGCGCACCCTGATCATCCCCAAAAGCAAACGCACGCTGGCGGTGGCCAAGGGCTGCGTCGAGGTGTCGGCGTCCGATGAGCAGGCTGTGACCTACCTGAAAGCCAACGCTGAATTCCAGCCCGCGGAGTGACTTAGATGATCGGAATGGATCGCCACACCGGGCAGCCCATTTCCGGCATCGAGCATCTGCGACAGTCCATAGCCGACATCCTCGGCACGTCGCCGGGCGCCCGGCGGCAACGGCCGGACTATGGCAGCAAGCTGCGCGCCTATGTCGACCTGCCGGTTAACGAGGGTTGGAAAAGCTCCGTGCAAGCCGAGGCCGCCCGCGCGCTGATGGCTTGGGAGCCGCGGCTAAAACTGAAGAGCGTCCGCGTGTTGGCGGTGCTGGGTGGAAAGATCGATCTAAGCATTGCCGGCGACTACCTCGGCGACCGCTTTCTGGTAGAGGTGAGCGTATGAGTAGCATCGTGGATCTGTCGGAATTGCCGGCGCCGGATGTGCTGGAGCCGTTGGATTTTGAGGCGACATATGAGGAAGGGCTGGCCACCTTTCGCGGCTACATGGGCGACAACTGGAGCGCGCCGCTGGAGAGTGATCCGGTGGTGAAGCTGATCGAGGTCGGGGCCTATAACAAGGTGGGCAATCGGGCCCGGGTCAATGACGCCGCCAAGGCGCTGCTGTTGGCTCATGCCATCGGCCCGGATTTGGATCACCTGGGGGCCAACGTCAACCTGCCGCGGCTGGTGATCCAGGCCGAGGATCTGCTGGCCGTGCCGCCGGTGGCGAAGGTCATGGAGCTGGACGACCCTTACCGCGAGCGCATCCAGCTGGCCTTTGAGGGATTGACCACGGCCGGCCCGCGTAACAGCTACATCCTGCATGCGCGCAATGCCTCGGGCCTGGTCATGGATGCCTCGGCGGAAAGCCCATCGCCCGCGTGTGTAACGGTCACGGTGTTGAGTACCGAAGGCAAAGGCGCGGCCGGTCCCGAGCTGCTGGCGATCGTCACCGACGCATTGAATGACGATGATGTCAGGCCGGTGGGCGATCGGGTGACGGTGCAAAGCGCTGAGATTATCGACTATCGCATTGAAGCCATTTTGCACATGAGCAGCGCCGGGCCGGAGGGTGACGCTAGCCTGGCCGAAGCCAAAAAACGCCTGGGGTCCTGGGTCAATCCACGCAAGCGCTTGGGCGTCGAGGTGGCGCGCTCGGCGGTGGATGCGCAATTGCACGTTGCTGGCGTGTCCCGGGTTGAGCTGGTCGGGTGGGTTGATCTGGCTCCGACCAAGGCACAGGCGGCGTATTGCACCGAGTGGAGCGTGGTGCTGGCGGGGGCAACATGAGAAGCCTACTGCCGAGCAATAGCACGCCACTGGAGCGCGCCCTGGAGGCGTCGTTCTACGACAAAACCATTGTGCCGTTGCGCACCTTGTACAACGCCGATACTTGTCCGGTGCATTTGCTGCCCCACCTGGCTTGGGCCTGGTCGGTAGATCGTTGGGATTATCGTTGGTCGGAAGCGACCAAGCGCGCGGCCATCAAGGCGTCGTATTACATCCATGCCCACAAGGGCACGATCGGCGCCCTGCGTCGCGTGGTCGAGCCACTGGGCTACCTGATCGAAATCATCGAATGGTTCAACACGGTGCCCGAAGGCGAGCCGGGCACCTTTGCGCTGAAGGTTGGCGTGCTGGACACCGGGATCACCGAGGAAATGTATCAGGAGCTTGAGCGCCTGATCGACGACGCGAAACCTGTCAGCCGCAAGCTGACCGGGCTGGCGATCAGCCTGGAAACGCAAGGCCATTTGAATATCGCGGCCTGCCTCTATGAAGGCGACGAAATCGACGTATACCCGCCGGTGATGCGTGACATCGAGGTCACGGGCAGCTTTGCCGTGCTCGGCCGTGAACACACCATAGACACCCTGGACGTTTATTATGATTGACGCGAATTCGCAGTTTTTCGCCATCCTTACCAACGTGGGGCTGGCCAAACAGGCGAACGCCGACGCGCTCGGCATTCCCTGGAAGATCACCGATATGGGCCTGGGGGATGCCAACCTTGCCGGGGTGGCTGATCCACCTAACCCGGTCCCGTCTTCCACGCAAACCAAGCTAATCAATGAGTGGCGGCGCCGACCGCTGAATCAGCTCAAGATCGACCCAGCCAACCCGGCAATCATCATCGCCGAGCAGATTATCCCGGCCGATGAGGGCGGGCGCTGGATTCGTGAAATCGGTCTGTATGACGAGGCCGGCGATCTAGTGGCGGTGGCCAACTGCGCGCCGAGCTACAAGCCGCTGTTGTCGCAAGGCTCGGGCCGCACGCAAGTGGTGCGGATGAATTTCATCGTCAACAACGCCGGCAATATCACGCTGAAGATTGATCCGGCGGTGGTGCTGGCTTCACGCGCCTACGTCGATGCGGCCATTCTGGAAGTCCTGCCGGCGAACAAAACCGCCGGTGAGTTCACTCGGGTCAAGGTCAATAATCGCGGGGTGGTGGTGTCGGGGGATAACCCGAATACGTTGGCCGGAATGGGCATCAGTGACAGTTACACCAAGACCGAAATCGAGGCGATGATTGCCCAGGCCTCGGCGCTGCCGGTCGGGGCGCAAGTGTCTTTCCCGGTAAATAAGGTGCCGCCGGGCTTTCTGGAGCGTGACGGATCGGTCAAGAGCATCACAGCTTTTCCAGATTTGGCGACGTTCCTGGGCGGCGCGTTCAACCGTGGCGACGAGGGCGCGGGTAACTTCCGTCTGCCGGAGTCGCGCGGCGAATTCGAGCGGGGCTGGGACCATGGGCGCGGGGTGGATGCTGGGCGGGCGGTTGGTAGCGGGCAAAAGGGCAGCGTTCATTCGTTCGATATTGGTGGTGGAGTTGGCACTGTAGGGGATCGCTCCGGGGTTGTACCGATCACCGCGGCGAATGCTCGGGCCGATTTGGGTTACGACGCTGGTAGCGCTGCCGACTATCCATCAGGGCAGATGGTGACGCAATCCGCTGGTTTGACAAGCGTGCTAGTCGATACTGCGGAGGTCGCGTTTGGCGTGGGACGCCCGCGCAACGTTGCGGTTGTGATGTGTATCAAGGCTTGGAACGCGCCGATCAATCAAGGAAACATTGATATTGCGGCATTGGTCGTGCTGGCTTCACAAGCCACGGAAATTAATCAGGGCACAGCCAAGATCGCCACGCAGGCGCTGACCGATGCCGGCATGGATGACGCCACAATCGTGACGCCGAAGAAAATGCGCTTTGGTTTTCAGTTCATTAAGGGCGTAAACGGCGCCATCGTTCTGCCGACGTGGCTGGGTGGTTTTATCATCCAGTGGGGGACCACTCCCGATATTGCTAACTCAGCTTCGGGGACATTCAACTATACGATTCCCTTCCCTACGGCGGCTGTATGCGCTGGGGCGATCAGGCGCGGAACGGGTAATAACTCGGCGACGGTTGGAACGACCCTAAGCCAAATCTCGATCGGAAATCGGCCGCATTACACGCCGGATGTTTCTGGTACTGCCAATGCTTACTTTTTCTTTTGCTTCGGTTACTAAGGGGGCGCTGTGCGCAAATATCTGCTTGTGAATGACGCTAGTGAAGTTGTCGCGCAGTTGATCGAGGGTATACATGACATCCCTGAAAACGCGGTTTTGATTGATGGTGGTCGCTGGTATGAGGTGACGCAGGATATCGGCTGCACTTGGCTTTTGAGTGAGAGCGGGGAGCTATCCAAGCGGCCAAGGCTGGCGGTTGTGGACGATACTGCAGGGCTTGAGCGCGAATGGCGCAATCAGGTGCTGGCGGCCACCGAATGGCTGGTCACGCGGCATCGTGACGAGCAAGAGCTTGCCCGCGAAACTACGTTAACGACTGAGCAATATGCGCAGTTGCTCGCGTATCGCCAGGATCTGCGCGACTGGCCGCAAGCGCCCGAGTTTCCGGATGGCCAGCGGCGGCCGAACCCGCCGGCCTGGCTTGCTGAGCAAACCCAATAAACGCCCCGCACTGACGGGGCGTTTTCTTTTCCGTTATGCGTAACGCCAACACCCTCACGGCCTCGCTCTCGCGGGGCTTTTTCGTTTCTGGAGATCAATCTATGGCTGGCTTTTTTCACGGCGTCACTACGACGCTGATCGACACCGGCGCGCGCACCATTTCGTTGCCGTCGTCGTCGATCATTGGTCTGTGCGACACCTTCACCCCGGGCCTTCTGGCCACGGCCAAGGCCGGCGAATTGGTGCTGATTACGACTGAGCGCGAGGCCATTGCCGCGTTCGGCGCCGATTCGGCGATCACCCGGGCCTGTCAGGCGATCTATGTCCGCGCCAAAGCGGTGATCGTCGCCATCGGCGTGCCCAAGCTGGAAGACGAGGCGCTGCAAACCTCGGCCATCATCGGCGGCGTTCTCGCCAATGGCCAGCGTACCGGCCTGCAAGCGCTGCTGGACGGCAAGAGCAAACACAACGCCCAGCCGAAACTGTTGATCGCCCCGGGGCATTCCGCCACGCAAGCGGTGGCCACCGCCATGGATGCCCTGGCCGGCAAGTTACGCGCGATAGCCATTGTCGACGGCCCGAACACCACTGACGAGGAAGCGCTGGCCTACGCCGAAAACTTCGGCAGTAAGCGGGTGTATCTGGTCGATCCTGGCGTGCAGTACTGGGATACGGGCAAAAGTGAGACGGTCGACGCGCCAGGCTCGGCGTGGGTCGCTGGCCTGTTCGCCTGGACCGATGCCAATTACGGCTATTGGGCATCGCCGTCGAACAAAGAGTTTGTCGGCATCACCGGTACCAGTCGCCCGATCGAGTACCTGGATGGCGACGACACCTGTCGGGCCAACCTGCTGAACAACGCCAATATCACCACGATCATTCGTGACGGCGGGTATCGCCTGTGGGGCAACCGTACTTGCTCCGCTGATGCGAAGTGGGCGTTTGTCACCCGTGTGCGTACCTGCGACATCCTCATGGATGCGATCCAGGCCGGGCACAAGTGGGCGGTGGACCGCTCGATCACCAAGACCTACGTGCAAGACGTCACCGAAGGTCTGCAAGCGTTCATGCGCGATCAGAAAAACGCCGGCGCAGTGATCAATTTCGAAGTCTACGCGGACAAGGAAATGAACACGGCCAGCCAAATCGAGCAGGGCAAAATTTACTGGCGCATTCGCTTCACCGACGTGCCGCCGGCGGAAAACCCGAATTTCCTTATCGAAGTCACCAACGAGTGGCTGACCGAAGTTCTCGAAACAGCCTAAGGGGGCCGTTCAATGATTCCTCAAGTTCTGACCAACTGCGTCGCATTTATCGACGGCGTGAGCCTGTCCGGCGAAGTGCCAAGCCTGACTCTGCCGAAGTTGACGCAAAAGACCCTCGACTATCAGGGCGGCGGCATGTCGGCGCCGATTGAGTTCGCTGTCGGCATGGAAAAGCTGGAGTCCGCGTTTACCACCAACGGCGTGCGCCGCGAGACGCTGAAGTATTTGGGTCTGTCCGATCAGACCGCCTGCAATCTGGTGTTTCGCGGCGCGTACAAAGGCCTCAAGGGCGCGGTCACGCCGGTCGTCGTCACCATGCGTGGCGGTGTGAAAGAGGTCGACATGGGCGATTGGAAGCCGGGCGATCAGGCCGAAATCAAACACGCGGTGAAGCTCGTTTACTACAAGCTCGAAATCGACGGGCGTGTGATGTACGAAATCGATCCGCTCAACATGATTCAGCTGATCGACGGTGTTGATCAACTCGCTGCCGAACGCTCGGCCGTTGGCCTTTAAGGATAAAACCCCATGACCCTGATTGCTCAAACACTGCCGGCCTGGCTCGCTGTCACGGATGAAGGCGTTACCGTAACGCTGCGTTATCAGGCCAGCTTCAACGGCGTGCTGGTCGACAAGTTGACCATGCGCGCGCCCAGCGTGAAGGAATTCAACGCGGCGAAAATGATCGCCGCCGGCGACATGGAAAAGATGGAGCTGCACCTGTTTTGCTCCTTGCTTTCGGTCGCCGAGGCGGACCTGTTAGCGCTGAAACTCAAGGACTATAACCGCTTGCAGGCCGGCTATTTTCGCTTGGTCGAAGAGGACGACGTGTAACGCAACCACGCTCAAGATCGCGGCGAAACGCTTGGCCAAAGAGACGGGGTTCTCGGCGGCCGAGATCGAGGCCATGACTTTTGATCGGATGGTGTGGTGGCTCACGGATTGAGCCGCCTTCGATCAACTCGACGACGCATAGGGCACGCACATGGCGAACAAACTCGCGCTCGGTTTAGTCATTGGTGGGGCGGTCAGCTCCACCGTGGGCAACGCTTTTAAGGATGTCACCGGGCGCATCAAGAAACTGGAAGCCGAAGGCAACAAAGCCCGGGTGCTGGAGAAAACCATCGGCGACACCATCCGCTTGCGTGATGAGTGGCGTAAGGCGCACCTGGCCGGTGAGCAGGGAGCAGGCGCACTGCTGAAACGGCTTGAATCCAATCTCAGTAGCCTGAAAAAACAGGGTGTTGAAGTCCGCAATCTGACCAAGGCTTACACCAGCATGGGCGCCGTGGCGGCCAAGGCCGAACTGAAAGCCAAAGGTCACATGCAGCTCGATGAGGGCAAGCAGAACCTGAAAAGCAGCGTCGGCCAGGCCGCGGCGGCCACGCTGGCGATGGCGGTCCCGACCAAGGTCAGCGCAGATTATGGCGCGATCATTCGGGACATTGCGATCAAGTCCGGTATTGCCAACAAGCCGGAAGAGGCGCAGCTGTCCAAGACGATTATCGGCACCTCACGCGATACCGGCATGGCGCGCAATCAGGTGGCCGAGGTGGTCAATGCCCTGGTCGGTGCCGGCATGGAGCTGGACAAGGCGCTGCAATACGCCCCGACCGCGGCCAAGTTTGCCGTGGGCCAGGGTTCGGACGGCACCGAAACGGCGCGCATGATCAATGCCCTGGGGCAGAACGCCAAGATCACCGACCCGGCGCAGATGCAAAAGGCCCTGGAGGCGATCGCCTACCAAGGCCAGGCGGGCAGCTTTGAGGCGGCCGACATGGCCCGTTGGTTCCCCGAATTGCTCGCGGGCATGGGCAAGCTGGGCATCACCGGCATGGATTCGGTGTCGCAACTGGGCGCCATGCTTCAGGTGCAAATGAAGACCGCCGGCGGTTCCGATGAGGCGGCGAACAACCTCAAGAACTGGATGGAAAAAATCGGTTCGGGCGACACGGTCGAGGCCTATAAAAAAGCTGGGATCGACTATCAGGCGTCGATGAACACCGGCCTGCAAAATGGCAAGTCGACCTTGGAATCCAGCTTTGAATTGGCGCAGAAATACATTGCCGCGACCGATCCGAAGAAGGCCGCCGCGATGGCCGAAGCCACGGCCAAGATCAGCAAGGAAGCCGATCCGGAAAAGGCCAAGGCCATGATTGCGTCCCTGGAACAAGCCCTGCGCACCGGCGACCTGTTCGCCGACATGCAGGTCAAGGGCGCGCTGACGGCGTACATGCAGAACAAGGATCTGTACGACAAGCTGAAAAAAGATTCGGCCAATGCCAGCGGCATCTTGGATCGGAACCTGGAAGAGCGTCGCCAGTCCTCGGCGCAGAAATGGGCAGAAATGGCCCAGGGCATGGATGACGCCATGCGCGCGATCGGCGATGCCTTTCGCCCGGTGACGGATGCCGTGGCCGGTGGTTTGACCTACGTCGCCCAGGGACTGAGCAAACTGTCGGATGAATCGCCACGCTTGGTGACGGGGATCGGCGCGGCGGTAGCGGCGGTGATCGCTGCGCAAACCGCGTTTAGCAGCTTCAAAATCGCCAAGGGTTTGATGAACATCGGGCGCGGCTCGCTGATGGGCAATCCCAACATCCCGCAAAAGGTCATTGTGGTGGGTGGCGGCGGTGGTGGGGATGGCCTGGACGTCGGCGATCTGGACGAGGACGGCAAGCGCGACAAGAAAGGCAAGAAGGGTGGTAAGGGCGGTAAGGGCGGCCTGGCGTCGACGGCTGAAAAAGCCGCGGTTTCGACCGGTGGTCGTGCGCCCGGCGGTGGGCTCGGCGTCGGTAGCGTGGTGAAAGGGGCGACTGTGTTCGCCGTCGCTGAGGCCGGGTTGAAGGCCGTCGACACCTATCAAAACGCCGTCACGAAAGATGAAAAGGCCGAAGGGTACGGCGCCGCCGCGGGTGGGCTGGCGGGCACGCTGGGCGGTGCGGCGGCGGGGGCGGCCTTGGGTTCGCTGATTCTTCCGGTCGTCGGCACGGCGATTGGTGGATTGATCGGCGGCGCCCTGGGCAGCATGGGCGGCGATGCCTTGGGCGGGTTCTTGGGTAAGACGATGTTTGGCGGCGACGATCCCCAAAAGACTATGCCGGTGGCCGGGCCGCTGATGATGGCCAATGCCGGCAAGGACATTCCACCGGTACTGGGCAACATAGCGCAGTCGTTCGCCAAGCCTGGCGATGCGGCGCAGGCCATGATGTTGCCGCCGGCCAGTGCCGACGCGGCGGCGAAGTTGGCCGCACCCTCGCCGGCCAAGGCCGAGGCCGCGGGCATCAAGGTCGATTCCAAGGTGGATATTCAGGCGCCGTTTACCTTGACCGTGCAGGGCGAAGTCAAAGACGGCGCGCAGTTGTATGCGCAGATAAAGCCGTATCTGGACCAACACCAGCGCGAATTTGCCCAGCAACTGGAAAGCCGCAAGTTGTACGACACGCCGAATATTTAACGCGGAGGGCTTATGCCTGCATTGGACCAATTACAGTCGGGGCTGAAATACCTGGCCTCGGCGGGGGAAACCGGACGGCGCAGCCTGGACGGCATGCTGGGGCCGATGAATGGCGCGATCAGCGAAATCACCGGTGCCGCGTCCGAGCTGGAGGATCTGCCCTTTGTCGGCCCGGTGGTCGGCGCCAAGCTTCAGCGGGTCATGCGCGGGGTGAATGCCGCGCAGGCCAAAGTCGGCGCGGTGGTGGCCACCTACAACAAGGCCACCCGGGCACTGTCGGGGATGGACGAACGCCTGGGTACGCTCAAGGAACAGGCCGGGAAAGCAGCGACGGCGATTAACAAGATTGCCGGCAAGGCCAGCCCGGCGTTGGCCAACATCGTGCCCACGGGCGCCTTTGCCACCGATCAGACGCCGGCGCCGGAGGCGGTTAAGCCGTTTCCGCACCTGCTGATCATCCAGCCGCAAGACCCCAAGGCGCCGCCGTATTTCTTCAATCTCGACACGGCCGCCTTTGATGAGTTGCGCCGCTCGACTGAATTCCGTTGGGCCTCGCAAGAGCGCCTATCACGGCGTCCGGCCCAGCAAGCGGTCGGCATGGGCGACGAGAAAATCACCCTCAAGGGCGCGATCATTCCCGGCCTCAAGGGCGGCTTGAAACAGCTCGACACGCTGCGCACGCTCGGCGCCCAGCTTCAGCCGCTGACCCTGACCACTGGTTATGGCGACGTGCTGGGCACCTGGTGCCTGAAAAGTCTTGACGAAGAGCAAAGCGCGCTGATGCAGGGCGGCATCCCACGTAAACAAGGGTTCACATTGGAGTTTGTGCGCTATGGCGACGACATGCAGAACGTCTGACGGGGACCTGTTGGACACGATTTGTCATAACTTTTATGGCCATCTGGTCGGCAGCGTGGAGGCAGTCCTGAACGCCAATCAGGGCCTGGCCGATGAGGCGCAACCGTACCGCGCCGGCGTGCTAATCGTGCTGCCGGATCTGTCCAAGCCGATCGAAGAGCAGGTCACGCTCTGGGATTGATGGTCTACAATCGCCTCGCTTAATTTATTAAGCTCCTTACTTTCTGGCCCGCCTTGTGCGGGCTTTTTTTTGGAAAAAATCCATGACGCCTGTATTTCGCATCGTGGCCGACGGGGCCGATATCACCAGCCTGATCAATGATCGGCTGATTCAGCTTCGTACCACCGACAAGACCGGCATGGAGTCAGACGAGTTCGAGTTGCGCATTGACGACCGCGATGGCCTGGTGACGCTGCCGAGCCGTGGCGCGGGGATCGAGATCTACCTGGGCTACGCCGAGACGTCCCTGGCCCGCATGGGCCGTTACGTGGTGGACGAAATCACCGTGTCAGGTCCACCCGACACGATCGTGATTCAGGGCAAGGCCAGCGACATGCGCGGCACTGGCAAGACCATTCGCAGCGGTAGCTGGGAAAACGTGCCACTGTCGAAGATCGTCGCCGATATCGCCGCGCGTAACGGCTGGCAGCCGGTGTGCCCAGTGGCCACCAAGGTCGAGCGCGTTGATCAAATCAGCGAGTCCGACTTTAATTTCATCACGCGCCTGGCCAAGCAATACGACTGCACGGCGAAGGTCGCCGACGGCAAGTTGTTGGTGATGCCGCGCCAGGGTGGCGAGAGTGCAAGCGGCAAAGCCTTCGGGGTGATCACCCTCACGCGTAGCGACGTCAGCCGCTGGCAATTTCGCCTCGGCGATCGCAACGCGCACAGGTCGGTGGCCGCCACGCATCAGGACAAGAAGACCGGCCAGCTCGCCGTGGTGTCCTTGGACAACGACGACGTGCCGGACGGCCTGCCGGCGGTGCATACCGATCGACACATTCACCCGAACAAGACTGCCGCCGAGGCAGCGGCCAAGGCACGCCTGGCCGCGTTCAACCGCTCGACCGCCGGCGTACGGTTTGAAATGCCCGGGCGAACCGACATTTTTGCCGAGCGCTCAATCAATGCCCAGGGCTTCAAGGTCGGGCTCGATGGCGAGTACCTGGCCGACTCGGTAGAGCAGGTTTACACCCAAGCGGGCTGGTCGACCACAGTCGAGTGCAACGGCGGCAAAAAAGGTAAGGCCAAAGCCAAGGGCAAGAAAAAGAAAGCCGACAAACCGGTCAAGGTGGTCAGCCTGGCGTAACGCAACAAAACATTCATCGCCGCCCTGTGCGGTTTTTTTCTGTCTGGAGTTTGTATGCCCTTAACCGAGCAACATCTGCAACGCATCATGCCCAACGCCCGCCGCCAAGCGGGCGTTTTTGTATCCGCACTGAATGCCGCGATGGCACATCGGCAGATCAATACACCGAAACGCCAAGCGGCGTTCCTCGCCCAAGTGGGCCATGAATCCGGTCAACTGCAATACGTTCGCGAACTGGGCGGCGAGCAGTACCTCAGCAAGTACGACATCGGGTCGCTGGCTGCCAGATTGGGTAATACGCCAGAGGTGGATGGCGATGGTCAGCGTTATCGCGGTCGAGGGCTGATTCAAATCACCGGCTACAGTAATTACCTGCGCTGCAGCCTGGCGCTGTTTGGTGACGAACGTTTGCTGCGCACCCCCGAGCTGCTGGAGCTACCGCAGTGGGCCGCTGAATCGGCCGCGTGGTTCTGGTGGGTACGTGAGCTGAATGCCCTGGCGGATCGGGATGAATTCGAATCGATTACCCGCAAGATCAACGGCGGTCTCAATGGCCTGCCGGATCGGTTGCAACTGTGGGAGCGGGCGAGGGCGGTGTTATGCGTATCGGCGAATTGATCCCGGCGCCATATCGGCTGTTTGCACTCGGCGTATCGCTGGCCGCATTGGCCGCTGGCTCTGCTGCTTTGGCCTGGCAGGTTCAAGACTGGCGCTACGGTCAACAGCTCGCCGAACAGGCCCGACTGCATACCGACACACTCAACCAGTTGGCTCTGGCCTCGTCCACGCAACAGCGCGCCGAGCAGGACAAACGTCTAGTCCTGGAGCAGAAGCTTTCAGCCAGCGAACAAATCCATTACCGAGTCTTAAGCGATGTCCAACGTGATCAAGGTCGCTTACGCGATCGCCTTGCCACTGCTGATGTGCGCCTGTCAGTCCTACTCGACACCGCCGATACAGCCAGCGGCTGCGCAGTGTCAGCCGGCACCGCCACCAGCGGGGTGGTTCATGGTCCCACAAGAGCCGAACTTGACCCGGCGCATGCTCAACGAATTATCGGCATCACCGATGCCGGCGACCAAGGATTGATCGCCCTGGCGGCCTGTCAGGCCTACGCCAAACAAATCTCAACACCGAAGTGAAAAAGAGCGACCGGACTGGATGCGTCAACATCCCGCCCGGCCGCCGTCCATGCAGATTGTCCCTGCAAGTCCAGCCAAGGCTCTTGCTCCGTGCACAAAGCGCAGCGAGCCTAGCACCTGTTTATCCATACAGTAAAGGTCTTGCTATCTATGTCCACACCCATCATCCCTTGGATGGGCGGCAAACGCCGCCTGGCCGATCGCCTCATTCCGCTTTTTCCACCACACGAATGTTACGTCGAAGTCTTTGCCGGCGGTGCCGCGCTCTACTTCATGCGGCCCCAGGCGGCGCCCGTCGAAGTCCTCAACGACATCAACGGAGACCTGGTGACGCTGTACCGCGTCGTACAGAACCACCTCGAAGAGTTTGTGCGCCAGTTCAAATGGGCGCTCAGTTCGCGCCAGGTGTTCGAGTGGCAGAAGATGACCCGCCCCGAAACCCTCACCGACATTCAGCGCGCCGCCCGATTCTTTTACCTGCAGCACCATGCCTTCGCCGGCAAGGTCACCGGGCAAACCTTCGGAACCGCGACCACCGGCCCAGCCATCAATCTGTTGCGGATTGAGGAGAATCTCTCGGCCGCCTGGCAGCGTTTGTCCGGCACTTACGTCGAAAACCTACCTTGGCTGGACTGCGCCGAACGCTACGACCGTGCCCATACCTTCCACTACATGGACCCGCCTTATTGGCAGACCGCCGGCTACGGCGTGGACTTCCCGTTCGAAAACTACGAGCGGATGGCCGACTTTATGCGGCGTTGCAAAGGCAAGGTGATGGTCAGTATCAATGACCACCCGGACATTCGCCGGGTGTTCGAAGGCTTTCACTTTGAAAATTTGGACATCCGTTACAGCAACACCAATCAGCGCCAAGGCAAAGCCGAGATCAGCGGTGAGCTGGTGATCATGAACTGGGAGCCTTCGGCGTTGGGCGGATTATTTTGAGGCGAAGAATGCTTGAGGAATGCTTGGCGGTTGAGGTGTCGAGGTCCATCATATCGGTTCCATCCACGCAGAATCGGCCATGGACAAGCAGCTTGTGGGCCTATCCATTGTGATGGCGATCATTTGGATCGCTGCGGTTTTGCTGGTCATGCATTGGATGACGCAGTGAAGATAATCCGGATCCATCAGCCGTCGTTTTTGTTGCTACTTTCGATGTCTTCCATCGGCTCGATCATAGACCGACCCTGATTTCGGACGTTGCCTACCGCGCGATTCACCTTGAACCATTCAAAGGTCTTTGTCGGCTCACCCTGAAGAAGCACCATTTGTTCGGCGCGTTCGCTTGTGGTGGCGGGGTCGAGCCATTCTTGGGCTAAAATTGGCGATAGCGTAACTGGACGACGATCGTGAATGTCGACCATGCCGCCGGCGCTATCGGCGGTGATGATCACGAATCCATCGTGCTCGTTGGGTTCATGCTCAGCGTTTGGGTACTGACCGATCGCAGCACAAAGAATGGGTGTTTGATCACGATGACGAATCAGGTAGGGCTGTTTTTTTGGCCCGCCTTCATCGACCCATTCAAACCAGTTGTCGATGGCAATGATGGCCCGGTGTGACCAGATCGCCCGGAAGAAAGGTCCATGAGCTACTTTCTCGACCCGCGCGTTGATTGGAGCGGCACGGTCTTTGGCCCAGTGCGGTCGCCATCCCCAGCGAATCATGTCGGCGCGCAGAACTTGACCTTCCTGGTGGAAGAGGGCGAGTTGCGTCGACGGCGCAGCGTTATAGCGCTCGAGCGGTTGGTCACCAACATAATTGATCAGTGCATTGGGAATACTGAGTGCCGCAACGAAATCATGAATACCACGATACTGTGAAAGTCGGCCGCACATGGTCGGTCCCTCATGGTTTTATTTCAGGGTAGACCCGCTGAGCGCTGCTTTGTGACGAATCCTTGGCCAGAGCAATTGGGGCAGTCATCTCTCCGGGCAAAGTGATCAAGGCAGTCTGAGCAAATGCAGAACCTGGCCAGATCAATCAGCGGTCTGACCTTTTCAAATAAACGTAAATCGCGGGACTCCTGAGCAACCTGGGCAATATCGACCAGCGAACGATAGAGGTCCGGTTCCTCCATCGGTTGGTAAGTCACACCTTCGATTGTCCGACCGGTTTCAATGAGATGGTACTGCTCGCCCTTGGCAAGTGTCAGCGTCAGTCCGCTGATTCTTCCGATGGCTCCAGAGAGACTGAGCACTAGGTTTGCGCCCGTCGCATCGCTATAGATTTTTCCGTCATATGACGACCGCTCCCTTCGAGCTGGCGTACTCGCATAAAAGATAGAACGTCTGATGGTGCCGAACAGCTCGTTGGTCTCGCTTCGAATAACATCATACGAAGAAGCCCCGCAGTAAAAGGCTGGGTGAGTTTGCAATTCTTCTACGGCGTGCCAGTAAGCCGCGTTTGCCAATTCGTTCATGTCAAACTGCTGCAGCTGATCAATCAACCCTTCAGCGACCAATGTGGCGCTCATGGAGTGAAGGGTCTGTCGATGAGCCTCGGGGTTCTGCATTCGAAAGTCGTGATCGTCGAGGGTCGAGCGCCACTGCTGAAGTCTCAGCGCTTTAGCCTGGTCGAAATTCATGAGCGTGTTTCACTGTACAGGTACTGGTTTTATGTACAGTAATCGAGTCTCTTGCGATGGGCGAGTAAGAGCCGACGGGCAGTAGTTTTTTTTGGACGGCAGTCGCAGGCTAACGAGTGACCAGGCCTGATGGTCCAAGCATGAATCATGATCTGCACACAAAAGGCCGGAAAGCAATTCCGGTGGCGGACGGCTTAACGGCTCATGGGATCTAGCCTTTACTGCGGCGCGGATCCTCGCTACGGGGATATGTGCGCTCCTCTTCGATCTCTCCAGTTTCGGTGTGGATTTTCACCGAGCCGGTGCGACCCGCCATATAACTTGGCAACTGTTCGAGCAGATCGGTTTTGGTCAGCGTGCTGAGCAAGGCTTTATCCGCTCCTTGGGTATGCAGCTTCCAGCCTGAGCCATCCGCAACGACGTGGTAAATGTTCATGGAATGCTCCTCTACTTAGGGATTCTCTTAAGGCTGCTCGCATGGCCCGAGAGTTCCGGCAATTTCGTTGCACTTCCACCATGGTCCCCGCTCAAAAGAGTATGCGTCATGAGGTTACGGAGGGCGCCATGATCTATGAAGTGAACCTGGATCAATATGCCTTGCAGTGCGAAGTCACCGAACTGCTCGATGTGCCGCCCGACCCCTGGGCCACAACAAGCGACTGGGAGGCTCGCGGCTACCGCGAACTGGAATTTCGAATTTTGTCCGCCCAGGCATTTGACGAAAACGGGAACGCGTCGAAGCTTGGCCCTAGTGATTGCGCGGCATTGACTGAGCAATATAGTGAGCTGATCGAGGAGGAGCTGTGGCGGCGGATTGAAGCCGCGCGACGGGAGGAGGTTGCTTGAAGCATTCGCTAGTTGGTTTCTGTCTGAAAGAAAGTCTGCAATCGACCCAAAGCTGACGGTGACGACAGGCAGCAACCGACCCAAAGCAGCCCTTCGAGTCGAGGCTCTAATACGGCCGAGTCTTGCAAGCCTCATCAATGATATCGATGAAGTCATCATGGGCAACCGGCTTGCTCACGTGGTAATTGAACCCCGATTGCCTGGTTTTTTTCTGGTCGCTGCTGGTGGCGTAACCAGTAAGCGCAATGGCCGGCGTGTATTTGTGATGGACGATCTGGCGAATAGCCTGGATCAAGGCGTGGCCATCCATGATGGGCATGCCGATGTCGGAAATGATCACGTCGTAGTTGCCTTCTTTCGCGGCCTTCAGCGCCAGTAACGGGTCGCTGAACGCTTCCACGTGGGCGTCCTCCATTTCAAGCAACATCTGCAACACTTCCATCACGTCTCGGGAGTCATCCACTAGCAATACTTTCTGACCAAACAATCGTCCTGATTCACCGGAAGCCTGCACTTGATCCGCCGCCTGCTGGTGGGGACGGCACAGCGGCAGACGAATGGTAAAAGTGCAGCCTCGACCAATTCCTTCGGAGCGGACATCCACCGAGCCACCGTGGGCTTCGACCAGTTGCCGCACCAGTGACAGGCCAATGCCTAGGCCTTCGCGCTGGTGGGTGGCGTGCTGGTTTTCTGCTTGGGTAAACAGGTCGAACACCTTGTGCAGGTTGTCCTGTTCAAGGCCAATGCCGCTGTCGACGACGTCCAATTGCGCCATGTCCTCGACGCGGTGGGCGATCAGCTCAACGCGGCCATCTTTGGGGGTGAACTTCAGGGCATTGTTCACAAGATTCCAGATGATCTGTTCCAGACGCGTGCTATCAGCGTCGACGACCAGCGCTGGCTCCGGCGCTTGTGGTACCTGCAGAGTGATTTCGCACGGATGCTGGTCGTTGACCACCACCGTGTGGATGTCCTGCAGAATCCGTCCCAGATCCACCGCCTGTTTTTTCAGCTTGAGTTTGCCAGTGCGCACCCGGGCTACATCCAACAGGTCATCGATGATCCGCGCCTGGCTCGATACCGCGTCGCAAATGGTATTGACCGCCTTCATCGCCGGGCTGACGCTTTTGGTCATCGGCAAGCGACGCAGCAGTTCGGCGTTGAGTTGAATGAGGTTAAGCGGGTGCTTGAGCTCATGGGACATCACCGCGAAAAATTCGTCTTTGAGGTGGCTGCTGGTCTGAGTTTCGGCCAGCTGTTGGCTTTGCTCTTCGTGCAGGCGCTTGTGACCGGTAAGGTCGCGAGCGATCTTCACATAACCTTTGAGGCTCTCGCCTTCAAGTCGAATAACTTCACCGCTGCAGTAGAAACGGCTGCCGTCCTTGCGCAAGTGCCAGCGTTCATCTTCGCCCCGACCATGCTCGCGAGCTGCACGCAGTTCAATTTCTGGTGCACCTGAGCTGCGTTCTTCCGGTGTGAAGATCAAGTCATAATAGGCGCCGAGAACTTCCTCCTTGGCGTAACCAAAAATCAACTTGGCCCCGGTGTTCCAGTCGGTGATCGCGCCGTGATCATCGAGGATAATAATGGCGAAGTCATGGGTGCTCTCGGCCACCAGGCGCATACGCTCTTCACTGATGCGCAATTCAGCCTCGGCGGTGCGACGCTTGGAGATATCGATAAAGGTCAGCACCGTGCCGTCGATGTGATCCTCGCTGGAGCGGTAAGGCAGCAAGCGGGCAATGTACCAGTGCTGGTCGCTGCTGCAGACCTCCCGCTCGATCATGTTCAGTGACTCGAACACCGTCGCCGCATCCTCGGCCATCTCCGGATAGTCCAGGCGATGCGTGATGTCCATCAGCGAACGCCCCGTATCGACCGGCAGCATGCTGAAAATCTCGGTGGCCCGTGGGGTAAACCAGCGGATCCGCATGTTGCGATCGACGAACACGGTGGCAATGTCGGTGGAGGCAATCAGGTTGGTCAGGTAGTCGTTAACCTTGTCGGTTTCTTCGACCTTGGCCTTGAGTTCGGCATTGACGGTCAGCAGCTCTTCGTTGATCGACTGCAGTTCCTCCTTGCTGGTTTCCAGCTCTTCGGTGGCCGAGCGCAGTTCTTCGTTAATCGCATGCATTTCTTCATTGGAAGCCTTGAGCTCTTCACTGGAGACTTCCGACTGTTCGACGGTCTCCTGCAACTGCAGCTTGGTGCGCTGCAATTCATGCTCCAGGTTGGCCAACATCTGGTTTTCGGTCTGGCTGACAATGCCATCAAGCTGCGCTTGAGGATCGACCTCGTGTTCCTCGAAGATCACCAGGGTGTATTCGCTGTCAGTCTCGTCATCCTTGTAGGGATGGACGTTCAGGTCGACCAGGTAACTGCGCTGCTCACGCTCGATGCGGACTTTGCGCGAGGTGACCGGTAGCCCGCTCTGATGTACTTGGTACAGCGTGGTGCGAATGTCCAGGCGCAGATCCGGGTGGGCCAGGGTCAACAGGTTGCGTGATAGCTCACCGGCCACGTAGCGCAGAAAACGCCCGGCGCCTTCACTCATGTGCAGTATGTTGGCGCTGGCGTCGACGATGATGCTCGGCGGCGCAGCCTTCTCCAGTGCACGCAGGTGAATGTCGGCAAACGACACCTTGCGAGCAACCGCTGGCTCCAAAGGCCGTAGGGCGGCCGTAGTACGTGCATAACCGCCGCGCGGCAGGGTGGGGGCGCGGCGGGGACTGCTGGACACGCTCTTGGCGCGGAAGATGCGGTTGCGTTTGTCCACCGGCGTAAACAGATCCAGGCAACCATCGGCGGATTCCGAGGAACCGAGAAACAGGTAACCGCCGGGGCGCAAGGCAAAGTGGAACATCTGCATGATGTCGCGCTGCACTTCGCGGTCGAGGTAGATCAGCAGGTTACGACAGACGATCAAGTCGAGTTGCGAGAAGGGCGGGTCGAGCAACAGGCTGTGCTTGGCGAACAGCACTTTCTCGCGAATTTCCTTGCGCACGCGGTAGGAATGGTTCTCCAGGGTGAAATATTGGCGCATGCGCGGCGGCGGAACGTCGGTAATGATTGCCTCGGGATAGACGCCACTTCGACCAAAGGCAATCGCGCGATGATCGATGTCGGTGGCAAACACCTGCAGCTTGGCCTGGCTGGCCTCCAAGGCCATTTGCTCGGTCAGCAAAATGGCCAAACTGTAGGCCTCTTCGCCGGTAGAGCAGCCCGCTGACCAGACACGGATTTCATCCCGATGCGGCAAAGTATCTTGCAGCGCTTTAACCAGATCGGGGATGACATCGCGTTCCAATGCCTCGAAGGCCTCGCGGTCGCGAAAGAAATTGGTCACACCGATCAGCATGTCCCCCAGCAACGCCTTGGTTTCTTCGGGGTGGGCTTGCAGATAATCGTAATAGGTGCCGAGATCCGGCTGTGCGGTCACTTGCAGGCGACGCTCGATGCGGCGCAGCACGGTGGCCCGCTTGTAGTGTTTGAAATCGTGACCGGTTCCATTGCGCAGCTGGATCAAGATGTCTTGCAGCTGCTGCTCGGCGATGGCGGCATCGCGTTCGGAAGCAGGAGGGGTGGTCTTGATTTCCGGGTCGTTGGCGGTGGGCAAAGTGATAGACTTCGAATTACGCCAGAGCTCCAGCAGCTTTTGCGGCATCTCCACCACGGGCAATACCAGATCGACCATCCGCGTATTAATTGCAGCACGCGGCATACCGTCGTATTCGGCATCTTCCGGTGTCTGGACCAGAGTGATGCCGCCTTGCTCCTTAATTCGTGAAAGCCCAACCGCCCCATCGGAACCAGTGCCCGAGAGTATCAGGCAGAAGGCGCGCTCCTTGTGCACATCCGCCAGGTCTCGGAAGAACAGGTCGATGGCAACATGCATGCCAGGTGGCCGATCCGATGGCGTTACCGAAAGATAACCATCGTTCATTATCAAGTTGTGCGCCGGCGAGATGACATACACGGTGTTCTTTTCGATGGAGAGGGTCTCGGTCACCTGCCGCACTGGCATTTTGGTGACTTCCTGAATGATCCGATCGACTTGGCTTGGATAATCGGGCGACAGGTGAAAGATAATGACAAAGGCCATGCCGTTGTCATTGGGCATGTGCTCGAAAAAAGATTTCACCGCCTGGAGGCCGCCAGCGGAAGCGCCAATGCCGACCACAGGGAAGGGCAGGGTGCTGGGTACCAGCTCCTTGCGCTGTGGGACGTTGGTGGAGCGCTTCACGTTAGACGGCATAAGTTTTGGCCTTAATCGGCTTTAGAAAAGGTCAACATAAGTTTAATCATACTCTCCCTGATTGGTCGATTTGGCAGAGTTTAGACAATGGGGAAATAATGCTCTCGACCTATACCGGGCGCACAGAATTAACTGATTGCTTCACATCAAATTTTCGTCATGCGCTTGATACGCTCCCAATCTTTTTGAGCTAACGCTCGCTTGGCGTCCGCTAATGCTTTGGCCTCAGTGAATTGGGCCAGAACCTCGGTGTTTCCGCCGTAGTACTGGATGATTTGGTATGCCGCTTCGTCAAGACGATCGGCTTCTCGGAAGAGTTCGATGTTTGCCGCAATGTCATCGTCCACGGCCGTTTCTTGATGTGATTTCGTTTTGCGTTCAGTCATTTTCTAGTCCTTCCGGTCGAAGGGCATGCGCCAGTTTCACTTACCGAACCGCCCTGTTATCGGCTTCGATTCGAGGATGCGTTTTGGTCGCGGCGACCAGTTATGGGAGAAAGTCAAAACTGCATCGCATAACGCGTGATTAGTGCTGCCTCAGCTTCCTGACGACTTCTCCTCGCTTATGAATTAGTGAGTTGTCAGCCGCGACAAAAATTCCGAGAAAGTGACGGCCCGCCACAATGCATAAGCCGAGACGGTTCAAATCGACGCCGTACGTCGAGACCAATGAACATGCGGATGCTGTCGTCCTCTATCGAATAAAGGCGATGGAGCTTTCGACCATGTATAGCGAAGCGAAAATGTTGGCGTTCGCAAAATGGCAAGACTTATTGACGGATTCAGAAATCTTGATGGGTGCAGATGAAAGGTATGACGAGTTGCTGAAGCTCGCCGATGATTTTCGAAGTCGAGGAGTTATCGATACGTCGGAGCGCAACACGTTGATAGAAATTGCGACGGCGGCGTACACACGATCAGTAGCCAACCTCCTTCTGTAGGACAGTTTTTCAACGGGACATACTGTCTGTGTGAATGTCTGCTTCTGGCCGATTTCTGCCTGTTCCGAGGGACTGAGTCGCAAGAATCGTTGCAATAACGACTCAGAAATCTCAACGGATAGTCAGCTTGGCAGAGCTACTATTCGCCAGGAAGGCCTTGCGCTTGTTCGATGTTCATCCCGGTATCGACAGCCGAGCTTGCCGACTAATGGCGTGGAAGTTTCACACCGCCTGTGCCTTACTCGAACGCCAAGTCGAGGAGGGCAGTGCATGCGTCGTAGAGGACCGCAGTTCTGGCTTTGGGTGAACAAACAATTCCCTACAAGGATCCATGAAGAACGGCTCAAGGATGGGCGGCGCGTGGAAATACAAGCACGCGTTACGCACAACAAACAAGTGCAAATATTTGTCGGTCTCTATCACGAAAATGGCGCCCCGATGCACGAGGAGTTCCATGACCGACCATCTTTAGAGAGGCTCAATAGCGCACTGAGTTGGGGGCTTCAGCGTGCACGGACGATTCTCGTAGAGAGCGAGCCCTTCTGCGCGCCCCATCGTCCGCAGTTGACTCTGGGACCAGTGATTACCGACGACGCAGTGCTTGCACTCAGGCGTATGGAGATGACAAAGGAAGAACAGCGCAAGCTCGATATGCTTGATGCGAATGCGGAATACGCTGCTGCCACCTTGGCAATGTTGACCCTGATGCGCTCTGCCTCTGTCGACTTCGACGTTTGGGAAGCGCATCGTGTTCGTTTACAGCAGGCTATAGACCGCAGAGTTAACCTGCTGCGCACTTATCTGCTTTAGGTGTTGCAATCATTGAGATTCCTGTGATGCAGAAGGCACCGCGGGGCAATTTGCGAGTTAAGGAAAAGATTTGAACGACTGTTATGGGCAGGCTGTTGCCAGTCAGCATTCCCAGTGGTGGAAAAGATTTAGGGCATATTTAGGGCAATATCAGGGCCGCTGTGCGCCGTAGCATGCCGGCGCAAATTGCTAAAACACAGTTTTCTACGGGCTATGGCGGACTGGAGGGTAGCTTGAAGGGGTTCGAATCCCTATCCAGTTGCCGCGTGTTAAACCTTACCTGAAGGGCTGCTGGCGACGATTTGCAGTCAGGGCAACGTCGGTCTCATCCTTGGGTAGCGCATTACTTGTCGAACTTGAAACGTGCTCGATGGCGAGCTAGGTACTGTAGAATACCCTTCGGAACATCAGCGAGCTGCTGATACTGCGCCAGACCGAACACCTGTTGAGCATGAGGGCCGAGCTGATCACTGATCAGTAATTTTCCTTGTTTGCAGAATGAGATCAGTCCACTGTCGAATAAGCGATCGATATGAGTAGCGAGCAGCAGGCCGTTATCTGTATCAAGGCGCTCATCATTGTCCGACACGTTCCAAGGTACGATGTGGGAGGCAATGAGAAGGTCAGGGTTCTGTAGGCCAGTCAGGGCGCAGCGGCAATTCCAACGCTTCATCAGCTTAGTGCGGAAAAACCCCTGGCCGACCCGAGCGAGAATGATTGCTTCGCGGGTGGTCTTGCTGATCTTTCGCTTCGAACCTTCTTCAACAATGCGGTCCGCAAAGGCACTGATTAACCCCGCTTTCTCCAGCAGGTAGAGGCCTGCGTCCGGACCGATGTGAGACATGTAAATCTCATTGATCGTCCCGTGCTTGGTAAAAACAGCAGGGTTGCAGTGCTCATTGAAACGACTCAAAAACTCTTCAGCAATTTCGTCGCGATGTACCGGGCGCATAGTAGAGTGCAGCGTCACATCGACGCGGCGTCCTTCTTTATTCCACTGATGAAAGCCACGGCTGAGCGGCCGTTCGGCGTTATAGGCGTCGGCCTTCGCTTCTGCGACTCGGGTGATCTGCTTGTCTTTCACGCAGAAAATGATGTCCCCGTCGAGCACCTCGTCGACCACATCCCAGTGCCGGTTGGTGCGGGTTCTCAGCGTGCCATCCTTCCCCTCAATTGATGAGTAGAGGGGAGCCCAAAGGAACTCGCCCTGATTGACTTCGTTGAAGGTGGCGCCAAGGTTCACCCAGAAAAAATTCATAGCTCTTCCTTGTGTTTAGGCTCAGACGTGAACCATATCGCCATCATCGAAACATCGAAAGCACGATTTGGGCAAGATTGTCTGACTGGGTAGACGAACCCAGTCACAGGGAATCTAGGCATAGGAATGGTGAGCGACGGTAATCACCCCACCGATGCGGCAGATGATTCGTGAAGCTGTTCATCAAATGAACGGGAATGTACTCGCCACTGATCAACAGTTGAAACGGGCTTCCGATAGCGGGCTGCCTGCTTCTCAGCCAAGCCTTGGATTTATGGCTGCTGAGTCAGAACATCTGGGGTGTTTGAGCCAATCGAACTAAGAGAGCCGATAGCCACAACTGCAATACGAAGGGCATCCCCGTGCGAAAAAACTAAATACAGAATCGTCCCAAATTCCGTAGATGCATTTGCACGTCCGCCGTTGGCCGATAAAGGTCACTCCGGCGTCATCATCATTGCGAGCGTCATCTTGATGAATTCTTCATTGCGGTCGATCGTGACCAACGCACCGCGAACATTGTCGGCAACATCGGCAGAACCGCGCTGCTGGACCCAATTTGTCAATTCCATGATGGCGGCTTCCAGGGCGAGCTGGTTTTCGTTGAGTTTGAACAGTAGGGAAGGGAGCAGGTCAGAATCTGGCATCGCGAATCCTCCGTGAAGCATTCAGCGTAGCAGTCGACGGGTGAGTGGGTGACCTTCTGCCCCATTCTTAAGCAAGGATGCGTGAAAGGCCTGTCTTCCAGACCGCTTAAAAATTGCTACAAAGAACAACTATAAAATGGGATGGGCTAGGCGGGCCGGGGTTGTGGCGGTTGGCTACATCCAATCCATCATGGGCGCGACGGAGAACCGACGGGACAGCAGGGCAGGTGTTGCGGTAGCTACGGACATTGGGGATCTGGAATCGGTGAGGCTGGGAGGTGGGGGAGTTTAACAGGATTGGACTTTTGGGGTTTGGGCGGGTCCAGTGACATTGATCGCGTGATGGATTTCAGAGGCCTTCCTACCTGAACCAACGCTGTCGCCCTGCAAAATTTCATAATCCCCGCCTGACCAGAGGCCTACGATGAGTGCACAGGATCAAGCCACCGCGCCCCCACCCACAGGAACAATAAAAATGCTCTCAAACCTCATCAAAGTCGCGTTGATCGCCGGTGCTGTGCTGTTGAGTGCCTGTTCGGGTGTGAGTGCCGATCACCATTATGCGGATGACGCCCAATTGTCGAATGGATTCGGACCGGGGCCGACCAATAACAACCCCAATAAACTGAATTTCCATGGCAGTGCGCTCGGCAACAGCTTCGGTGAGTACAGTTCCGGCCTGTTGCACGACGACTGACCGAGCCGAAAAAAAGGCGCTCCTGAAGAGGGGCGCCTTTTTGCTGCTCGCAACAATGTCTCGTTATTTAGCTTCAGGCACCGCCAACCACTGCCCCAGCACTTTCTGGTAGTTACCCGTCACTTTGGCCAAGTGCAGCCACTGATCGACATACAACTTCCAGGTCATGTCATCCCGAGGCAGCAGATAGGCCTTCTCGCCGTATTGCATGTATTGCGTCGGATTGACTGCGCACAGCCCGGGTTTTTGCTTCTGCTGGTACAGCGCTTCCGACGCATCCGTGATCATCACGTCTGCTTTCTTGTCCAGCAGCTCCTGAAAAATGGTCACGTTGTCGTGCAGTTGCAATTGCGCCTTGGGCAGGAAGGCGTGGACGAAGGCTTCATTGGTGCCGCCGGCCGGTTCGACCAGGCGTACCGAGGGTTGGTTGATCTGGTCGATGGTCTGGTACAGCGCCTGGTTTTCGCAACGCACCAGCGGAATTTTGCCGTCTACGTCCAGGGTGGTGCTGAAGAACGCCTTTTTCTGCCGTTCCAGAGTGACCGAGATGCCGCCCATAGCGATGTCACACTTGCCCGCGAGCATGTCGGGCATCAGGGTTTTCCAGGTGGTCGGCACCCATTCCACCTTGACGCCCAGACTGTCGGCCAAGGCGCGGGCCATCGAGATATCGATGCCGGAATATTCGCCGTCTTCGGCTTTGAAGGTGTAGGGCTTGTAGTCACCCGTGGTGCAAACGCGCAGTTGACCTTGTTGAATGACACTGTCCAGATGCGAAAGGCTTTCCTGAGCCTGGGCGCCAAACGACAGGGCGAGCAGGCCGCCGAGCATCAATGTGCTTCTGATTTTTTTCATTGTTATCGGGCTTTTGTGATGGAGTGGCTTGGAGGAGGGAGTGTAGTGAAAACTTTCAGGGACTCAAAAGAGAGCGAGCACTACTGTCCGTCCATCTCCGGACTTAGTGTCCCCAGCCACGCCACCAATCCGACAATCAAAACCGCTGCAACCAGTTCCATCATCACGCTGCGACGTAACGCATTTGCCGCGACTCGGTGTTGACCATCGCGCAATGATCGCTCCAGAAACGGTCCCAAGTGGAAGCGATTCAGCGCGGCGAGTACGAGCATGCCGGCAAACAGCGCGACTTTGATAAATAGCAAGATGCCGTAGGAACTGAGAAAGACTTCGTCGACTTTCGGCCCGGCGATGAAGAGGTAGTTCACAACTCCGGTCACTGCGATGACCGCCACAATCAGTGCGCCCACTGTTTCAAACCGGCTGGCGGCACGGGCCAACAGACGGATGTGCTTTTCGGTTTGCAAGACGTTGGTTTGTGACATCAAGGCAAACGCGACCAGCGCACCCAGCCAGGCGCCCGCGGCCAGCAGGTGCAAAATGTCCGCGGTGAAATGCCAGATGCCTTCATCCATTGCACCATGGCCAGTCCACGCCAGAGAGGCGAGGGCGACACCGCCTGCAAGCACCGTCAGCGCCAAACCAGCAGTCGGTGCGCGAGGGTGCATCAGCATCGCCAGACCGGCGACGAGCAGCGCGATGATCCGAATCGTCCAGGCCGAGCCTGCGTCCGTTTCCGACACCATCATTTCAATATGCGGACCCAGCTCGGCAAGGTTCGACTCGCCGCTCATGTTGCTGACCATCAGCAGCATGCCAACGACGGAAAGCACCGTTGCGAGCACGGTCATCGCCACCAGCAATGATCGAAACGGCAGCACCACCCCTGAAACCCGCTCCTGCCCTCTGAGGCTGTACAGCCCAAACAACGCCACGCCAAACAACAGCATCAAATCCACATACAACGCAAATCGCAGGACGATGTTGGCCGAGTCGCTCATCACTCACTTCACTTTGAAAGTAACGTTGCCGGTGATCGGGTGGGTGTCCGACGACACGGCGCGCCACTCCACTTTGTAGGTGCCGGCGGGCAGAGGCGATAGCGGGGTGATGAGCATGGTTTTCGGGTCGCTGCCGCCGCTGACTTTGGCTTTCATGGGCATGGGCGAGTGGGCCATGCCGGGCATTTCGGTCATGACCAGTTTTGCGCCGGAAAATTGCGTCACCAGGTTTTCGGAAAAGTGCAGTTCGATGGTGCCCGGTGCTGCACCCTGCGCACCTTCGGTGGGGTTGGAGGACAGCAGCTTCGGATGGGCTTGAGCGAGACCGCTCAGCAGCAGCCCGGTAGACAACAACACAGCTATAACCGTGATTTTGATGGTGCGCATGCAAGACCTCTTGCCGCTCAATGCGGCTGTTTTTTAGTGTTTGGGTTAGCGGGTTCAGAACCACATTCGCACGCCGAGAACCAGGCGCGCTTCGCTGCGGTCCTCGCCTTCTGCGGCGGCGTAATCGGCGGTTTTGCCGTAGGTGCGGTTCCAGGTCACGCCAATGTACGGCGCAAATTCCCGGCGGATTTCGTAGCGCAGGCGCAGGCCGGCTTCGCTGTTGGACAGGCCGGAGCCGATCCCCCGTTGTGGATCGTTTTTGCCGTAGAAGTTGAGCTCGGCGGTGGGCTGCAGGATGAGTCGGTTGGTCAGCAGGATGTCGTAGTCACCCTCCAGTCGCGCAGCGCTCTGGCCCCCTTCGCCGATGAAGGCCGTGGCCTCGGCTTCGAAGTTGTACAGCGCCATGCCTTGCACGCCGAGCGCCGCCCAGGTTTGCGGTGCGCCGGGTTTGAAGTCCTGACGTATGCCGCTGACCACGTCCCACCATGGGCTGATTGCGTGGCCCCACAGAGCCTGGATTTCGGCGTCTTCAGTCTTGCCGTTGGTGCGCTCGCCTTCGGAGCGCATCCACAGGCGATCGATGTCGCCGCCGATCCAGCCGGACAAATCCCAGGCCAGGGTGCTGCCGTCGTCGGCGTCCTGCCATTCGAGTTTGTCGGCGAGGAAGAATGAGTTGAGTGCGCTGTCATGCACACGATGCCCGGCCGGGTCGACATACACCGCGGCTCGGTCCGCATGGGTCAATGGGGGAATTGGCGTACGACTTTCAGTCGGCGCCGCGGGCTGCATCTGGCCTTCGTCCATGCTTTGCATCTGGCCATGGTCCATTCCAGTCATCTGGCTGTGATCCATGCCCTGCATGTCGTCAGTGGCTGCGATGGCGAAAGAAAACGGCAGGCCGGTGAGGAGGGCCATGGCAAAAGGGGTGAGTCTGATCATGGTTGGCGCCTCATTCTTCCACGCGAACTTCACGGAACATGCCCATTTCCATGTGGTACAGGAGATGGCAGTGATAGGCCCAGCGACCGAGCGCGTCGGCGGTAACCCGATAACTGCGGCGCGAGCCCGGTGGCATGTCGATGGTGTGTTTGCGCACCATGAAGTCGCCGTTCTCGTCTTCGAGATCGCTCCACATGCCGTGCAGATGAATGGGGTGCGTCATCATCGTGTCGTTCACCAGCACCACGCGGACGCGCTCGCCATACTTGAGGCGCAGCGGCTCGGCGTCGGAGAACTTAATGCCGTTGAACGACCAGGCGAATTTCTCCATGTGGCCGGTGAGGTGCAGTTCGAGTGTGCGGCCCGGTTCGCGACCGTCCGGGTCGTCGAAGGTGCTGCGCAGGTCGGAGTAGGTCAGAACTCGGCGGCCGTTGTTGCGCAGGCCGAGGCCGGGGTCGTCGAGTTTGGGTGAGGTGGACATGGCTTGCATGTCTACCAGCGGGTTGTCGTTTTCCGAATCGGGATGGGACTGCATGCCGGGCATGGTCATGTTGCTATGGTCCATGCCGGCCATGCTGCCGTGATCCATGCCGCCCATACCCATGTCATCCATGGTGACCAGCGGACGCGGGTCCAGCGGTGGCACTGGCGCCGACAATCCGGATCCCAACGCGAGAGTGCCGCGGGCATAACCGGTGCGGTCCATCGTTTGGGCGAACAGGGTGTAAGCCGCTTCACTAGGCTCGACAATCACGTCGAAGGTTTCCGCCACGGCGATTCGGAATTCGTCGACGCTCACCGGTTTGACGTGCAGGCCATCGGCGGCGACCACGGTCATTTTCAGGCCCGGAATGCGCACATCGAAGTAAGTCATGGCCGAGCCGTTGATGAAGCGCAGACGCAGCTTTTCACCGGGGCGGAACACGCCGGTCCAGTTGGCGTCCGGCGCCTGGCCGTTCATCAAGTAGGTGTAGGTGGCGCCGCTGACATCGGCCAGGTCGGTGGGATTCATCTTCATTTCTGCCCACATCTTGCGATCAGCCACTGTCGCGCCCCAGCCTTTCTCGCTGACGTCGTCGATGAAATCGCCCACGGTGCGCTTGTTGTAGTTGTAGTAATCGGACTGTTTTTTCAGGGTCTTCATCAGGCTGGCCGGATCTTCGTCGGTCCAGTCGGTGAGCATCACCACGTACTCGCGGTCGTACTGGAACGGCTCCGGTTCCCTGGCGTCGATCACCAGCGGCCCGTAGACGCCGGCCTGTTCCTGCAACCCCGAATGGCTGTGATACCAGTAGGTGCCGTTTTGCCGGACCTTGAATTGGTAGACGTACTGGCCGCCCGGCTCGATGCCTTGGAAACTCAAGCCCGGAACACCGTCCATGTTTGCCGGCAGCAGAATGCCGTGCCAGTGAATGGAGGTGCTGTCCTTGAGTGCGTTCTTTACCCGCAGCGTGACGGTGTCACCTTCGCGCCAGCGCAGGAGCGGGCCGGGAAGGCTGCCATTGATGGTCATCGCAGTGCGTGGTTTACCGGTGAAGTTGACCGGGGTTTCACCGATGAACAGCTCGAAGTCGCTGCCCGTCAGCACTTGCGGTTGGCCGGGGCTGTTGACGGCCCAGACCGGCGGTCGCCATAACCCGAGGCCGCCCAGCAAGCCGCCGGCGGCCAGGCCTTTGACGAAGGTGCGTCGTGAAGTGTTGGAGTGCATGCCGATTATCCCGTCCGTCAGCCTGGTGAACTTGTCGACGAGGCTAACGGGCGGTGGCTTTCAGCAGGCTGAGGCGGGGATTACAGTTTTGACAGGTAGGGCGGTGATTACTGGCGTTTAGTAGGCTTATCGGACGACGCCACGGTGCCGCCACCGCAATTAATGTACGAAGACGACTTCAGCCAGCGCTGATCCGGATAGTAGGAAAACAGCAGTTGGCCATCCTTCATCGAGTCGATCAGGCGATGAGCAATCGCCGGCCGGACCGCCGGGCAGCCGAGGCTTCTGCCGATACGGCCGTTGGCGCGGGCGAGGACGGGACTGACGTACGGTGCACCGTGAATGACGATTGCCCGGTCAAAAGCGTTATCGTTGAAGCCCGGCTCCAGGCCTTCCATGCGCAATGAATAGCCGTTCTGGCCGCGGTAGCTTTCTTGCGTGCGGAACAAACCGATACTGGTGGCGAAACTTTCGTTCTGGTTGGAGAACCAGGTGGCCATGTTTTCGCCGCTGTTGCGGCCATGGGCGACGAGTTCGTGAAAGAGCAATTTGCGCTTTTTCAGGTCGAAAACCCACAGCCGTTGTTCAGTCGAGGGCAGGGAATAATCGATCACTGCTAGTCTCTGTGCCGGGACTGCGCCTTGGGCGCGAGTGCACTGGGTGGCGCGTACAGCCAGGGCGATGACTTTTGCATTGGCTTTTGGAGCGGCTTTGGCCAGCGCGACTTCCAGCGAATCGGCGTACGCTGCGGGTATGCAGACCGACGTCAACAGCAGCGCTGTAAGTAGAAAGCCAAAGCGTTGTAACGGCATAAGGTAAGTCTCATCAGGAATATATCGAGTCTAGCAGCGAGTGGAACGCTAGCCTTTTGATTTGCGGGAGATTAAGGATTATCCATGGGGCAATTAACAAGGTTATTCGTCATAAGCCGCGTATTTTTTATGGTCTTTCTGATCAGCGGCACTGCTTTTGGTGAAAGTTCGCCGATTGTGCCGGTATCTCCTGAAACGACCGTTTTGTCGGCAGCGCCAGATGATGTCGTGGGCCAGGCGATCCAGGCAGTACTGGAACCGCTGAAATCGGCGTTTCCACCGTTGCTCACTGCGCGCAAGCATCAGCGGGTGGATATCAGCCGGGTGGTCATGGATTTTTACTCGCACCGTAATTATCGCGCGGCGTGGACCAACGGACGCGATGTCACCCAGTTGCTCAAAAGCCTGAATGACACGCAAATCGATGGCCTGATCCCTGAGGACTATCGGATTGACGAACTGGCCCAGGCGCAATTGGCGATGCAGGCCACCGCGCCGACACCGACGCAATCGGCAGCCTTCGATATCGCGCTGACCCGCACCTACATCACTGCGCTGCTGCAATTAAGACGCGGCAAAGTCGATCCGTCGCGACTGGATTTTCATTGGAATTTCGACCCGGTCGGCGTTGACCCCCGTGAGGACGTGAACAGTTTCTTTACCGCGCTCGACGATCACGACGTGGCACGCGGGTTCGCTCAGGCACCGCCGCAGGAAGCGGTTTACCGCAGCATGCGAGAGGCTTTGGCGCAGTTGCGTCAGGTGCGCGATGCCGGCGGTTGGCCGAAAGTTACCGAAGGGCAGTCGCTCAAGCCGGGAATGACCGGGACGGCGGTTGTGCAATTGCGTGCCCGTTTGACGGCCGGTGGCTATCTGGTCACTTCAAATAGCAAACGAAACGATTACGACGACAGTGTCATCGCGGCAGTGAAGAAGTATCAGACCGAGCAATACCTTGGCGCGGATGGCGTGGCGGGCGCGGCTACTCTGGCGGCGTTGAATGTGCCCGTTGAAGCGCGGATCGACCAGGTCCGGGTGAACATGGAGCGGGCGCGTTGGCTGCTTTACAAACTCCAGGGCACTTTTGTCGTGGTCGACATCGCCGGGTACAAGGTTGCGCTGTATCGCGACGGTCAGCCGATCTGGCGTTCCCGGGTGCAGGTCGGCAAGCCGTTTCGCAGTACGCCGGTGTTTCAGTCCGAAATTACCTACATCACCTTCAACCCCACCTGGACCGTGCCGCCGACGATTCTGGTCAAGGACATGCTGCCCAAGATTCAACAGAACCCGGACTACCTGGCCGCCAACCGGATCAGAGCCCTGGACCGCGAAGGACATGTGCTCGATCCATCGGGCATCGACTGGTACAACGCGCGCGGCATCACGCTGCGTCAGGATGCCGGCCCCGAGAACTCGTTAGGTCAGGTGGTCATTCGTTTCCCCAACGACTATGCGATTTATCTGCACGACACGCCGCACCGCGAGTTGTTCGCCAAGTCCATGCGCGCCACCAGTTCCGGGTGCATCCGGGTAGAAAATCCGCTGCAGTTAGTCGAGCTGTTGTTCAACGACCCGGTGCGCTGGAACAGCGAGGGCATTCAAAAGCAGTTGGCCAATGGCAAGACCGAAAACATCAAACTTCCGGTCAAGATTCCGGTGCTGCTGGCATACTGGACAGTCGACTTGAGCAAAGAGGGGCGGGTGACGTTCAAGCCTGACGTTTACGGCTACGATTCTCCGGTACTGCGACAGTTGAACTTGCCTTCAAAACTGCCCGCATTGGAATTGCCGGGGGGAGAAAGCACGCTGGTCGTAACAGGACAGAGCAAACCATAGCAAGGGAGAGGCGGAATGCGTTTTCAGAGCAAAACTATTGTTCTGGAAACGGGTCAGAGATCATCGATCGACCGACATGGATAGGGAATTCATTAATGGATGTTGCGCAGAGAAAAGCACCACTCACTACCGGGCCACTTCAAGTGCGAGACCTGGATGATTGTCGCAACTCTCAAAAAGGTTCAGTGCTGATCATTGCCTCGGGGGCTTCCGCCAAAGACTTTCCGCTGCACAAGTACGCAGACGTTCCAATGATTACCATGAACGGTGCCATTTCGAAATTTATCGGGACAGGCATCAGTCCGTTTTTTTATGTGTGCACCGATCAGGGTTTTTCCGAGCAGCAACCCGAACTCTTTACAAGAGCCATGCACCTGAGTGAGCGAGTGGCGTTGTGGGAAAATCATATCTGGCACACTTCGTTCAAGCCTCAGGGGGATCTGTATTTTTTGAGGCGAGCACCCAGACTTTCCTGGCGTGACCTGTTCAGGACGGATAAAGAACTGGTGAGAAATCGCAAGATCGGCAATGGTCGCAACAAAACCCTTGGCTTCAGCAAGAACCTCAAACGCGGCTTTTTTGATGCGCGCACGGTGGCCTACCTGGCCATACAGCTTGCCTATCACTTGGGGTTTACCAAGGTGTTTCTGGTCGGTGTCGATCTGGACCCATCGGTGAGTCGCTTTTACGAAACACCCGGGACGTTCATTTCTCCCTGCGTACTCGACGATCATTTTCAAACGAGAATCCTGCCGTCTTTCGCGATCCTGGCGAAAAGCGTCGTGAATGCGGATTTTCGGGTTTACAACGTGTCCCATACTTCGAAGATTCCTGTCGAACTCGTCCCACGCGTGACGCTGGATGAACTCGAGCGGCTGATCTGACAATCAATCCTGGCTCAACTCCACCCGCAGAAACTCCACCAACGCCCGTTGCAACCCGCTCAGTGCGCCCTCGCGGCTGATCAGTGCCACCTCTGTGGGTGGCAATGGCGGCAGGTCGGTACAAATGCGGTGCTCGGGCAGCACCGCCGAAGCAGGTAACACCGAAACGCCCAGTCCGCAGGCCACCGCCGCTTGAATGCCGGTCAGGCTGTGACTGCCAAACGCGACCCGCCACGGCCTTTGCGCCACGTCCAGCAGGCGGATGGCCCTTTGTCGATAAATGCAGCCTTGAGGAAACAGCGCCAGCGGCAACACGCCGTTGGCCGGGGCGGTCTGTGCACCTTTGACCCACACCAGCGCTTCCGGCCATGCGGCCCAACACGGGCCGCTGTCCGGCTCGCGTTTGACCAGCGCAATGTCGATGTCACCGCTGGCGAGTTTCTGCTTGAGGTCGGTACTCATGCCGCTGACGGTCTCCAGGCGTGCCTGGGGTTTTTCGCGGTTGAAGCCGGCGAGGATCATCGCCATGCGCCGGGCGTCGAAATCTTCCGGCACGCCGATGCGCAGAATTTCCAGGTCGACGTCGCTGGCCAGCGCTTCTACGGCCTCCGAGGACAACGCCAGCAAGCGACGCGCATAGTGAATCAGCATTTCGCCGTGCTCGGTGAGGCTGATGTTTTGCCCCGTGCGATCGCGCATCAGCAATGAATGCCCGACCAGTTCTTCGAGTTTGCGCACCTGTTGGCTCACGGTGGATTGAGTCCGGTGCACGCGCTCGGCCGCGCGGGTAAAGCTGCCTTCATCGACCACACAGACGAAGGTTTTGAGCAGTTCGAGATCGAGCATCGCGGGCACCTTTGATATTCGTTTTGCAACTGACGATTCTGTACTAATTTAATTTCACACTATCACTGTTGAGGCTTAACCTGAAAGCCACCCTTCAGAGGATTCCGCCATGACCCTTAAAAACACCCCGCGCCCCGAATGGCTGACCTTCGATTGCTACGGCACGCTGATTCAATGGGATGAAGGTTTGAAAGCCGTGGTGGCCGAGATTTTGCGCGAAAAGGGCGAGCACAGCGTGGAGGTCGAGCGCCTGATCGAGGTCTACGACCGGCACGAGCATCGGCTGGAGCAGATTCCGCCGCATCGCTCGTTCCGTCAGTTGAGCACCCTGGGTTTGCATCTGGCTCTGGAAGAGCTTGGCCTGGCCAGCGCGCCTGAAGACAGTCAGCGCCTGGCCGCGGCGATTCCGCGGATGCCGCCGTTTCCCGAAGTAATCGCGACCCTCGCGCAACTCAAGGAAATGGGCTTCAAGCTGTGCATCGTCTCCAACACCGATGACGACATCATTGCCGGCAATGTCGCGCAACTGGGCGGGCATATCGACCGGGTCATCACGGCCCAACAGGCCGGCGCCTACAAACCCGATCCGCGATTGTTCGACTATGCGCACGAACAACTCGGCGTCACCCGCGACCAAGTGGTGCATATCTGCGCCAGCCCGACACTGGACCACACCGCCGCCCGGGACATGCACTTTCGTTGTGTATGGATCGACCGTGGCACCGGTCGGCAATTGCTGCCGGATTACCGGCCCGATGCGATATTGAACACACTGGATCAGGTCGTGCCCTTGTTCACGTCCCTTGGCTGGTAAACCCCGGAGGCATCGCCATGGCTCACACCCTTGCAGGCAGTTCCCGTCCCTCGATTTATTCCGGTCTCGACCTGGATTCGCCTGATGTCATCACCGCTCGCACGGAGTTGGCGGCGTGTTTTCAACTCGCGGCGCTTCATGGTCTGGAGGAAGGCATCTGCAATCATTTTTCGGCCATGGTGCCGGGGCGCGATGATCTGTTTTTTGTGAACCCCTACGGCTACGCCTTCGAAGAGGTCACGGCTGACAAGCTGCTGGTCTGCGATTTCCACGGCCATGTGGTCCAGGGCGAAGGTCGGCCGGAAGCGACGGCGTTCTATATTCACGCGCGGCTTCATAAACAGTTGCCGCGCGTGAAAGTGGCGTTCCACACGCACATGCCGCACGCCACTGCGCTTTGCCTGCTGCAAGGTCCACCGCTGTTGTGGCTGGGGCAGACGGCGTTCAAGTTTTACGGTCGCACGGCGGTGGACGAACACTACAACGGCCTGGCGCTGGATGAGTCCGAAGGCGATCGTATTGCCAGTGTAATGGGCAACGCCGACATCCTGTTCTTGAAGAATCACGGGGTGATCGTGGCCGGTCCCACCATCGCCGAAGCCTGGGACGATCTGTATTACCTGGAGCGTGCCGCCCAGGTCCAGTTGATGGCAATGGCGACCCAGCGGGAGCTTCTGCCCGTGCCCCATGACATCGCCCAGCGCGCCTATGAGCAAATGCGCCTGGGTGATGCCGAAAGTGCACGGGCGCATCTGCACAGTGCGATGCGGCGGTTGCAGCGTTCTGACGGGTGAGGCGGATGGCGACCACGTGACATATGGCTGCCATTTGTTGGTAGTAACCCCGTAGACTTGGCGCACAAAACCAGGGGATTTGGGCCGCCGCCCATGCCTTGCCCTTTCAGGACGCGCTTTTTGCCAACACGCCAGTACGACCCCCACCACGCCCCAGGCGTCGCATTGAAACGCATACCGTTGCGCAAGGCAGCGGTATTGTTCATTGCCACGGTGTGCTTGTGCCTGTGCGCGTTGCTTTATCTGCAACTGGAGCAATCCCGGCGGCATGCCTTGAGCCAGGCCCAGGTCGCCTCGTCGAACCTGACGCGGGCCATGGCGCAGCAAGCCGAAGACACGTTCATGCAGGCCGATCTGGTGCTGACCAGTCTGGTGGACTGGATTCAGGTCGATGGATTCGCTCCCTCCCTGAGAGCTCGCTTGCAGAGTACTTTCGCCCGACGGGTGCAGGCGCTGAGTCAATTGCACGGCATCCTGCTGTTCGACCAGAAAGGCCAGTGGGTCGTGACCTCATTCGAGAATCTGCCTCGGGGACCGGGCGTGGCAGACCGCGAGTACTTCAAGTTTCACCAGCAAAACGTGTCGTCCGTGGCGCACATCGGCCCGGCGATTCGCAGCCGGGAAAATGGCGAGTGGATCATTCCGGTTTCCAAACGGGTGAACGACAAGAACGGCCAGTTCCAGGGCGTGTTGCTGGCCGGGATCAAAATGTCTTACTTCGACCAATTCTTTAAAAGCTTCGACATCGACGACAACGGCTCGATGTTCCTTGGCTTGACCGATGGAACGCTCCTGGCGCGCCGGCCATTCATGGAGTCGCAGATCGGCACGTCGTTGGCCCAGGGCGAAATCTTTCAGAACCTGCTGCCGCGAGCGCCATCGGGCAACGCGATCTTCACCTCGGTGGTCGATGGCGTTGTCCGTTTGTATGGCTACCGGCAGCTGGAAGCTTACCCGCTGGTGGTCTCGGCGGCATCGTCCCGGGATTCGATTCTGGCGCAATGGTACGACACGGCGTTTCGTTCCAGTGCCATCGTCGCGCTGGTGATGCTCGGCGTGGGCCTGTTCGGCTGGGTATTCATCCGACAGGTGCGCGTTGGCGAACGGGTCGAGGCGGATCTGCGCAAGGCCCAGGAAGCGCTGGAGCTGATCGCCACCCACGACAGCCTGACCGGTCTGGCCAACCGGCGATTGTTCGAGCGGGCGCTGGATGTCGAGTTCGGACGTGGCGCACGCCAGCACAGTGCGCTGAGCCTGATCATGCTCGATATCGATTATTTCAAGTGCTACAACGACACGTATGGCCATGTCGTGGGGGATCACTGCCTGGCTGAGGTGGCGCGGGCGGTAAAAGCTTGCTGCCATCGCAAGGCCGACCTGGCGGTGCGTTACGGCGGCGAAGAGTTTGCGGTGTTGCTGCCCGATACCGACATTCACGGCGCCATGACGATCGCCGAACATATCCGCCGCAGCGTCATGGACAAGAACATCAGCCACAGCGGTTCGCCCACCGGATACGTCACGGTCAGCCTCGGCTGTTATTCGTTTATACCGACGGGGCGCGACAGCATGGAAGTGTTTATCCAGCGTGCGGACGCGGCGCTGTACCAGGCCAAGCATTCGGGGCGCAATCGCTCGGCCGTGCTGTCGATGGAGGGCGGCGTCCCGGCGCTAATGCGCTCGGATCGTTGAAGCGTTTCGCCCCGGTTGTATAACCCTCGAAACATCACAAACGGCCCGGCCGTCCGCCTGTCAAAAGTTGTCCTCACGCCTGCGGTCAAACAGATGTAAAACTCAGGCAGTGGAAGGCAGCCAACGATGCTCACCATCGGCTGCCTTTACGCGTTCAGCTGCCCGTCCCGCCGCCAGCGCCGCCGGTTCCACCACCCGCCGAACCGGTGCCGCCACCCGCGCCCGAGCCACTGTTGCCGCCTGCACCACCCGCGCTGCCGCTTGAAGATCCCGTCGCGCCGCCATCCCCGGCATTTCCGCCTGAAGGCGCAGCGGGGGTATTGTCGGGCGGCATGACAGGGCCGCTGGTTGCACCGGATTTGGTGCCCGTCGCATCAGCGCCATCGTTGGAGGCTGCGTAGGTGGCTAACGACGCCGTAGACAGCAATCCCGCCATCAGCAGTGAGGTAATTTTGATGTTCATCATGGTACGTCTCCAAAGGTGAGTCGTTACCTGATGTTGGTGTGAAGGGCGGGGTGGTTGGTGCCGGTTGGATGACGAGCGGTATATTTGCGGCAACCCATAAAACCCTGTGGCCGACGCAACCACGGGCGGGCACTGAGGTCACAGTTTTTACACGTCGCCAAACGGAACGGTGGTCATGAAAAAGCTGCGAATTGCGACCTTCAACGTCAACGGGATGCGTGCCCGGTTGCCGAACCTGCTGGCCTGGCTTGAACGCGAGAAACCGGACATCGCCTGTCTGCAGGAACTCAAATCGGTGGACAGCGCCTTTCCCGCCGCCGAGCTTGAGGCCATCGGCTACGGCGCGATCTGGCAGGGGCAGGCGTCGTGGAACGGGGTGGCGATTCTGGCGCGGGATGCGCAGCCACTGGAGAGTCGGCGAGGGTTGCCGGGGGATGAGGGCGACAGCCACAGTCGCTACATCGAAGCCGCCGTGCATGGCGTGCTGGTGGGTTGCCTGTACCTGCCCAATGGCAACCCGCAGCCGGGGCCGAAATTCGACTACAAACTGGCCTGGTTCGAGCGGCTGATCCGCCATGCGCAGACGTTGCAGGACAGCGATCACCCGGTGGTGCTGGCCGGCGATTACAATGTGGTTCCTACCGACCTGGACATCTACAACCCGCGCTCCTGGCTCAAGGACGCCTTGCTGCAACCCGAGAGCCGCGCGTGTTATCAACGTTTGCTGGATCAGGGCTGGACCGACTCACTGCGCCACTTGCATCCCGAGGATCGGCTCTACACCTTCTGGGATTATTTTCGTCAGCACTGGCAGAAAAATTCCGGGTTGCGCATCGATCACCTGTTGCTCAATCCGGCCTTGAGCCCTTACTTGCAGGACGCTGGTGTCGACGCCTGGGTGCGCAACGAACCGCATGCCAGCGACCATGCGCCAACCTGGATTCAACTGGATTCGCGCAAACGCCGTTGATTGTTTTCGCTGGGCCATTGGCTAAATCAATTGTCGTGCGCAACGGTTCATCCCTTATACATAGCGGCCATTGGCGGAACGATCCGCAGCCGCCGTGCAAAAGGACTGAACGATGAGCGAGCCACGCCTGACCGACCGTGCGCTGTACCTGCGGCGCCTGGGCTTCGATGCGCCTCCGGCGCCGACCCTGGAAACCTTGCAGCAGCTTCAATTGCGCCACACCGGTGCTTTCCCGTTTGAAAACCTCACCACACTGTCGGGCGAACCCGTGCTGATCGACTTGCCGTCGATCGAGCAGAAAGTCCTGCACAACGGGCGAGGCGGGTACTGCTACGAACTCAACTATCTGTACCTGATTTTGCTTCAGGAATTGGGATTCGACGCGCGTGGCATCAGCGGTCGCGTGGTCATGGGCCAGCCCGAAGGCGCATGGACCGCTCGCACCCATCGCTTGAGCCTGGTGACACTGGACGGCGTGCGCTACATCACCGACGTCGGCTTCGGCGGTATGGTGCCCACCGCGCCGCTGTTGCTCGACAGTCCTGCCGAGCAATTCACACCCCACGAACCCTATCGCATCGAACAGCACACGGACGGCTACACCCTCCGCGCCAGGGTCGGCGACGAGTGGCGAGCGATGTACATCTTCGATCTGCAACGCCAGGAAGACATCGATTACAGCGTCGGCAACTGGTACGTCTCGACTCATCCGGAATCATCGTTCGCCAAGCAGCTGATGGTGGCGCGGACCGGGGAAGGGTGGCGCCGTACGCTCAATAACGGCAGTTTTGCGATCCATCGCATAGGCCATGAGAGCGAACGCCGGCAGGTGGACGATGTGCCGCAATTGAGCGCCTTGCTGGAAAGCGAGTTCGGCATTCGGGTGCCGCCCCATGCGACCTTGATGCACACACTTGAACGCTTGATCAAACCGCAATAGAAACAGCATCGTGCACACAAAAAAGGGGCAGATTGAATCAATCTGCCCCTTTTTGCGTCAGTTCAGGGTTGTGCATCGGGTTCCATCACACGTTGAATTTCCCTGAGGGCCTCCAACAATTTTTTCTCCAGGTTTCTCAGTTCGGGAACCGTGACCCCCTTTTTGAGGTGCGCAGCGGAATTAGCCTCGGCGGCTTTGCCTTGGTCGGCCAGCAACGCCCGGCGCAGGGTGTTGTTGATTGCAGTCTGGTAGCCGTAGCCCTCACTTTCGGCCAGTGAGCGTGCCGCCTCGATGACGACATCATCGAGCATGATGGTGATGCGGGTCTTGCCTTTGCTGGAGGCCACCGCCCCGCGCTTGGCGTTACTGAAGTCGTACTCGTCTTTCATGGGTCAAGCCTCCAGATACTGGCGCCGCTCGTTTTTGCTGGCGAGGCGCGCTGAAATGATTCGAACGAAATTCGGGTCACGGTAGGTGTACGCGACGACCAGCAAACGCCCTTTGCCATCCAGCCCCAAGGTAATCCAGCGTTGTTCATCATGGTGATCGTCCTGAAAGGTCAGGGCGCGTTCGTCATGGAACACCGGTTCTGTCTCGGCGAAGCTGATCCCTTGGTGCTTGAGTTTGTTGGCTGCGTTCTTTGCCTTGTGATACTGAATTTCGAATGGCTTCATTATGCATACTTTATATGTATATGGAAGATGGCGATTTCGACCGATGGTCGCCAGGAATTCAAAAGACTAGCGGGCGGGGGAGAATGGCTCGCGAGGATGTATTTCAAGGTTTTAGGTGAGATTGCGCACGATGGCAGACGGTTTGCATGACCAACCGTTCATAATTTGACGAGCAAGTTGTATACAACTCTATAGACATTTGTCCTGAGTCTTGCATACAGTGTGCGCATAACAAAAACCAGGGAACCCCCTAACATGAAAACGCCCCATGTTTCACACCAACGGCCAGAAGATGAAAATCTTGGTATCGGCGCGAATATGGCTTACGGCCTGCAACATGTTCTGACCATGTACGGTGGCATCGTCGCGGTGCCTTTGATTATTGGTCAGGCGGCCGGCCTCTCGCCGGCGGACATTGGATTGTTGATTGCTGCTTCATTGTTTGCGGGGGGGCTGGCGACGTTGCTGCAAACCCTGGGTCTACCGTTTTTCGGTTGTCAGTTGCCGCTGGTACAGGGCGTGTCGTTTTCCGGCGTCGCGACCATGGTGGCGATTGTCAGTAGCGGTGGTGAGGGAGGGTTCCAGTCGATTCTGGGGGCGGTGATTGCGGCGTCCCTGATTGGATTGCTGATCACGCCGGTGTTCTCTCGAATCACCAAGTTCTTCCCACCGCTGGTCACGGGCATCGTGATCACCACCATCGGCCTGACGTTGATGCCGGTGGCCGCACGCTGGGCCATGGGCGGTAACAGCCATTCTCCAGAGTTCGGCAGCATGGCCAATATCGGCCTGGCCGCAATGACGCTGGTGCTGGTGCTGTTGCTGAGCAAGATCGGCAGCGCGACCATCTCGCGTCTATCGATCCTGCTGGCAATGGTCATCGGCACGATCGTCGCGGTGTTCCTGGGCATGGCGGACTTCTCATCCGTCAGCGAAGGTCCAATGTTCGGCTTCCCGACCCCGTTCCATTTCGGCATGCCGACCTTCCACTTCGCGGCAATCCTGTCGATGTGCATCGTGGTCATGGTGACGCTGGTGGAAACCTCGGCGGATATCCTGGCGGTCGGTGAAATCATCGAGACCAAGGTTGACTCCAAACGTCTGGGCAATGGCCTGCGCGCCGACATGCTGTCGAGCATGATCGCGCCGATCTTCGGCTCCTTTACCCAGAGTGCCTTCGCCCAGAACGTAGGGCTGGTGGCGGTAACCGGGATCAAGAGCCGTTACGTGGTTGCTACCGGCGGTCTGTTCCTGGTGCTCCTCGGCTTGCTGCCGTTCATGGGCCGGGTCATCGCGGCCGTGCCGACCTCCGTTCTCGGTGGCGCCGGTATCGTGTTGTTCGGCACCGTCGCGGCCAGCGGCATTCGTACGCTGTCGAAGGTCGACTACCGCAACAACGTCAACCTGATCATCGTGGCGACCTCGATCGGCTTCGGCATGATCCCGATCGCAGCGCCGAACTTCTACGATCACTTCCCAAGCTGGTTCGCCACGATTTTCCATTCCGGGATCAGTTCGTCGGCGATCATGGCGATCGTGCTCAACCTGACCTTCAACCACCTCACGGCCGGTAACTCCGACCAGCAGTCGGTGTTTGCGGCGGGCACCGAGCGGGTTCTGCGTTATCAGGATCTGGCAGCGCTGCGCGAAGGGGATTACTTCAGCGACGGCAAACTGCATGACTGTGATGGCAAGGAAATTCCGGTGGTTGAGGTGGACCACGGGCATGGCGAGCCACGGGCGGTGCATGCGAAAAGCAGTGAGCATGTCTGACGTTTAGATGAATGAAAAAAGGCCGATCTGTTGAATGACAGATCGGCCTTTTTGCATTCATGCAATCTCTATTGTTCGCTTTGCGTCCAGCGCCCCATCAACGTGTTGGACGGCAGTTGTTCATCCAACAGCTTTCTCGCCGTTTCCACGCCAGCCACCGGCAGCCCTTCAGGGTTCAACAAGCCAATCTGCACCAGCACACTGGCCTGATCCCAGTAGATATGTTCGTGGTACAGCTTGTCCCCCCGGAACTTGATCACGCCCAGCATCGGAATCTCGACGTATTTTCCGGTGGGAGCGACGTTGGGCAGCATCCAGTCGATTTCGGTGCTGTGGGTGAAGCACATGATGAATTCGTCGACGATCTGCAATGCGCCGATGGTGCGCGAGATCGGGATGAGCTTCATGTCCGGCGGGTTGCCGTGGACGAAATGGTGTTGGTAGAAGCGGCTGAGTTGCTTGGCGCCGACGCCGCCGGTCATGGTGGGAATATGGTTGACGTAGGGCTCGGCGACCATGGTCGCCATGGTGGCCGGTACGTCGCGGGTCTCGAACTCGTGGCGGATATGGTCTTCCCACAGGGCTGACAGGTTGAAGTGGGGGCCGATCTCGCGCTTGAGGGCGGCGATGCTGCGTTCATGGGCCATCAGCGAGGCCGGTTTGTCGTAGTGTGAACTCCCGGCCCGGGCGAAGGCGTGGTCGACGCCTGGGTACACGTAGATTTCGGCCTTGTCGTTGCCGGCCAGGTGTTGGCTGATCTGGGCGCGGGCACTGGCGTCGCAGTAACCATCGTTTTCGGCAAAATGCAGGACCAGGCGGCCCTTGAGGTTTTCCGATTCGTGCAGCAAATGTTCGATGCCCATGCCGTAGTAGCCGACGGCGCAGGCCACATCGGTGCGCGTGGCGGTCAGCCAGGCCAGCTTGCCGCCCATGCAGAAGCCGACATAACCCAGGCCCGCGCCTTCGACTTCAGGCAGTGCACGCAGGGCGTTGAAACTGGCGTCGATATCAGTGACGGCCTTGTCCACATCCAGGCGCTGGAACAGGTCGATGGCCGTCGCAAAATCGGCTTCGGTGTAGCCCAGATCAATGCCCGGCTGCAGGCGCCAGAACAGGTCAGGCACCAACGCCACATAGCCTTCCTCGGCATAGAAATCGGCCACGGCGCGCATGTTGGCGTTGATCCCGAAAATCTCCTGGCCGATCACTACCCCGGGGCCCTTGCCGCTGGCCGGCAGGGCCAGGTAACCGCTGAACGTGGCGTTGCTGTCCGTTGCCCGGATCTCAATCATCTTGCCCATGTCATCTACCTCATTCGGTTATCAGATTTATTGGCTGTCACGGTGTTGCTGGAACCACACCCGCGGCGACACACCGCGGTCTGGCCCGAGAATCGAAAAGCCGCCATCCACCGGCACGTCGACACCGGTCATCCAGCCGGCACCGGCACTGCACAGAAACGCCACCACGCTGCCGACCTCATGGCCCCGGCCGATGCGCCCGAGCGGATGAAAAGGCGCCCCGACCCGATCGGCCAGCTGCGGATCGTTGTCGCTGAACTCGGCGACGCTGGGTGACCAGGTCCAGGCCGGGGAAACGCTCAGCACTCGGACTTGCGCCGGAGCCAGGGTCATGGCCAGGTTTTTCGTCAGTTGCAGGATGCCGGCCTTGGACGCAGGGTAGAGCGCGCGCCCGGCCGCACCGAATTTGCCGCCGGTACTGCCGATGTTGATCACCACGCCACCGCTGGGCAGATGCACGGCGGCCTTCTGGGTAAAGATCGCCGCCGATACCAGATTGACGTTGAGGGTCTTCAGCCACTGCGCGCGATCCGACGCCAGTCCCTGATCGGCGTACAGGCACGCGTTGTTGACCAGAATGTCGAGCCTGCCGAAGCGGGCCAGCGTGGCAGCAATGCACGCGTCGATGTCTTCGTCGCGCTCCACATCGCAGGCGCAAAATCCGCAGTCCAGCGCTTGCGCCAACGCCTGGCCACTGTCGGCGTTGCGCCCCACCAGCATCACGCGGGCACCCTCAGCCAACAGCTGCCGAGCGATGTCCAGCCCCAGCCCTTGCGTGCTGCCAGTCACAATCGCCACTTTGCCTTCGAGCATCATGCCAAGTCCTCCAGAGCTTCGTTGACGTGACTGATACGGGCGATCAGCGCCATGCTCGCCAGCGAGGCCGCGTGTACGCCGCTGTCCGCGCTGGCGCAGGCATCGGCCGCAACCGTCACCTCGAAACCGCAATCCACCGCATGGCGCACGGTGCTTTCCACCACCGAATGAGTCGCTACGCCGGCGATCAACAAGTGCGAGGGATTGAATCGGCGCACCACGGTTTCCAGTGGTGAGCCATAAAACGCATTGATCCGGTTGTGGGTGACGACGAACTCGCGGCGGTTGTTCAGTGGCGTTAGGGCGCTGAAAAACTCCGCGCCCCAACTGCCTTCCCGGACCGCGCCAAGGGTGGCGACCGTGCGCAGGATCGGCGCGTTCTGGATCAGGTCGGCGTAGTCCGGTCGGAACGCCACTCGCACGTGGACGATCGGCCAGCCCTTGGCGCGTGCGCCGGCGAGCAATCGGCCGGCCGCATCAAGCAGCGCCGCACGCACGCTGTCATCAGCCCCCAGCCCGACCCGAATCTTGCCCTCGGGGTGCAACACGTCGTTCTGATAGTGCAGGGCGATCACCAGCGGCGTGTTCATCACACGAACACCTCAAGGTTGGCGAACACATCGTTGCAGTTGATGAGGTCCACGCGCTTGAGCTGGATCTGCCAGCCACCACCCTCCTGAGCGGCCAACTTATAGGTGTAGCGACCGGCGAGCTGGCGTTGTTCCAGGCGCCATTCGCTGTACTGGAAGCTCGCGCTGATCACCAGCAAGCCCTGGGCGTCGAGACCTTCGACCATGACGTTGCCGACCAGGTGCGCGGTTTGGGTCTGCGGTTGCTGCGACCAGTTGCGGGCGTTTTCCACCCGCCGGATCCGCACTTCGCGCAGCATGCGGTTTTCCCAGAACAGCGAGATATGGTCGAACGGGTTGGCTTGCTCGTGCTTGTGCGGCACCCAATACATGCCGGTGTCGGTGAACAGCTTGTCCCACTCCCAGAAACGCCGCTCATCCAGCAGTCGCGCTTCCTGATAAAGAAACTGTTCGATCTGGCGCAGGGTCTCGGCTGGCACCTGAGCGGGTGTTAACTGGCGGGTGTCGACGTCGATTCGGCGGTCAAGCAGCATGGGTGCTCTCCTTGGCAATCAGGGTGGCAGTCATGAACTGTTTCCAGGCGGCGAACTGGTTGCGCATCGGCAGTTCGCTGGTGCCGTTGGTGGAGACTGCGCCGTCTTCCAGCGGCGTATCGGTGCCGGCGTAGCGGTGCATGCTGATCCACTCGCCACCGCGGGTCATGTTGCCTTCCTGACAGCGAGCATAGACTTCGACGTCGTCGGGCATCACGTTCGAGGAGGGCGAATTGATGACGTTGGCGTAAGTCAGTGCGCGGTCGAACACGGCATCCGGAGCCCCCTTGCAGCGGAAGGTCTGGATCTCGACCATGGTCTGGTCCACGGCGATGGGGCGGATGACCCGGAATTGCATGAACACCGTGTGTGGCGAGCCGCTGCCGTAAATCACCGTGTTGTGGCGATTCATGCCCAGAATCTCCTTGGCACGCTGCTCGCCATAGGCCTGGCTCAGGCATTCGAAGTGGGCGCGGGAGACTTCGTCGCGCTCGGCGGCGGCCGGGTCGAAGATCGCTTCCATGTAGCCGTGGCCGTTGTGGTAAGCGCGCAGTTCGAGTTTTTCCCAGAAGTCGTAGGGTTCGCCGTTACCGTCCATGATCAGCAGTTCGAAGGGCATTTCACCGATGGCTTCGGCTTCGCCACGCGCCGCGTCAACCGACGATTCGTGGGTCACGCGGGCGTGCATGGTGTCGTGCAGGTTCTCGTAGAACACTTTCCAGTTCGAGCGTTGCTGCACACGGAAGATGCCGCCGGCCACCTCGACCTCGCCGACCGGCGAGCGGTCACAGAGGTTGTCGATGGAGGTGATGACGCCGCCCAAAAATGTTTTCAGATCCGGTCCGAACGCCGCCTGGCTGGCGAACACGAAGCCGCGATAGGTCTCAACGCGGGCGACGCTGACCATGGAAAAATCCGGGTGCTTGGGGTCATAGCAAGTGCCTTCGAAACCGCTCTTGAGCGGCGCCGACAGATGCTGGCCGTCGAGTTTGAAGGTCCAGGCGTGGTACGGGCAGCGGAAGAACTTGCCGACACTGCCGTCACCGTCGGCCACCAGTTTGGCGCCTTTGTGCGGGCAGCGGTTGTACAGCACGCTGACCTGCTGGTTGGCGCCGCGCACCATGATCACGTCCTGATCGCCAATGCGCGTGGTGTGATAGTCGCCGGGGTTCTTCACCTGGCTTTCATGGCCGACGTAGATCCAGGCGTTGCCGTAGATGCGCTCCATTTCCAGCTTGAACAGGGTCGGGTCGGTGTAGACGCTCTTGTGTACGCTGTCCTCGCGGATCAAGGCAGCGATTTGTTCGTTGGTCGGTATCACGGAATGTCCTCGGCTTGTCACAGATCGAGCACCAGCAGCGCGCTGCTGGCACGGGAGACACAGGTGCAGAAACTGCCGCTGGCGCGGTCGCGCTCCGACAGGCAGATGTCGCGGTGATCGGGCTGGCCGTCGATGACTTGGGCGACGCACACCCCGCAGTCACCCCGTCGGCAGTCGAACATCGGGTCCAGGCCGGCCTCGAGCATGGCCTCTAGCACGCTTTGCGCGGCGGCCACTTGCAGGTTCACGCCGCTTTCGCGCAGGTGCACCTCAAAGCCTTTGTCGCCAGCCACTTCCAGGGCGCCGCTGAACAGTTCGTAATGCAGGTGATCTTCTGCCCAACCCTGTTCGCGAGCGCAGGTCAGCACGCTGTTGAGCATGGCGGTCGGGCCGCAGATGTAGAGGTGCAGGCCGGGTCTTGGCGTGGCCAGGATCGCAGCGGCAGGAAAGCGTTTTTGCGGGTCGCCGCCGCTGATCCAGCAATGGTTGTCCAGGCAGGCGCGGGCCTCAGGCAGATAGGCCATCTGCGCTTCATCGCGACCGGCGTAGTGCAGGGTGAACGGCTTGCCCGCCGCGTGCAGCGACCGGGCCATGCCAAGCATCGGCGTGATGCCGATACCACCGGCGATCAGCAGGGCATGTTCGGTGTTTTCACGCAGTGGAAAGTGGTTGCGTGGCGCATCGGCCAGCAGTTCATCGCCGACCTTGAGTGAGTGCACCCAGCGCGATCCACCGCTACTTGCTTCTTCTAGCTGGACGGCGATTTCGTAGTGTTCACTGTCGGGCAGGTTGACCAGCGAATAGGCCCGGCGTTGAGCGCGACTGCCGGGAACATGCAGCTCGAGATGGGCTCCGGCAGTGAAGTCCGGCAGTGGCTGGGCATCGCTGGACACCAGCAGCACGCGGCGGATTCTGGGGGTCAGAGGATCAATTTGTTGGACCCTGAGCGAGAGGCTGGACATACGCAATTCCTGTCTGAATTCGTAGTCACTGTATGAAGCTTGAGAGGGTCAAAAAAGCCGCAAACGGCAAACCGGTATCCACTTCTGGCGAGAGTTATTTTTTAGCTGCGATGCGTGCTACTGGCGGTTCAGGTGCTCAAGCAAGGCCCCCACGTGTTCGCCATCAACCCTGGCCAGATCGTCCAGCACCGCGAAGTGATGACACCCGGCAAGCTCGACAAGGCTCACAGTCTGGCCGGCCTCAAGGCAGGCACTGGCGTAATCGCGCGAATGTCGTATCAACTCCGGCAATTCATCCCCGCCCACGGTCACCAGCAACGGTGCGCCATCGCCGATCAGCCTTTGCGGGCTAAAACGGCGGACCTCTTCTTCGCTCAGTTGCAGCTTGTCGTTGAGCCAGCAGCGGCTGATGGGTTCAAGCTCCATCAGGCCGCTGATCGGCATGGCCAGGGTCACCAGCGGATGCCGACGATACAGCGCGGTCAGGTGGCCACCCGCCGAGTGCCCGCACAGCACCACCTGCTGACCAATGTTCAAGGCTTCGCGATGCGCCAAAAGATAGTCCAGTGCCTTGCCGATCTGGCCGACGATGGTGCTCATGCTCGCTTCGGGTGCGAGGGTGTATTCCAGCAAACCGACATTGAACCCTGCCTCAATCAAGCCCTCGGCGATAAAGGCGTAGTCGTCCTTGTCCGAGGCTTGCCAGTAACCGCCATGAATGAACAGCAGTGTTGGCGCCCCGGCATTCGCCTGGGCATACCAGTCGAAACGCTCGCGCATGGCATTGCCATACGGCACATCACGCTGCCAGGCGTGGCTCGCATAAGTCTCGGCGCTGCGCTGGCGAAAACGTTGCATGATCTGCGGAAAATTACCCACGGCGGCGACGTTGTTATAAGCCTGATCGAGGTCCATGGCTGCTCACACTCCCAGGTAGCGTTGCGACAATTCGGGTTGGGCCGCCAGCTCCTGCGGTGTGCCATCCCAGACCTGTCGACCCTTCTCGATGATGTGATGGCGGTCGACCACCCGCGCCATTTCCTTGAGGTTTTTATCGATCACCAGAATCGTCTCGCCCTCGGCCTTGAGGGTGGCCAGGCAACTCCAGATCTGCTCGCGAATGATCGGCGCCAAACCTTCAGTGGCTTCATCGAGAATCAGCAGGCTGGGGTTGGTCAGCAGTGCGCGGCCGACCACCAGCATCTGCTGTTCACCACCCGACAGCGTGCGTGACAGTTGGTCCTGACGCTCCAGCAGGCGCGGGAACAGTTCATAGACCCGCACCAGGTCCCATTTGCCCCGCGTGGCGGTGGCCAGCAGATTTTCCCGCACGCTCAAGGTGCCGAAGGTGCGGCGGCCTTCCGGCACAAGACCAAGGCCAGCCTTGGCGATGCGATAGGGCGCGGCACCGCGCATTTCCGTGCCGTTGATACGGATGCTGCCGGCACTGGGCTTGAGCAATCCCATGATCGATTTGACCGTGGTGGTCTTGCCCATGCCGTTGCGGCCGATCAGCGACACCACTTGGCCCTGCTCGATGCTCAGGTGCATGTCGAACAACACCTGGCTCAAGCCATAACCCGCTTTCAAACCCTGAACTTCAAGCATGTTCTTCTCCCAGGTAAGCGGCCCGTACTTGCGGGTCGTTGCGCACTTGTTCGACGCTGCCGGTCAGTACTGTCTGGCCGTACACCAGCACCGTGATGCGGTCGGCGAGGGCGAATACCGCATCCATGTCGTGCTCGACCAGCAGGATTGCGTAGCGGCCCTTGAGGCTGTGCAGCAGCTCGGTCATGCGCGCGGATTCGTCGGCCCCCATACCGGCCATCGGCTCATCGAGCAACAGCACCGACGCTTCCTGGGCCAGCGCCAGGGCAATCTCCAGTTGCCGCCGTTCGCCGTGGGACAGCGCCTGCACCGAGTCTTGCGCGCGAAGGCCCAGGCCCACCTGCTGCAAGTAGCCCCGTGCCGGTTCCAGCAGGCGGGTGTCGCGGCTCAACGGGCGCCACATGCCGAATGCCTTGCCCTCGCGGGCGGCAATGGCCAGGGCGACGTTCTCCAGCAGGGTGAACTCGGTGTAAAGCTGGCTGACCTGGAAAGCCCGCGCCAGCCCCAGGCGCGGACGCTGCCAGGCCGGCACGCGGGTGATGTCCTGGCCGTTGAGATGGATTTGGCCCTGGTCGGGGAAAATTTCGCCGGCAATCTGCGCGATCAAAGTGGACTTGCCGGCGCCGTTGGGGCCGATGATGGCGTGCAGTTCGCCCTTGAGCAGTTCAAGGCTGGCGCCGTTGGTGGCTTTCACGGCACCGAAGGCTTTGTGCAGATCACGAATCGACAGTTGTGCGCTCATGGGCGTGCCTCCACGGCGGCGTTCGGTTTGACGGCAACCACCTTCGGCTTGCGCTGCAACAGGCTCAGCAGCAAACCGTAAACGCCTTTCTTGCCGAACAGCACCACCAGCAACAGCAATGGCCCGAAGATCAGCATCCAGTGCTCGGTCCACTGGCTCAGCACCTGTTCAAGACCCAGGTAGGTAGCGGCGCCCAGCAGAGGGCCGAGCAGGGTGCCGACGCCACCGAGAATCACCATCGCCATCAACTCGCCGGACTTGTGCCAGGCGCCCATGTCGGGGCTGACGAACAACGCGTAGTTGGCCCACAGAATCCCCGCCAGGCCACCGCCGGTGCCGGCGATCACAAACGCCGTCAGGCGATAGCGCAAGGGTTTTAGGCCCAGGCTGACGGTGCGCTGCTCGCTCTGCTTGAGCCCGCGCAAGACAAAACCAAAATGCGAATTGACCAGTCGCCGACACAGCAGCAACCAGCCGGCCAGCAAGGCCACGCACAGGTAGTAGAAGTGGTTGGCCTCAGCCAGATCCAGTGCGCCGAGGGTATTGCGCTCGTTGAGCAGAATGCCGTCGTCGCCGCCGTACAACGACAGCGAGCCGAGCACGAAATAAAGCATCTGGCCGAACGCCAGGGTGATCATGATGAACTGCACGCCGCTGGTGCGCAGCGACAGATAACCCACCAGCAGCGAGAACAGTGCGCACACCATCAGGGCCAGCGGCCACACCACCAGCGCACTGTTGCTGCCTTCCCAGCCCCACAACGGCAGGCCTTGGGACGTGTGAAAGGCAATGACGCCGACGATGTAACCGCCCAGGCCGAAGAACGCGGCATGGCCGAAGCTGACCATGGCGCCGTAGCCGATCAGCAAGTCCAGGCTGATGGCCGCCATGCCGTAGATTGCGAGGCGGGTGAAGAAACTGACCAGGTAAGGCTCGTGCAGCCAGTGGGCCAGCAGCGGCATGCAGGCGAAGGTCGCCAGGCACGCAAGGTCAATGATGAGGCGTGGTGACATAGCGTTCTCCTCAGGCGCGGGCCGGCAGCAGGCCGCGCGGGCGCACCAGCAGCACCAGGGCCATGACGATGTAGGCGCTGGCGGAAATCAGCCCGGCGCTCAGGGTGCCGCTGGTTTCGCTGGGCAACAGTTGGTCCAGCAGCGGCGGAATGTAGGCACGACCGAGGCTATCAACCATGCCGATCAGCAAGGCCCCCACCAACGCACCGCGCACCGAGCCGACACCGCCGACGACGATGACCACGAAGGTGGTGATCAGGATCTTCTCGCCCATGCCTATTTCCACCGACAGCAGCGGTGCGGCCATGAAACCGGCCAGGCCGCACAGCACGCAGCCGAATACGAACACCAGGGTGTACAGCCGGGCGATGTTGACGCCCAGGGCGCCGACCATTTCGTGATCGTCGGCACCGGCGCGAATCAACATGCCCAAGCGTGTGTGGTTGATCAGCAGCCACATGCCGACCGCCACGATCAGTCCGGCGGCGATGAACAGCAGCCGGCTGACCGGGTACATCAATCCCGGCAGCACTTCGACGAAACTGGAATACCACTCGGGCGTGGGCATCGCTGGTGGGCTGCGGCCGAAGATCAGGGTCAGCAATTCGTTGCTGAAAAACACCACGGCCAATGTCGCCAGCACCTGATCCAAATGATCGCGATTGTAGAGGCGGCGCATGATCGAGGTTTCGATCAGCGCGCCGTAACAGGCCGAGCCGATCAGCGCGGCCAGGCCGCCAAGCCAGAACGAACCGGTGGCCATGGCGGTATAGGCGGCGCAGAAAGCCCCGACCATGTAAAAGGCGCCGTGGGCCAGGTTGATCACGCCCATAATGCCGAAAATCAGGGTCAGGCCTGAGGCCAGCAGAAACAGCAAGGCGCTGTATTGCAGGCCGTTGAGAATCTGTTCGAGCAATAGCATTGCTGCGTTCCTCATGAAAACGCCCCGCAGTTGTGCTGCAGGGCGAGGACGGGAGTCAGGTGCCGGTCAGATCGCGCATTGAGCGGCGTAGCTGTCGACGTGGCGGGTCGCCAGGGTCTTGATCGGCACTTCGATCAGCTTGCCGTCGGCGCCGGCCTGCACTTGCAGCAGGTACCAGTCGATCACCGGGTGTTGGTTCTGGGCGAAGCTGAAGTCACCGCGAATGGAATCGAACTTGACGTTCTTCATCGCCGACCGGAAGGCTGGCTGGTCTTTGAGATTGCCCTGGGAGGTTTTCAGGGCGGCGCCGATCAGCCGGGCCGTGTCGTAAGTCTGGGCGGCATACACCGTCGGCACGCGCTTGTATTTCTCGGTGAACGCCTTGACGAAGGCCTGGTTGGCCGGGTTGTCCGATTGCGGGTTCCACAGGGTGACGATGTTGGTGCCCTTGGCCACGTCGCCGGTGGCGGCGAGCATGCGTTCATCCATGGAGAACACCGGCACCACCATCGGGATTTGCGCTGACAGGCCCGAGCCGCCGTATTGCTTGGCGAAGTTGATGCCGCCACCGCCCGGGTGAAACTGGAAGATCGCATCCGGCGCCAGCGCACGCACGCGCGCCAATTCCACCGAGAAATCCAGCTGGTTGAGCTTGGTGTAGATCTCGGTCACTTCGCCCTTGAAGGTGCGCTTGAAGCCGGCCAGTGCATCGCGGCCGCCCTGATAGTTGGGCGCCAGGATCACCATCTTCTTGTAGCCCAGTTCATTGGCGGCGACACCGGCCATTTCGTGCGGGGTGTCGTTCTGGTAGGAGCCGACGAAGTAGTTGGCCATGCACTTTTCACCGGCAAGGGTCGACGGCGCGGTGTTGTTGCTGACGTAGAAACCGTCCTTGGTGGCGGTGTTGATCACGGCCGCCAGCACGTTGGAAAAAATCACCCCGGTGTACAGCGAGATGCCGTCAAGGCTCATGCGGTCGGCGATCTGCTTGGCCTTGGCCGGTTGCAGGCCATCATCTTCGACGATGAGTTGCACCGGCACGCCGCCGAGCTTGCCGCCTTCCTGATCGATCGCCAGCTGAAAGCCATCTCGCGAGTCTTCGCCCAGGTAGCCGGCGGGGGTGGAGAGGGTGGTGATGAAACCGATTCGGACAGGCTCCACGGCCTGGGCAGCCGTCGCTGCGCAGAGGGAGGTTGCCAGACATGCACGCAATACCAGGTTTTTCATGAGGCGGCCTATGAAGTAGGTCGTGCCAACGCACGGTAGATGTCGATGAGGGCAGTGATTCAGTGTTCGGTCGGGCCGATTGATTGTTGTTATGGGTCGCTGTGTCAGCTGTTGCTCTCGGTGAACTTCTCCAGGTAAAGGCGGCTTTGATCCAGGCCTTGCTGCTGACGCCAGTCCTTGATCGACTCGACCATCGGCGGCGGGCCGCACAGGTACAGGTCGAACGGCTGGTCACGCAGCTCGGCCAACTCCAGATGTTCGGCGATGTAGCCGGTCTTGCCCGGCCAGTCGGGGTTGGGGTTGCTGACCACGGGCGTGAATCGGAACCCCGGGACCCTGGCGGCATAGGCCTCGATGCGTGAGATCTCGCACAAATCCTCGGCCTCGCGCACGCCGTAGTAGAGGTGTACCGGGTGACCGCAGCCTTGCTGCTCGGCGATTTGATCGAGCATGCCGAGGAACGCCGACAGCCCGGTGCCGCCGGCCACCATCACCAGCGGGCGGTCGATATGGCGCAAGTAAAAGGCACCCAGTGGCGCTTCCATGTGAATCACGTCACCGACCTGGCAGCGATCGCGCACGTAGTCGGTCATCACGCCGCTGGGCAGCAGGCGAATGAGGAACTGCAGGTTGCTGCTGCCCGGTGCGCAGGCAAAGGAATACGAGCGCCGATGTTCGGTACCGGGTACTTGCAGGCGTGCGTACTGGCCCGGCAGATAGTCCAGCGCCGCACCCGCAGCGCCGACTTCCACGTGCACGATGGCGGTGGTCGGGGAGACCTGGCGCACCTCGCTTACGGTGCCTTGCAAGCTGCTCGGGCCGTTGCTGCCGCAGAGGCTGGAATCGAAGTCGAAGTAGAACGCGGCATCCGACTGCACCCGCGTCTGGCAGCTCAGCACCTTGCGTTCAGCCAGGTCGCAGGCCGACAGCGCTTCATCGTCCACGTAGTCCTGGGTGTATTGCCCGGATTCACAGCGGCCCTGGCAGGTCGCGCAAACCCCTTCGCGACAGTCCAACGGAATCTTGATCCCGCTGCGCAGGGCCGCGTCGAGCAGGATTTCATTGTTCTGCACGTTGCAGAAGAGTGTTTTGCCGTCGGCGAAACTGAAGGCGACCTTGTACGTCATGAGCGTTAATCCGCAGGGTTCAGAGATGGTAGAAATCGAGTACGGAGTTGATCGTGTCGTTGAGCAGCACCACGTGCTTGCGGGCGATCTTCCAACTCTCGCCGTCGGGGCGCAGGCGGTAGGTGGCGCGGCCGAAGAATTGCTCGGCGGTCTGCATGCGGTAATACAGGGTGCTCCAGTTGACGCGCACCTCCAGCTCATCGTCTTGCAGCGGCGCGATGCGCACGTTGCTGATCAGATGCAAGGTGCGCGGCATCGGAATGGTCGACGCGGCCTTGCCGGTGCGAATGCGGAACACCCGGTCTTCCAGGCCGCCCCGGTTGGGGTAATAGATCAGCGACATGCCTTTTTTTGGGTCGGTGGTGTAGACGTGCTCCGAATCCCATTGCGGCAGATGGAATTCGCTGTCGTCGCTGAACATGTCCAGGTAGGTGTCCCAGTCCTGGGCATCGCAGGCCTCGGCGTTGCGGTAAAGAAATTGCTCGATGCGGTATTGCAGTTGCGAATTCATGTTCACACCTCACGCAGTTTCAACGGTTGTTGTTCGGCCGCCTTGCGCGCCAGGCCTTCGAGCAAAAAGCGCTGCCAGTTGGCGTGCTGGTTGACGTACAGGCCTTCATGGGTGAACTCGGTGCCGGTCAGTGCCGGCGCGATGCCAATGGCTTCGCTGTTGCGGGTGGCGCCTTTGACCCACTTGCCTTCGCCACGGGAAATATCGCTCCAGCGTTCCAGGCGGGCCTGGAAGCCACGTTGGGCTTCACGAAATTCCACCAGGTCATCCGGGGTGCCCATGCCAGACACGTTGAAGAAGTCTTCGAATTGGCGAATGCGGTTTTCCCGATCGGCATCCGACTCGCCGACCACGCCCAGGCAGAAGCTGTTGATCTCGGTTTTGTTCCAGGCCAGCGGGCGGATGATCCGCAGTTGCGAGCTGATCTGGTCGAGGAAGAACATGCTCGGGTAGACGTTCAGGTTGCGCAGGCGATGCATCATCCACTCGGCCTTGCCCTGGCCGTGTTCCTTGACCAGGCGTGGCATGATGCTGGCGTAGCCGGGGCGCACGGCCGGGTTCGGCATGTCGCTGAACAGCACGCTGTGGCCGTTGTGGAACGCGAACCAGCCGTCGTCGGTTTCCTTGTCGCCGGCCCCCAGCTTGCTGTAGTCCAGGGTGTCGCCGGCGCTCAGGCCTTTTTCGGCGTTGACCTGCTGGCGGTGCTGCACGGTGGCCACGTAGTTGTAGTGGACAGTGCTGACGTGATAACCGTCCAGGCCGTTCTCGTTCTGCAATTTCCAGTTGCCGTCGTAGGTGTAGGTCGACTTGCCCGGCAGCACTTCGAGCTGACCGGTAGGCGACTGCGCCACCATCATGTCGAAGAACACTTTGGCGTCACCGAGGAAGTCTTCCAGGGTGTCGGTGCCCTCCACATTGAGGCTGACGAACACAAAGCCGTTGTAGCTTTCGATGCGGGCCTTTTTCAGGCCACGGGTGGCCTTGTCGAAGCCTTCGGAGTATTCGCCCGGCGCCTTGACCTTCACCAGTCGGCCGTCGCTTTTGTAGCACCAGGCGTGGAAGGGGCAGGTGAAGGTCGACTGATTGCCCTTGCCAACGCGGGTGAGGGTGGTGCCGCGGTGCTGGCAGGCGTTGATCAGTGCGTTGAGACGACCTTCACCGTCGCGGGTGATGATCAATGGTTGGCGTCCGGCGCGCATCGTCATGAAGTCGTGATTATTGGCGATCTCGCTTTCGTGGCAGGCGTAGATCCAGTTCTTCTCGAAAATCAGTTCCATTTCCAGATCGAACAATTCCGGGTCGGTAAACATGTCGCGGGCAATACGATAAACACCGTCTTCCGGGCGGAAGTCCAGGCAACTTTCTATATAACTTTTCCACTGTTCGACACTTCGTGCGGTTGTCATTTCCCAGTCCTCGGCCAATGGGCTAATTCATGGGTTCATTTAATGCCTTGGTGGCTGGCAGGGTCTATCCGCTTAATAGTGGAAACCCATCCGGAAAATAAGCCCTGTAATTCGGCTATTACCGGTTTATCCCAGTAAACACTGGCTTCTGTCGCGCTTTTCGGCTGAGCAAGTGGCTATTTGTCGTTCAGTAACGGGATAGCCGCTGACGAACTTGTTACGGCTTAATTTCAATCGAAGCACCATCAGAGTGTCTCGCTGCAGGTCGCTGGAAACTGCCATTGCTCATGGCCTTGGGTTCCGTACCAAAAGTGCCTTCTATTCATGTGTTGCTAAATAAGCAGCAGGGGAAGAAATAATATGTTGCATAAAACTTGGTTAGTTCGGGGGGTTCAAACAGTTGGCTTGTTGACGCCATTGTTGGCACAAGCAGATGTGGTCAATGACAGCAAGCTGACGCTGGGTACGCGCAACTTTTACATCGATCGGGATTACAAAGAAAACGACCCGCCCCATTCGCGAGTAGGCAGCTGGACCCAGGGTTTCGACCTGCGTTTCGCCTCCGGCTATACCGAAGGCCCGGTGCAGTTCGGCCTCGATGCAGAGGCGCAATATGCCTTTCGCCTGGACGGCGGTGGCGGGCGCGGCGATGACACGATCATCCCTTACAGCCAGAGCCGCCAGGAGCAGGCCGATGAATACAGCCGCGGCGGTGTGACGTTGAAAATGCGCTACTCGAAAACCGAGCTGAAAGTCGGTGAGTTGCGGCCGTTTCTGCCCGTGGTGATCATTGACGATTCGCGCCAACTGGTCACGACCTACCGCGGTGCCTTGCTCGAATCCAAGGAAGTCGACCGTCTGACATTGACCGCCGGACGGCTGACGGAGATCGGCGCGCGTAACTCGTCCAACTACGAAAAGCTGTATTTGCAGACCGGCTCCGGCGTGCGCCATGGCAGCGACGGCCTTAACCTCGCCGGCGCCAGTTACGCCTTCACCCCATCGCTGACCGGCACCTACTTCTACGCGCAACTGGAAGATATCTACCAGCAGCACTACCTGGGTATCACTCATCTGGCGGATCTGGGTGACGGTTATGGGCTGAAGACCGACCTGCGTTACTTCAATAACAGCGAAGACGGTGAAGCCCTCTACGGCGATATCGACAACCGCTCCTACGGCGCCATGACCTCGCTGAAAAAGGGCGGGCACCGGTTCGGCGTGGGCTACCAGCGCATGCTCGGTGATAGCAACTTCCCGACCCTGGGCGGTTATGTCCCGCAGCCGTTTCTGGTGAACTGGTCGCGGGTGGGATTCATCAAGCCCAACGAAAAATCCTGGCAACTGCGTTATGACTACGACTTTGCCGCCCTCGGCGTGCCGGGTCTGAACTTCATGACCCGCTACTTCAAGGGCACGTCGGTGGACCGTGGCGACAACCTCAGTCAGGCAGCGGAGCAGGAGCGAAACCTGGTGCTGTCTTACGTGGTGCAAAGCGGCCCGCTCAAAGGCGTGGGCTTGGAGGCGGGCAATGTCGTCGCCAAATTCAGCCACGGCAATGACTGGGTGGAGAACCGCCTGATCACCACTTACACCTGGAAATTTTGGTAACGTCCTGCCCTCTAATCGAACGCGGTTGTGCGCTGAAGTGACGCCTTGGGTAGCGGATTACCCAAGGTGCTGATCATGACCGGCACCGTTGCTGTGCGTGCCAACGCCGCACAGCGCGTTCGATATCCAGATAGTTTCCGATTACTAGCCAAAAAATGCGGATATCGCCTGTTCGCACCGGCTGGGCATAGCCCTTGCAAACGTAATGAGAATACGCGCCGAAGAGCGTGTCGATGTCCATTGCCGTGGGTGTACTGAGATGACCGAACCAAATGTTGCCCAGTTTCGAGATATCCGCATAGATCGCTACGACCTGGCTGGTGCCCGTGCGTGGATGGCCGGTATTTGCGGGCCACACGAACTGCAGACCAGCCAGCCAAACCGGATTCAGTTTCACCACAAGGCCAATGTGTTCAAGTCCATGTCCACGACCTTGGGCCGGATGGAATACGGCACCGACGTGACCATCGGCGTCGAAGATGCCGAACACCTCAATTGCTACAGCCTGAGCCTGCCGATTCGCGGCGAACAGGAGTTGCTCAAGGACGGTCGCCGGCTGCATTCCAGCCAGGATCAGGGCCTGATCGTAACCCCGCACGAAACCCAGGCACTGACCATGGCCGGCGACTGCCACAAGATTTCCGTGGTGATCACCCGCATGGCCATGCGCCAAACCCTGGAAGGCATGCTCCAGCGCCCGTTGGAAATGCCGGTGAAATTCGAGCCGGTGATGGACGCGGTCAACGGTGCCTCGGCCTCCTGGTGGCGGCTGGCCCGTTACTACATCGATGAGCTGGAGCGCGGTCAGGATCTGTTCAATCAAGTGTTCTTCACCCGCGATATCGAAAGCGCGCTGATCAAGGGCCTGATCCTTTCCCAGCCCAACAACTACAGCGCCGAACTGCGTGACCAATTGGGCGCCAAGTTGCCGTACTACCTGGTGCGCGCCAAGGACTTCATCGAAAGCAATGCCCGCGAAGACATGCACCTGGAAGACATCGAGGCGGCAGCAGGGGTGTCGCGCTTCAAACTGTTCGAAGGCTTTCGCAAGCACTTCGGCGTCTCGCCCATGGCTTACCTGAAAAAGTATCGCCTCGGCGCCGTACGCCAGGAAATCCTCGAAGACGCTTCGGTGCGCAACATCTCGGTGATCGCGATGTGCTGGGGGTTCTCGCATCTGGGCCGGTTCGCCAGCGAGTACCGCAAGCTGTTCAACGAAACCCCCAGCGCCACTCTGCAACGCAGCGAAGCCCGTCGCAATCGGTCGCTTTGAGATGACGACCTTACAAGCCGCCACCGCCAACAGCGTGGGCCTGAACTTGTCGCTGATGTGCCGCGAGCCGGTCTTCACCAGCCGCTCGGCGCAGGAAACCCAGCGCTTGATGGGGCAAGCGCTGGTGGAACATGAGCTGGATTGGCCACGGGGTGGCGTCGACACGGCGTTCTATCGCGGCCAGGTTGCCAGCTGCGAACTGTATGCGCTGCGTTACGGCGGCCAGGTAGAAATTCGGCCGCAGCCTTTCGAAGATTTCGTGCTGGTACAAATGCCGCTGCGCGGCAATGCCACCCTTGAGTCCGACGGCATGGGCTATGGCGTCAGCCCTGGAGAAGTGGCGATTCTGTCCCCGCGTGAACACGCGCGAGTGGTGTGGGAGGAGGGCTGTGAGCAACTGATCCTCAAACTGCCTCGGGCACTGATCGAGGCGAGCCAGCAAGTGCTGGCCGATGACTTGCCGTCAGGCTTCACGTTGGCGCCGGTCAGTCGCCTGCAACGGCCACTGGCGATGCGCTGGTTTCGTCTGGTCAGCGAGTTGCTGGAGCACTTGCCCGGGGGCGAGGCGAGCGCAACGCCTTCGCGCTGGCTGCAGCATCTGGAGCAAAGCCTGCCGCTGTTTCTGCTCAGCCATTGTGGCGTTGCGCAGCAAGACTCGCCTTCGCCGCGCCAGCCCACCCGCCAACTGCAAAAAATCGACAGCTGTATGCGCGAGCACCTTGCGCAGGGCATCAGCCTGGCTGAACTGGCGGTTGCCGCCGGGGTGAGCATTCGCAGCCTTAACACCTTATGCCAGCGCGAATACGGTCAAAGCCCGATGGACCGTTTGCGCGGATTACGGCTTGAAGCCGCGCGGGAATACTTGCTGGCGCGACCGCAGGCCAGCGTGACTGAGGTGGCGCTGGAGTTCGGGTTTGGGCATGTGGGGCGATTTGCCAATTACTATCGGCAACGGTTTGGAGAGTTGCCCAGACAGACGATGAAGTCTCAGGCATGAGCAGGAAACGCGAGCACAAAAAACCCGCCATAAGGCGGGTTTTTTGTGGTCGGAGATTTTGATCTCCGAACCGTGTCTGGCTCCACGACCTGGACTCGAACCAGGGACCCAGTGATTAACAGTCACTTGCTCTACCAACTGAGCTATCGCGGAATGGCGCCTATGTTACTGATTCAAAAAGAGAAGTCAAGCACCAGATGGCAACTCGACGGATTCATCGGGACGGACGGTGGTTTCTCGGCGATTGGCGGTTACCGGAATCGCCTCAGGGAGCTACCATGACCGCCCGGAAGTGGTTACACGCGCTGCCGGCCATTCGCCGAAAAGGTACGCGCCATGTCTCGCTTGACCACCACAACACCCGAAACCAACGAGGTGCTCGCATGAGCATCGCACAGATCAGCCTGCCCAAAGGCGTCGGCCCGCACGCTGAAAAACTCTTCGACGCGATCACTCAGGCCAGTACCGCTGATGAGTTGAATCGCGCGGGTGGCAAGGCCGAAGGGTTTGTTTTGGGGCTGGAAAGCACCAAGGCGATCAAAAGCCAGGTCGCCGAGTCGCTCTACGTCGCCTATGACGACGCCGCCAGCCAGCGCGCGACCGAACTGGCTTAACCGCCGAAGGTGATCGTGCCCATCATCAGTTTGGCGTAGAGCGCCGTGGCGCCCAGTTGCACCAGCCACAGCGCCAAACCGCCGAGAAACACGCCGGCAGCGACTTGCATCACCAGGTTATTGCCGCGTTTGGCCGCGGTGCGGGGGACGAAGCGATCCAGCTCATCCAGGTCATCGCGATCGGCGCGAAGGTCATCGTTTTTCATGTGGGTTCTCGCAGGAATTCCAGGGTGTACACAATACCTGTAGGAGCGAGCCTGCTCGCGATGGCTGCAGCACATTCACCATCAACGGTGGCTGATACATCGCTATCGTGAGCAAGCTCGCTCCCACATTTTGAATTGTGTGGAGTTTAGAGGGCTCAGCCCGTGGTTTGAGATTTATCTGCGACAAATAAAAAACGGGAAGCCTTATGGCTTCCCGTTTTTCGTATCACGACGCGATTCAGATCACCTGAACGATGGCATCCGTAACGGCCTTGATGTTGCTCTGGTTCAGCGCGGCCACGCAGATGCGACCGGTGTCCAGGGCGTAGATGCCGAACTCGTTGCGCAGACGGGTCACTTGCTCAACCGTCAGGCCGGAGTAGGAGAACATGCCACGCTGACGACCGACGAAGCTGAAATCACGCTGAGGTGCGTTTTTCGCCAGGGTGTCGACCATCTGGGTGCGCATGCCGCGAATGCGCAGGCGCATTTCGGCCAGTTCGGCTTCCCACTGAGCGCGCAGTTCCGGGCTGTTCAGCACAGCAGCGACGATGCTTGCACCGTGGGTCGGCGGGTTAGAGTAGTTGGTGCGGATCACGCGTTTGACTTGCGACAGCACGCGCGCGCTTTCTTCTTTCGATTCGCTGACGATCGACAGGGCGCCAACGCGCTCGCCGTACAGCGAGAACGATTTGGAGAACGAGCTGGACACGAAGAAGGTCAGGCCGGATTCAGCGAACAGACGTACAGCAGCGGCGTCTTCGTCGATGCCGTCGCCGAAACCTTGATAGGCCATGTCGAGGAAAGGCACGTGGCCTTTGGCTTTGACTACTTCCAGAACGTTTTTCCAGTCCTCTGGGCTCAGGTCCACGCCGGTCGGGTTGTGGCAGCAGGCGTGCAGCACAACGATCGAACCGGACGGCAGGGCGTTGAGGTCTTCCAGCAGGCCAGCACGGTTTACGTCGTGGGTCGCGGCGTCGTAGTAACGGTAGTTCTGCACCGGGAAGCCAGCGGTTTCGAACAGTGCGCGGTGGTTTTCCCAGCTCGGGTCGCTGATCGCCACAACGGCATTCGGCAACAGTTGCTTGAGGAAGTCGGCACCGATTTTCAGTGCGCCAGTACCGCCAACGGCCTGGGTGGTGATGACGCGGCCAGCAGCGATCAGCGGCGAATCATTGCCGAACAGCAGCTTTTGTACGGCCTGATCGTAGGCAGCGATGCCATCGATTGGCAGGTAGCCACGGGAAGCGTGTTGAGCGACGCGAATCGTTTCGGCTTCGACAACGGCGCGCAGGAGTGGAATTCGCCCCTCCTCGTTGCAATAAACACCGACCCCTAGGTTGACCTTATTGGTACGGGTATCGGCGTTGAATGCTTCGTTGAGGCCCAGGATTGGATCGCGTGGTGCCATTTCGACAGCGGAGAACAGGCTCATTTTTGCGGCGGCTCTGAATGGAGAATGGAGGGACGTGTCGCGCTCCAGCCGAATGCACTAGAGCGGTGCACAAACGGGGAGCTAGTATAGAGGCCATCTGCGACACATGGCGACAGACGAATCGGCTTTTCCAGTAAGTTTTTCCGATTATTTTTCGACCGTTAGTCGATTGGTGTCGTCAAAGGCTTTACGCGTTGTAGGACGTTTGCCTTGAAAGCGATGGCAATCGGCTCCACATTGAGCGCAATCCAGTTTTTTCCTCGGGCGACATCGGTCGTTTGCGGTCTTTCTCGTTCGTGCCGGTTTTCGCCGGCAAGAGCGAACCAGAGGTAGTTCATGTCTGAATTCCAGCTAGTCACCCGCTTTGAACCCGCCGGCGATCAACCGGAAGCCATCCGTTTGATGGTCGAGGGCATTGAAGCCGGGTTGGCGCACCAGACGTTGCTCGGTGTAACCGGCTCGGGCAAGACCTTCAGCATCGCCAACGTGATCGCCCAGGTGCAGCGCCCGACGCTGGTGCTGGCGCCGAACAAGACCCTGGCGGCGCAGCTGTACGGCGAGTTCAAGGCGTTCTTCCCGAACAATGCCGTGGAGTATTTCGTTTCCTATTACGACTACTACCAGCCCGAAGCCTATGTGCCGTCCTCGGACACCTTCATCGAGAAGGATGCCTCGATCAACGATCACATCGAACAGATGCGACTGTCGGCGACCAAGGCGCTTCTGGAGCGCAAAGACGCGATCATCGTCACCACCGTGTCGTGCATCTACGGTCTGGGCAGCCCGGAAACCTATCTGAAGATGGTCTTGCACGTGGATCGCGGCGACCGGCTCGACCAGCGCGAACTGCTGCGACGCCTGGCCGATCTGCAATACACCCGCAACGACATGGATTTCGCCCGTGCAACCTTTCGGGTGCGCGGCGATGTGATCGATATCCATCCGGCGGAATCCGATTTCGAAGCGATCCGCATAGAACTGTTCGATGACGAAGTGGAAAGCCTGTCGGCGTTCGATCCGCTGACCGGTGAAGTCATCCGCAAACTGCCGCGCTTCACCTTTTACCCGAAGAGCCACTACGTGACGCCCCGGGAAACCCTGATGGGGGCCGTGGAAGGGATCAAGGAGGAATTGAAGGAGCGTCTGGAATACCTGCGCTCCAACAACAAACTGGTAGAAGCCCAGCGACTGGAGCAGCGCACGCGGTTCGATCTGGAGATGATCCTCGAACTGGGTTACTGCAACGGCATCGAAAACTACTCGCGTTACCTGTCCGGCCGCGAAGCCGGCGCACCGCCGCCGACTCTTTATGATTACCTGCCGGCAGACGCCTTGCTGGTGATCGACGAATCCCACGTCAGCGTGCCGCAGGTTGGCGCGATGTATAAAGGTGACCGCTCGCGTAAAGAGACGCTGGTCGAGTACGGCTTCCGTCTGCCGTCGGCGCTGGACAACCGGCCGATGCGTTTCGATGAATGGGAAAGCATCAGTCCGCAGACGATTTTCGTCTCGGCGACCCCGGGCAATTACGAAGCCGAGCACGCCGGTCGCGTCATTGACATGGTGGTGCGTCCGACCGGGTTGGTTGACCCACAAATCGAGATCCGCCCGGCACTGACCCAGGTCGACGACTTGCTGTCGGAAATCGGCAAGCGCGTCGCTCTGGAAGAGCGAGTACTGGTCACCACGCTGACCAAGCGCATGGCCGAGGATTTGACCGATTACCTGGCCGACCACGGCGTGCGCGTGCGTTACCTGCACTCGGACATCGACACCGTGGAGCGTGTGGAAATCATCCGCGATCTGCGCCTGGGCACCTTCGATGTGCTGGTGGGGATCAACCTTCTGCGTGAAGGTCTGGACATGCCGGAAGTGTCGCTCGTGGCGATCCTCGATGCCGACAAGGAAGGCTTCCTGCGTTCTGAGCGCTCGCTGATCCAGACCATTGGCCGGGCGGCGCGTAACCTCAACGGTCGGGCGATTCTGTATGCCGACCGGATCACCGGTTCCATGGAGCGAGCGATCGGCGAAACCGAGCGTCGTCGTGACAAGCAGATCGCTTTCAACCTGGCCAACGGCATCACCCCGAAAGGTGTGTTCAAGGACGTTGCCGACATCATGGAAGGCGCCACCGTGCCGGGTTCGCGCAGCAAGAAGCGCAAGGGCATGGCCAAGGCCGCCGAGGAAAACGCCAGATACGAAGCGGAACTGCGCTCGCCTGGGGAGATTGCCAAGCGTATTAAAGCTCTGGAAGAGAAGATGTATCAGTTGGCCCGCGACCTAGAGTTCGAAGCGGCGGCGCAGATGCGCGATGAGATTGCCAAGATGCGTGAGCGGTTGATCACTGTTTGATTTGTAGTGCCTGAGCCGGCCCCATCGCGAGCAAGCTCGGCTCCTACAGGTTTTGTGTCGTATGCCAATGTGGCAAGCGCCAAATAATCTGTAGGAGCCGAGCTTGCTCGCGATGGGCGCGCCTCGGTTTCAATGTGCCTCACCAGCCTTCAGACCGGCCGGCAATTTCTTGGTCAACAACACCGCCAGCATGCTGATCCCCAGCGCAATCCCGACAAAGTGAAACGCATCGTTGTAGGCCATGATCGACGCCTGCTGATGAGCGATCTCACTGAGCTTGCCCAGCGCTGCGTTTTCGTTGCCCAGCCGATCCGTCAGTGACGCAATGCGCTCGGCCACCTGCGGGTTGCTCGGCACGATGGATTCGCGCAAGTAATCAAAATAGGTCTTGGTTCGCGCATCCAGCAGCGTCGCGAGGAGGGCGATGCCGATGGCGCCGCCGAGGTTACGCAGGATGTTGAACAGGCTCGACGCCGAACCCGCATCCTGCGGCAGGATGTATGCCGTGGCGATCAACGAAATAGTGACCATGATCAGCGGCTGGCCGAGCGCGCGGATGATCTGGATCTGATTGAACTGCGGTCCGGCGAAATCCGGATTCAATACGCCCGAAGAAAAACTCGCCAAGCCGAACAAACCAAAACCCAGCGTACACAGCCACTTCGGCGACACGTACTTCATCAGCTTGGGCACCAGCGGAATCAGGAACAGCTGCGGCACGCCCATCCACATGATCACTTCTCCGATCTGCAAGGCGTTGTAGTTCTGGATCTGCGCCAGGTAAAGCGGCAGCAGGTAGATCGAACCATACAAGCCGACACCCATCCCGATACTGGATATGCTCGACAGACCGAAGTTTCGATTGCCGAGGATGCCGAGGTTGATCAGCGGATTGGGCTTGGAAAACTGCACGATCACGAAGGTGATCAGGCTGATCAGCGCAATGCTGCCGAGGGTCACGATCAGGTTCGATTCCAGCCAGTCCTTGCGATGGCCTTCCTCCAGAAATACCTGCAAGCAACCGAGGCCGACGCCGAGGGTGACGATGCCGGCGTAGTCGGTGCTTTTCAGCAATTCCCAATGCGCTTCTTTCTTTTCCAGGCCGTACATCAGGCCGGCGATCATGATCAGGCCGGGCGGAATGTTGATGTAGAAGATGTATTCCCAGCCCCAGTTTTCAGTCAGCCAGCCGCCCAGAGTCGGGCCGATGGAAGGCGCGAAAGTAGCGGTCATGGCGAACATCGCCATGCCCTTGGCGCGATGGTGTTCGGGGAGTTTGATCAGCGTGAGGGTGAATGCCAGCGGAATCAGCGCGCCGCCGGTAAAGCCCTGCAAGGCGCGGAAGACGATCATGCTTTCCAGGCTCCAGGCCATGGAACACAGCAAGGACGCGAACAGGAACCCGAGGGACACCCACACCGCCAGCCGACGCGCCGACAGCAACTGAACCAGCCACGCGGTCAGCGGGATCATGATGATTTCCGCCACCAGATACGAGGTGGAAATCCACGAGCCTTCTTCCAGCGTTGCCGACAGTGCGCCCTGAATATCCTTGAGCGACGAGTTGGTGATCTGGATATCCAGCACCGCCATGAAGGCGCCGAGCATCACACTCATCACCGCAATCCAGTCCCGCCGCGTCGGTTCACCGACGGGGCGGATCAGTTGATCACCGGCCATCGTCAGCGGCGTCTTTGCTGCTCAATTTGGCGCGTTCGTTTTCCGGGGCGTCCTTGATGTTCACCTTGGCGGTGACCGACATGCCCGGGCGGATCTTGCCGCGCAGCGGGTTGTCTGCGGCGAAGGTCAGTTTGACCGGAATCCGTTGCACGACTTTGGTGAAGTTGCCGGTGGCGTTGTCTGGCGGCAACAGGCTGAACTGCGCGCCCGAGGCGGCAAACAGGCTGTCGACCCGCGCTTCGATCGGCGTGTCGCCGTAGGCATCGAAGGTCAGTTCGGCTTTCTGGCCGGGCTGCATGTGGCCGATCTGGGTTTCCTTGAAGTTGGCCTGAATCCAGATGTCTTCATCGGGCACGATCGACAGCAGGTAAGCGCCGGCCTGTACATATTGACCATTGCGCGCGGCACGCTGGCCGATCAGGCCGCTGATCGGCGCGTGGATATCACTGCGGGTCAGGTTCAGTTCAGCCTGGGCCAGATCGGCCTTGGCATTGGCTATCTGCGCGTCGAGTCGTTTGATTTCAGCGGTCAACGCGTTGACTTGCTGGCGTTGCCCTTGGGCATCCGCCTGGGCTTTGGTCAGTTGCGAGCGGGCGATGTGATTGTCGGCGGAGAGGGTGGTCACGCGCTCTTCCGAGACATAACCGGGCTTGCGCAAGGTTTCAGCGCGGGTCAGGTCGATCTGTGAGCGACCGAGGCTGGCCTGGCTGGACGCAACTTGCGCGTCGCTGGCGGCGATCAGGCTGGCCTGTTGGGTCAGCTTGCTCTGGGCTTGCAGGCGTTCGGCCTGGCGGGTGGCGAGGGTCGCGTTGGCGCGATCGACGGCGAGGCGGAAGTCATCGCCTTCGAGCCGGATCAGCAACTGGCCTTTCTCGACGTGCTGGTTGTCCTGCACCAGCACCTGGTCGATGCGCGCGCCCAACTGGCTCGACACACGGGTGATCTCGCCCTGCACATACGCGTTGTCAGTGCTTTCATAAAACCGCCCTTTAAAGAACCAATGGGCAAAGAAGCCCCCGGCAATCAGCAGGACGAGCAGCAGGAAAATGGACAGGCGACGCTTGAGTTGGGCAGGCATGGGCAAACTGTAGTCGAGAATATGTAAGGAAAGTTATCAGCAGGCGAATCTGGCATACAGCCGATAAGCGGTAAATGCCCTCGGCTGATATTCGGCCATTCACCGCGCCATACGGGCGTTACAGACGCAACCTTGGCTTAAATGCCCTGTTCACTGGAGCCGGGCGGGGTCCGCCTGTTACCATTCGCCTCTTGTTTGCACTTTGCTTTTATTCTTTTCGAGACATGCCATGACCACCGTCCGCACTCGCATCGCGCCATCGCCTACCGGGGATCCCCACGTAGGTACCGCCTACATCGCCTTGTTCAACTACTGCTTTGCCAAGCAGCATGGCGGTGAGTTCATCCTGCGGATCGAAGACACCGACCAGTTGCGTTCGACCCGCGAGTCCGAGCAGCAGATCTTCGACGCCCTGCGCTGGTTGGGTATCGACTGGAGCGAAGGCCCGGACGTCGGCGGCCCGCACGGTCCATACCGTCAGAGCGAGCGCGGCGATATTTATCAGAAGTACTGTCAGCAACTGGTCGACATGGGCCATGCCTTCCCGTGCTTCTGCACCGCCGAAGAGCTGGACCAGATGCGCGCCGAGCAAATGGCTCGCGGCGAAACCCCGCGTTACGACGGCCGCGCGCTGTTGCTGTCGAAGGAAGAAGTCGCGAGTCGCCTCGCCGCTGGCGAACCGCACGTGATCCGCATGAAGGTGCCGAGCGAAGGCGTCTGCGTGGTGCCGGACATGCTGCGTGGCGACGTGGAAATCCCGTGGGACCGCATGGACATGCAAGTCCTGATGAAGACCGACGGCCTGCCGACGTACTTCCTGGCCAACGTGGTCGACGACCACCTGATGGGCATCACCCACGTACTGCGTGGCGAAGAGTGGCTGCCATCGGCACCGAAACTGATCCTGCTTTACGAGTACTTCGGCTGGGAACAACCGGAGCTGTGCTACATGCCGCTGCTGCGTAACCCGGACAAGAGCAAGCTGTCCAAGCGCAAGAACCCGACCTCGGTGACGTTCTACGAGCGCATGGGCTTCATGCCTGAAGCGATGCTCAACTACCTGGGCCGCATGGGCTGGTCGATGCCGGACGAGCGCGAGAAGTTCTCGTTGCAGGAGATGGTCGATAACTTCGATCTGAAGCGCGTGTCCCTCGGCGGGCCGATTTTCGACATCGAGAAACTGTCGTGGCTCAACGGCCAATGGCTGCGTGACTTGCCGGTGGAAGAGTTCGCTGCTCGGGTACAGAAGTGGGCACTCAACTCCGAATACATGATGAAGATCGCCCCGCACGTACAAGGCCGGGTTGAAACCTTCAGCCAGGTTGCACCGCTGGCCGGTTTCTTCTTCGCCGGTGGCGTGAACCCGGATGCCAAGCTGTTCGAATCCAAGAAGCTCTCGGGCGATCAGGTTCGCCAGTTGATGCAGTTGATCCTGTGGAAGCTCGAAAGCCTGCGTCAGTGGGAAAAGGACAGCATCACCGCGACCATTCAGGCCGTGGTGGAATCCCTGGAGCTGAAGCTGCGTGACGCCATGCCGCTGATGTTCGCTGCGATCACCGGTCAGGCCAGTTCGGTTTCGGTGCTCGATGCAATGGAAATTCTCGGGCCGGACCTGACTCGTTTCCGTCTGCGCCAGGCCATCGACTTGCTCGGTGGCGTGTCGAAGAAAGAAAACAAAGAGTGGGAAAAACTGTTGGGCAACATTGCTTAACGACGTTTGACCCCATGTAGGAGCTGCCGAAGGCTGCGATCTTTTGATCCTGTTCTTCGGCGGTACCCCGGATTTTCGGGGGAAGGCGGTAAGTGGTTGTTATGCCGACAAAAAGTTTTGATTTTTTTCAAAAATAAGTTTGACAGGCTTTCGATACGCCCTTAAGATTCGCCCCGTCCTCAGCGATGACATCAACGATGAGGGGCTATAGCTCAGCTGGGAGAGCGCTTGCATGGCATGCAAGAGGTCGACGGTTCGATCCCGTCTAGCTCCACCAATTTACACTTCAAGGCCTGGCCACACCGGCCTTGAAGCGATCAACGCTCAGCGTTGATCAGTTGTATAGAAGGGTTTGCGTCCCCTTCGTCTAGTGGCCTAGGACACCGCCCTTTCACGGCGGTAACAGGGGTTCGAGTCCCCTAGGGGACGCCAGTTTTACAGAAGCGATGTTGCAAAATGTCGCTCCGCCGCGAGGCGAAAAATCCGGGGCTTTAGCTCAGCTGGGAGAGCGCCTGCATGGCATGCAGGAGGTCAGCGGTTCGATCCCGCTAAGCTCCACCAATTTTACAGTTCAAGGTCTGGCCACACCGGCCTTGAATCGATCAGCTCTCAGCACTGATCAGTTGTATAGAAGGTTTTGCGTCCCCTTCGTCTAGTGGCCTAGGACACCGCCCTTTCACGGCGGTAACAGGGGTTCGAGTCCCCTAGGGGACGCCACGATTACCCGCTCTGCGGGATTTTATAAGGGTCATTCAATTATTGAATGGCCCTTTTGTTTGTCTGGCGTTTGGCCAAATCTCCCTCTTTCTTTCAAACTGTTCTTCAGACCAGCGGTCACATCCACGACTTGCAGAAAATTATTATGAGAATAATATTCTAGTCGTAATATTCGGAGGCAACGATGAACGATAAAAAAGCTCAAACCCGCGAACGCATCCTCAAGGCCGCCAGTGCAGCGCTGATTCAGCGCGGCCCGGCCGAACCGAGCGTGGGCGAAGTGATGGGCGCAGCCGGCCTGACGGTCGGTGGCTTCTATGCGCACTTCGAAAGCAAGGACGCGATGATGCTGGAGGCCTTCAAGCAATTGCTGGGTCGCCGTCGTGACTTGATTGCCGACATGGATGCCGAGTTGACCGGTGAAGAGCGTCGCGCCTTGGTCGCTGCGTTCTATCTGTCGCGCAAGCATCGCGATTCCAGCGAGGCGGCGTGCCCGATTCCGGCCTCGATCGGTGAGCTTGGGCGTCTGCCCGAGTCCTTCCGAATCGCGCTGAACGAACACCTGGAGTTGATGGTCGCGCAGTTGGCGGCCAGTCCGGAGGACACCGACAAAGCTTTGGCCGACATGGCCTTGATGGTGGGTGGCCTGGCGCTGGCACGCGCGCTGGGGCCAGGTGATTTATCTGATCGATTGTTGCGCGCTGCCAAGACCGCGGTGCGTTGAATTGAAGGCGGCAGCCTGAGGATAGAGCGATGAGCACGTTGAAGTGGGTTCGTGGCGTTAATGGCACCTTGGGTTGGTTTGCTCCGAAGCTGGTGGCGAGCAAAATGCGCGTGGCATTCATGACACCGCGAAATTTCCAGCCGGGTGATTGGGAATTGCCGCTGCTGGCCAAATCCGAACGGATCACTCTGCGCTTTGGTCTTTCGGCATTGCGTTGGGGACAGGGACCGACGGTGCTGCTGATGCACGGTTGGGAAGGCCGGCCAACGCAGTTTGCCAACCTCATCACCGCGTTGGTCGATGCCGGTTACACCGTGGTTGCCCTCGACGGTCCGGCACACGGTCGTTCGCCGGGCACCGAGGCGAATGTCGTGTTGTTCGCCCGAGCCATGCTCGAAGCCGCCGCTGAATTGCCGCCGCTGCAAGCGGTCATCGGTCACTCCATGGGCGGTGCCAGTGCCATGCTGGCCGTGCAGTTGGGCTTGCGCACGGAAACGTTGGTCAGCATCGCCGCGCCAGCGCGAATCCTCGGCGTATTGCGTGGTTTCGCCCGGTATGTGCGATTGCCGCCGAAAGCCCGCTCGGCCTTCATTCGTCAGGTCGAGAAAGACGTGGGCATGCGTGCTGCCACGCTGGATGTCGCGCACTATCAACTCGATATGCCGGGCCTGATCGTGCATGCCGAGGACGACAACTTTGTCTCGGTCAAGGAATCGCAACTGATCCACGAAGCCTGGTTCGACAGCCGTCTGTTGCGCCTGGAAGAGGGCGGTCATCAGCGGGTGTTGGCTGACCCCCGGGTGATTGATGGCGTGTTATCACTGCTGGCCGGCCGCAGCCTGCAATCGCGCCAATCGGCCTGAGCATCCGTTACACTGCCCCGGTCGAAATTATCTGACCGGGAGTGGGGCATGGGCTGGGATCGGGCAACGCCGTTTATCATTGATCTGCAAGTGGGTGCCGAAGACATCGACGGGCTAGGCCACGCCAATAATGCGGTGTACGTGACCTGGCTCGAACGTTGTGCCTGGCGCCATTCCCAGCGCCTTGGCCTGGACTTGGTCGAATACCGTCGGCTGGACCGGGCGATGGCGGTGGTGCGGCATGAGATCGATTACCTGGCCGCAGCCTATGAAGGCGATGAGTTGCAATTGGCGACCTGGATCGTCGATTGGGACCAGCGCCTGAAAATGACCCGGCACTTCCAGTTGAAGCGCCCGAGTGACAATTCGACGTTGCTGCGCGCGCAAACCACATTCGTTTGCATAGAGCTGTCCAGCGGCAAGCCCAAGCGCATGCCGACCGAATTCATCGAAGGCTACGGCCCCGCGTTGCAAACTCCGGCCTGACACAATTTGTGTAAGAGCTGCCGAAGGCTGCGATCTTTTGATCTTCAAAAAGCAAAATCAAAAGATCGCAGCCTTCGGCAGCTCCTACAGGGTTTACCTTTTCAAGAGTGAAAACCAGTAAACTGCCGCACGTTTTTCGTTGAGTGTGTTTTTCATGCAAATTGCTTTGGCGCCCATGGAGGGGTTGGTCGACGACATCCTGCGCGACGTGCTGACCCGAGTGGGCGGCATCGATTGGTGTGTGACCGAGTTCATTCGAGTCAATGACCAGTTGCTCACGCCGGCCTATTTCCACAAGTTCGGCCCCGAGTTGCTCAACGGTGCCCGCACCGCGTCCGGTGTACCGCTGCGCGTGCAGTTGCTGGGTTCCGATCCGGTGTGCCTGGCGGAGAACGCTGCTCTGGCCTGCGAGTTGGGCTCGGAAGTGATCGACCTGAATTTCGGTTGCCCGGCCAAGACCGTGAATAAATCCCGTGGCGGCGCAGTTCTGCTGAAAGAACCTGAACTGCTGAACCAGATCGTCGAGCACGTCCGTCGCGCCGTTCCGGCGCACATTCCCGTCACCGCCAAGATGCGCCTGGGCTTCGACAGTCCCGACGGTTCGCTGGTGTGCGCCACGGCTTTGGCCGAAGGCGGCGCTGAACACATCGTGGTTCATGCGCGAACCAAGGTCGATGGCTACAAACCGCCGGCGCATTGGGAATGGATTCCGCGAGTGCAAGAGGTGGTCAAGGTGCCGGTGTTCGCCAATGGTGATATCTGGAGCGTCGAAGATTGGCGTCGTTGTCGCGAAATCAGCGGCGTTGAAGACATCATGCTCGGTCGCGGCCTGGTTTCGCGCCCCGATCTGGCGAAGCAAATCGCCGCCGCGCGGGCCGGTGAAGAGGTTGTGGAAATGACCTGGGCCGAGCTGCTGCCGCTGATCCAGGACTTCTGGCTGCAAGCCAAGGCGCAGATGACGGCGCGCCAATCGCCGGGCCGCTTGAAGCAATGGCTGGCGATGCTGACCCGCAATTATCCCGAGGCCGTGGAGTTGTTCACCGTCCTGCGGCGCGAGACTGAACTGGACAACGTCTCGCGTTTGCTGGGGTTGCCGGTGGCGGAAGCGGCCTGAAAAATCTCTGAGTAATCTCTTCCAGAGCAATCAAGAAGGGCGCCAATGGCGCCCTTTTTTGTGTCTGCGATTCAACGTTGACCGGTGAACGTCGCTGATTCAATTGCACGGGGATGCCGGGACGAAAACAGTAAGCCGCCAGCAATCTGCCAGATCACCGCAAACGCGCCGACCAGGAACACAATGTCGCCGAACGTGCGCACCCAGCGCAGGGTTTGCAGCAGGTCTTGCTGCATGAACGCTTCGCTGCGGGCGTACCACAGGCCTTGGCTGGCACTGGCGTAAAACTGCAGGATGCCAATCGGCAACAGGCTGGTGACGATCATCAGCATCAGGCCGCCGTTGAGCCACCAGAATCCGGTGTTCATCAGTCGGTCGTTGAACTGCAGATTCGGTCGCAGGTAACGCAGGATCAGCAAGCTGAAGCCCAGCGCCAGGGAGCCATAAACCCCGAACAGCGCCGCGTGTGCATGCAAGGGCGTGGTGTTCAGGCCCTGAATGTAATACAGCGCGATCGGTGGGTTGATCAGGAAGCCGAATACCCCGGCGCCTAGCATGTTCCAGAACGCGGTGGCGATGAAAAACTGCAACGGCCAACGCAGCCGTGCCATCCACGGTGCACGCTCCTTCAGGCGCCAGTTTTCCCAGGCTTCATAGCCGAGCAAAATCAGCGGCACCACTTCCAGGGCGCTGAAGGTCGCGCCGACAGCCATCACCGGCGTGGTGGTTCCGGCGAAGTAGATGTGGTGGAACGTGCCGGGTACGCCGCCGAGCATGAACAGCGAAGCCGAGCCGAGTGTAGCGGTGGTCGCGAGGCGTTTGGAGGCCAGCCCCATGCTGGTGAAAATGAAAGCCAGGGCAGTGGTGGCGAACACTTCGAAGAAACCTTCGACCCACAGATGCACGACCCACCAGCGCCAGTACTCCATCACCGACAGGTTGGTGCGCTCGCCATAAAACAGGCCGGCACCGTAGAACAGACCGATGGCGATGACCGACGCGGCCAGCAAGGCCAGCAGGTTTTTGTCGCCGGGCTGGCGCAAGGCCGGGACCATCGCGCGCAGCATCAACACCAGCCAGAACACGATCCCGGCAAACTTGGCGATTTGCCACAGACGACCGAGGTCAACGTATTCGTAACCCTGATGGCCGAGCCAGAAGCTCCATTGCGCCGGCATCAATTGAGCGATGGCGAGGAAGTTGCCGGCATACGAGCCGACCACCACCAGCACCAGCGCCCAGAACAGCACATCCACGCCAAGCTTCTGCCACTTCGGGTCTTTGCCACCGTTGATAAACGGTGCCAGAAACAGCCCCGCCGCGAGGAACCCGGTAGCGATCCAGAACATCGCACTCTGCAAATGCCAGGTTCGGGTCAGCGAGTAGGGGAACCACTTCGACAGCGGCACACCATAAAAATCCTGGCCCTCGACCGTGTAGTGCGCGGTCAGGCCGCCCATCAGCACCTGGAAGCCGAACAGTGCACCGACCAGCAACAGGTATTTGCCCAGGGCCTTTTGCGAAGGCGTGAGTTTGATCAGGCTCAACGGGTCCTGTGCTGGAACCTTGGGTTCGCCTTCCTCGTGATTGCGCAGGAACGCCCAGCCCCAGACCAGAAAACCAATACCCGCCAACAGCACGACGATGCTGACGATCGACCAGACCATGTTTTCGGCGGTCGGGTGATTGTCGATCAACGGTTCGTGGGGCCAGTTGTTGGTGAATGTCGCGCTCTGGCCATCGCGCTCGGTGGCGGCGGCCCACGCAGTCCAGAAGAAAAACTGCGTCAACTGCTGGCGTCGGGCGGCGTCGGGCAGGGTGTTTTCTTTCATGGCAAAGCTTTCGCGGCTGTGATGCAGCGAAGGATCGTCGCCGAACAGATCGTGGTAATACGCGGCAGTTTGCGCGATGGCCTGGACACGGCGATCACTGAGGATCAGCGTGCCGTCGACCAGTCGATTGCCGCGGTACTCGCGTTTGAGTTGATGGCGCAGCAAGGCCTGCTGGTCGTCATCGATATCCTGATAAGCCTTGGCGTAATTCTGCTGCGCCGCCAGCTCCAGCCAGGCGAGCAATTCGCGGTGCAGCCAGTCGGCGGTCCAGTCCGGTGCCTGATAGGCGCCGTGGCCCCAGATCGAGCCCAGCTGCATGCCACCGATGCTTTGCCACGCGGTTTGGCCATCAAGAATATCGTCGGCGCGGAAAAGGGTTTTGCCCTCGACGCTTTGCACCTGATCGGGAATCGGCGGTGCCTGTCGATAGATCTCGTGACCGAACCAGCCGAGCAGGCAGAAGGTCACGCCGAGGACGCCAATCAGCGACCACCATAATTTGCGGTATTCACCCATGGATCACCTTAATGTCAAAAAAAAGCGCCCGCATAACGAGTATGCGGGCGCAGAAAACCCGGCCGTGTGATCGGGAAGAGACGCCGGGGTGTTGCCAGGGAAAATGATCGGTTGTCGCGATCATTGACTAGCGGGGGCGAGACGTTTGTTCGCCATGGGATGAATGTACGGTGCACCCGATACTGCGTCACTCCTACACAGGGTCAGTGACTTCATGTATGGGTTTTAATGATTCATACGAAGGTATGAAGAAGTGTGAGGTCCGTAGGAGCAAGGCTTGCCCGCGATGGCGTTCTCGAAATCGCTATCGCGGGCAAGCCTTGCTCCTACAAAAAAACGCATCACCTGAGCAATTTTTGAAACTCTTCCACCGGCAACGGCTGGCTGTGCAGATAGCCCTGATAAAAGTGACAACCCAGCCCCTGCAAAAACTCCAGCTGCTCCGGCGTCTCCACGCCTTCGGCAATCACTTTCAGTTCCAGGCTGCGGGCCATGGCGACGATGGCGCGGATGATCTCGGCGTCGTTGGGGTCGGTGGTGGCGTCGCGGATGAACGACTGGTCGATTTTCAGGGTGTCGACCGGCAGACGCTTGAGGTAAGTCAGCGATGAATAACCGGTGCCGAAGTCGTCCATGGCGAAACTGACGCCGAGCTTTTTCAGGCGACGCATTTTGCTGATGGTGTCTTCCAGGTTCTGGATGACGATGCCTTCGGTGATTTCCAGTTTCAGCAGTGAGCAGGGCAAGCCGTAGCTGGCGAGGCTTTCCTCGATGCGCTCGACGAAGTCGTTCTGGCGGAACTGCCGTGGGCTGATGTTCACGCACAGGCTGAAATCGAGTGGGTCCACCAGACCGTTGGCAATCATCAGGTGGCAGGCCTGGCACGCTTCGTCGAGAATCCAGGTGCCGACCTCCAGGATCAGGCCACTGTCTTCCAGTACCTTGATGAACTCGGTGGGCGATTGCGCGCCGAGCTCCGGATGGTTCCAGCGCACCAGCGCTTCGGCGCCGACGATGCGGTTATCCCGGGCATCGAGTTGCGGTTGGTAATGCACACGGAATTCGCCACGGGACAGGGCCAGGCGCAGATCGGTTTCCATGCGCAGGCGCTCGCTCGCGGCTTTCTGCATGGTGTTGTGGTACATCTGCGCGGTATTGCGCCCCGAATCCTTGGCGCGATACAGGGCAATATCCGCCCGCTTGAGCAGGTCGGTGGGAGTGGAGCCGTGATCGGGAATCAGCGCGATGCCGATACTCGGCGTCACTTGCAGGCGCTGACCGTCGAGGAACATCGGCTCGGACAGCAATTCGCGCAAGGTATCGGCCAGTTGCCGCACTTGGGCGCTGACGTCGTTGCGCGAACCTTCAAGACCGCTGAGCAGCACCACGAACTCATCGCCGCCAAGGCGCGCGACGGTGTCTTCCATGCGCACGCTGGCTTCCAGGCGTGCAGTGATGATTTTCAGCACCGTGTCGCCCACCGGATGGCCGAGGGAATCATTGATGTGCTTGAAGTGGTCGAGGTCGAGGAACATCAGCGCGCCGCGCAGGTTGTGTCGCTTGAGCAGGGCAATTTGCTGGCTCAGGCGATCCATCAGCAGGGCGCGGTTGGGCAGGTTGGTCAGAGGGTCGTGGTAGGCGAGGTGGCGGATCTGCGCCTCGGCGTTTTTCAACAGGCTGACGTCCCGCGCAGTCAGCAGCAGACACGCGGTTTCGTTGAGGGTGATCGGTTCCACCGAGACTTCGACGGTCAGCAACTCGCCGCGCTTGTTGCGCCCGAGCATTTCCTGATGATGAACCCGACCCTTGATCTGCAGCTCGGCCAACAGCGCCGAGCGTTGCTTCTCTTCAGCCCAGATGCCGACTTGATAAACCGTGCGGCCGATGACTTCATCGGCACGATAGCCGGTCAAGCGGCAGAAACCGTCGTTGACCTCCAGATAGCGCCCGGTATCGCGTTCGGTGATGGTGATGGCGTCGGGGCTGGAGTGGAACGCCTTGGCGAATTTCTCTTCGCTGGCCTTCAGTGCCGCTTCCGAGCGCTGTTGTTGGGTGATGTCGCGCAGGGTGGTGACGATGCACGGCTGGTCGCCGACGCTGATCTGTCGGCTGGAAATCACGCAGGTCAGGGATTGCCCGTCCTTGTGCTGGACGAGAATCGCTACGTTATTGAGGCCTTGTTCGCGGATCACTTGTTCGATTCGCTGCAGGCTTTTCGCCGAGGCGTCCCACAGGCCGATTTCGTCGGCGCTGCGACCGATCACGTCGGCGGCGCTCCAGCCGAAGGTTTGGGTGAAACTGGAGTTGATCTCGATGAACTGGCCGGTGTCCTGGCGGGTCACGCAGATCGGGTCCGGGCTGACCTGGAACAGCGTGGCGAATTTCTCTTCGGAGGCCACCAGCCTCTGTTCGCGTTCGACCTGGTCGGTGATGTCGAGCAAGGTGCCGGCCATGCGCAGCGGCAGGCCGTTTTCATCGCGATAGAGCCGGGCGCGGCTTTCCAGATAGCGCGAGCTGCCGTCCGGCAATTGCACGCGATAGGTCAGTTGATAGTTGCCGGCCGGACCTTCGCGCAGGCTGCGGTAGGCGTCACGCATGGTGTCGCGTTCTTCGCCGGGCACGCCTTCGAAGAACTCGTCGAAAGATTCATGGAATGGCTTGGCTTCCAGGCCGTGCAACTGCGCTGCGCGAGCCGAGCCGTAGAGCATGCCGCTGGGGATGTGCCAATCCCAGGTGCCCAGTTGCGCTGAATCGAGCGCCAGATCAAGGCGTTCCTGGCTGTCCTTCAAGGCGTGCTCGGCGGCTTTGCGTTCAGTGGTGTCGAGGAACGTGCTCAGCAGATACGGCTGACCTTCGAGTTCAACCTTTTGCGCGCTGAGGATGCCGTCATGAATCTGCCCGTTGCTGGCGCGAAACTGCACCTCCATGCTGGTCAACTCACCCTTGGCCTTGGTCGCCGTGACCAATTGCGCCCGTTGCTCGGGGTGCACCCATAAGCCCAATTCCAGGGTGGTGCGGCCAATCGCGTCCTGCACCGGCCAACCGAACAGGCTTTCGAAATACTGGTTGGCTTCGGTGATCAGGCCGTCTTCCTGGCGAGTCAACAGGACCATGTTAGGGCACAGGTGAAACAGCGTGGCGAAGCGTTTTTCCGAGCTGCTTAGCGCCTGTTCGCGCTGGCGCTGGTGGGTGATCTCGCGGATCACGCCGATCATCCGGGGCCGACCGTCTTTGTCCGGCAGCAGGCTGCCGTTGATCTCCAGCCAATGCAGGCTGCCGTCGGGCCAGCGAATGCGGTGGTGCATCGCATGCTCCAGCGGTGCGCCGGCGATCACCGCGTGGAAGGCGCGGACAGTTTTCGCCCGGTCTTCGGGTGGCAGCAAATCGAGGTATTCCAGATCCGCCGGCAATGGCTGCCGGGGATCGAAGCCGAACAGTGCCTGCGTACCCCGCGACCAACTGATCTGCCCGCGCTCGATGTCCCAATACCAGGCGCCCAAACGTGCGCCGTTCAGGGCTGCCAGCAATTGTGGGGCACTTTCCCAGCTCTGCTCGGAGCGTTTGGGGTCAAGTGCCTGGATGCGCGGCATCGGCGGAATACGGTCAACAGATTTCGGCATTGGCAAGCCTTAGGCTGAATTGGGTATTTGTGACAGGTTTTCGCGGCTCTATAGGAGTAGCACAAGTTAGCCTTGAGTCCCTGGCAGATCGATTTGAGCGTCCAGCAAGGCCATGAAGGCCCGTGCGGCATTCGACAGCGTCCGTTCCGTGTGCAGGATATAGCCTAGCTGGCGAGACAGTTGTATGCCCGGCAAAGGTATTCGCGCAACTTGATCGTCAAGCATGGTGCGCGGTAGCACGCTCCAGGCCAGGCCAATCGACACCATCATCTTGATGGTTTCCAGGTAATTGGTGCTCATGGCGATGTTCGGCGTCAGGCCCTGGGCCTCAAACAGGCGCTGGACGATGTGGTGGGTAAAGGTGTTGCCACCGGGGAACACCGCCGGGTGGCGGGCGATGTCCGCGAGGCTGACCTTGCCGTTATTGAGCAGCGAATGCTCCGGGGCGACCACGAAATCCAGCGGGTCGTCCCACACCGGCGTGGCCTTGACCAAGGCGTGGGGCTCCGGCGCGAGGGTAATCACCGCCAGTTCCGCGCGGCCATGGAGGATTTCTTCGTAGGCCACTTCCGAATCGAGAAACTGAATATCCAGCGCGACCTCGGGATAACGTCGAGTGAACTCCCTTAATAAGGGCGGCAAACGGTGCAGGCCGATGTGGTGACTGGTGGCCAGGGTCAGACGACCGGTCACCTCGCCGGTGAGGTTGGTCAAGGCGCGGCGCGTATCATCAAGGACATTCAGAATCTGGTAGGCCCGCGGCAGCAGGGCGCGACCGGCCTCGGTCAGTCCGACTTCGCGGCCCAATCGATCAAACAGTCGTACCTTCAATTGCTGCTCCAGCCCGGCGATGCGCTTGCTGATCGCCGGCTGTGTCAGGTGCAGCCGTTCGCCCGCACCGGAGAAACTTCCGGTCTCGGCGATGGCAATAAAGGCATTCAGGTTGGCCAGGTCCATGGTCGTATTCCAGTTGGTTATCCAAAGCATAAAAAATATGAATTTGAGTTATTTAATGTAACCCCATAGGATCAGCCTCACAAGCCAAAGGGTTATTGAGTTACTCAAGATCCAGGGCATAGAAACAAGCTGATGAGGAACCGTCTGATGGCCGGCAAAACGCTCTACGACAAGCTCTGGGATTCGCATTTGGTCAAGCAGCGCGACGATGGCTCTGCGCTGATCTACATCGATCGTCACATCATCCACGAAGTGACCTCGCCGCAAGCCTTCGAAGGCCTGCGTCTGGCCGGGCGCAAGCCTTGGCGCATCGATGCCAACATCGCGACCCCGGACCACAACGTACCGACCACCCCTGAGCGCAAGGGCGGCATAGAAGCCATTGCCGATCAGGTCTCGCGTTTGCAAGTCCAGACCCTCGACGACAACTGCGATGAATACGGCATCGTCGAGTTCAAGATGAACGATATCCGCCAAGGCATCGTCCACGTCATCGGCCCGGAGCAGGGCGCTACCTTGCCGGGCATGACCGTGGTCTGCGGCGACTCCCATACCTCGACCCACGGCGCATTCGGCGCTCTGGCTCACGGTATCGGCACTTCCGAGGTCGAGCACGTGCTCGCCACTCAGTGCCTGGTCGCCAAGAAAATGAAAAACATGCTGGTGTCGGTCGAGGGCAAATTGCCGTTCGGCGTGACCGCCAAGGACATCGTCCTCGCGGTGATCGGCAAGATCGGCACCGCCGGCGGTAACGGCCACGCCATCGAATTCGCCGGCAGCGCGATTCGCGACCTGTCCGTTGAAGGCCGCATGACCATCTGCAACATGTCCATCGAGGCCGGCGCTCGCGTAGGTCTGGTGGCGGCTGACGAAAAAACCGTGGCCTACGTGAAGGGCCGTCCATTTGCTCCCAAAGGCGCGGAATGGGACTTGGCCGTCGAAGCCTGGAAAGACCTGGTGTCCGATGCCGATGCGAAGTTCGACACCATCGTCGAGCTCGACGCGACCCAGATCAAGCCGCAAGTCAGCTGGGGCACTTCGCCTGAAATGGTATTGGCTGTGGATCAGAACGTGCCGGATCCTGCGAAGGAAATGGACCTGGTCAAGCGCGGTTCCATCGAGCGTGCCTTGAAATACATGGGTTTGACCGCCAATCAGGCGATCACCGACATTCAGCTGGATCGCGTGTTCATCGGCTCTTGCACCAACTCGCGGATCGAAGATTTGCGCGCTGCGGCAGTGATCGCCAAGGGCCGCAAAGTGGCTTCGACCATCAAGCAGGCCATCGTGGTGCCGGGCTCGGGTCTGGTGAAGGCGCAGGCTGAATCGGAAGGCCTGGACAAGATTTTCCTCGAGGCCGGTTTCGAATGGCGCGAGCCAGGTTGCTCGATGTGCCTGGCGATGAACCCGGACCGCTTGGAGTCGGGCGAGCATTGCGCCTCGACGTCCAACCGTAACTTCGAAGGCCGTCAGGGCGCCGGTGGTCGTACTCACCTCGTCAGCCCGGCCATGGCCGCCGCCGCCGCTGTGAACGGTCGTTTCGTCGACGTCCGTGAATTGATCCAGGGAGCGCAGTAAGCATGAGAGCATTTACCCAACATACTGGACTTGTCGCGCCTTTGGATCGTGCCAACGTCGACACCGATCAGATCATTCCGAAGCAGTTCTTGAAGTCGATCAAGCGCACCGGTTTCGGTCCGAACCTGTTCGATGAATGGCGCTACCTTGATGTGGGGCAGCCGTACCAGGACAACTCCAAGCGTCCGTTGAACAAGGATTTCGTCCTCAACGCCGAGCGTTATCAAGGCGCCAGCGTGTTGCTGGCCCGCGAGAACTTCGGTTGCGGCTCCAGCCGTGAGCACGCGCCATGGGCGCTGGAAGAATACGGTTTCCGCAGCATCATCGCGCCGAGCTACGCCGACATCTTCTTCAACAACAGCTTCAAGAACGGCTTGCTGCCGATCATCTTGAGCGACGCTGAAGTCGATGAGCTGTTCGAGCAGGTTGAAGCCGATCCGGGCTATCAATTGCAGGTTGATCTGCAAGCCCAGACCGTGACCCGTCCGGACGGCAAGGTGTTGGACTTTGAAATCGATGCTTTCCGCAAACACTGCTTGCTCAACGGTCTGGACGATATCGGCCTGACCTTGCAGGACGGCGATGCGATTGCGACGTTTGAAGCCAAGCACCGTGCGAGCCAGCCGTGGTTGTTTCGCGACGCTTGATTGATCCGAGATTTATGTAGGTAGGGCCGGCCTCTTCGCGAGCAAGCCCGCTCCCACATTGGATTTGTGGTGTTTACAAAACCCCTGTGGGAGCGGGCTTGCTCGCGAAGACGGCAGCTCAGGCGACACAAGGCTAAACCCCAAAAAAGGAAGTCCCCATGACCAGCACTGCCCAGCACACCCAGGTAGTTCAGAAGCAATTCGGTGAACAGGCTTCGGCCTATCTGAGCAGCGCCGTACACGCTCAAGGCACCGAATTCGCGCTGCTACAGGCCGAGTTGGCGGGGCAGGGCGAGGCCAGGGTTCTGGACTTGGGCTGTGGCGCCGGCCACGTGAGTTTTCACGTCGCCTCGTTGGTGAAAGAAGTGGTGGCCTATGACCTGTCGCAGCAAATGCTCGACGTGGTGACGGCTGCTGCTGTCGACCGTGGCTTGAGCAACGTGTCCACGGTCAACGGTGCCGCCGAGCGTCTGCCATTCGCCGACGGCGAGTTCGATTTCGTCTTCAGCCGTTATTCGGCGCATCACTGGAGCGATCTCGGCCTGGCCCTGCGCGAAGTACGCCGGGTGTTGAAGCCGGGTGGCGTGGCGGCGTTCATCGATGTGTTGTCACCGGGCAGCCCGTTGTTCGACACTTACCTGCAAAGCGTCGAAGTGCTGCGCGACACCAGCCATGTGCGCGATTATTCCGCCGGTGAGTGGTTGCGTCAGGTCAGCGAAGCGGGGTTGCATACCCGCAGTACCACGCGTCAGCGTCTGCGCCTGGAATACAACAGCTGGGTCGAACGCATGCGCACACCGCAAGTGATGCGTGCAGCGATCCGCGAACTGCAGCAATCGATGGGCAACGAAGTACGCGAATATTTTGAGATTGAGGCCGATGGTTCGTTCAGTACGGATGTACTCGTGCTGATGGCTGAACGATAAGCGCCGAACGATAAGCATTTTTCCGGGCGCGCCGGTCGATGGCGCACCGACTGAAGACATGAGGAAAGCATGAGCAAGCAGATTCTGATTCTCCCAGGTGACGGTATTGGCCCGGAAATCATGGCCGAAGCGGTCAAGGTGCTGGAGCTGGCCAACGACAAGTACAGCCTGGGCTTCGAGCTGAGCCACGACGTGATCGGCGGCGCCGCCATCGACAAGCACGGCGTGCCGCTGGCCGACGAAACCCTGGACCGTGCCCGCGCGGCCGATGCAGTGCTGCTGGGCGCCGTTGGCGGCCCGAAATGGGACGCCATCGAACGTGACATCCGCCCTGAGCGCGGCCTGCTGAAAGTTCGTGCGCAACTGGGCCTGTTCGGCAACCTGCGTCCGGCGATCCTCTACCCGCAGCTGGCCGAGGCTTCCAGCCTGAAAGCGGACATCGTTTCCGGCCTGGACATCCTGATCGTTCGCGAACTGACCGGCGGCATCTACTTCGGCGCGCCACGCGGCACCCGCACCCTGGAAAACGGCGAGCGTCAGTCCTACGACACCCTGCCGTACAGCGAAAGCGAAATCCGTCGCATCGCCCGTGTCGGTTTCGACATGGCGATGGTCCGTGGCAAGAAGCTGTGCTCGGTGGACAAGGCCAACGTGCTGGCGTCCAGCCAACTGTGGCGTGAAATCGTCGAAGAAGTGGCCAAGGATTACCCGCAAGTCGAACTGAGCCACATGTACGTCGACAACGCCGCGATGCAACTGGTGCGTGCACCGAAGCAGTTCGACGTGATCGTCACCGACAACATGTTCGGCGACATTCTGTCCGATCAGGCTTCGATGCTCACCGGTTCCATCGGTATGCTGCCTTCGGCGTCCCTGGACACCAACAACAAGGGCATGTACGAGCCGTGCCACGGTTCGGCGCCAGATATCGCCGGCAAAGGCATCGCCAACCCGCTGGCGACCATTTTGTCGGTGTCGATGATGTTGCGTTACAGCTTCAACCAGCAGGCCGCGGCCGATGCCATCGAAAAAGCCGTCAGCCTGGTGCTGGATCAGGGCTTGCGCACCGGTGACATCTGGTCGGCCGGTTGCACTAAAGTCGGTACGCAGGAAATGGGCGACGCAGTAGTCGCCGCGCTGCGGAATCTGTAATCTCTCGGGCCCGCTGCCAAATTCAAGATAAAGCAGCGGCCCACATTTCAAGAAGGTGTAGTTGCGATGAAACGTGTAGGTCTGATCGGTTGGCGCGGTATGGTCGGTTCCGTGCTCATGCAGCGGATGCTGGAAGAGCAGGATTTCGATCTTATCGAGCCGGTGTTTTTCACCACTTCCAATGTCGGTGGCCAAGGCCCGTCCGTGGGCAAGGACATTGCTCCGCTCAAGGACGCTTACAGCATTGAAGAGCTGAAAACCCTCGACGTGATTCTGACCTGCCAGGGTGGCGACTACACCAGCGAAGTGTTCCCCAAGCTGCGCGAAGCCGGCTGGCAGGGTTACTGGATCGACGCCGCTTCCAGCCTGCGCATGCAGGATGACGCGGTCATCGTTCTGGACCCGGTCAACCGCAAGGTTATCGACCAGCAACTGGACGCGGGCACCAAGAACTACATCGGCGGCAACTGCACCGTCAGCCTGATGCTGATGGGCCTGGGCGGTCTGTTCGAAGCCGGTCTGGTCGAGTGGATGAGCGCCATGACTTATCAGGCGGCCTCCGGTGCCGGCGCGCAGAACATGCGTGAATTGATCAAGCAAATGGGCGCGACCCACGCCGCTGTCGCCGATCAACTGGCCGACCCGGCCAGCGCGATCCTCGACATCGACCGTCGTGTGGCCGAAGCCATGCGCAGCGACGCGTACCCAACCGAAAACTTCGGCGTACCGCTGGCCGGCAGCCTGATCCCGTGGATCGACAAGGAACTGCCGAACGGTCAGAGCCGCGAAGAGTGGAAGGCCCAGGCCGAGACCAACAAGATCCTCGGTCGCTTCAAGAGTCCGATCCCGGTGGATGGCATCTGCGTGCGCATCGGCGCCATGCGCTGCCACAGCCAGGCGCTGACCATCAAGCTGAACAAAGACGTGCCAATGGCCGATATCGAAGGGCTGATCAGCCAGCACAACCCTTGGGTCAAGCTGGTGCCGAACAACCGCGATATCAGCATTCAGGAGCTGAGCCCGAACAAGGTCACCGGCACCCTGAACATTCCGGTCGGCCGTTTGCGCAAGCTGAACATGGGTTCGCAGTTCCTTGGCGCGTTCACCGTCGGCGACCAACTGCTGTGGGGCGCGGCCGAACCGCTGCGTCGAATGCTGCGGATCCTGCTTGAGCGTTGATCGATTGATGCAATGAAACAACCCGCGCCTTGAAAGAGGTGCGGGTTTTTTTATCCCTGAGGTTTCTCGGCTATCTGCTCTGGCCTCATCGCTGGCAAGCCAGCTCCCACAACGTCGGGAGTCAAACATGAAATGTGTGTACACCAGCAAATCCTGTGGGAGCTGGCTTGCCAGCGATGGGGCCGTTACGGGCACCATCGAATTGCCTGTGTGGCACCCACCCGGTAAAGTGCCGCTCCCCCCGTTTCGCCAGAGGTAGAACCATGAGCCAGTCCATTGATATTGCCGTGATCGGCGCCACCGGTACTGTCGGCGAAACGCTGGTGCAGATTCTCGAAGAGCGCGACTTCCCGGTCGGCAACCTGCACTTGCTGGCCAGTAGCGAATCCGCCGGCAGTTCGGTGCCGTTTCGCGGCAAGAACGTGCGTGTGCGCGAAGCCGATGAGTTCGACTTCAGCAAAGTGCAACTGGTGTTCTTTGCCGCAGGCCCGGCAGCGACCCTGAGTTTCGCTTCCCGCGCCACCGCTGCCGGTTGCTCGATCATCGACCTGTCCGGCGCCTTGCCCGCCGATCAAGCGCCGCAAGTGGTGCCGGAAGCCAACGCGCAAGTACTGGCCGGTCTGAAAAAGCCATTCCAGGTCAGCAGCCCGAGCCCATCGGCCACCACTTTGGCGGTGGTGCTCGCGCCATTGCTGGGCTTGCTCGATTTGCAGCGCGTCAGCCTGACCGCCAGCCTGGCGGTGTCGGCTCAAGGTCGCGAGGCTGTCAGCGAGCTGGCGCGGCAGACCGCCGAGCTATTGAATGTGCGCCCGCTGGAGCCGAAGTTCTTTGATCGGCAGATGGCCTTCAACCTGCTGGCACAAGTCGGCAAGCAGGACGAGCAGGGTCATACGCTGCTGGAAAAACGCCTGGTGCGAGAGCTGCGGCAGGTCATGGCACTGCCTTCTCTGAAAATATCCGTCACTTGCATTCAAGCCCCGGTGTTTTTTGGCGATAGCTATAGCGTGACCCTGCAGTCCGCGAGCGATATCGACCTGACGAAAGTCAACGCTGCACTGGAAGACGCACCCGGCATCGAACTGGTCGAGGCCGGTGATTATCCGACTGCGGTCGGCGATGCGGTGGGGCAGGATGTGGTCTACGTTGGTCGGGTTCGCCATGGTATCGACGACCTGTCGGAACTAAATATGTGGCTGACGTCAGATAACGTACGCAAGGGCGCCGCGCTCAATGCTGTGCAGCTGGCTGAGTTGTTGATTAAAGACCTGCTGTAAAAGATACTTGATCGCGCGCAACGCCCTACGGCAGCGGCAATCAACACCTTCTCGCTGGCCGAGGAATGTTCAAACTAAGGATGAGCTATGGTTCAAGTTCGCAAACTGGTGTTAGCAATAGCGGCCGCCTCGGCGCTGTCCTCCGGTATGGCGCATGCCCTCGGGCTCGGGGAGCTGACCCTGAAATCGACGCTCAACCAGCCGCTGGTGGCGGAAATCGAGCTGCTCGATGTCAAGGATCTGACCGCTGCCGAAGTGGTGCCGAGCCTGGCTTCGCCTGAAGATTTCGCCAAGGCGGGTGTCGACCGCCAGGCGTTTCTCAACGACTTGACCTTTACCCCGGTGCTTAACGCCAGTGGTAAAAGCATCCTGCGTGTGACTTCCAGCAAGCCGCTCTCCGAACCGATGGTGAAATTCCTGGTTCAAGTGATGTGGCCCAACGGTCGTTTGCTGCGCGACTACAGCGTGCTGCTCGATCCGTCCAAATTCTCGCCGCAAACCGCTGAAGCGGCTGCGCAGCCGGCGCCGACCGGCACCACGCCTGTCACCGGCGCAACCCAGCCGTCCCAATACACCACCACGCCGCGCGACACCCTTTGGGAAATCGCAGCGAAGGCGCGTAATGGCGGTTCGATTCAACAAACCATGCTGGCGATCCAGGCGCTGAACCCGGATGCCTTCATCGACGGCAACATCAATCGCTTGAAAACCGGGCAAGTGCTGCGCCTGCCGGATCAAACGCAAAGCACCAACCTGCCGCAACCCAAGGCCATTGCCGAAGTGGCGGCGCAGAACACCGCGTGGCGTCAGGGTCGTCGTTATGTGGCGAAGCCTGGCACCGGGCAGCAGCAACTCGATGCGACCAATCGCGGTCGTGGTGACGCGCCAGCCACGCAAACCGGTCAGGACAAGCTGAGCCTGGTTTCCGCCGAGTCCGGCAAGGCCGGTGGCAAAGGTCAGGCAGGTGATGCCAAGGCTTTGGGCAACAAACTGGCCGTCACCCAGGAAAGCCTCGACACGACCCGTCGTGACAATGCCGAGCTGAAAAGTCGCGTGGCCGATCTGCAAAGTCAGATGGACAAGCTGCAACGCCTGATCGAACTGAAGAACAATCAACTGGCCAAGTTGCAAGCCGAAGGTGCCGCGGGTGCGCCGGCTGCCGCTACTGCCGCGACCGCTCCGGCGATCACCGCTGAGCTGGCGCCCAATCCGACTGCAACGCCTGCCGAGCCTGTGGCTGCGGTGCCGGCAGCTCCTGAAGCCACTCCGGCGCCAGCCGAACAACCCGTCGAGCCAAAACCGGCTGCCTCCGACGAGCAGAAGTTCAACGAGTTGCTGACCAACCCATGGCTATTGGGTCTGGCCGGTGGCGGGGCGGTAGTCGTTTTGCTGTTGTTGCTGTTGCTGGCACGTCGCCGCAAAGCCCAGCAGGAAGCCGAGAAACACCTGCGCATGGCCCGTGCCTTGTCCGAAGAGCAAGAGTTCTCCGCCGAACTCGACCTGCCGGAAAGCAGCTTCGAAGGCCTGGAAGTTCCACCGCCAAGCGTGAAGCTTGCGACCGCTCCGGCACCTGCGCCAGCGCCAGTGATTACCCCGGTTGTGGTAACGCCACCGATTGCAGCGCCGCTGGTCGCTCCAGCCGCCGAGCGTTCGGACGATGTGTTGGGTCAAGCCCAGTCGCACATCGCTGCCGGTCGCCTGAACCAGGCTGCCGCGCTGCTGGAAGATGGCATCAAGCAAGAGCCGCAGCGCAGTGATCTGCGTCTCAAGCTGATGGAAGTCTACGGTCTGCAGGGCGACCGCGATGCGTTCGTGGTTCAAGAGCGTCAGTTGGTGGCCAATGGCGACAACTTCGCCCAGGTCGAAAAACTGAAAAGCCGTTTCCCGGCCATGGCGCTGGTCGCTGCTGGCGGTATCGCGGCTGCTGCCGTCGCGGCCGAGCTGGACGCGCAATACGTCAAGGATCTGTTGCTGGATGAGCCGCAAGCACTAGAATCAGAGCCCGCGCCAATTGACGACGACTTCGACAGTGCTTTCGATCTGAGTCTCGACGACCTGGAAAACGTTGCGCCGGCCGCGGCTGAACCCGTTCCAGCCCCGGCCGTCGACGACCTCGACAGTGCTTTCGATCTGAGTCTTGATGACCTGGACAACATCACTCCGGCAGCTGCTGCGCCAGCGCCGCAGGCGGAACCGGAACCGATTGCGACTCTGGACGAGCTGGAAGATTTCCCGCTGGACGACGACCTGAGCTTCGAGTCGGTGTTGCAGCAGCAGACTGAAATCAAGGAAAACCTCGACGACCTGTCGGATTTCGATCTGGACATGGACCTCGGTGCCGAACCGTCTCCGGCCATTCTGGCGGAAGACGATTTCCTGCTGGATCTGGATGAGGGCGTGAAGGATCTGCCGCCGGTCGAAGCGCCAACCGTGGCCGAAGCACCGCTGGACGACCTGGAGCTGCCGGCCGATTTCGACTTGTCGCTGGCCGACGAGATGGACGCTGCAACGACTCCGAATGCATTCGAGTCCGAGCTGGATGACGTCAACGCCGAACTGGATCGCCTGTCCCAGAGCATCAGCGAGCCAACGTTCACCGTGGATGATGCCTTGGCTACCGTGGACGACGAGCCGGACTTCGATTTCTTGTCCGGCACCGACGAAGTCGCTACCAAACTCGATCTGGCCCAGGCCTACATCGACATGGGTGACAACGACGGCGCCCGCGACATCCTCAATGAGGTGGTAACCGAAGGCGATGCCGGGCAGAAGAGCGAAGCCAAGGAGATGCTTTCGCGTCTGGCTTGAGTTAATCGTTGAATAAAGCGGCAGCCCATTGAGGCTGCCGTTTTAGTTTCTGGCTGCAGTTGAGGTTGGATGTAGGGGCCTCATCGCTGGCAAGCCAGCTCCCACAGTGATTTATGTCGCCCGGAAAACCTGTGGGAGTTGGCTTGCCAGCGATGGGGTCGTAACAGTCAATGGAGATCTCACTGGCATCCCCGCCCGAGCACCTTATAATGCCCGCCTTTGCGTACATCAGCAGGCTGTCACTCCTTGGCAAATATAGATAACCCGGCCGCCGAACTGGCAGCCGAGGGCTTTTACCGGATCGCGTTGGGCGTCGAATACAAAGGCTCGCGCTATCGCGGCTGGCAGCGCCAGGCCTCCGGCGTGCTCACCGTGCAGGAAACCCTCGAAAACGCCTTGTCCAAAGTCGCCGATTCGCCGGTTTCGCTGCTGTGCGCCGGGCGTACCGACGCTGGCGTGCATGCTTGCGGACAGGTGGTGCATTTCGATACCCAGGTCGAGCGATCGATGAAAGCCTGGGTCATGGGCGCCAACATCAACCTGCCGCACGACGTCAGTGTCAGTTGGGCCAAGGTCATGCCGGCGCACTTCCATGCGCGGTTCAAGGCCATCGCCCGGCGTTATCGCTACGTGATCTACAACGATCAGATCCGTCCGGCGCACCTGAACGAAGAAATCACCTGGAACCACCGTCCGCTGGACGTCGAGCGCATGGCCGAAGCGGCGCAATATCTGGTGGGCACCCACGATTTCAGCGCTTTCCGCGCCGGCCAGTGCCAGGCCAAGTCGCCGATCAAGGAGCTGCATCACCTGCGCGTCACGCGCCACGGCAAGATGATCGTGCTGGATATCCGTGCCAGTGCCTTTCTGCACCACATGGTGCGCAACATCGCCGGTGTGCTGATGACCATCGGTGCCGGCGAGCGTCCGGTGGAGTGGATGAAAGAAGTGCTGGAAAGCCGAATCCGCCGTTCCGGCGGGGTAACGGCGCATCCGTTTGGGCTGTATCTGGTGCAGGTCGAGTACCGCGACGAGTTCGAATTGCCCGAGCGTTACATTGGCCCACACTTCCTCACCGGTTTCTCCGAACTTGACGGCTGACGCCCTCGAACGCTTTTGTTACCATCCGGGACTTTCTCGGATTTGCCGTGGGGTTTTATCGACATGTCAGCCGTTCGCAGCAAGATTTGCGGGATTACCCGCATAGAAGATGCGTTGGCAGCGGTCGAAGCCGGGGCCGATGCCATCGGATTTGTGTTTTACGCCAAGAGCCCGCGGGCGGTGACGTTCCAGCAGGCGCGCGCGATCGTCAAGGCGCTGCCGCCGTTTGTCACGACCGTCGGTTTGTTCGTCAATGCCAGCCGTGCCGAGTTGAGCGAGATCCTCGATGCCGTGCCGCTGGACCTGTTGCAGTTCCATGGCGATGAAACCGCCGCGGAGTGCGAAAGCTGGGATCGTCCGTACATCAAAGCGTTGCGGGTCAAGGCCGGCGACGACATTGCCGCGGCGTGCGAGGCTTATCCGAGTGCCAGCGGCATTCTGCTCGACGCCTATGTCGAAGGCATTCCCGGCGGAACCGGCGAGGCGTTCGACTGGTCTCTGATACCTCAAGGCTTGAGCAAGCCGATCATTCTCGCGGGTGGATTGACCCCGGATAACGTCGCCGATGCAGTGGCCCGGGTCCGGCCTTATGCCGTGGATGTCAGCGGCGGGGTAGAGGCGAGCAAGGGCATCAAGGATCACGCAAAGATTCAGGCATTTATCAAAGCGGCTGCAGGAAAGTTGTAGGAGCTGTCGAGTGAAACGAGGCTGCGATCTTTTGATCCAGCTCGCATGTGACGGCTGGCACACTGCCGCCGTCAGTAACTGCACTTGCACAAAGCAGGCATGGCTGAGGGTTTTTTGGAGTTGCACGCAGGTCAAGTTTCCTGACCCGGCAATCCAGCGATCATCGCCGCACACATGAATTTAGCGCTAGGGCATACGCGGGGCTGCGAACCAGAGCGTTCGGGCCGCCGGTACTGGAGAAAGAAAGCATGAGCAACTGGTTAGTAGACAAACTGATCCCTTCGATCATGCGTTCCGAGGTCAAGAAGAGCTCGGTGCCTGAAGGTCTTTGGCACAAATGCCCGTCTTGCGAGGCTGTGCTGTATCGTCCAGAGCTTGAAAAAACCCTGGACGTTTGCCCCAAGTGCAACCATCACATGCGTATTGGCGCACGCGCCCGTATCGACATTTTCCTCGACGTCGAAGGCCGTACCGAGCTGGGCGCGGACCTGGAGCCGGTTGACCGTCTGAAATTCCGTGACGGCAAGAAGTACAAGGATCGCCTGACCGCTGCACAAAAGCAGACCGGCGAAAAAGACGCACTGGTCTCCATGAGCGGTACGCTGCTGGGCATGCCGGTGGTGGTTTCGGCGTTCGAATTCTCCTTCATGGGTGGTTCGATGGGCGCCATCGTCGGTGAGCGCTTCGTGCGCGCCGCCAACTACGCGCTGGAAAAACGCTGCCCGATGATCTGCTTCTCCGCCTCTGGTGGTGCGCGGATGCAGGAAGCGCTGATCTCCCTGATGCAAATGGCCAAGACCTCCGCGGTACTGGCGCGTCTGCGTGAAGAAGGCATTCCGTTCATCTCCGTACTGACCGACCCGGTCTACGGCGGTGTTTCCGCCAGTCTGGCGATGCTGGGCGACGTGATCGTCGGCGAGCCGAAAGCCCTGATCGGTTTTGCCGGTCCGCGCGTGATCGAGCAAACCGTGCGCGAAAAACTGCCGGAAGGCTTCCAGCGCAGCGAGTTCCTGCTGGAGCACGGCGCCATCGACATGATCGTTCACCGTCAGGAGCTGCGTCCGCGCCTGGGCAACCTGCTGGCACAAATGATGGGCCTGCCGACGCCGAAATTCGTCGCTGCGCCAATCGAGCCGATCGTCGTTCCGCCGGTGCCTGCCAACATATGACCCAACGTACCCTTGGCGAGTGGCTCGCCTACCTTGAGCAGTTGCACCCTTCGGCCATCGACATGGGCCTTGAGCGCTCGCAACAGGTAGCGTCCCGCATGGGACTGGGCAAGCCGGCGCCTCGGGTGATCACGGTCACCGGCACCAACGGCAAGGGTTCTACCTGTGCGTTCGTGGCTTCATTGCTGCGGGCCCAGGGCCTGAAAGTCGGTGTCTACAGTTCCCCGCACCTGCTGCGCTACAACGAGCGGGTGCAGGTCAACGGCGTCGAAGCCACTGACGCCGAGCTGTGCCAGGCCTTCGCTGCGGTGGAGGCCGGTCGCGGCGACACTTCCCTGACCTATTTCGAGATGGGCACCCTGGCGGCGTTCTGGCTGTTTCAACAGTCCGGGCTCGATGCCGTGGTGCTGGAAGTCGGTCTCGGCGGGCGTCTGGACACGGTCAACGTGGTCGACGCCGATATGGCGCTGGTCACCAGCATCGGTGTCGATCACGCGGATTACCTGGGTGATACCCGCGAGTCCGTGGCCTTCGAGAAGGCCGGCATTTTCCGCCAGGGCGCGCCTGCGCTCTGTGGCGACCTGAATCCTCCGCAACCCTTGCTGGACAAAGCGCGCGAGCTCAATTGCCCGTTTTTCCTGCGTGGGCGCGATTTCGATCTCGGCATCACCGATCACAACTGGCAATGGCGCGGTCTTGACGCTCAGGGTCGTGTGGTCGAGCTGCGCGATCTGCCATTGCTCGATCTGCCGATGGAAAACGCCGCGCTGGCCTTGCAGGCCTATCTGCTGCTCGGTCTGCCTTGGGTGGATGCGCAGATTGTTCAGGCTCTGCAAGCGACGCGAGTGGTCGGTCGTCTCGATCGTCGGCAGTTCAACTGGCAGGGCAAGCGTCTTAACCTGTTGCTGGATGTAGGGCACAACCCCCATGCGGCAGAATACCTGGCACGGCGTCTGGCCAACCGCCCACCGGTCGGCAAGCGTCTGGCGGTGTTCGGGTTGCTGGCGGACAAGGATCTGAATGGTGTTGTTGATGAGTTGAGTGCTAGTGTCGAGCACTGGGCTGTCGCACCGCTGGATTCGCCACGGGCGCGACCGGTTAACGATTTGCACGAAGCGCTGCACAAGCGCGGCGCTTCAGTAACGTCTTATGATAGCGTGGCTGCCGCCCTGGAAGGGCAGAGCGCGCTGGCAACGAGCGACGACGAAATTCTGTTGTTCGGATCATTTTATTGTGTCGCCGAGGCCCTGGAATGGCTGGCCCGGCGCTCCACGGAGGAAGCGGCAAATGGCATTGCTGGATAAGGCCTACAAACAGCGCATGGTCGGCGCCCTGGTTCTGGTGGCGCTGGCGGTGATTTTCCTGCCAATGCTGTTCTCGCGGCAGGATGAGCAGCGCCATGTGACGGTTGAAGCCCCGGCTGCACCGCAAGCACCGGCGATGCCGCAAGTGCAGGTTGAGCCGGTGGTGGTGCCTGAGCCGCAAGCCTTGCCTCAGGAACCAGTGCCGAGCGATGACGAAATCGCCCAGCAGGAAGTGCCCGTTGCGCCTGTCGCGCCAGCGCCAACCGCAAAAGCTGTCACGCCGCCTCCTGCTCCAGCACCGGTTCCGGCGCTCGCGGCAAAACCTGCGACCGCGCCCGCCCAGCCGATCACCGCGGCTCCGGGCAAGCCGGACACCACGCAAAGCCGCGTCGATGCCAATGGTCTCTCGGTGAGCTGGTCGGTGCAACTGGCCAGCCTGGCCAATCGTGAAAGTGCGGAAAAGCTGCAGAAGACCCTGCGCAGCCAGGGTTACAACGCTTATATCCGTACCGCCGACGGCAAGAATCGGGTGTTTGTCGGGCCGCTGATCGAGCGTGCCGAAGCCGATCGTCTGCGTGACTTGTTGAACCGCCAGCAGAACCTCAAGGGGTTTGTGGTGCGTTTTCAGCCAGAGCGCGGCTAAATCTATCGCACCGATTTGAAATGCACTGACAATCGCAGCTTACCGATAAGCATGGGCTCTGCTAAAATGCGCCGCCTTATCCGTCTGTAGGCTGCACTGTGCCATTTACCTGGGTTGACTGGGCGATCGTTGCAATCGTCGCCATCTCCGCATTGATCAGTCTGAGCCGCGGCTTCGTCAAAGAAGCACTGTCGCTGGTGACCTGGATCATCGCAGGAGCCGTTGCCTGGATGTTCGGTGGCTCATTGTCCGAGTACCTCGCCGGATACATTCAAACACCTTCGGCTCGCGTGATCGCGGGCTGTGCCATCATGTTTGTCGCCACGTTGATCGTAGGCGCAATGATCAATTATCTGATCGGCGAATTGGTACGCGTCACCGGGTTGTCCGGGACCGATCGATTCCTCGGCATGGCCTTTGGCGCCGCGCGTGGCGTTTTGCTGGTGGTCGTGGCGGTCGGGCTATTGAGCCTGGGGCCGGTACAGCAGGACGAGTGGTGGCAGCAGTCGCAACTCGTGCCAAAATTTCTATTGGTCGCCGATTGGTCCAAAAACCTGATTCTCGGGTGGAGCAGTCAGTGGCTTGCCAGCGGTATCAGCGTACCCGCTGAAATACCGTTCAAGGAGCACCTCTTGCCGATGGCCAAAACGCCTCAGTGAGTTGTGTTCAGTTCAGATCCATTAAGTAGGGGTTGCGTCGCATGTGTGGCATCGTCGGTATCGTCGGTAAGTCGAACGTCAATCAGGCGCTGTATGACGCGCTAACCGTCCTCCAGCACCGCGGCCAGGACGCTGCCGGTATCGTGACCAGCCATGATGGCCGGTTATTCCTGCGCAAGGACAACGGCCTGGTGCGTGACGTGTTCCAGCAGCGTCACATGCAGCGCCTGGTCGGCCACATGGGCATTGGCCATGTGCGCTATCCGACCGCGGGCAGCTCGACCTCGGCCGAAGCTCAACCGTTTTACGTCAACTCGCCTTACGGCATCACCCTGGCGCACAACGGTAACCTGACCAACGTTGAACAGCTGGCCAAGGAGATTTACGAATCTGACCTGCGCCACGTCAACACCAGCTCCGACTCGGAAGTGCTGCTCAACGTGTTCGCACACGAACTGGCCCAGCGCGGCAAGTTGCAGCCAACCGAAGAAGACGTGTTTGCCGCCGTCACCGACGTGCACAACCGTTGCGTCGGTGGTTACGCCGTCGTGGCGATGGTGACCGGCTACGGTATCGTCGGTTTCCGTGACCCGCACGGCATCCGCCCGATCGTGTTCGGCCAGCGTCACACCGACGAAGGCGTCGAGTACATGATCGCGTCCGAAAGCGTGTCCCTGGACGTGCTCGGCTTCACCCTGATTCGCGACCTGGCACCGGGCGAAGCGGTCTACATCACTGAAGACGGCAAGCTGCACACCCGTCAGTGCGCGACCAACCCGTCCCTGACTCCGTGCATCTTCGAACACGTGTACTTGGCGCGTCCGGACTCGATCATCGACGGCGTGTCGGTGTACAAGGCCCGCCTGCGCATGGGCGAGAAACTCGCCGAGAAGATCCTGCGCGAGCGTCCTGAGCACGACATCGACGTGGTCATCCCGATCCCGGACACCAGCCGCACCGCGGCCTTGGAGCTGGCGAACCACCTGGGCGTGAAGTTCCGCGAAGGCTTCGTGAAGAACCGCTACATCGGCCGCACCTTCATCATGCCGGGCCAGGCAGCACGGAAAAAATCCGTACGCCAGAAGCTCAACGCAATCGAGCTGGAATTCCGCGGCAAGAACGTGATGCTGGTGGACGACTCCATCGTTCGCGGCACCACCTGCAAGCAGATCATCCAGATGGCACGTGAAGCGGGCGCCAAGAACGTCTACTTCTGTTCCGCTGCGCCGGCCGTGCGTTTCCCGAACGTCTACGGCATCGACATGCCGAGCGCCCATGAACTGATCGCTCACAACCGTTCGACCCAGGACGTGGCTGACCTGATCGGCGCTGACTGGCTGATCTATCAGGACTTGCCTGACTTGATCGAAGCGGTCGGTGGCGGCAAGATCAAGATCGACAAGTTCGATTGCGCGGTGTTCGACGGCCAGTACGTCACCGGCGACGTCGACGAGGCTTACCTGAACAAGATCGAGCAGGCACGCAACGATGCCTCCAAGGTCAAGACGCAGGCAGTCAGCGCGATCATCGATCTGTACAACAACTGAGTAATTACCGGCCCTGAGGGGCCGGTTTTGTATCCGGCTTTTAATTTACGAGAATTAGGGAAAGGAGTGACAGCATGAGTCAGGATTGGGATGCCGGTCGGTTGGACAGCGACCTCGAAGGCGTAGCGTTCGATACCCTGGCCGTACGTGCCGGTCAGCACCGTACGCCGGAAGGCGAACACGGTGATCCGATGTTCTTCACTTCCAGCTACGTATTCCGCACCGCTGCCGACGCCGCCGCGCGTTTTGCCGGCGAAGTGCCGGGCAACGTCTACTCGCGCTACACCAACCCGACCGTGCGCGCCTTCGAAGAGCGCATCGCGGCCCTGGAAAGCGCCGAGCAAGCCGTGGCCACCGCAACCGGCATGGCTGCGATCATGGCGGTGGTGATGAGCCTGTGCAGCGCCGGCGACCACGTATTGGTGTCGCGCAGCGTGTTTGGCTCGACCATCAGCCTGTTCGAGAAGTACTTCAAACGCTTCGGGATCGAAGTCGATTACGTGGCCCTGGCGGACTTGTCCGGTTGGGACGCGGCGATCAAGGCCAACACCAAATTGCTGTTCGTCGAGTCGCCATCCAACCCTCTGGCCGAGCTGGTCGACATCGCCGAACTGGCGAAAATCGCTCACGCCAAAGGCGCGATGCTGGTGGTCGACAACTGTTTCTGCACCCCTGCGTTGCAGCAGCCGCTGAAAATGGGCGCGGACATCGTCGTGCACTCGGCGACCAAGTTCATCGACGGCCAGGGCCGTTGCATGGGCGGTGTCGTCGCCGGTCGCAGCGAGCAGATGAAAGAAGTGGTCGGTTTCCTGCGTACTGCCGGGCCGACCCTGAGCCCGTTCAACGCCTGGATCTTCCTCAAGGGCCTGGAAACCCTGAACCTGCGGATGAAGGCGCACTGCGCCAACGCCCAGCAACTGGCCGAGTGGCTGGAGCAGCAGGACGGCATCGAGAAAGTCCATTACGCCGGTCTCAAGAGCCATCCGCAGCACGAATTGGCCCTGCGTCAGCAGAAGGGGTTCGGCGCGGTGGTGAGCTTCGAAGTGAAGGGCGGCAAAGAGGGCGCCTGGCGCTTTATCGATGCAACGCGCCTGATTTCGATCACCGCCAACCTGGGCGACAGTAAAACCACCATCACTCACCCGAGCACCACCTCTCACGGCCGTCTGGCGCCGCAAGAGCGTGAAGCCGCGGGCATTCGTGACAGCCTGATCCGCGTCGCGGTCGGTCTGGAAGACGTGGCAGACCTGCAAGCCGACCTGGCGCGCGGGTTGGCTGCCTTGTGATCGAGCTGTCTACGCCACCCGCTTCCAATGGTCGTGTTGCACTGGTAACCGGTGCTGCGCGGGGCATTGGGTTGGGGATTGCGGCCTGGCTGATCAGCGAGGGCTGGCAAGTCGTGCTGACGGACCTGGATCGTCAGCGCGGTTCGAAAGTGGCGAAGGTACTCGGCGACAATGCCTGGTTCATCGCCATGGACGTCTCGAACGAAGGGCAGGTCGCGCTGGGTGTTGCCGAGGTGCTGGGGCAATTCGGGCGTCTGGATGCGTTGGTGTGCAACGCGGCAGTTGCCGATCCGCACAACATCACCCTGGAAAGCCTCGATCTGGCTTACTGGAATCGGGTGTTGGCGGTGAACCTCAGTGGGCCGATGCTATTGGCCAAGCACTGTGCGCCGTATCTTCGCGCTCACAACGGGTCGATCGTCAATCTGGCCTCGACCCGTGCCGCGCAATCGGAGCCTGATACCGAGGCGTATGCGGCGAGCAAGGGCGGTTTGCTGGCCCTGACTCACGCGCTCGCCATCAGCCTTGGCCCGGAAATTCGCGTCAATGCCGTCAGCCCGGGCTGGATCGATGCGCGCGACCCTTCTGCGCGCCGTGCCGAACCGCTGACCGATGCCGATCATGCCCAACATCCGGCGGGCAGGGTAGGGACGGTCGAGGATGTGGCGGCGATGGTGGCCTGGTTGCTGTCGAAGAACGCCGGTTTCGTCACGGGCCAGGAGTTCGTGGTGGACGGTGGCATGACCAAGAAGATGATTTACAGCGAGTAACTCCAGCGGTCTGGCTACTAGCGACATTGTGCGGATTGAAACGATTTTGTCTTTTTCAGAAAAACTTCAATCCTGCTATTGACTTAGGTTCGCCACCTGCGTAAATTTCGCGGCCTCGGAGATGCAAACGGGTGATTAGCTCAGCTGGGAGAGCGTCTGCCTTACAAGCAGAATGTCGGCGGTTCGATCCCGTCATCACCCACCACTCCCGAGAAACTTGCGAAAGCAAGAAGGAAGCTGAAATGCCTCCACCGACGCGCAGCGGTAGTTCAGTCGGTTAGAATACCGGCCTGTCACGCCGGGGGTCGCGGGTTCGAGTCCCGTCCGCTGCGCCATTATTTACGAAGCAGATTTCGCTCTGGTTCGCGATTGAAAAGCACCGAAGCTCTTCAATCAAACGAGTTACTTGGGCGAAAGTCCAAAGCGATACGCAGCGGTAGTTCAGTCGGTTAGAATACCGGCCTGTCACGCCGGGGGTCGCGGGTTCGAGTCCCGTCCGCTGCGCCATATCTGCACTGAGGCCTACTGAACGCCTCGGAGCTACGAAGAAAGCCACTGGTTTACTTCGAGTCGATAGCAAAGACCCTGGTCGAAAGACCGGGGTTTTTTGTGTCTGAAATTTGGCTTTTTCTACTCTTTCGCTCTTAGCGCCCAATCTTTCTGCACTCGCGGTGCATAAAGCGCTTGGTTCGTTGCTGCAACATTAATTAGAATCACTCTCATTTACGACTCCTGGCACAGGGCTTCTTGAGATGAGTGATGCAGCGATGCCGAAGGAGCAAACCCTTCACGACCTGTACCGCGATCACCGTGGCTGGCTTGAGAGCTGGTTAAGGCGACGCATGGGCAATGCCTGCGATGCGGCGGACCTCAGTCAGGATACGTTTTTGCGTTTGCTCGCCAGCTCCCAGCGGGTCGCGGATCTGCATGAGCCCCGTGCCTATCTGCTGACAGTGGGCAAGCGCCTGCTGAGCAACTTCTATCAGCGCCGCAGTCTCGAGCAGGCTTACCTGAATGCCTTGGCATCCCTGCCGGAAGACTGCGTGCCGTCCCCGGAACAGCGCTGGTTACTACTGGAAACCCTGCAAGCCCTGGACGAATTGCTCGATGGATTGCCGCGAGCAGTACGACGGGCTTTTCTCTGGAGTCAGCTCGAAGGCCTGAGCTACCAGCAAATCGCCGAGCGCTTGTCAGTCTCCGAACGCACGATCAAGCGCTACATGGCGCAAGCCTACGAGCATTGCCTGTTGGTGGAACTGTGAACAGCGCCGCGCCCGATGCCCGTCAGGTGGTGCGAGCGGCCGCGCAATGGCTGGCTTTGCTCGAATCCGGTGGTGCCACCGAGCAGGATCGCGCGAACCTGCAGCGCTGGCGCGATACGTCGCCCAGCCATGAGCAAGCCTGGCAGAAGGCGCAAGCTTTGCGTCAGCGCTTCGCCGACCTGCCTTCAGCGTTGGCCCTGAGCAGCCTCGACCGTCCCGATCCTGGGCGCCGCGTGGTGCTCAAACGCGCACTGGGCGCCGTAGCGTTGGTGCCCGCAGCCTGGCTGATCAGCCGGCAATTACCTATGAACGTCTGGCGCGCCGATCTGCACACCGCCACTGGCGAGCGCAAACAAGTGCATCTCGCGGATGGCAGCTCCCTGCAACTAAATACCGCCAGCGCCGTCGATGTGGATTTGCCGAATCGCCGGTTGAAGCTGGTGGAGGGCGAAATGTCGCTGAAGGTGTCGGGTGTCTCGCCATTGACGATCCAGACCCGCTTCGGTCAAGTGATCGTCAGCCAAAGCGAAGTCTGCGTGCGCCAGGACAATCGCGGTTGTCGAGTCTCGGTGTTCAACGGCGCCGTGCAGTTGCAACCGTTGCAGGGCTCAACACTGACGCTGCGCGCGGGTCAGCAGGTGAATCTTCAAGCCGCAGGCGCCGGTGCGGTGCAAGCCTTTGATGTGCTGCAACCCGGTTGGCGTGAAGGCGTGCTGATGGCTAACAACCAGCCGCTGGGGGATTTCCTGCGTGAGCTCGATACCTATCGACCGGGTGTTTTGCGTTGGGAGCCTGAACTCGAAGCGCTGCGCGTCACCGGCAGTTTCCGCCTCGATGACACCGATCGCATTCTCGCGTTGCTGGCAGTCAGCCTGCCGTTGGAGGTGCAAACGCGCACCCGTTACTGGGTGACGTTACTGCCGCGCAAAAAAGTTGTCTGAAGCGTGTCCCCTTTTTTCCACTCGCTTGTCATTCAAGGCAACTGAACGCACAAGAGAGCTTTTTCAATGCCCGCAGTAAAGCCTTGCTGTCCGCGCCCGGCGTCGTCCGGTCTGCGCCCGTTGTTGCGCCTGAGCCTGTTGCTGAGCTTGAGCGCCAGCCCGTTTTTCATCACCAACGGCTGGGCCGAAGACGCCGCCCGCCGCAGCTTCCAGGTGCCCGCCGGCAGCCTGAGCGATGCGTTGACACGGTTCGCGGGTTTGGCCGGGGTCAATCTGTCGGTCGATCCGGCGCTGGTCAGCGGTCGCAGCAGTGCCGGTTTGTCCGGTGACTACGGAGTGGAAGAGGGCTTTGCTCGCCTGCTACAAAATTCCGGACTGCAATTGCAGCCGGTGGGCGAGCAGGCGTACATCCTGATTCCGGCACCAAGTGGCGCCAGCCTGCAATTGGGCGCGACTTCGATTCTCGGTGCCGTTGATACCGAACATGGCGATCCGTATGCCGGTGGACAGGTTGCGCGTCGCGGATCGCAAGGCTTGCTAGGCTCGCAAGACTTCATGGAAACGCCGTTCAGCATGACCACCTACACCAGTGAAACGGTGAAAAACCAGCAGGCCCGCACCTTGGGCGACCTGGTCGCCAGCGATCCTTCGGTTCGCGCCACCAACCCGGCGGGTGGGCGTTACGAGCAATTCACCATTCGCGGGCTCAGCCTGTTCAATAGCGATGTTTCCTACAACGGTCTGTACGGCATCCTGCCGACTTATACGATCGACATGGAGATGGCCGACCGCGTCGACATCCTCAAAGGTCCGAGCCAGCTCATCAACGGTATCTCGCCGCGAGGCAGCGTGGGTGGCGGGATCAACGTGGTACCCAAACGCGCGACCGACCAGCCCATCACCTCGTTCACTGGTAGCTACGCGTCCAACAACCAAGTCGGCGGTGCCGTGGATGTCGGTCGGCGTTTTGGTGAGGGCGACATGTTCGGCGTTCGTTTCAATGGCGTGAAGCAGTCCGGCGACACCGACTGGGATCACCAGAGTGTCGACCGCGAAATGGCCGTGCTGGGCCTGGACTTTCGCGGTGAGCGCCTGCGCCTCTCGACCGACATCGGCCACACCGAGCGCGATACCGATGCCCCGCAGGAACGCGTGCAGATTGGCGCCAACGCGAAAGTGCCGAATGCCAACGATGTCCGTGACAACTATGCACAGCCCTGGAGCCAGGCACGGACCACCGACACCTTTGGCACGCTGAACGGCGAGTTCGATGTCAACGATTCAGTCATGCTGTACGGCGGTGTGGGCGCGCGCAAAAGTAATCATGATTTTCTTCGGCATGCCGTTGCGGTCACCAATGATGCTGGCGATTTCAGCGTTCTGCCGCGTGATTTCACCCGCGATGAAAATGTCCGCACGGCCACGGCAGGCGTGCGCAACTGGTTCCATACCGGTCCGGTGAGCCATCAGGTCAACCTGGCGGCAAGCTACTTCTACATGGATTTCGAAAATGGTGGCTCCCGTTATGCCGCGGCCCCCAGCAACCTCTTCAACCCTCGGGAAACACCTACACCCGTCCGCCCGACGCGATTCGATCCAGAGGTCTACACCGAGAACCGCTTCAGCAGCGTGGCGTTGTCCGACACGCTGGGTTTCTTCGATGACCGCTTGCTGCTGACCCTTGGCGGCCGCTGGCAGCGGGTGAAGGTGGATGACTGGTCGGATGACGTCAAAGGCGACACGGCCTACGACGAGGAAAAGTTCTCGCCATCGGGCGGCATTCTGTTCAAGGCGACCGACAAGTTGTCGCTGTACGCCAACTACATGGAAGGCCTGAGCCAGGGCAAGATTGCGCCGTCGACTTCGTTGAACGAGGACGAGATTTTTCCTCCATTCATCAGTCGTCAGGTCGAGGTTGGTGCCAAGTACGACGCCGGTGCGTTCGCCCTCACCGCCGCCGTGTTCCGCATCAAACAGCCAGCCTACGAGACCAACGCCACGACGCGGGTCTTCGGCCCGAACGGCAAACGGCAGAATGATGGTGTGGAGTTGAGCGTGTTCGGCGAGCCACTCAAGGGTTTCCGCCTGCTCGGCGGTGTGATGTACATCGACAGCGAGTTGAACGACACCACCAACGGCACTTTCGATGGCAACCGGGCGCCGGCCACGCCGAAGTACAACGTCAATCTGGGCGCCGAGTGGGACGTGCCGAGTGTGCAAGGCTTGACCCTGACCAGTCGTGGCATCTATTCCAGTTCGCAGTATCTGGATCAGTCCAACAACAAGGAAATCGATTCGTGGGAGCGGTTCGACGTGGGCGCGCGGTATGCGTTCAGGGTCGATGAAAAGACCATCACCGTGCGGGCGAATGTCGAGAACGTGGCGGACAAGCGCTACTGGAGTTCGGCGGGGGCTTCGGATGACAGCGAGCCGGGGTTGACACTGTCGACGCCGCGGACTTATTTGCTGTCGGCGACTGTGGATTTTTGATGGCATTGCGTTGAACTGGTCTGACGCCATCGCGAGCAGGCTCGCTCCTACATGGGATTTGCTTGAACAACACAAATCACCTGTAGGAGCGAGCCTGCTCGCGATAGCGGTCCAAACAGCACCGCCAAATACTCAGCCTTGCAAATAAACCGCATGCGTATGGGTGTATTCATACAACCCATGCTTGCCATCCGCACCGCCAATCCCCGATTTACGCACGCCGGCATGGAAGCCTTGCATGGCTTCGAAGTTCTCGCGGTTGACGTAGGTTTCGCCAAAATCCAGCTCGCGCATGGCGTGCAGGGTTTTGCTCAGGTCGCGGGTGTAGATCGACGAGGTCAGGCCATAGTCGCAGTCGTTGGCCAGGGCGATGGCTTCGTCGAGGTCGTCGATGATCTGGATCGGCAGCACCGGGCCGAAAATCTCTTCGCGCATGATCTCCATGTCGGCGCGGCACCCGGCAAGCACCGTGGGTTGGAAGTGGAAGCCATTCGGCAGGTCGGCGATTTGCCCGCCGCTGATCAGGTTCGCACCTTGGCTCAATGCCGTGCGGACTTTACGGTTGACGCTGTCCAGCCCCTGGCGGTTGATCAGCGGACCCATTTCCACATCGGATTGCGCAACCGGATCGCCATATCGGGTCGCGCTCATGGCCGCCGCGATGCGCTCGATGAACTGATCCGCCACTTTGCGCTCGACGTACACCCGCTCGGCGCAGTTGCAAACCTGACCGCTGTTGATGATGCGCGAATCTCGGATGGCCTTCACAGCGAGGTCGAGATCTGCGTCCGCCAGCACAATGGCCGGCGCCTTGCCGCCCAGTTCCAGATTGAGCTTGGTGATGTTCGGCGCAGCGGCGGCCATGATCCGCGAGCCGGTGTCGACGCTGCCGGTGAAGCTGATCATGTCCACGCCTTTGTGCGCACTCAGTGCGGCGCCAACCTGGCCGTCACCGCAAACTACGTTGAACACGCCGGGCGGCAAATCGGTTTCGGCCACCAAACGGGCAAATTCGAAGCAGTTGTTCGGCGTTTCTTCGCTGGGCTTGATGACGATGGTGTTGCCGGTCAGCAGCGCCGGGGCCATCTTGCGGGCGATCAGGAAGAACGGGAAATTCCACGGCAGAATCCCGGCCACCACGCCCAACGGTTTGCGGAACAGAAAGATGTTTTCGTTCTGACGGTCGCTGGTGATGATTTCACCTTCGATGCGCCGCGCCCATTCGGCCATGTAGTCGAGGTAGTCAGCGGTGAAGTTGACTTCGACCTCGGCCAGGCCGCTGATCTTGCCTTGTTCCAGCGTAATGGTGCGCGCCAGGTGCGCGACGTTTTCCCGCAGCTTGGCAGCGATGCGACGCAGGTAGCCGGCGCGGTCATTCGCCGGTTTACGCGACCAGTCCTTTTGCGCGGCACGGGCAGCGGCGAGGGCGCGGTCGACGTCTTCGGCGGTCGAGGCCGGGACTTTCGACAACACGGCTCCGGTGGCCGGGTTGATCACATCGAGGTGGGCAGCGCTGGCCACGAACTGGCCATTGATGAAGTTTTCGTAAACAGGCACGGACGGCATGGGACGACTCCTTGGCAGATCAGTAAGTGCGTGACGGCGCTTGTGTGCTGGCCGGTTCGCGGTAGCGGGCGAGGGTAGTCATGGCGCTCTGGCGCAGCAGGCTGATGTCGATGGCTACTGCGATGAACTGGCAACCCCAGCCTTGGTAGCGACGGGCATCTTCTTCGTTGGGGGCGAGAATTCCGCAGGCCTTGCCCGCCGCCAGAGTTGCGTTTACCGCGTGTTGAATGCGCTCCTGAACTTCCGGATGACCTGGATTGCCGGCATGGCCAAGGCCAATCGACAAATCCGCCGGGCCGATAAACACCGCATCGACGCCTTCGACGGCGGCAATCGCTTCGACGTTTTCCACGCCGATGCGCGATTCCACCTGCACGATCAGGCACAGCTGTTCGTGGGCGGTATTGAGATAATCGGGCACGCCGTCCCAACGGGTGGCGCGGGTCAGGCCGCCACCGACGCCGCGAATGCCGTGGGGCGGATAGCGCATCGCGCGGACCAATGCCTTGGCCTGTTCAGCGGTTTCGACCATCGGGATCATCAGCGTCTGCGCGCCGATATCCAGCAGTTGCTTGATCAGGTTGGCGTCGCCATTCACCGCGCGCACGATCGGCGCAGTGGAGTAGGGCGCCACGGCCTGCAATTGCGCGAGTACGCCGGGCACGGTGTTCGGTGCGTGCTCGCCGTCGATCAGCATCCAGTCGTAACCGGTGGTGGCGACGATTTCGGCGGCGTAGCCGGTGGCGAATCCGGCCCAGATGCCATATTGAGGCGCGGCTTTTTTCAGCGCGGCTTTGAAAGCGTTGTGCGGCATGTTCATGTCGGGCTCCTTTCTCAGCGGCTGTACGGCCGATGCAGTTGGCATTCGGGGTTGAGTGTCACGCCGAAACCTGGCTGGTCGAGCGCCGACATACGCATACGGCCATTGACCGGCACCGGCTCGCCCAGCAGTTGTGGATGGAACATCGGCACCACTTCGTCGGCTTTTGGCGCCATCATCAGGAATTCGGCGAACGGGCTGTTATGTCGGGTGGCGACGAAGTGATAGCTGTAAACCGAAGAGCCATGGGGAATGACCAACGCGTTATGGGCATCGGCCAACGCCGAGATTTTCACCAGTTCGGTGAGGCCGCCGCACCAGCCGACGTCTGGCTGAATGATGTCGCAGCAGCCCATTTCCAGCAGCATGCGGAAACCCCAACGCGTGGCTTCGTGCTCGCCAGTGGTCACTAACATGCCTTTTGGCACGTTGTTGCGCAGGGCGGCGTAGCCCCAGTAATCGTCTGGCGGCAGGGCTTCTTCGATCCATTTCAAGCCATGTTCGTGGGCGCCGACCGCCAGTTTGGTGGCGTAGTTGAGGTCCAGGCTCATCCAGCAATCGAGCATCAGCCAGAAGTCCGGGCCGACCCGTTCGCGCATGGTCGCCAGTTCTTCGAGGTTCTTGCGCAGGCCTTCTTCGCCTTCGGCGGGGCCGTGGTGCAGCGGCATCTTGCCGCCGATGAAGCCCATTTTCTGCGCCAGGTCCGGGCGGGCGCCGGTGGCGTAGAACTGCAACTCGTCGCGCACTGCGCCGCCGAGTAATTGGTGCACCGGCTCCTGGCGGATCTTGCCAAGCAAGTCCCACAGCGCCAGGTCGACGCCGGAGATTGTGTTGATGACGATGCCTTTGCGCCCGTAATACAGGGTCGACTGGTACATCTGGTCCCAGATCTTTTCGATGTCGGTGACTTTTGCACCTTCAAGGAACCGCGCCAGATGTTTCTCGACGATGTAGGCGGCAGGCTCACCGCCCGTGGTCACGGCAAAACCGACGGTGCCGTCGCTGGCTTCAATCTCTACCACAAGCGTACCGAGCACGTTGATGCCGAAGGTGCGGCGGCTCTGGCGGTACTCCGGGTACTTGCTCATCGGGGTAGCGATGTGATCGTCGATCCAGTGGCCGTCCGCCTGATCGTGATAATCCGCGCCGCCGCCACGCAAGGTGAAAGCGCGGACGTGTTTGATGGTTGGGATGCCCATGGTGTGATTCCTTTTTTTAAACGGCGGTCAGGTTTAAACGGTGGCCGGTTTGTTCGAGGCTTTATGGCCGGGCGAACGTACGCCCAGCACCAGCAACGCGGCGATGACGGTGGTAGCGGACAGCACGTACAAGCCGGCTGCCGGTGAATGGAAGGCGCCTTCGGCCCAGTTCTTCAGCACCGGAGCGATGAAGCCGCCGAGGGCGCCGAACGAGTTGATCAGGGCGATGCCGGCTGCGGCGGCGCTGCCGGCGAGGTAGCTGGAGGGGAAGGTCCAGAACACCGGTTGCACGGCGATGAAGCCGGAAGCGGCAAAGCACAGGGCAATGATCCCCAGCAGCGGATTGCTGAAGGTCACCGAGCAGGCGATCCCGGCAGCGGCCATCAACAAGGTCAGGCTAGCGGTGCGGCGGCGTTCGCCGGTGCGATCGCTGTAGCCGGGAATCAGGTAGGCGGCGATCAATGCGCAAATCCATGGAATCGCAGTGACCAGTCCGACCATCAACCCGACTTTGGTGCCGAGCAGTCCGCCAACCTGGGTCGGCAGGTAAAACACCACGCCGTAGACGCTCGCCTGGATGAGCAGATAAATCAGGCACAGGTACAGCACCGAAGGCTGGCAAATCACGTTGAGCAGGCTGCGGCCGTGGTTCTGTTTGTGGCTGTCTTCCTGATCGAGCAGGTTCTGTACTTGCTGGCGCTCTTCGACGGTCAGCCACTTGGCATCGGCCGGGCGATTGTCGAGGTACCAATAAGCCCAGATGCCCACCGCCGTCGCCATCAAGCCTTCAACGGCGAACAGCCATTGCCAGCCGTGGAAGCCGGCGAAACCGTCCATTTCCAGTAGCAGACCGGACAACGGGCTGCCGAAGATGAACGCCAGCGGCGCACCGAAGTAGAAGAAGCCCATGGCTTTGCCGCGCACGGCGCTGGGGAACCAGTAGGTGAGGTAAAGGATCACGCCGGGGAAGAATCCGGCCTCGGCCACGCCCAGCAAAAAACGCAGGATGTAGAAGCTGGTTTCGGTGTGGGCGAAGACCATGGCCGCGGAGACCAGGCCCCAGGTGACCATGATCCGGCACATCCACAGACGGGCGCCGACGCGGTGCAGAATCAGGTTGCTCGGCACTTCGAGCAGCGCGTAACCGACGAAGAACACCCCGGCGCCGAAGGCGAACGCGGCATCACTGATATTGGTGTCGGCCTGGAAGGCTTGCTTGGCGAACCCGACGTTGGCGCGGTCGAGGAAGGCCATGATGTACATCAGCAGGAGAAACGGGAGCAGCCGCCAGGAAATTTTGGCGAGCAGAGGCGCGGGTAGAGTCTTCATCGCAGTTTTCCTTTGGTAGGGCATTTGTTCTTATGGGGAAGACTGTACGGCCGCTGAGCGATGCGTTACAAATCGAATCTAGCTCACAACTGATACCTTCAGGGTATCGATAAAAAAGGCCCGTGATGACCACGCCAACCATCTCCCGCAGCCTGCTCAACCGCCTGCGCTACAAGCATCTGCACATGCTGGTGACGCTCAGTACCAGCCAGAACCTGCACCGTGCTTCGCAAAACCTGAACATGTCGCAACCGGCTGCCACCCGCATGCTCCATGAAATTGAAGACATGTTTGGCTGCGACCTGTTCGAACGTTTGCCGCGCGGGATGCGACCGACGGCGCTGGGCCAGGAGCTGATTCGCTTTGCCGAGTCAGCCCTCAGCGGTCTTGATCGTTGCGCCGAAGACCTGATGGCGCGCCAGCAGGGCGGATACGGTTACCTGTCGATCGGCACCATCATGGGCGCGGCGCCGGATCTGGTGATGGATTCGATTGCCGAGATCAAATCACTCAATCCGCAACTGCGAATTCGCATCATGGGCGACACCAGCGACCAAGTGATCCAGTTACTGGAGCAAGGTCGCATCGACCTCGCCATCGCCCGGCGCAATGCCGCCACCGACAGTGAGCATTACGTCTTCGAACAACTGGGCAACGAGCGATTGCTGGTGGTGGTGCACGCCGGTCATCCGCTGGCCCGGCGCAAGAAGCTGGAGATGGCAGAACTGGTCAACGGCTGGCCGTGGATCCTGCAACCGGAAACCAGCCCGGCGCGCATTGGTCTGGATCAAGCCTTGCAGCGCCTGGCCTTGCCGCTGCCGGCGGACATCATCGAATGCAGTTCGGTGTATTCGATGCAGCAGCTGATTCAACTGACCGACGCGATCATGGTCCTGTCGGAAACCGCATTGCGCGACTACCTTAAAATGGGGCTGGTGGTGGCGCTTCCGGTGGAACTCGACGTGCAACTGGCGCCGTTCGGGCTGCTGTTGCGCAAAGGTGAGCACATAAGTCGCGAGCTGGGATTGTTCATCGATCTGCTGCGTCGAAAAGCCGCGGTTTTTTGATTTCCTGGTCAGTTTTTTGTTTTCCGCGAGCGCATAAACCTTTAAAGTTAACCTTTCGGTCAGCTTTGCACTGTCAACACAGCCCTTTGCATCGTCAAAAGGGGCTTCTGCAAGACTCGAGATTCCCAGTACATAACCAGAAGGGCGGACCCCATAACCGCCCAGAGGATGATCCATGTCCAACCGTGATATATCCCGGCGCTCGTTCCTTCAGGGCGGGCTGGTAGCGGGTGTGAGCGTGACGCTCACGCCATTGAGCAGCCAGGCGCTGGCAGCCTTGATGGAAAACAGCGTGACCGTGCCGTCCGAGCAATGGCTCGGCAACAACGGCAAGGCGCGCGCCCGTAATGACGCCTTGTCCAAGGTCTGCGGCAGCAAGGTGTTTGCCCGTGACATCCGCGCCAAGGACATGCCGGGCTGGCCGCAGCAGCAAGGCCACGCCATGCTGCTGAAAACCATCAAGGCCGACCGAATCTATGACGGCTATGACCTGTCGTGGCTCGGTGCCGAATTGCAACCGGACCGCATCGTCACCGCCGACGACCTGATCAAGGACGGCATCGCCTTCCCGGAAGAACACGCGCCTGATCCGCTGCTGCCGGCCGGCAAGGTGCCGATGTTCATCGGCCACCCGGTGGCGATCCTGATCTGGAACGACTTCGAGCGTTTCCGCCAGGCCAAGGCCCAACTCAAATTCAATGACAAAGCAATCCGCTACGGCGAGAAAGTGCCGTTCTACGAAGGCGATCCTTACGGCAGCTTCCGCTACGTGCGCGTTGGCGGTGCGACCTCGGCCGATGAAGACGAGTTCGCCAGCCTCAAGGATTCGATCCTGTTCCCGATGCTGAAAAACCGTCGTCCGGTGTGGAACTCGCAGCCGAACCTGCACGGCAACCTGACCGAGCGCGGCTTGTTCTATGCCGAGCGCATGAAGCAGCAGATCGACACACCGCCGGACAACTGGCTGGTGTTCGACGAACGCTACAAGACGCCATCGATCGAACCGGCCGCGATGGAGCCGGACAACGGCAACGGCTGGTACGACCCAGCGACCAAGACCCTGCATTTCGTGGTGGCGACACAGTGCCCGCTGGAAACCGCGACCGAGACCGCGAAGATGATCGCGCCGTCGCGTTTCGGCCTGGCTAACCTGAACATGCACCCCGGCTACACCGTCGGCTACGGCTCCAAAGACCACAACATTTTCGTCTACTACGCCGCCCTTGCAGCGTTGTACGGCGCCGGTGTGCCAGTGCGTCTGGCGAACGATCGCTACGAACAGTTCCAGAGCGGCATCAAGCGTCACCCGTTCGACATCCGCTATCAACTGGCGGTGGACAAGACCGATTACAGCTTCAAGATTTTCCGCGCCGAGATGAGCGTCGACGGTGGCGGCCGGGTCAACTACAGCCCGTCCGTGGCAGCGGTTGGCGCCACGGCGGCGCAGTCGATCTACTACATGCCGCAGAACGATTTGCAGGTGACGGCTTATCACTCCCGCGCCGTTGAAGCCGGGTCGATGCGTGGTTACGGCACCCTGCAAAGCATGGCGTCCACCGAGATGATGGTCGACGAAATCGCCGATCGCCTCGGTGTCGATGCCATCGATCTACGCCGCAAAAACGCGCTGCGTTCGGGCATGAAAAACACCCAGGGCGCGGTGCCTGCCGGTGCCTTGCGCCTGCACGAGATTCTCGACAAAGCGGCCGTTCACGACACCTGGAAAAACCGCAACGCGATCAAGCAACAACGCGAAGGCGCCGACCCGGATAACTGGTACGGCATCGGTTTCGCCATCTGCCAGAAAGACTTCGGCACCGGTTCCGAAGCGCCGATGGCCAGCATCGAATACACCGTTGACGGTCGCATCACCCTGCGCCACATCGGCATCGAAATCGGCACCGGCATGTCCACTTCCCAGGCGATGGTGGTGGCCGACTTCCTCGGCAACCCGGCGCACGAAGTGAAGACCGGCGAAACTGAATGGAAAGAGTTGCAGCTGATCAGCGGCGGCAACCCGTACATCATGAGTCAGGCCGAGCAGGACAACTTCCTGCGCAACCCGCGTTGGGTTGGCAAGGTCGCTTCGGCCTCATCCGCGACCAACTCGGCGTACTACTTCAGCCACGCCACCCGTGAAGCGGCACGCGTGCTGTTCAACCACGGCTTGTGGCCGGCGGCGATGGAAATCTGGCGACAAGGTCCTTTTGGCGGCCAAGCCAACCCTTACGTGGTGCGTCGCGAAGATGCCCATTGGGTCGACGGCAAACTCACCGCCAACGGCATGGAGCCTTTGCCGTTTGCGGTGCTGGCCAAGCGTGCCCACGAGCGCGGTCTGGTCACTGGCGCCACGGTCCACGGTTTTAACCGCTGGAGCTGGGCCGAGGCCGAGTACAGCATCGACGGTGTGCGTGAACGCTTGCCACTCGATGGTCTGGCCGTGAAGTACGGCGACGGTGCACCGAACGCCAAGAAAGCACAGATGAACAGCGCCGGTTTCCATCTGCTGGATCGGCAGAACATCGCCTACCCGGCGACCCAGCTGAACAACGCGGCGGTGACTTACTACAGCCCGGTCGCTACGCTGGTGGAAGTGAAGGTCAACAAGGGTTCAAACGAAGTGTCGGTGCTCAACCACCACTCGTGGGTCGAGTGCGGTCGGGTGCTGGTGCCGGAGTTGGTCAAGGGCCAGCTCGAAGGCGGTATCGCCATGGGCATCGGCCATGCGCTGATGGAAGAAATGCCGCTGTACGAAGGCGGGCCGGGGGAGGGTGACTGGAACTTCAACCGTTACCGCTTGCCGATGGCGCGCCACGTTGCGGTGTGGAAACAGACTGCGGAAATCCTGCCGCCATTGTCGCCGAGCGATCCGTCCAAAGGCATCGCCGAAGTGGTGATGATCCCGGTGGTCGGCGCCATCGGCAACGCCGTGGCCCATGCCATCGGTAAACGTGTCCGCGACCTGCCTATCACTTCTGCACGCATCAAGGAGGCCCTCAATGGCTAACCGTCCGCTTCAACTGACCCTCAACGGTCAATCCGTCGGCCCGGTGGACATCCCTGATGACCTGCCGATGATCGACTATCTGCACGAATACAAGAACCTCACCGGTTCGCGCCTCGGTTGCGGCCAGGGCATCTGCCACGCCTGCGTGGTGATCGTCGACAACCCTGACGGCACCAGCGAAGAAGTGCGCACCTGCATCACTGGCGCGCACTATTTCGAAGGCAAAAAGGTTCGGACCATCGAAGGCCATGCGACCCGCGACGAGCAGGGCAAGGTCACCGAGCTGAACCCGATCCAGCAGCGTTTTGTCGACGAGTTCGCCTTCCAGTGCAGCTACTGTGCACCGGGTTTTGTGAATGCCGCGACGGTGTTGGTCGAGAAGCTGCAACGCCAGCCAATCGTCAAAAGCCAGCTGGAAAAAGTCATCGAGGACAGCCTCGGTCATCACATCTGCCGTTGCACCGGGTACGTGCGCTACTACAGTGCCACGCGCAACGTGCTGACCGATCTCGGCCTGGTCAAGGAGGGTTAAGCATGAAGCAACTACTTAGCCGTCTGGCGTTGACGGTCGGCCTGGCTGCGCCTGTGTTGTTGGCCCACGCTGACGACGCGCAGGTCAAGCAAGGCGAATACCTCGCCCGCGCTGCTGACTGCATGGCGTGTCACACCGCGCCGGGTGGCGCGCCGTATGCGGGCGGCCTGCCGATCGTGTCGCCGTTCGGCACGATCTACGGCACCAACATCACCCCAAGCAAAGAGCACGGCATCGGCCTGTACAACGACGATGAATTCTTCGCCGCGTTGACTGAAGGCAAGCGTCGCGACGGCGCGAACCTGTACCCGGCGATGCCGTACACCTCGTATCACCTGATGCCGCGAGCGGATTCCGATGCGATTCACGCCTACCTGAAAACCGTCGAGCCCATCGAGCGCGCCGCGCCGGTCACCAGCCTGACCTTTCCGTTCAACGTGCGCCCGGGCCTGATGGGCTGGAACATGATGTACGGCAAGGACGTGAAGCTGGAATCCGCCGAAGGCAAAAGCGAAGCCTGGAAGCGCGGCCAGTACATGGTCGACGTGCTCGGCCACTGCGGCGAATGCCACACGCCACGCGGCCTGCCTGGCGCGATGCAGATGGACAAGCGCATGACCGGCGGCATCCTCAATGGCTATCTGGCACCGAGCCTGTTGGCCACTGACCTGGCGGCTCGCGGCTGGAACCATCAGGACCTGAGCTCGTTCCTCAAGCACGGCATGAGCGCCCAGGGCACGATGTTCAACGAGATGTTCCCGGTGTTCCACAACAGCACTCAGGGCCTCACTGACCCGGATCTGGCCGCGATGGCCACGTTCCTGCTCGGCGATCAGCCGCCAGCAGCAAAACTGCTGACTGACGTGCCGTTGGACAAACTCAGCGCCAGCGCCCAGCGTGGTCGTCAGGATTACCTTAACGTCTGCGCCGGTTGCCATGCGGCAGGCGGCGAAGGTAAGCCGCATATCGCCGTGGCCATGCGCGGCAACACCACGTTGCGCCTGGAAGATCCGCGCAATCTGGTGCGGGTGATCGACGATGGTATCGGCGAACAGAAGTTCTCCGGGTTTGAGCACATGCAGCCGATGCCGGGATTCGTCGAGAAACTTAGCGATGAGCAACTGACCGATCTGCTGAACTACCTGCGTCAAGGGTGGGGCGGTCAGCCGGGTGACCTGGCTGTGAACGCTGTGCAGAAGTTGCGCGCCGATGCGCCGCCGCTTGAGCACAAGGCGCACTGACATGCAGCATCTCGATCTGCAAGTGGTGCGCCGGGCGTTGGAGTGGTCGGTGACTGGTCAGCGCGTGTGGCTGTGCACGGTCCTCGCCACTTACGGCTCGGCACCTCGCGCACCGGGTTCGTTGTTGGCGGTGAACGCCGACGGCCAGTGGATCGGTTCGCTGTCGGGCGGTTGCGTCGAAGAAGACTTCCTTGAGCGCGTCGCCGAAGGTGCGTTTGAGGAAGCAGTCAGCGTCGTGCGTTATGGCGAAGGTGATGATCCGCGCTCGCGGGTCAGCCTGCCCTGTGGCGGCGTGCTCGATGTGTTGGTGGAGAAGCTGGATTCAGATTGCGACGTTCAGGCGCATCTGCGGGAACTGGAGGCGGCGCTGTTGGGCCGACGTCGATTGATCCGCGAAGTCGATTTGGTCAGCGGTGCGCGCAGCCTGCTCGATGACCGAGAGCAGGGTGTGCGCGTCGAACGCGAAATCGACCGGGTTCGCCTGCGCATCGGTGCGGCACAGCGCTTGTTGCTGGCCGGGTATTCCAGTGTGGCGCAGGCGTGTGCGGAGTTTGCGGTGGGCCTTGGATTCGAAGTGATTCTCTGCGATCCACGGGACGAAGTGCTCGAAGGCGTGGTGCTGGACAACGTGGAGATCCGTCGTCAACTGCCCTCGGTGTTCATCGCCGACGGTGGCTGTCACAGCGACACGGCGGTGGTGGCGCTGACCCACGATCCGCGCATCGATGACCTGGCAATGATGGAAGCCGTGCGCACCGAAGCGTTTTACATCGGTGTGATGGGCTCGATGCAAACTTCGCAAAAGCGCTTTGAGCGGTTGCGGCGTATCGGTGGGCTGGGCGATGCCGAACTGGCGCGGATTCATGCGCCGATCGGTTTGAACCTGGGCAGCAAGACACCGGCGGAAATTGCCCTTGCGGTACTGGCCGATATTTTGCGGATTCGAAGTGGCATAGCGCGGGATCGACTTTAAGATCAAAAGATCGCAGCCTTCGGCAGCTCCTACATTGATTGCGCATTTCTGTAGGAGCTGCCGAAGGCTGCGATCTTTTGTTTTAACGGTCAATACCCGAATTTATCCCGCAACCCGTAATACCACGCACCCAGCGCCGCAAACGGTGTACGCAGCAATTGCCCGCCGGGAAACGGGTAGTGCGGCAAGTCGGCAAACGCGTCGAAACGCTCGGCCTGGCCACGCAATGCTTCGGCCAGGACCTTGCCCGCCAGATGCGTGTAAGTCACGCCGTGGCCGCTGCAACCCTGGGAGTAGTAGATGTTGTCGCCCAGTCGCCCGACTTGCGGCAGACGCGACAGGGTCAGCAGGAAGTTGCCGGTCCAGGCGTAATCGATCTTCACGTCCTTGAGTTGTGGGAAAGCCTTGAGCATTTTCGGGCGGATGATCGCCTCTATGTTCGCCGGATCCCGCGCGCCATACACCACGCCACCGCCGAAAATCAGGCGCTTGTCGCCCGTCAGACGGTAGTAGTCGAGCAAGTAGTTGCAGTCTTCGACGCAGTAATCCTGAGGCAGCAGGCTTTTCGCCAACTCGTCGCCCAAGGGCTCGGTGGTGATCACCTGAGTGCCGCAAGGCATCGACTTCGCCGCCAACTCCGGCACCAGATTGCCCAGGTACGCGTTGCCCGCAACGATAATGAATTTTGCCCGGACCTTGCCCTGTGGCGTGTGCACCACCGGATTCGCGCCGCGTTCGATGCGCACCGCTGGTGATTGCTCATAAATGACGCCGCCCAGCGACTCCACAGCCGCCGCTTCGCCCAGCGCCAGATTAAGCGGATGAATGTGCCCGCCGCTCATGTCGAGCATGCCGCCGACGTATTGGTCGCAGGCCACCACTTCACGGATGCGCCGCTCATCCAGCAACTCGAGTTGCGTGTGACCGAAGCGTTCCCATAGACGCTTCTGCGACTCCAGGTGGCCCATCTGCTTGGCAGTGATGGCGGCGAACACGCCACCGTCCTTCAAGTCGCACTGGATATTATATTTGGCGACCCGCTCGCGAATGATCCGCGCACCCTCGAACGCCATCTGCCCCAGCAACTGAGCCTGCTTGGGGCCGACACTGCGTTCGATCACATCGATATCGCGGCTGTAGCTGTTAACGATTTGCCCGCCATTCCGCCCAGACGCACCGAAACCGACTTTGGCGGCTTCCAGTACCGTGACCTTGAAACCGTTCTCCAGCAGAAACAGGGCAGAGGACAGGCCGGTGTAACCGGCGCCGATTACACAGACATCAGTCTCCACGTCATCCTGCAATGCCGGGCGCGGCGGAACCGCGTTGGCCGATGCGGCGTAGTAGGACTCTGGGTAGGGAGTGTTCGCCATCCTGCAGCCTCTGTTTAATATATTTTACGAGTGCGTCGATCCTACCCGAGTTAAAAAACCACCGCCAGCCACGGGAAAATCTTCTTTGCAGCGGCGAAATTAAATATTTTGCATATTCATAGGGTTAGCTCGAAAAAAGGTGTTGACACCCCTCCGGAATTCCGTAGAATGCCGCCTCACAGCAGGCACGTAGCTCAGTTGGTTAGAGCACCACCTTGACATGGTGGGGGTCGTTGGTTCGAGTCCAATCGCGCCTACCAAACAAAATCCGCTCTGCTGGGCGGTCTAGAGGGGTCACCGGGAACGGTGACCCCTTTTTGCATTCTGCGATTTGCAAAACTTTTGCAAAACTTTTGCAAAACTCCCACCTCAGAACGCCAATTCGGCGCCCACCTCCAGGTACTCGATCTTCTTTTCGTCGTGCCCCTCCTGATAGTGCTTCGTCATTTTCTCGTCCGCATGCCCCATCAGCGCCTGGATGTATTCCTGCGGGAATTTTTGCTGCTCGTACAGCCATGCCCCTAAAGCGCGAATCTCGTGAAACGTGGGGCGCTCACCCTTCGGCACTTGGTCGTAGGCGTGCGCGGCGTCCCTGGCCTTGCTGAACTCCTTGGTCAGGTAATCCGGGGTCACCGACGTCCAATGGTCCTTTGCGTCGATCTGCTCCCGTCGGCGCGCCTTCGGCTTGTAATGGATAAGGTACGGCGACACGATCGGCGATCGCATGCACTCACCGACCACCTCACGCAACGCGGCTCCCATGGTGATCTTCAGGTGAACCGGGTTTTCGTAGCCCTGGGTCTTCCCGGGCGAGACTGTCAGCGTGTTCTTGTCCATGTCGACGGCCGACTTCAACCAGGTAACGATGTCCTCGCGGCGCTGAAGGCTGGCCAGCGCCAGGCGGACGGCACGCTTCAGCCACGGTGGCGTGGTCGCGGCATCAATGATCGTCATCAGTCCTTCGAGCGTGTGCCGCTGGCGCTTCTTCTCCGCCTCCTTCTTCACCAGAGTCAGCTCGGCGTTGTTGCGCTCGGCCAGGCCCTTGGCAACGGCGAAGGCGAAGATTTGCACCCACAGACCGCGATGCTTCGTGTAGGCGTTGTTGCTGAACTGGTCCAAGTATTCAGCCATGGCCAGCACGTCGAGCTGCCCAATGAGCCTTTCGCCCAAGTCCTGCCGGTACCGCTCGAGCTTGAATTTGATTTCCTCCAAGGTGCGGGCGGCGTAACCCTTGTCCGGCAGCCACTCGTCCGTGAAACGCTGCAGCAGGTTGCTGACGATCGGCAATCGATCCCCAGTCAGGACAGCGAGCAGCGATCCGTCGTCCACGACCAGCTCCGCGAACTTCAAGTTTGCCGCCCTGGCCAGCTTGATCGCTTCCTCCAGCGGCCGGTTGATGCTGGTCATCACGCCGGTGACGGGGTTTCGGTACCGCCAATACTTACCGTTCGGGTAAAGGTTTGGCGGAAGCTTCTTGTTTTGAAGCGTGCGCGGCCGGGCAGCCATCACCCGATCTCCAGCATTTTGGCCAGCAGCGGGTCACTCGAACCCATAATCGCTGCCTGCACATCGACGAAATACATCCCGCCTTTTACCTCTCCAATCACTTCGCCTTCCTCAATCCATTTTTTCAACTGTTGCAGGCTCGGCTTTCCGCCGACGTACCGCAGCTTTCTGTATTCGCCGGCCTCCATGAGGCGCGGCAGCTTGACCGTAATTTGGGCCAGAACTTTTGCCATGATGATGCTCCGCGCCGCGTGGCGGCATAAGGTGGGGTCAGTGTTTGATGAGGCGAAGGCCGGTGCCGTCGGCAACGATGTTGATTCGGCTGGCCTCGAACGAGGGCGAACGCAAAACCGTGGCAATCAGATCCGGTAGAGCCTGAAGCAGCTCGGGGCGCATCTGGTTGTAGTCGACGCAGTGCAGGGTGTGCAGGATGCTGTAAGCCTCCCTGTCTGGTTTCACATCCATCATTTTTATGATGGTGTCGAGCGTGCAGATGCTGAAGTGCGAGCTTTGCACCATCTTCTTGAGCGCGGCCTCGGCCGCCATTACTTTCAATTCAGACACAGGGATTCCTCGCCCGCCGTTCACCGGCAGGCTGGTAGGTGGAAGAGGGGTTAGGACTTTGTCGTCTGCTGGCGTTTGCGCGCCGCTGCAACCAAGGCTTTCGATGTACTGGCAACGCCGCCGGCAACGTCCTCGGGCAGGATGGCGGTATTGCAGTGCGGGCAGAGCGGGGCCATCTTCGTACTGCGCCAGGCTTCGTCCATCACCTTTGCGGCCCGGCTTCGGATCTGGAACTTCTCAGCCTCAGCCAGCTCCGCCGAGCGGCGATTAATTCGGGATGCCGCGGCGCTGAACTTCTCAACCAGGTTGGTGAACGCGTCGAATGGCTCGACCTCCGCCTCGCAATCGCTGCACCAGACGCGCCGCTCTTTTTCGTCATAGACGAGTTGCTTGTGCCGGCAGGAGGAAGCAGGGCGCCGGGTCATGCCGCGAGCCACCCGGATGTCCTCGATCTGCACGACCTTCACGCCGTACAGGTATTCTTGCGGTTCAATCGGTGCATCACTCATCGCCACGGCCCCTTGTAGATGAGCCAGAGCATGTAGAGCGGGGCTGCTATTGGGATGATCATGTGGCCACCGCTGCGACAGAGAGGAAGATGGCGCCCCAGATGCAGGCGCTGACAGCCATTGCTTTCAGGATCATGGCGACACCTGCCGGCTGACATTCCTGACATCCTCAGCGGTAACCGTGTACGGAACGATGTCCTTAACCGTGAAGAAATCCGGCTGGCAGTACTTCCGTGCCCATGCCTTAAGTGGCTCAAGGGCTGCCTCAAGATCAATCAGTGCGGACTTATCTATGGATGGATAATCGTCTACCCACTCGCCCGCATCGCCGGATGCAGCGTTATCCCACATGATTTCCGTGATCTGGTTCGCGTCAGGTAAGTAGCCCGCCGGGTCATCCTTGCATTCAGTGCCGCGAGAAATCGTGTCGCCTATGGCCAGCCCGTTACCGAGGCCGGGGCCAAAGCTTGTACCTTCACTGGCGCTGCCGTAGTTGTCGCGGATCAGATCGGCGAGGCTGTTGTAGTCCCACGATCCGTTCTTGCCACTGATAGACCACTTTTCATTGACTGGCTTTTCCATTGGGCAATACCTGTCCTTGCCGCTATAGCGGCTGACTTTGAAGGGGGAGGGAGTTACTGCGCTGGTGGCAGGAGTTTCTGTGCTGCTTCAACCATCCGGCGGCCATCGGGCAGCAACATGTGAGGCATGAACACCTCTTCGAACGTCATCAGCTGACATTCGACGGCGGTGACCTGGGCTTTCACCCAGTCTCGCAGCAGTGAGCACACGGCGATTTGGGCGACATCGGCTGCCTTCTGCATGTGCTCAGCCGGTGTTGAGCGCATTCTGCTGCTATGCGGGTGCTCGCGGAGCCAGGCTGTAGCGTAACCACCCCAGTGGCCGGGCAGTTGTACGGTGCGGCCGTGGTGCTCGAACTGCACCAGGGTGATCTGCTCTTTCGCCTTGTGCATGATCCCGTAATTGTCGCAGCCGAACCGGCCAAGGATCTTCTGAATTTCAGCGAAGGCCTTGTCGCCGCTGGTTGCATTCTCGTACGGCAGGCTCATGGCTCGTCGTACTCCATTGGAGGCATCGACTCGATGCCGATGATTGCAGCAGCGGCTTTAAGCTTGCCTCGGACAATCCCCAAGGCATAGGCTCGATCCTGAAAGTCGGACGCCTGGTCGACGAGGTCTTCATATTCACCGGCGATGAACTGCCGGTGGTCGTCGATCAGCAGTTGACCGTCCTCCGGGTGCTGCTGAGTCAGCTCATCAATCCGCTGATCCGCTGCGTTCAGGCGCAGCTGCAGTGCGTCACGCTCGGCGATGAGCCGGATGACGTGGGCGCGGTCTACCAGCTCAGTTCCCACGAGCAGCCGGTCAATCCCCGGACGATGCTCAACAAATGTTTCCTTGAAGTACTCGCCTTGCTCATTGACCACAGCGACTACTTCGATTTGCCCATCGGTTGGCGCGGAGGGAGCAGATCCGAGCATGGCCGCCCAGCAAAGCTTCGCGCGGAACGCCGCTTGTTGGCAGCCGCTCATCTCTTGGTACTGCTCCCACACTTCCTCGTCGGTGAAGCACTCGTCTGGTTCCGATTCAAAGCCGTTGATCACCATGGTTTCGGTCGGCTCTACCGGTACAAGCTTCCACTGCCTGTCCATCCTGAGATCTCCGCTATCAGCCTCGCACGCCGGGCCGAGATAAATAATTTTTGGCTCGCTCACCTTGAACCCCCTCAATTGTCCGTACCCGTGTAGGTGCGCCAAGGGACCTTGACGCCGTTGACCAGAAAGCCCCAGTCACCGCGCCACTTGCTGGTGATGAAGAGGGTGATGACGCCGCCGGGGGATACCTGGTCGATGCGGTGGTATTCGCCGTGGTTCAGGCGAGCGGTGTCGCCTGGCTGGCGATCGAGGTGCTCGGTGGCTTGGTAACCAGTGGGCAGGGTGCGCCCGAGCAGAACCGGGTCGTCGTGATCGAGCAGCCGCTGTTCCGTGTACCAGCCGCGCAGGATGATCGTCCTCGCATTCCACGGGTGGTCATGCAGATCCCGATCTTCGTCCGGCCGCATGATGTGGTGGATACGGAAGGACCACGGGAACCACCAGAGCGCCGGCTTATGCGTGGTTCGGGAGTAGGGGTTGAACAGCCACCAGCGGCCCATGTACATCTCGGCGCCGTCGGCAGACATGATGTGCAGGTACGGGGTGCGCTGGGCACGGGCGATGAGCCAAGCGGCAATGGCCGGGCGGGCCAGCAGCTTGGCGACTAGGCGCCAGAAGAGATTGATCATGCAGCCTCCAGGACTGGTTGACGGAAAACGGGAAGGGCGCCGGCCTGCTCGCGCACAGCCTTCATGCCAGCCTCGTCGTAACCCCAGATATTGCTGTCTTCGAACCGTTCAGGCCCGAGATAGCCACGGTTCAGCGGCTCACCGGTGCAGATGTAATCGCGAAAGGCTTCGACCAGACTGCGCAGCGTGCCGCCATGACTGAACCCGCGCCACCGGCCACCCCAGACTGTTTCATGCGTGAAGACGCGCTTGCCGCTGTAGTCGTCAATGATCCACACCTTGCCGCGGTGATCGACTTCCATGCTGGCGTAGCGATTTACCGCCTGGCTGTAGAAGAATCGGCGGCCGTGGTCGGCGATTATCCGGATAGCCTGATTGACGTGCTCGGCGCGCTGGCGCTTCAGAGCGAGTTTGTTTTCTGTGGGCATGGGGCGTCCTATGCCGGGTCATGCCCGGGCGGTGGAGTGGGTGAGTTACGCTGCTTCGGCTTGGCGTTCGGCAATTCGCCATGGATCGTTGGCGCGAGCCAGAGCAGCCATCGGCGGCGGGCTGACGCTGTTGCCGCACATATGCACCTGCTGGGTCTTGGTGAATGGCTTGCCGTCGGCGCCGTGGCTGATGATGTAGTCAGCCGGGAAGCCCTGAGCCTTGTAGAGCTCGGCCGGTTGCAGCATCCGCAGGCAGATGTCGACGATCACATAGGGGGTGCCCTTGATTGTCACGGTGACAAGGCCGAGGCGATCCTTGGTGGTGATCGTTGGTGCTGGCGCATCGGCAGCGCTCATGTTCTCCGTGCCGTAGTAACTGATCAGGAACGCGGCGACGCGCAGTGCACCGGCTTCAACCTCTGGCGAGAGCTGGAACTCGACCAGTGAGCTCTTGCCGCCACCTCCGGCCGTGATGGTCGGCGCTGGCTCGTCCACTGCCTGGCCAACGCTGGCGCCGAACTGACGCTCCATGAACGCGGTGACCAGCCCGTGGTGAGTGCCGCCGGCGCTGATGGTGTGCAGCGGGTCGGCGGCGTTCCGCGCATCGCAGTTGCCGCGCAGGTGCACCAGGTTGGCGGTCACCAACTGCTGCTGGCTGCCGGTGTTGGTCACCGTGGTCATCGGGTCCTCTATGCTCTTGGCGGCTGTGGTGTTGAAGCCACCATTCATCTGGGCCATGAACACCGTCGAGATTCCCATGGCGTGCGCAGCGCCGGCCGGGCGCTGATAGTTACCGCCACTGGTGATGGTCGGTAGCGGCTCGTCGAGTGCCTTTCCCTCATCAGCAAATCGGAACTTCACCAGATGTGCCGCGGCCAGTGCGTGTTTCACGCCGCCGGCGACTACTGTGCCCAGCGGTTGGTCGAGTCCCGGCACTCGCGGATGCTGGCCCTCGCGCTCGCCATAACCGGTTTGAATCAGGGTGGGACTGATCAGCGTCAATTCGCCACGATTCGCGCAGGTCACCGTCGGCAGCGGGGCGTGCGGATCGTTGACCCGGTCACTGCCCTGGTGCGTGGCTGGCGCGATTATCGGGCTGGCCATGGCGAATGATCCGCCGCGTGGCCAAGAGGTCACGGTGCGTAGCGGGTCATTTGCGGACTGGACGCTTTCGCCGGACCAATTCGCGATCGGCACAATGAACGGGTCCGCGGCATCAATGACGAACTTTTTCATACCCTTTGCGATCCGGCGCAGGGTGGCGTCGGCCAGCGGCTTCGGCCGACCGAAGATGCTTTTGCTCGGCACTGTCCAGTCGATGCACTCGGCGGCGGTGCGCCACTTCTTCTGGCCTTTGACGGGGTTCTTCGCGTGGGTCGGCTCAGGCCACACAATCGGCTGTCCATCGCATCGAGCGATCATGAACAGTCGCTCACGGCTGGTCGGTGCACCGAAGTCGCAGGCCTTGATCACTCGCCACTCAACGTCGTAACCCAGGCGCTCTAGTTCGGCCACGAAGACGGCCCATGTCTGCCCGCGGCGTGACGGATCAGGAACGAGAAATTGATTGTCCACTGGTACCACCTCGCCTTGGTCTGCGATGCGGTTCACCATGCTCTTCGGTTTGGTCGGGTGCGGCACCAGGTCGAGAGTCACCACGCGGCCGGTGGCCTTGCAACGCTTGGCGATCAGTGGACCCCACTGGAGGATCTGTTTCACGTTCTCCAGGCTGATGACTCGCGGCTTCTTCTTGCCGGCCCACTTCAGGCCGATCCACGACAGGTTCCGGATCTCGCGCTTGCGGGGCTGGCCGCCGGCGGCCTGGCTGTGGTGCGTGCAGTCTGGCGACATGTGAAACCAACCTACTGCCTTGCCGCCGCATTCAGTATCCGGATCACCGTCGAACACGTCGGTGGTGTAGTGCACAGCGCCCGGGTGATTCACGGTGTGCATGCTGATCGCCTGAGGACTGTGATTCTTCGCGACATTCACCGCGCGGCCCAGGCCCATTTCCAGCCCGGTACCGGCGCCGCCACCACCACAGAAGAAGTCGACAACGATCTCATCGTCCTGAGTGCTGAAGCCGAGTCCGTATTGAGTTTTGAAATCGAAGTGGTGTTTCTTCTGTTGTGCGGACATAGGGGATCCTCGCCGGCTGGCGTGATTCGTAGAAGTGGGGTATTTGTGTTCGGCCCGGCATGGAGCCGGATCAAGGAGAGCGGCGTGATAACAAAAAAGATATCGAGAGTGATGGAGTCAAAACTTTTAGGAATTATTTACGACAAGTACATCCATCGCTTTGGGCACGGCGTTCGCAATTTGGGTGAGTTCCCCATATACATTACGAGTGCTGAAGTTTATGTAGGAGACATGCCGGAACTTCAGGAGCAGGAGGGGAACGTCATAAGGCATCGTTTCATTGACATCATGCAAGAACTTGAGGCCAGCGGTTACGTTGTGTATGACCAAAAAACGTCTTTCTTTCTGACTGACGCTGGATATAAGCGCGCTGCGATGTCGGTGAAAGACAAGGTGCTAGATTTCTGCAACAAAAACCAAGGGTTAGCGGTACCAATATCTGTGATCAGCCTGATAATTTCGATCATTGCACTAGGGGTCGGTAAATAAAACACTCCGACCGGTTGCGCAGCGTGCGTGTGTTTATTGCGGGGTTTCAATTTCGTCTTCAGGCTCTGGCGGATCGTCGGTGAGCGACTTCATGCCGGCTTCCTTGATGAGTCGCGACACCTTTTCGGTAATGACAAAAGGTGTCGTGACACATTGCAGCATCTTGGCCTGGGTTTCGAAGTCGGCGGCGATCAGGTTCATCAGCAACCGCTGGTGAATGTCCTGCTGGTTGTTGATGCCGTGGGACTTCATCACTCGCTGCAAGTCAGGCTTGAACACCCCGGCCACTTCGATCTGAAATTTCCCAATGCCGAGTGCGGCATCCTTCAACGCTGATTTCTCGCGCTTCCGTCGCTGCTTGAGTGCTTCCGCCGTCGGCTCCTGCTCCAGCTCCAATTCCTCGGCCATGGCCTGCCTCTTCAATTCCGTGGGCCGGTAGATCCAGCCATGTCTGTCGTCGGCGCTGGCGCACCTGGTTGCTGATGCGCTTCATTTGGGCGAGGCGAACTTAAAGCCGTTCTCTTTGGCTATCAGCTCGATGCGCTTTTGCCGGATGCGGGTTTGAGTTGCTGCTGCGCTGGAGGTGATGCCGGTCGCTGCCAAGGCCTTGAGCATGGGAGCGAGCTTGGTGCGCTCATTACGTAGGCGTTCGCTGTGGCCGCTGGCGCCGGAAAGGCTTACCTCACCGCTGACGCCTGCTTCGATTTCCTGCACGGTGCGGCCGGCGCCGAAGAACTGGTCCAGCTGCTGGCTCAGGGTCGCGATGATTGAATCCCGCGGGTTGGGCATTGGTACGCCGATCATTTCAGTTCACCTGACAGTGAGACCTTGATGCCGTCGGCGCGCGCTTCGAGTACCTGGGCGAAGTTGATGGCATCTTTCCACGTCCAGCGGAAGCCCTTCACCTTGCCGGTGGAGCGCTCGACGATATGGAAGGCGTTGCCCTTCGATTGAACCTGGTAGCGAATCTCGGGCACGGGCTGATCCTTGCCGATCATGGCGTAGAGCTCAGTGGTTGCGATGCTTGCCCGCACACGGAGGGCGGCAAGTCCGGCATTGCGTTGTTGCATTGATGGGTGCATGACGACCTCCAGTGTTTGGGGTTAGGCGGTTGCTATGACCGCTTCACGAAAGCGCGATGGGCTCCAATCGCACGATTCATCAGCAGGGATGTGGCCGAACATCAGCGTGCAGCGACGGCAATGCACGCAATCGCCGCAGGTCTTGCCCTCGGGCAGGTTCATCTGATCAGCGTTGTCTGCCGACCGTGGATATGGCGCTCGTTGCTCGCTCATGAATGTCTCCTTTGATTTGGTTCACCTGTATTCGTCAGCACTCGGTCCGCCTGCTGGTTGCCGTTGGGCGCAGGGGAGAGTGCTGACGGATAAAGGCAGGCGAAAAAAAGCCCGAGATCACCCGGGCTTTTGTTTGCGTCAAGTAGACCTCCCTACGTAACGCGATGTGCCGCCATGAGGGCGGGCTTCGGTTGGGCTGTTACATGGCTGCCAATCCTCCGTCTGTTCGCTCACTGGGTTGGCAGTGGCCACCGTTTCTCAATGGTTGTTGCAGATGGCAGGCTAGGCGAACCGTTCCTGCTCCCGGCGTTATCACCTCGTCGCGCTTTCAGCTCTACAGCCGCGATCAGGTATCCGGGGACGGATGGGCAATTCCCGCGCTCGGCGGTTCATCTGCGATGCAGGTGGCCGGTATAAGCCGGAGATTCGTCCGCATCGGGGTGGACGCTGAAGCACTCCGCTTTGCAATCACGGCGCTTGCATTGTCACAACGTCCACTCCGATGCGGCCTGGTGCTGGGGAGTACCAGGTGCTCGGGCAGTTAACGTCAGGCTGACGTGGCGCTGGTTGTTCAGTCGTACGGCAATTCAACGGCTTCGCTACCGCTCTCCATTACGCCGAGCGCAGCCTGGTCAAACGCGAGATGGATCGATGTGGCGCCTTGCTCGTCGTCCCGTTCAAGCTCTCCCACGAGCTCCTTGAGGAACTGCGCTCGGTCGAGAATCTTGCAGGGTTCGCCGTCTTCGTTCTTGGCAGGCCAGGTGTCTGCCATCTCCGTGATGTTGCAGAGGCAGTCGACACCGATTCGGATCACCAGGTGATCACCCTCAATGCCAATGGAAAGTGCTTCTTGAGCGGGTTCTACGTTCATGGCTGATCCTCGGTTGTCATCCCGCTGCACCCTGTTGCCAAAGTGCAGAAGTGATGCTGTCCTTTACCCGCGATAGCGGTCTTTCAGGATGCGAACCCGGTCTTCGTCGAACCACTCGGGTTGAAGCAGCACGTTGTTTTTCAGCGCGCAAGGAGGCTGCAGGCGGTATTGATCTGGCCCATTAAGCTGCTGGGCACGCGCGGTGATGACGCCGTAGAAGCCGGTAATCGTGTCCTCCGCTTTCTGTCCGAGCTCGATCATGATTTTTCCTTGGGGTGTGGGTTAGGCGGCGCGCTCGAGCGTTTCGGCGCGACGTGTAATGCGGATCTGGGCGATTCGAACTGAAGGCGGCCGGCGATCGCGGCGAGCTGGTTCGACTGACTGGATGTTGGTGATGGCGTTCATGGTCATCAGCGTGGCCAGGACGAAGCACATCGGCGAGATGATCTGGCGGCGCATTGCTTCGGCGACCAGAGCGGCGCGGCGGGTGACGCCGAGCTTGAACATTGCGTTGGTGAGGCGCTTGGCGACGGTGGCCGGTGATATGCCGGCTTCCCGTGCGATTTCCTTGGCGGTAAGCCCAAGGGCAACCCACAGAAGGAACTGAAGCTCTCTCGGCGCGAGGCCGCGACCCAGGTGACCCTTCCATGCGCCATTTACGATTTGTGATTCCATCGCGTTGACTCCCGGTTGTTTTCCCAATGCACCCGGCCAACCAGGTGCATCAGTGAAAAATTCCGTGTCCCTTCGGCGCTGCTGGCGCGGTACGGGCTCAATCAAGTTGTTCGTCCGGCCGCGACTCAGTCCGCCGGATAACTGTTTGCGGTGCTTTACGCTGCACACCTGGGTCAGTTGCCAACCCTCTGAACCGTTGAGGCCGGTTCATCGCTGCCTTCCATCTGGCCGGTTGTTATCCGGCGATGGGCAAAATATAGGGCAGCCTTTATTTTGAGTCAACAGGTATGCCTTTATTTTTTTAATGAGACGAAAAAAATCCCGCACAAGGCGGGATCTGTTCAGCCAGTAAGCAGAAAATTACCAGAGGGCGGAGGACCAGAAGACCCGACCCAGCACTGCAATTTCCTTCTGAAGCATTTCTTGAGGCGTGTACTCTTCATCGGGATGTTCATCACGATTGAAGCTGCGCATCCGAATCCCGCCACCAGGCAACCGGTAAAGGGTTTTTACCCGGAGCTGTCCGCCGTGGTCCAGCGCGTACATTTTCCCATCGGTGATAGTGGTAGTGCCACGGTCTACACCAACTGTGCTTCCATCAGGCAAAACCGGTTCCATGCTGTTCCCAGAAACCGTAACGCATACTGCTTCTGAAGGCTGAACGCCTTGGCGGCGCAAAGTCACCTTTCCAAAACGCAGCTTCTGTTTGTGGGACTGTTGGACGGCCGTGATCCCTGCGCCTGCAGACAATTCGACTTCCTTGAGAAACGGCACATAGACCTCGTCATCATCCAGCGGTGTGTCATCGTCCCATACATCTATGGGGCCGAGAAGCACCGCGTTTGATTCGACATTCGCGTATCCGTTTTCGGTATTCGTTGAGGGTTTCCCCTCAGGTGATCCCGTTCCCTCGGATAACCAAACAGGATCGACACCGCATATCTGAGCCAACTTAATTAAATGCCCAGACGTCCTGGTAAGCCCGCGTTCAATTTCTGAAACGGACGCCTGCTTTATACCTGCGCGCTCCGCTAACTCGACCTGAGTAAGGCCAGCGTTCTTGCGTGCGCGTTTCAATCTGTCTTTGAGTTCCATACCCGCCAATTTATAGGCCAGCCTTTAGAGTTGCAAAAAGGTATCCCTTTCCATAACATAAAGGCATCCCTTTATATGGGCGGAGATTTGATGAACAAACATTTCAAAAAGCTCGTGGCTTATTTCGGTTCCCAAGCCGCGACTGCTACCGCCCTGAAAGTAAAGCAAGGGTCGGTGAGCGGTTGGGTTCGAGGACTTCATGGCTGTTCGGCTGAAGTCGCGCTGCGGGCAGAGATCGTAACTGGTGGAAAAATCCTTGCCCGCGATTTGCGCCCGAGTCTTCCGGATCAAGCGGCCTGATCCTTGAGCTGATTATCCAGGCTCTGAAGGGGAAGGGCATTACTCCGGGTTTAGCTGTTGATTCATCCAGTACCTAAATGACAGGCACAAAAAAGCCGGTGGCTAGACCGGCTTCTTCACAACGCAAACACTTGAGGGGCCATTATGAACACGATCGTCACCCCCGGCAATACCCGCCATGTCGCGACACTTTTCGGCCAATCGCAAAACGTGTCGCGCAGCACCATGTCTTCTCGCGAAGTTGCAGAACTGACGGGCAAATCGCACGACAACGTTTTGCGTGATGCCCGCGGCTTGCTCGCATCGGGTGTCCTCAAATCTGAGGAGACCACCTACCGGCACCCACAGAACGGTCAGCTCTATCCGGAATTCATTTTGGATCAGCGCGACTGCCTGGTTCTTGTTTCCGGCTACAACGCAAAAATCCGGGCAAAGATCATCGACCGTTGGCAAGAGCTGGAATCCCGCGTTGTTGGCCAGCTGCAAATCCCGGCCAGCTTTGCCGAAGCTCTTCGGCTCGCAGCAGATCAGGCCGAGCAGAATCTTCAGCTCCAACAAGTCATCGCGAAGCAGGCCCCGAAGGTTGAAGCGCTTCATCGCCTCGCGAAAACCCACGGCGACGTCTGCATCACCACTGCCGCCCAAATTCTCGGCATCCGTCCAACGAACCTGTTCGCCTGGCTCAATCAAAACCGCTGGATTCACCGCCGCACCGCCCATTCAAGCTGGGTGGCCTATCAGCCACGCCTGAACAATGGCTGGCTGAAGCACAAGCTGGTCAAGGTCGGTGGCGGGGAAGGGCAGGACATCAAGGTTGTTGAGCAAGTAATGGTTACCCGCTCGGGCATCGTCACGCTCGCCGAACAAATTCAAGGAATCACGCTGTGAGCGTTCAAGCAATGTCCTGGGCGCTCTCTTTGCCCACCGAGTCACTGAAAGACTCCAGCGCGCGTCACGTGCTGCTGTGCCTGGCCAACTATGCCGGCTCGAATGGTGCCGGCGCCTTTCCGTCTGCCTCTACCCTGGCTCAGGACACCGGCCTTTCCGAGCGCACCGTTCGCTACAAGCTGGACGATCTGGAGAAGTCCGGGCTGATCCAGAAAGGCAATCAGGCCATCGCGGCTGTGCACATTGATCGTCATGACCGCCGCCCAGTCGTTTACGACCTCCAACTATCGCGGGGTGCAAATCCTGCACCCCGTACAAAACGGGGTGCAGATGACGCAACGGGGTGCAACTCACAACAGAACGGGGTGCAGCCTGAGACAGAACGGGGTGCAGCGGCTGCACCCAATCCATCACTTAACCATCAGGTAACCGAAGAGCAGCTGCAGCGCGAGTTGGCTGACGAAATCGAGCAGCAAGAGCAGTTCGCCGCCGAATGCCCTGCGGCAAATCGACGCTTCGCCATGTTCGCCGCTTGGGTTCCACCGACCAAGGCTCTGTCGGATCAGATTTCCATCGCCGGACTGCCTGCCGACTGCGTTCCCGATGAAGCCATCCGCAAGTTCAAAGGCTTCCACTGCGCCAAGCCGAACACCCTGGATTCCGCTGCCGGCTGGTGCTACCGCCTTGTGCAGTGGGTCAAGCGTGAGCGCGTTCAGGCCGCTGGGCGTGGGCAAGAACCCGACTTCAATGACACCAGCTGGGGCGATGACCTAGGAGGTCTGTGATGAAAACCGTTTCGAACGTGCTGCAATCCCTGTCCAACGTTCCGACTGCAGAGGTCGTGCCCCTCAAAGCGGATTCGGGCACCGTGCAGGTGATCAATGCGTTGTTCCGTGAGCTGATGGCGATCTTCCCAGCGTGGAAGCAGGCCTGGCCCGACCAGGAAGCGATCAACGCGGCAAAGGCAACCTGGACCAAGGCCTTCATGGCAGAAAAAATCACGAAGATCGAGCAGATCCGCTTCGGCATCGAGCAGTGTCGGAAGGTTGGTTCTGACTTCGCGCCGAGCGTTGGTAAATTCATCACCTTGTGCCAGCCCACCCCAGAAATGCTTGGTATCCCCGAGCTCCACGCGGCCTTCCGTGAGGCTTGCCGCAATGCCCACCCATCTATGGCCGGCCAGGCCACCTGGTCCCACGACGCGGTATGGCACACGGCGAAAGAGGCCGGGTTCGAGAACCTGAACCGTCTTGAAACGTCGCTGGCTAAGAAGCTGTTCGAGCGCAATTACGTGATCACAGTTCGCCGCTTGGTCGATGGGCTCCCTCTGCAAAAAATGCCCTTGGCGCTTCCAGCTCGAGCGGAAGAACGCCGTACCCCCGAAGTCGGGAACAAGGCCTTGGCCGAACTGCGCGCTCGCCGCGCCGGAGCTTCTCGATGAACGACAAATTGAACCTGCTACTTGGCGACTTCGACAAGAAGCGTTTCGAGCTGGAAGAGCTAAAGCTCAACATCGAGATCCATCTTGAGTACGTTGAGCTGGGTTGCAAATTTACCCGCACCAAATTTCTCGCCCTTGTCGCACAGGGTTTTACCGAAGCTCAGGCACTGGAGTTGTGCAAATGAGCGCGCTCGAAAAACAAGTGTCTGGCGGCCATTACAAGTCGCTGAAGATCCAGCCGATCGAGTACATCCACGCAAACGGAATCCCCTTCGCAGAAGGCAGCGTTATCAAGTACGTGACCCGCTGGCGGGAAAAGGGCGGTTTGGCCGATCTGGAAAAAGCGAAACACTTCCTTGAGTTGCTGATCGAGCTGGAGCAGCGGTCGAGGGATCCGGAATGAAGGTGACCTCGAAGAAGCTGCGCGCCTCGGCCAACGGCCAGGACTGCACCGTCCGCCTGCCGAGCGTCTGCAACTTCAACCCGGCCACGACCGTTCTCGCACACCTGCCGTGCGGGCAGAAGGGCATGGGCATGAAGGGCTTCGACACCGTGGCGGTTTACGCCTGCAGCGCCTGCCATGACGTCATCGATGGCCGCGCCGCCGGCGACGTTGATTGGTCGGACATGCCGCGGGCCATCGCTGAAACACATGAGGCCCTGATCGGGGCCGGAATCCTGACCGTAAAGGGGGCTGCATGAACGACATTCTGATCCACCTGTGGTTTTCCTTCCTGCTGATCACTTTCGGTGGTTGCGTCGAGGGCATTCGCCGCCTGTGTCGCCGGGAGCGCATCACACGGGGGGAGCGCAATTGAAGGCCTTGACCATAAAACCTTTCGCGCTGAAGCCGGTGCGCAAGAAGGTCATTGACCGCGAAGGCCAGGAGCAGGCCGCGCTGCTGACCGAGCTGCGCATCCGCATGCCTGAAGTCGCCGACCTGATCTTTCACGTCCCCAACGGCGGGCACCGGGTGAAGGCCGTTGCGGCGAAATTGAAGGCCCAGGGCGTAAAGGCCGGAATTCCCGATCTGGTCCTACCGATGGCGCGCGGTGGTTACTTCGGCTTGTACATCGAGTTCAAGGCCACGCCGCCAAATGACGCTGCGATCTCCGACAGCCAGCACGAGCGCATTCGCAAGCTCAATGCCCATGGTTATCTCGCGGTGGTGTGCCGTGGCCACTTCGACACGATGGAGCAGATCCGCGCCTACCTGCGGCTCGCTCCTACAGTGGTGGCCGCATGAAGCTCGCTGACAACCAAGAAATTCAGTCAGAAGCCCTAAAGCGAATCGGGTTTCCGGCATCCATGGATGCATCTCAGCTCACAACGCCAAACTTCGATCGGTTACTCCGGCAAATGGACGACCTGAAGGCTTCGGCAGGGCAGTATCAAAACGTCGTAATCTGCGTGGACTGCCTAAAAGTGCATGACTGCCCATTCGCTGCCAAGTTTGAAAATTCTTTCTCGCACAGGCGGGTATGTGGACATTGCGGGAGTCGCGCGGGGTTTCGTGACGTTGTAGGGCGCTGGATATCATTCACGAAACCTTGGGCAATTTGGACATGGGGTAGCGGTTGCTGGGCGTTCGATTTCTGCACGGAGGCGAAGCCATGAGCAGCGCGGCCGTGAAGTTGTCTGACGCCGAGATCAAACGCCAAGCCAGCGGCAACGTCCGCGATCTGCGTGATACCGACAATCGCGGCCTGTACCTACGCTTCACCAAGGCTCGCGATCGCGCGTCCTGGTACCTGGTGACCAAGGGCGAGTGGAAGCTGATCGGCAACTACCCCGACCTGAACACCAAGCAGGTAGTCGCGGCCTTGCCGGGCATTCGCCTGCGCCTGGAAGCGGGTGAGGGCTCCAACCTGTCGAAGTGGGTGCTGACTGATGAGCTGCTCGACTGGTACGCCGACCGGATGGCTCGCGACCGCAGCCTGTCGAGCAAGCGCAAGAAGACGGGCGCCTCGCTGATCAAGTGCCACCTGAAGCCGCTGCTGGGCGACGTGCCGCTGGCATCCATCAACAAGGCCACGCTCGATGACAAGTTCATGTGGCCGGCGCAGGAAACCATCGGCATCGATTACGTGCGCTCTGCGTTCCAGTTGCTGGCCTTGGCCTTCCGTCAGGCCTTTAAGCTGCGGCTGATCTCGGTCAACCCGATGAAGGACGTCAAATTCAGCGACTTCTCCAAGGCCAAGGTCGGTGTGAAGCCGTCCCGGCTGCGCGTCACCCAGTTGCATGACCTGATTGCCCTGCTGCTGGAGGCCAAGGCCAGCGCGCCGGCGGATGCCATGCTCGCCTTGATGATGCTCTGCCACGGCACCCGCATCGGCGAGACACGGCAGGCCCAGTGGTCGCACATCAGCCTGGCCGAACGTGAGTGGTTCATCCCGGCCGCGAACACCAAGACCGGCGTCGAGCATCACTTGCCACTGACCGACCAGGTGCGCCAGTTGATGATCAGCTACCGCGAGCTCCAGTGGGCGAATGGCTACGACGGCCAGTACCTGTTTCCGGCACGCAACGGCAAGGCGCTCAGTGAAGGTCAGGCCAGTGCCGTGTTCACACGACTGGGGCAGGGCGAGTGGACCAGTCATGACCTGCGCAAGGTGGCACGCACCGGCTGGGCAGACATCGGCATCGACCACCTGATCGGTGAGCTGCTGATCAACCATGCCATGGGCCACAACGTGAAGGTGTACATCCAGTCCGACGTGATGAGTCGCAAACGTGATGCCCTGGAGAAGTGGCATGCGTATCTAGACCAACGTGGCTTTGACCTGATTCACGGATTGACCGGCTTTAGAACGGGAGATTTCGGTAATTCTCTAGAAGCCACGGAACACAAGGCATGCGAGGCCATTCAAGAATCAACCATAGGCGAGGTTTAAAAATGGATAAAAAGACCCACGGCCCCGCCTTTGTGCGTTGCCTGATCCCTCTCACCGACTGCCCGTCCTGTGCCGGGAAGGGGATCATCCAAGGTGTGTTCCACCAGCTCGACTGCATCGGCTGTCACGCTTCCGGTCTGGTGCACGCAATCACCCTGGAGCCGTTGCCGGTGGAAGACCTGGCGGTGCAGTTGGGCATGCTGCTGCGTCGGGAGCGTCACCTCGCAACCCTGACACCGGCAGCGAACGACACCGTCGAGCAGTACCAGCAGTGCAATAGTCGCGGCGCCGGCCGCTCGTCTTTCAAGGGGGATTGAATCATGGCGAGAACAAAAAGCTTCACCGAGCGCACTTCTGAAGACCTGCTGGAACATTGGGGTCGCTGGGTGGTGTTGGGCTCAGGCGTGTCCTGCTGCGCATCCCGCGAAAACACTCTGCATACGCCGATGATCACCGACGACGACGCGCTGATGATCGATGGCTTGATGGGCCGCCTGCTCAAGCGGTACCCGGAATGCGGTAACGTGCTAATGAAGTACTACACCGCACGTGACAAGGCGCTGGTCGACGTAGGCAAGAAACTGGGCTTCGGTGAAGAGAAGACTAGGCAACTTTGGAAGGCCGGAATTGCGTGGATTGATGGGGCTTTAGATATTCGTCGAGAGGCCGCTTGACAGGACCGGGGTCGGTATATAGATTTCAGTTACTTTGCGGTTTTTCCGCGAGCAAAGCCCGACCCTGAGTTGGGCTTTTTGCATTCTGTAATGCGGATGAATGCGCAGGCTGATGCGCTACAGGCTGGAAGAGATCGAAGAGCGGTACCGGCCACTCATTACGCTACGGTTCCCCTCGAAGCCGGAGATCAGCACCGGCCATCTGCACCAATTCAAAGCCTCGGCATACGCCGGGGCTTTTTTCGTTTTCGGCTCCACCACACCCATTGCTCCGAGCTGGGAGTGCTGTTGGAGCCGATTCTATTTAAGACATGCCCCACGGAGTCGAGCGCATGGAGTTTCTACAGCGCCTGTTCGAAAAGCTCGACTGGGCATTCGCCGGACTATTGGGTGCCATCGCTGCCAGCTTCTGGCACCGGGATGACCTGGTAGACCGAAAGGCCTGGGCAATTTTCATTTTCTCCGGCGCAGTCTGTGCGCATTACCTAACCGGCTTGATCAGCTCCTACTTCGGTGTGGTCGAGCCTCGCAGTGTCGCTGGAGTCGGGTTTCTACTCGGTACGTTCGGCGGATCATTGATCGCTGCAATCACCCGCGCCATTAAAGCCGCTGACCTCTGGGCGTTCATCCGCCAGCGGTTTGGGGGAGGCAACCCGCCATGAACTACGAACTGATCAGCTCCATCGCCTGCGGGCTGATAGCGCTGTGGGCAACTTGGTGCGTGCTGAGTGGCAAGGTAAGGGACGGCATCCTTGGGAAGCTGATTTACTCCACGGTTGCCATCAGCGGCTTCGTGGTGATGACCCGCACTCAGAACGTTTTCATCGGCCCGACCACTGCTGGCGTGACGCTGCATGTGGCTCTGGCATTGGCAGGAGTTCGGCACGTGTTCATGGTTACCTGGTGGCAGAAGGTAAAGGTCTGGCTGTGTCGAACACTGAATTGCGAGCACTGCATTGGCTGTGACAGGCAGTACGGCCCGGACAAGATAGATCGCAGAAAGCACTAAATCTACGAGGTGAGGCATGGTCAAGATCGATGCCAGCACCAATGTGGAAGAGCTGTCGAAAGCCTTGCGTACTTTGGGTGCCAAGCAGTTGCCCTTCGCTTTTGCGTTGATGGCTACCCGATTGGCAGTGTTGGTGAAGAAAGGCGAGCTATCCGTCATGCGGCAGCGCCTGGATCAGCCGACTAACACCACAATGAACAGCCTCTACGTGAAGGTCGCCAAGAAGGAAAAGCCCGAGGCGCGGACCTTTTTCAAGGATGCGTGGACCTCTGGCGTTCCCGCTGATACTTACCTTCAGCAGGCAGTGAAGGGCGGGCGACGACCACACAAACGTTTCGAAAAAGCCCTCATCGCGAAAGGCCTGATGCAGCCAGGGCAGTACGCAATACCGGCGCCATCAGCGCTAAACCAATTCGGCAACGTACCACGCGGCACGATCATGAAGATCCTGTCAGGCCTTGGCGCTGCCGAGACTGTCGGTGGCGTGGGAGCCAATGCCACGGGCAGCAAGCGCAGTAAGCGCAAGGGCAACGCCGAGAAGTATTTCGCGGGTGATGTCGATGGTACCCAAGGTATCTGGGAGAGGAAGAAGACTGCGTTCGGTGATGCCGTTCGCCCTGTCTTCATCTTCAGTGATAGCGAGCCCGGGTATCGAGTGATCATTCCGTTCTACAAGATCGCAGACAACATCGTGAAGGCGAACCGTGAGCGAGAGTTCGCCAGCGCGATGGATCAGGCGCTGTCGTCAGCTCGGGGCTGACGGGCAGGGCAGGGGCCACCCCCCCCTTTGGGTCCTTCCCAGGCCCCCAGCCCCATGCGGGTAATTCGGGCCCCGCCCATCAAATATGTATGACCTTTTTTCAGAGGTTGGTTGTTGTTTAATCATGGCCAAAAACGAAACAACCAAACAACGCGGGTGGTTGAACAAATCCGAGATGGCTTCGAGCCTTGGGATTTCCCCGCAAGCCTTTGACAAATGGGGAGTTGCGCCTGTCGCACGCATCGGTCGAGAGGCGTTCTACACCGTTCAGAACGTGGTCGAAAACCGCGTTGAACACTCGCAACGGAAACAACAACCGGCGGGTGATGGAACCGAAGCTCCGAATCCGTTGGTCGAGTATCAACTGCTCGAAGAGCGCCGCGGACTCACCGCTGCTCAACGCATCGCCCAGGAGAAGAAGAACCTGGTGCTGGACAAGCAACTGGTTCCGGTCCCGTTCGCCACATTTGCCCTTGCCAAAATCGCCGCACAGATCGGCTCGAAACTGGACACCGTCGGCAAGACCGTCACCCGTCGTCACCCTGAGGTTGACCCTCGAATCATCGAGTCGGTGGAGCGGGAGATCGCGCTTGCTCGAAATATTGCCGCCAGCTTTGGTGAGCAACTTCCGGAATTATTAGATGAGTACGTTGAGTCCATGGCTGAATGATCTGCGCAAGTCGATCAAGCTAGGACTCCAGGCGCTCTATAAAGAACCACCGCAAACCGCCGTCGAATGGGCGGATGCAAATTTCTACATGTCCGCGGAGTCCTCCTACAACGAGGGCAAGTGGACGACCGAGCCGTTCCAGGTTGCGATCCTGAACAGCATGGGCAACGACCTGATCAACGTCGTCAACTTCATCAAGTCGGCGCGGATCGGTTACACCAAGCTGTTGATGGCGAACATCGGCTACAAGATCCAGCACAAGCGCCGCAACGTCATGATGTGGAGCCCGACTGACCCGGACGCCGAGGACATCAGCAAGAGCCACGTCAACGGCATGGTCCGTGACGTACCAGTGCTGGGCGACTTGGCTCCGTGGTTCGGCCGCAAGCACAGCGACAACACCCTCGACCAGAAGATATTCGCGAACCGGCGGACACTCTGGATCCGGGGCGGCAAGGCTTCGCGCAACTACCGTGAGAAATCAGCCGACGAGGTGATTTACGACGAGCTCTCAAACTTTGACGAAAGCGTCGAAGGCGAGGGCGCGCCGATCACTCTGGGCGACAAGCGACTCAACGGTGCGATCTACCCCAAGTCAATTCGCGGCTCAACGCCGAAGCGCGTTGGTTCCTGCCAGATCACCAAGGCCGTCGAAGAGTCGCCCTACCTGCTCAAGTTCCACATCAACTGTCCGCACTGCCGGCAGGAGCAGTCACTCAAATGGGGCGGCAAGGATTGCGAATTCGGCCTCAAGTGGGAAAAGAACGCGCTCGGTGAGGCCGAGAAAGCCTGGTACGTGTGCGAGCACGCCGCCTGCATCATCTGGCACAACGAGATGGTCGAGTCTTCCAAGACCGGCCGCTGGATTTGCGAACACACCGGCATCTGGACTCGCGACGGCATGGACTGGTTTGGCGCTGATGACGAAATCATCCGCACCCCTCGCTCCGTCAGCTTCAGTATCTGGGCGATCTACAGCACCTGGAGCACGTGGCTCAGCCTGGCAGAAGAATGGCTGAAGGTGAAAGGCGACGTCTCGAAGCTGATCACCTTCATCAACACCACCCGCGGCGAAACGTGGGACGACGACCAGGGCGAGAAGCTCGACTCCGAAGTTCTGTACGGGCGCCGCGAAGTTTATCCGCAGGTCCCGGCCCTCGGCCTGGTCCTGGTCGGTGGCATCGATACTCAGGACGACCGTTTCGAGGGGCGCGTCTGGGCCTTCGGTCCAGGCGAGGAAGCTTGGCTGGTCCATCGCTTCATCCTGATGGGCGACCCGGCCAGCGAAGAGTTACGCCGCAAGGTTGGCCTCGAGCTGCATCGGCAGTTCACCCGTGTGGATGGCACCATCATGAAGGTGGAGCGCTGGGCGTGGGACGCCGGGGGCCACTATGCCGATGAGGTCTATGCCGAGAGCCGCAAACACGGCGTGCATTGGGTCGTTCCAATTCGTGGTGCGACCATCTATGGCAAGCCGATCGCGAACTTCCCGCGTACGAAGAACAAGGTGCACAAGGTTTTCCTCACCGAGGTCGGCACCGACAACGCCAAAGAGCTGCTGTACAGCCGGATGGGACTGCCCATCGATACGGCTGCGTCCCAGGCTGGCGTTTCGCAGCCAGGGGTTGTTCACCTTCCGGCTAACGACAAGATCTGCGACGAGCCAGAGGTGAAGCAACTCACCTCAGAAAAGAAAAAAGCAGCCATCTCCAAAGGCAAGCGTGTCATGCGCTGGGACAGTGGCGGCCGCCGAAACGAGGCGCTCGATTGCTTCGTGTACGCGCTCGCCGCACTGCGCATCTGCCAGCAGCGGTTCGGGCTCGATCTCGATCTGTTGGTCGCTGCTGTACCTGGTGGCAATGATCCGGACGCTGAAGAACGGCCGCGGAAGAAATCCTCTCACTGGAATAAAAACTGATGGCCTACACGATCGAGCAATACAGCGCCCTACAGGCGGCCATCGCCGAAGGCGCGTTGTCGGTCCGCTATGCCGACAAGAGCGTCACCTACCGATCACTCGACGAGATGATGCGGATCCTAAAACTGATGGCCACCGAGCTTGGATTGAATTCCTGCAACGACGGCGGCCGTCGGTACGCCTCCTTCTCCAAGGGGTACTGACATGGGGATGATTGATGATCTATTCCCCGGGTTCGCAGCCAAGCGTTCAGAGCAGCGGTTGAAGAAAGCGCGCACTGACTTAGCGTTGCAAATGATTGAGCGTCGGTTTGAAGGCGCCGCCGGCGGTCGCCGTAATGATGGCTGGCGTGCGACTGGTGCCGATGCCAACGTTGAGAACGCCCCGGCCCTAGCTATTCTTCGTAACCGGGCACGGGACCAGCGTCGAAATAATCCATTCGGCGAGCGGGGTATCACGGGCATTGCCGATAACGTAGCGGGCGTGGGCATCGTTCCGCTTCCAATGGCGAAGCGTGACCGGGACAACCTACGGCTGGTTGATTTATGGAAGGCTTGGGCAGAGACGACTGACTGTGATGCTGATGGGCTGGATAATTTCTACGGCCTCCAGCACATGATCACGGAAGCAGTAGCTGAAAGTGGCGAGTGTCTTGTTCGCCGTCGTCGTCGATTTAGTTCCGATGGTCTTCCAGTACCCCTGCAACTTCAGGTTCTTGAAGCCGATTTTCTTGATGAGTCCAAAGCACAAATCGTCGGCAGCAACCGCATTATTCAAGGCGTTGAATTCGACGCGCTTGGTCGGCGTGTCGCTTATTGGCTGTTTGACGAACATCCAGGAGCAAACGCCGCTTGGGGTTCGCTTCAGTCTCGCAGGGTCCCCGCAGAAGATGTGATTCATGTCTTCCTGCGAAAACGCCCAGGCCAGGCTCGCGGTTATAGCTGGCTGGCACCGGTCATCCAGCGCATGCGCAAATTCGACGAAATGGAAGACGCCGTGATGGATCAGGCGAAGGTCGCTGCCTGCTTCGCCGCATTCGTTACCAAAGACGAAAACACAGCCGCGCCAGGTGGCAAGAAGCCTCCACTTATTGATCGTGTTGAACCTGGGATTGTTCAGGAGTTGGGGTTTGGAGAAAGTGTCAGTTTCGGCACGCCTCCGACATTCAACGGCTACACGACATATTCCTGGCAGCAACTTCACGCCATGGCCGTCGGCTTAGGCGTTCCGTATGAATTGCTTACTGGCGACCTCAAGGGCGTCAACTTTTCGAGCGGGCGAATGGGGTGGTTGCACTTCGCTCGCCGGGTGGATGTTTGGCAGTGGCGGATGTTGATTCCTCAACTGTGCGATCAAGTCTGGCGCTGGTTTATGGAAGCTCAGGTACTACTGCCTGCCGGTGTCACCGACGACGTCAAAGCTTACTGGGTACCGCCGCGCCGCGACATGGTCGACCCAAAAGCGGAAACGGAGAACGTCATCACCCGCGTGCGCAACGGCCTGACCACCTGGCCTGATGCCCTACGCGAGCTCGGGATCACGGACCCAAAACGGCATGCCGAGCAGATCAAGAAATCGAACGAAATGATCGACAAGTACGGGTTGGTGCTGGATTGCGACCCGCGCCGAGTAGCGGCCGCAGGTTCGCCGAGTCAGCCACCATCAAACGAAGAGAATACAGACGATGCCAACTCCGAATCAGGTGATGACGCGAAAGACACATGAGACGCCGGCGTTCAGCCTTCGTGCGGCCGTACGGCCTGGCTCAGTCGATATCGACGCGCGAACTGTCGAACTGACCTGGACGACCGGCGCTAAAGGTCGGCGCTGGTCTTGGGACGTCGGCAGTTACATGGAAGAGCTGGATGTCAGCGACGGCGCAGTCCGTCTTGATCGGCTCAACAACGGGGCGCCGCTGCTCGATACCCATAACCAGTACCAGCTGAGTGCAGTTCTGGCTGTAGTGGAGAGGGCCTGGCTGGAGGGTGGCGAGGGTCACGCTCTTGTCCGGTTCAGCAAGCGTGAAGATGCAGACGTGGTCTTCAAGGACGTTGTCGACGGCATCCTTCGCAACATCAGCGTCGGCTACGCCGTTCACCGTTACGAAGTTGTCGATGAGGAAGACGACAAGCTACCCACGTACCGCGCTGTCGACTGGGAACCACTGGAACTCTCCCTGGTCCCGATCGGCTTCGACGATGGCGCAAAGGTTCGCAGCGCTAAAACCCCGGCCGAGTACGAAGGCCATCGATTCAACACCATTTTTGAAGTTCGGTCAGCTGTTGAGCCGACCGTAGAACCGGCCGCCGTGCCTACTATCCAAGAGGAAGATGCAATGACCGAAGAAGAGAAGCGCGCGGCCGAAGAAACGCTTCGCCGTGAAGCTGCTGAAGCCGAGCGCAAGCGTAGCCTGACCATTCGCACTATGGCCCGCAAAGTGGGGCTTGGTGACGATGCGGTTGTCGATGATCTGATCGACCGCGGTGTGTCGGTGGCTGATGCGAGCTCCGCACTGATCGACAAAGTTGCCGAGCGCCAGGCTGGTGGTCAGCCAGAAACCCGGAACAGCCAGCCAACCATTGTCGGTGGTGTCGATACCGCAGTGCTGATTGCAAAGCGTTCCGCGATGATGAACGCCCTCGACCACCGTTGCGCACCAACCACCATCAAGCTGGAAGAAGCAGGTCGCGAATTCCGTGGCATGCGTCTGGTGGACATGGCCCGCGAGTGCGTCGAAATGGTTGGTGGTAACACCCGCGGCTTGATGCCTGCGGAAATCGCCAAAGCAGCACTTGGTTGCGACCGTCAGGCCATGCGCTCCGCTGGCATGCATTCGACCAGTGACTTCCCGCTGTTGCTGGGTAGCACTGTGAATCGCACGTTGCGCGCAGCCTACGAGCTTGCCCCGCAGACCTGGCGTCCGCTCGGCCGACCTACAACCGTGCCGGACTTCCGTGCAGTAACTCGGGCTGCTCTGGGCGACATCGCCGCGCTGGAGAAAATCAAGGAACACGGTGAGTACCAATATGGCACCCTCGAAGAAGAGGGCGCCCCGATCAAGGTCGCCAAGTTCGGCAAGATTATCGCGATCACCTGGGAAGCCATCGTCAATGACGACCTCGGCGCATTCACCCGTGTACCGCAGGCGTTGGGCGCCGCCGCTGCTCAGACCGAGTCTGATGTGGTCTGGTCGCTGTTGTTGGGCAACCCCAACTACACCGATGGGACGCCGATCTTTCACGCCGATCACGGCAACTTGGCCGCGTCTGGCGGTGCGATCAACACCACTACGTTGGCCGCTGCACGCGCTGCGATGCGCAAGCAAAAATCCAAGGCTGGTGCGTTCCTCAACCTGTCGCCGGAGTTTTTGATTGTGGGTCCAGACAAGGAGCTGGAAGCCTATCAATTCACCAGCTCCAACTACGTACCGGCCAAGAACGCCGACATCAACGACAGCCGCAACGCTGCGCTGACGGTGATCGTCGATGCTCGCATCACCGGCAACCAGTGGTACCTGTACGCCTCACCGGGTGTCGTCGATACCTTCGAGTACGCGTACCTGGAAGGTGAGCAGGGCGTATTCACCGAAACCCGCGAGGGCTTCGAGGTAGACGGCATGGAAATCAAGGCTCGCCTGGTCTTCGGCGCTGCGTGGATTGACTTCCGCCCAGCCTATAAGAATCCGGGCGCCTGATCCGGTGGGCGCCGAGAGGCGCCCGCTTCAACTTCCATCCCCTGTATCCATAGGTGAACCATGAAAAATTACATCCAAGCGGGTGACAACCTGACCGTTGTCGCGCCAAGTGGCGGTACCGTTTCGGGCGGTCTGTACAAAGTCGGCGGGATCATTGGTGTGGCTGCTACCACTGAGGTGGCCGGCGATCCGGTCGTTCTCAAAACCCGCGGCGTCTTCGATTTGAAGAAAACCAGCGCTCAAGCCTGGACCGTTGGTGATCTGGTGTTCATGAATACCACGACCCGCGATGTCACCAACGTATCCGCCACCGGCCTGGTGCTTGTTGGGGTGGCCGCCGAGATCGCGGCCAACCCGAGTGCGGCCGGTGCTTGCCGCCTCAACGGCGTATCCGCTCCGGCACCGGTGTAATGGGCTGGGCCTCGATGGCCCAGCGCATGCTCGGCGTTTCGATCCGCACTTTCAGCGAGCCATCAGCGACCCTCGATCCTGAGGGCGCTGTGTACTGGCTGACCGATGGCGCCGCGCCCGGCGTGCCTCTGGCCCAAGCCGTTTTCGATACCGCTCACGTCTCTGTTGATCCAGAGACAGGGGCGCCGGTATCGAGCAGCAACCCCATCCTCGGCGTTCGCCTGGTAGATCTTCCCAACAAACCAACGAGCCGTGACCGCGTCCAGGCTCGCGGCGTTTTGTACACCATCAACGACGTACAGGCCGATGGTGTTGCAGGTGTGACGCTCTTCCTCCGTAAGGTTTAAACATGGCTCACCCACGAGAACTGATCCGCAAGCAGGCCGTTGCGGTCTTGCTGGGCGCCACCAATGCCGGTGCCAGTGTATATGCCAGCCGCGTAGCGCCTCTGATTTCAAACGGCTGGCAGAACGAACTCCCTGCCATCATCGTTTACACGATGGACGAGTCGGCCGAAATCTTTAACCAAGCTCCCCGGGAGTACCGGCGCCGAGTTGAGTTGGTGGTGGAGATCCACGCTGAAGGCAACGTAGCGCTGGACGACACCCTCGATACGCTGGCTCGACAAGTCGAACGCCTGCTGCTCATGGACGACACCCTTGGCGACACCGTCAATGACTTGCAATACGTGCGTTCGCGCATGGTGCTGCTCGATCAGTCGGAGCAGTTGACCGGTGCCTGTCGCCTCATCTTCGAGGCTGAGTACTTCGACCGCCACCCCGACGACCTATTCAACGAAAGCCTGCCGGGCCTGAACACGGTTACGACCGAGTACAGCCTGGACAACGCGCAGCCGGATCCGGCTGACCGCGCCAAAACCATCATCGAGGACCTGAACCCATGACCACGCGTGTGCTCGTGAAGCCGGCCGAGGGCCGCCTGGTGCGACATCCCGACACCTATGAACAGATCAAGCCGGAAGGTTTGCCTGTGGAACTGAACAGTTACTGGATCCGCAAGGAAAAGGCCGGTGACGTCGTTATCGAAAAGGCTGTAGTACAGGCCGAAACCAAGGGTGAAAAACAATGACCATTGGAATGGATACGATTCCTGGCGCAGGCACACTCCGCAAGCCTGGCGTGTACAGCGAAATCGACAACAGCAAGGCGGTGCGCGGGCCTCAACCTGTCAGCTATCGTCGATTGCTGATTGGTCAAAAGCTCGCCTCCGCGCCGGCCGCTGCCAACACCCTGATTCGCATCACCAGCCCAGCCCAAGCCGACACACAATTCGGTAAGGGCTCAATGCTGGCCGGCATGGTCCGCGCCGCGATGGCCATCGACACCTATACCGAGCTGCAAGTGCTGCCGGTGATCGACAATGCTGCGGGTGTGGCCGCTACAGCCACCCTCGCATTCACTGGTACCGCGACTGCCTCGGGCACCATCGAACTGATGATTGCTGGCCGCCGTGTGTCCGTGGGCGTGATCAGTGGGGATACTGCGACGGCCATTGGCGCTGCCGTGGTCGCGGCGGTCACTGCCGCTGATGACATGCCCGTCACCGCAACTGCCACAACTGGTACCGTCACGCTGACCAGTCGCCACAAAGGCGAGGCGGGAAATACTCTCAACGCCCGGGTGAACTACTACACCGGTCAAGTTTTGCCAGCAGGTGTGGCGGTTACCATCAGTGCCTTCGCTAGCGGTGCCGGTAATCCGGACTTGGGCGCCGCGCTCGCCGCCTTGGGTGATGAATGGTTCCAGGTCTGGGGCCTGCCGTACTCCGACGCAGCAACGCTGGCCACGGTGAAGACCGAGCTCAACAGCCGCTTCGCCTGGGATCGCGAGATCGAGGCGCATGCCTTCACTGCCGCGCGGGGCACGCAGGGTTCGCTTGGATCGCTGGGTGACAGTCACAACAACCAGCATCTGGTCATCATGATGGCCAACGATGAGCCCATGCCTGCGTATGAGAAGGCGGCCGAAACCATGGCCATTGCCGCTCTCTATGCTGCGATTGACCCGGCACGCCCGATTCAGAACCTGCAATACGCGTGGTGCCTGGCGCCGGCGGCTGCCGACAAGTTCACCAATCAAGAACGCAACCTGCTGCTGTTCGATGGTATCGCCACCAGCAAGGTCAACAACGACGGCACGATGGTCGTTGAGCGGCTGATCACTACCTACAAAACCAACACCGCCGGCGGCGCGGACATCAGCTACCTGGACAGCGAAACGTTGTTCACCCTGATGTACATCCGTCACGACTGGCGCGACTACATTCTGCGCAAGTACCCGCGTCACAAGCTGGCGAACGACGGCACTCGCTACGGCGTTGGCCAGCCGGTTGTCACCCCGGTGTTGATGAAGGCCGAAGCCGTATCGAAGTTCCGCGAGTGGGAGCGCTTGGGGTTGGTCGAAAACATGGCCGACTTCAAAGCCAACCTGATCGGCGAGCGAAACGAAAGCGACCCGAACCGCATGGACATGCTGTTGCCGCCGGACCTGGTCAATCAACTGCGCATCGTAGCCAACAAAATTCAGTTCCGCCTGTAACGGCGACCGCCAGGAGAGAAACACATGGCAGGTAAAAACCGCATCGGCGGAATCATCGCCGTCAAGGTCAATGGCGATATCTATTTCGCCAAGGGTAACTGGACCTACAACCTCGGAAAACCGAAGCGCGAAGGCGTGGTCGGTGCCGACACGGTCCATGGCTACAAGGAGACCCCTCAGGTTCCCTTCGTCGAAGGCGAGATCAGCGATCGCAACGAGCTCAGCCTCGAAGATCTGGTAACGCTCGACGACGCCACCATCACGCTGGAGCTCTCCAACGGCAAGGTCATCACCCTGAGTGAAGCCTGGTACGCGGGTGAGGGCACCGGCAACACTGAAGAAGGCAACATTGCTTGCCGCTTTGAAGGCATGTCTGCCGAGGAAGTGAAGTAATGGCAAAGGAAAAAGTTCTGCCACTGGCTGAGCAGGTCACCTTCGGTAAAGACACTTTTACCGAGCTGACCGTCACCCGCAAGCTGAAATACCTGCGCGGCCATGCGTTGCGTATCACTTCTGATGGCAAGGGCAACGGCGGCGCGGATATGGATTTTGCCACGCTGATTGACCTCGGCGCCAAGATGGTTGGCCATCCTCCTGCGTTGCTCGACGAGCTGAGCGAGGACGATCAAGCCGCCGTCATCGGCGAGGCCCGCGATTTTTTGCTGAAGCACCTCGGGGGTGGGAAGGAGGCGTAACAGTCGTCGTCAAGGTTATGAGTGTTCAGCCGTCGGAAGTCATGGAAATGGATTTTGACGAGCTGAACTGGTGGCTTGAGCGCACCGAGGAATGGGTTGAATGGCAGACAAAGGATACTCCCTAAGCTTAATCATCAAGGCCGTCGACCGGGTAACCGCCCCTTTGCGGGGGATATTCGGCAAGGTCAAGGCGGCCAGTGCTGGCATTACCGGGGCGCTCGATCGGGTTGGGCTGCCGGTCTTCGCCAATAGCCTGAAGAACGTTGGCGGTGCCATCGGCGGAGTCGGCAACGCGGTCGCGTCCAGCACCAAGAGATTACTTGGGCTCGGGGCGACACTCGGCATCACCGGTGCAGCACTGAACCTGTTCTTCCAAGGCTTCGCGGATGCAACTGGCGCAATTGGCGATACAGCGGAGCGGACCGGCATCAGCCGCGAGCGGTTCCAAGAGCTGAGTTTTGCGGCGAAGTTGACAGGGTCATCCGCAGAAACTCTCGGCGGTGCTTTGCAGAAAATGCAGATCAATGTCGGCGCAGCCACGGCAGGCTCGAAAGAACTCAAGGAGATGTTCAAAGGCCTGGGGATCAACATCAAGGATGCATCCGGCAAGCTGAAGAGTTCGGATGCACTGTTCGATACCTTCGTCGATCGCATCTCGAAGATCAAAGACCCATCGCTCCAGGCCCAAGCCGCCGTGAAGATCTTCGGCAAAAGTGCAACCGAGCTGCTGCCGCTGATCCGTGGCGGCGGTGCGGGCATCAAGGAAATGGCAGACGAGGCTCGTCGCCTGGGTTTGGTGATCTCCGATAGCGCGGTTCGTGAGGGCGAGACCTTCGGCGATACCCTGGACACCTTGCATGCTGCACTGAGTGGCGTGGGCAACACCATCGGCAGTGCGCTGGTTCCGCAGTTGAACAAGCTTGGTACCCAACTGATCGAGACCATCGTGAAGTACCGGCCGCAGATCGAGGCGTTCGCCACTGCGTTTGCGGCGAACCTGCCTGGCAACATTGAGCGGGTGACCGGCTTCCTGGGTGATCTCTACGACGGCGTGCAGCCGGTCATTCGTGTTTTCGGGATGCTGTCGGACACCTTTGGTGGCGCCAACGTGGTGCTTGCCGCCGTTGGCACTTACATCGGGGGAGGGCTTGTGGTGAGTCTGTACAGTCTCGCCGTCGCACTGAAGGGCGTCGGTGTCGCCATTCTTACGACGCCGGTCGGATGGTTCCTGGCTGCGATCGCTGCCATTGGCGCGGCGGCATTCATCATCTACAAGAACTGGGACACCATCGTCGCGTTCTTCGAAGAGAAATGGGCTGGCGTGAAAGCCGCTTTCAGTGACGGCATCATCAACGGCATCTGGAAGCTGTGGAAGGAATTCAACCCCGTCACGCTCATGATGGAGAGCTTCAATGGCCTGATCAAATACCTGACGGGCTGGGACCTTGGCGCAATCCTGGGTGCAAAAATCTCCGAAGCAGTTGCCGCCATCAAGAATGGCTTGCCTGACTGGGCCAAGAACCTTCTGGGTATTGATGGTGCAAGTGTCGGCGGTGGCGTTGAGGGTGGCGCGCCCGCGGCTGCCACTGGTGCGGCCGATACAGATCTGGGTCGCCGGGCCGCGCAGATCGGTCAAAACGCTGTTCAGCAAATGGCCCAACCGCCGCAAGCGGTCAGGGTTCAGGTCGACCTGAACAACGTGCCGGCTGGCTCCAAGGTGAAGACCGAGGGCAGCCAGGGCGCGACCTTCGACACCGATATCGGGTATTCAATGATGGCCCCATAACCGGAGCTCCCCATGGCTTGGAGAGACAACTACCGCGCCGCGACCTTTCGCGGCGTGGGCTTTTTTGTGGCCACGGCAGACAGCAGTCACGGCCGGCGCCAGGCTGTTCACGAAACAGCACAGCGCGATATTCCATATACCGAAGACCTCGGCCGCAAGTCGCGGGAGTTCGGCATTACCGGCTATTTGCTGGGCAAGGAATACGATGTCGTCCGCGAGGAGCTGATCAAAGCTTGCGAACAGCCCGGGCCGGGAGTGCTGGTTCACCCGTATCGCGGCGAGCTGACGGTTGTGTGCCGTGGACTCACCGTCAGTGAAAGTTCGGAAGAGGGGGGCATGTGCACCCTCACGATGACATTCCTGGAGGCGGGCGAGGCGTCGTACCCATCGGCGAAGGTCGATAGCGTCAACGCTATCAGCGCAAAGGCGGGTGAAGTCACCGAGGCAGGCAAAGAGAATTTCGTTTCAGACTTCCTTACCAAGGGTTACCCGTCGTTCGTGGCTGAGGCCGCGACGACGCAAATTCAGGGGCTGAGCGATTTCCTCAGTTCGCCCGAGTTCATCGTCTCCAGCGACATACAGGCGGTGTCTGATTATTACGACAAGGTCAAAAGCATAGGCTCTGACGCGTTCGACTTGATCCAGAAACCGTTCGAGTTTGCCGACCAGGTCGTCGATGCGATCAGCAGCATTCGGTCTGCCTTCGGTGGCAGTTCCTTCGGAATGCTGATGAGCCTGTACAACCAATACTTTTCCAGCAGCGACAGTGGTTCCAGCAACAAGACGCCAAGTCGTCAGCAGGTAGTGACGAACACCAACGCCGTGGCCGGGTTGGTTCGCCAGGCCGCTATCTCTCAGGCAGCGGTGGCGGCGGTGGTCACGCAGACGACCGAGGATGTCTCGAACGGTGGCACGAAAACTACGTCTTCACCGACGAAGTACGACAGCTACGAAGCGGCTATTGCCGTGCGCACTGAGCTCGCTGACCGCCTGGACGAGGAAAGCGAAACGACCAATAGCGATCCGGTCTACATCGCGGTCACTGATCTCAGGACCGCTGTGGTCCAGGCCGTTCCCGCTCCGGAGCAGGACCTGCCACGTCTGGCGACATTCTCGCCGCGACAGACTCTTCCTTCATTGGTCGTTGCCTATCAGCTTTACGGCGATGCCAGTCGTGCCGAGGACATCGTGACGCGTAACGATCCGCGGCGACCAGGCTTTCTGACTGGCGGCCAACAGCTTGAGGTTCTTGCAAATGGATGACCTTGAACTGCTGGTCAACGGGACAAACTATTTTGGCTGGACTTCGCTCGGCGTTACCCGCGCGGTCGACGCTTCCTCGGGCGCTTTTACAGTGACGCTGACAGAGCGCTGGGAAGGGCAGGATGGAATGGCCGCACAAGAGGAGCCTTGGCCGATCCTTCCCGGCGACCGCTGCGAGGTGCGCCTTGGCGGAATTCCGATGGTGATCGGCTACATCGATATCTTCAAACCTTCGTTCAGTGCCAACGACCACACCATCAACATTCAGGGTCGTGACCGCACGGCTGACCTGATCGATTGTAGCGCCGTGCACACGCCGGACGAGTGGAAGAACATCGATCTTTTCCGTTTTGCCCAGATTCTGGCAAAGCCTTTCGGGGTAGATGTATCAGCTGACGTACCGGTGGGCGAGGTTTTCCCGGTGTGCAAGCTGCAGCAGGGCGAAACGGCATTCGAAGCGATCGAGCGATATGCACGGCAGCGCCGCCTGCTGCTCATGCCGGACGGCGCGGGCGGCCTGCTGATTACCCGGGCCGGCAATAAGCGGGCGTCAGTGGGGCTGGTACAGGGCGAAAACATCCTCAGCGCCTCGGGCAGCATTGACCACAGTCAGCGATTCCGTAACTACCTGGTGAAGGGACAGGCCGCATACGACCCGACCAGCGAAGGCGAGACGGAGGCGCACATCGAAGGCGGTGCCAGTGACAGCGGCATCAGGCGCTATCGCCCCCTATTGGTCGTTGCTGAGTCCGGCAGTTCGTCCGGTAGCGCCCAAGAGCGCGCCACATGGGAGGCCAACAGCCGACTTGGCAAGTCCGCTTCAGCGTCCATCACCGTACAAGGCTGGCGCCAGACCCCGGGCGGCCCGCTGTGGGAGCCGGGCATGTTGGTTCAGGTCAAGTCGCCGTGGTTGCGCATGGATGGGCAAATGATCATCCGCCAGGCCACCTATGAACGCGGCGAAGGCGGCACCACCACAAAACTCGACATCGTAAGCCCGCAGGCGTTTTCGCCTGAACCGCCTGACTCGAATAAAGGGGTGAAGGGGAAGGCAGGGAAAAAGGGCGGTCGAAACATTTGGGCGGAAGCCATCGGGGAAGAGGACAGAAAGGATGGGTAACCCAATTCGCGAGCTCGGTAACCGCGTGATGATGATGTTTGGCCGGGGCGTGCTGCGGGGCGTCAACGACTCGAGTGGCCGTCAACAGCTGCAGGTTGAGTTGTTGAAGGACGAGCTGCGCGATGGTGTCGAGCACATGCAGAACTACGGCTTCACCAGTCACCCGAAGGGCGGCGATGTCGCTGTGGCTTTCATCGGTGGCAACCGGGAGCAGGGCATTGTTCTGGTGGTTGATGATCGCCGGTACCGCATCAGCCTGGAACCGGGCGAGGTGGCCATCTACGACGACCAGGGCAACAAGGTCGAACTGCTGCGCGACATGATCAAGGTCACGGCCGTGGCAAAAGTCCAGATTGATGCGCCTGTGGGCGAGTTCAACATCACTCAACTCGACATCAACGGTACCTCGCTGAAGCACAACGGCAAGGATATCGGGGCCACCCACAAGCACGGCGGCGTGACCATCGGTACGGCGTCTTCTGGAGTACCTGTCTGATGGCCGATGCAGCGATGGTAATGACCGAGTTCGGCGGCGACCTGGTGCTGTTCGGATTCGACCTTGAGCGTGATGACGGACTTGAAACTGCCGTCATCATTAGCCTGTTCACCGACCGCCGCGCCAGTGCCGAACAGATCCCGCCCGAGTACCCGCAGGATGATTTTCGAGGCTACTGGGGCGACATCAACAATGCCTCAGCTACCGACCAGACAGGTTCACTGCTCTGGCTGCTGGCGCGTGAAAAGCAATTGCCACAGACCCTCAGCCGGGCGGAACAGTACTGCCGCGAGGCGCTGGCCTGGATGATTGACGACGTGGTCTCCACGAAGATCGGCGTCACCGCGACGTATTACTCCATGGGCGTGATGCTGTTGGAGATTGATATCGACCGGCCTACCGGCCCCGCGGTTCGCTTCCGATACAACTACGAATGGTCGGCTCAGGCCGGCAAGAGGGCTGCCTGATGCCATTTGCTCGACCCACGTTACCGGAACTCATCGACCGGGTTACCACCGACATCAGCGGCCGCGTGACAGGCGTTCAAAGTGCGGTGCTTCGCCGCTCATTGCTGGGGATTCTCGCCCGGTCAGAGGCAGGCGCAGTGCACATGCTGTACGGCTTCCTCGAATGGGCAGCCAGGCAGGCGATCATCGACACCGCTGAGAAGGAATATCTTGAGCGCTGGGCGGCCATCTGGAAGGTTTTTCGCAAGGCTGCCGACTATGCGACGGGTGCGGCGCTGCTCACTGGCGCGATCGGCCGGCCAGTTCCAGCGGGGACGATTCTTCAGCGTCAGGATGGTGTGCAGTATCGCACCTTGGTGGACACGGAATTTTCTGGCACCACACTCCAGATCGCCGTTGTGGCAATGGAGGCCGGTGCTGCTGGCGACACACCTACAGGCACACCGCTTTTTCTTCTGTCGCCCTTGGCTGGCGTGCAATCGACCGGTTCTGCCGCAACTGATATCGAAGGTGGGCTTGATGTTGAAACTGACCCTCAGTTGCTCAGTCGCTTATTGAAACGCATCCGGAAACCGCCGCACGGTGGGGCTGAGTCCGATTACGAACTTTGGGCGTTGGAGGTGCCAGGCGTTACCAGAGTCTGGGTTTACCCCCTGCAGATGGGAGCGGGTACTGTGACGGTCCTTTTCGTCTGTGACGGAGAAACGGACATCACTCCTTCCCCGGCAAAGGTCGCGGAGGTGCAGGCCTACATAGATGACCCAGCACGCAGCCCCGTGACCGCCGAGGTATTTGTGGCGGCCCCGGTCGCAGATCCCCTCAATATGACCGTCAAGCTTTCGCCGAACACCGCGGCCGTGCAAGCAGCGGTTCGCGCTGAGTTTGATGATTTGATCATTCGCGATTCGAAACCGGGCGCAACAACCCTCATCAGCCGATTGAGAGAGGCGGTCTCGATCGCTGCGGGCGAATCTGACAACGCTATCACGTCGCCGACTGCAGATGTTCCGCACGCCACCGGTCACATGGCGGTACCGGGAACCATAACCTTTTCCAGCTTTTAAGGAGGCGTGATGCCGACAGCTGCCGACTACCTGGAGCAGCTGAAAACGCTGCTGCCCCCCGGCCAGGCATTCCCTCGGGAAGCCGGTACCACGCTTCACAACTTGCTGGATGGCATGTCAATCGAACTGGCTCGCGTCGATGGTCGGGGCGAATCACTGCCGATCGAGGCCAACCCCGCGAGCACAAACGAGATGCTTGCGGACTGGGAGCGAGTGGCTGGCCTGCCTGACAAATGCTCTGGCGTGCTGGAGGAAACTCTTCAGGGGCGCAAAAACGCACTTCTCACAAAACTCACGAGTACAGGTGGTCAGTCGCCCGCGTACTTCATCGAGCTCGCAGCATCCCTCGGGTACGCGGTAACGATCGAGGTATTCCGGCCGTTCCGCGCTGGTAAGTCACGCGCCGGCGACCCTCTAACCAATGGACCTTGGGCTTTCACCTGGTTGATCAGAGCGCCGGAGGTCAGCGTGACTGAGTTTCGAGCAGGTCGATCGGCTGCCGGTGAGCGGCTGCGCACATGGGGTAACGACACCCTCGAATGCAAAATTAATCAATTGAAGCCAGCGCACACGATCGCGCTATTCGCATATGGGGAATAAGCATGCACAGAATTGACGGCCCAGGCGCTACGGTCGACAACAAGTTCACCGATGGCGATCCGGTGGGCGGTATCCAGGCAACCCTAGTCACCGATGACTGGTTAACTGCAGTTCAAGAGGAAATTTGTGCCGTTATTACCGACGCGTCCGTTTTACCTGCGGTGCCGCTAAATAAGGCAGCAAATAATCAGCTGATCACAGCATTGAAAAGACTTTTTGGGCAGCCAGTTGGCCGGTTAATTGGCGTTCAAACTTTTTCAATAGGCGGAACGTATACTCCCACTCCTGGTACTACCTCAATAATCGTTGAAGTAAATGGAGGCGGTGGTGCCGGCGGTGGGGCTCCAGCCACTGGTGCAGGTGTAGCGTCTATCGGGACCGGTGGAGCCGGCGGCGCGTACGGTCGAAGTCGCCTAAGTTCTGGTTTTTCTGGTCTAACGGTAACTGTTGGTGCTGGTGGCGTTCCTGTGTCAGGCGCAGCTGGCGGAGCCGGCGGAGCATCTTCCTTTGGTGCTTTAATTAGCGCGCCCGGCGGTCCCGGCGGCACAGTTATATCCGGTGTTTCAAGTTGCCTTGGCGGCGGTGGCAGTGCTATTGCTACCGGTGGGAATTTGCTTAACGCTGCCGGCGGTCCTGCTGGATTTGCCACTATTTTATCTGTCGGTGCTGCTATCGGCGGCGCAGGAGGGAGTTCAATTTTTGGCGGCGGCGGCCGCATTAGCAGCGTAGGCGTGGCAGGTGTAGCTGCTTCCTCTCCTGGGTCTGGCGGGGCAGGTACAGCCCAAAATGCAAGTAGTGCAGCACTCTTAGGAGGCGCAGGTGCGCCTGGTCTTGTTATTATTTATGAGTACGCATGAAATGAAAATTTACGCTTTGATTGACAGATGTGTTGTTGTTGAAATTATCCTTCCTTTTTTTAACAATGAAGGTGAGTACGTTCCCATTGATCAGCGATATACACCTCAGATGGTGGCTCAGATGGTAGATATCACAAATCTTAATCCTCAGCCGGAATGTTTTTGGACTTATGACGGCTCTGTATTCGCTGCACCGGTCCCGTATCAGCTACCTCCTGAGGAGATCGAGGCTGCCAATCAGGCTCAACGCGCTGCGTTACTGGCCCAGGCCTCCCAAGCCATGGCACCGTTGTTTATGTCCTTGCAACTCGGGGACGCTACTGACGAGGAGACAATCAAGGCCAAGGCGTGGCAAGCCTATTACCGGGCATTGCAGACCGTGGATGTGACGGTTTCTGAACCCGCGTGGCCGCAATTGCCAGCGTAATCACAAGGCCCGCCACTAAGCGGGCTTTTATTAGTTTTGATCAGTTTTTGAATTCTCGTTAGTTACCAGATCAACAAGTAGCTTTTTTGCTAAATATTCGGACGCTAATGGCGTTAGGTGTCCATAATCCCAGCTAGTGATGCCTGTTTTAATGTCATCTCCCAAATAGGTCATACAACCATCTTTATTGCAAAAAGCGTTTATGATGTCCGCATATACTGCTCCAGAGTTAGCTAAACGTTTTTTCAACTCGGTATTTTGGTCTATAACTACGGTGTTTAGTCCTGAATTGGTACGTCTTGGCGTGTTAATCCATAGCGATTTCATAATTATTTTAGGAAGTTCAACCGCCCAGTGTGGTGTGGGTCCTGTAAAAATAACGCGTTTAACTCCAGCTTTTTTCAATACTACGAAGATGCGTCGAAGAGTTGCAGCGTCATGGTTCTCATTTTGTCCAACTATTACTACGTCTGGAGTTATTTGCTTTATCTGCTTTAGAGCAAACCAGTTCGACTGCGCACAGAAATCAGTCGTTGAAGGACTATTTATATCCGGCGACGCCACGCATCCTGAACTGGCGACTTGTAAAATGTCCCAATTCTCAGGCATTTCTTTTCTTAGTCCTGAGTAAAGCTGTTGAGCGTGAGAGTCCCCCCAAATAAAAAGCGTCTTGCCTTTTGGAAATTGCTTTGTATAGCAACTGCTGTCTATTTCGGTGACTGGTGCATTTGTTGAGTTTCCTTTAACGTACTGGGCTGTATTTTGAAAATTGCATTCGCCACGATAATTCTTGAATAGATCAAGTTTTGCAAAGTATTTTCGTTCTGGTAAAGAGTTTTCAAAATAATCCGCGAATTCCGATCTGTCATTTAAGCGAGACTTGAAGCCGTCATTCGCGTATGTGGTGTATCCGGTTATACCGGAAACTAACATGAGAGCGATCAGCGCTGTTGTTTTTGTATTGTTGTAACCGCTAAGACGCAATGGCTGCTCGACAAATTTATATGTCAGCCAAGACAGAAGTACGGAAATAACAACGGCTAGGCTCAAAGTCGTTGGTGAGGCTGTGCTCCCTTCCAAGATATGGACAAATGATAGAAGAGGCCAATGCCAAAGATACAATGGGAAACTGATCAGGCCGAACCAGACCAGGAGCCTGCTGGATAGCACAGTTTTGTTGATCCAGGCGAAAGGGCCTGCAGCGATGATCAGCGCTGCGCCGATTGTAGGCAGCAGCGCCCACCAGCCTGGGAACTGGTGGGTTTTCGTGGTCAGGGCAAATGCTGAAATAAGCATAGCCATCCCGGCCAGCGATTGAAGATTTCTGACTGTCGGGCCGCTTGCCGCTCTCCAACTTGGGAAAGCCTGAGATTTATGGAGTGTCACATAGGCCAGCAATGAGCCCACCAACAACTCCCAAAATCTGGTTTGTGGCGAATAGAACGTCGCCACGGGATCGGCGTTTACGCTCATGACATTGATCGTGAAAGATATGCCACCCACCAGCACTATCAAGATCAGCGCATTGACTCGAGCTTTCCAGGCTGCCCAAACCATAAGCGGCCAGACCAGGTAAAACTGCTCTTCAATCCCTAGCGACCACAGGTGCAATAGCAACTTGGTTTCGGCGCTGTTATCGAAGTAACTGGATTCACCGAGCAGTACGAAGTTCGATACAAACGCAGCCCCGCCAGCCATGTGTTTGCCCAATTGCGTGTATTCATCAGTGAGCAAACTGAACCACCCGAAAATCCAGGTCGCGGCCAGCATGATCAGTAATGCAGGGAATATTCGGTTAACGCGGCGGGTGTAAAAATTCAAGAAGCTGAAGCTGTTTTTCTCAAGGCTACCGAAGATGATGCTGGAAATGAGGAAGCCGGAGATCACAAAGAAAACGTCAACACCTACAAAACCGCCCTGAATTATGGACGGGAAAGCGTGGAATGCGACCACGGATAGAACAGCGATCGCGCGAAGCCCATCGATATCGGGGCGGTACGTTGGGTGGCTGAGTTGATTTTCAGTCGCCGGCAGCGGCGCTTCAGATAGAGCGGTCATTGTTGATATCCGTTTAATAAATTCGCCATGCTCGGGCGCTGGGCATCGTACCAGCACCACAAACCTTTCCCGCCATCGAGCGGGTATTTTTTTGCCTGGAGAAAAGTGATGAAAGTAACTGAAAAGGACCGTGACATCCTCGCCCGCACGTTGTGGGGAGAGGCGCGCGGCGAAAGCTTGGCGGGACAGATCGCCGTAGCCTGGACGATCCGCAACCGGGTGAATGATGGAAAGGATAAGTCGTGGTGGGGAGAGGGTTATGCCGGTGTGTGCCAGAAGCCGTACCAGTTCAGTTGCTGGAACAAGACCGACCCGAACTATCAGTTCCTGATTGGCGTGAAGCAGATACCGTTTCGCGAACTGGCGCAGGCGCGGATTGCCGCTGACCAGGTGATCGATGGAAAGGTGCCGGATCCAACCGGAGGCGCCACGCACTATTACGCGGTCAGCATGAAGAAGCCGCCGGAGTGGGCTGCGATGGCGAAACAGACCCTTAAGCTTGGCGGCCACGTCTTCTTCAAGGATGTGCCATGAGTCCGGCCGCACTGAAGCTGGCTGGGGTTGTGGTGATGCTGCTGATCACGGCTGGCGGCGTGTGGCAGGTGCAGGACTGGCGATACGGCAAGCAACTAGTCGAGCAAGCCGGCCTGCATCAGGGCGACCTCGCCAGCATCAGTAACGCAGCCGCCGCCCAAGTGCGCGCCGATCAGGACAAACGGCTAGCGCTCGAGCAGCGCCTTTCTGCCAGCGACAAATCCCATCACGAGACTTTGACCAATGCTCAAACCAATCAGGCTCGCTTGCGCGATCGCCTTGCCACTGCTGATCTGCGGCTGTCAGTCCTACTCGACACCACGGATTCAGCCGGTGGCTGTTCAGTGCCAGCCGGTCCCGGCCCCGGCGGCGTGGTTCATGGAGGAGCACGCGCCCGACTTGACCCAGCGCATGCTCAACGAATTGTCGCCATCACCGACGCCGGTGACCAAGGACTGATCGCGTTGGCCGCTTGCCAAGCCTATGTGCGGGCTATTGGCTCCTCCGATCACTTTTCTCCATGAGCAACCTTTGGTTTTCTCGAAAGAGGTGATCCCTCTGATCGGAAACACGTAATAGGCTGCCGACTTGTCCAGCTAGGTCAGAGTTTTCCTCTCGGAGGCGGGATGTATCCGCCTGAGCCGCAGCCAACCGTGAGCGCAGCGCATCACGATCATTTGCCACTTCGGCGTGCAATTCGACGAGTTTGAATATCCTTTCCCGGGCCTGGCGCAGTTGCAGGGTCAGTTCCTGGACTTCGTTCTCATAGATGCGCAACGAATGGCGGCAGGTTTCGAGTGGCGTCGGGCTGCCGAGCCAGTCGTCGGTGTCTTCGATTTCGTGCGGGTCCATCGTAGCGCCTTACTGATACTGTTTTTATATACAGTAATCGAGGCGAGAGGTTTCGGCGAGGACCGCGCGACGAAATGTTTTCACTCCGGCGTCATCATGACGGCGAGCGTCATCTTGATGAATTCCTCGTTCCGGTCGATCGCTTCCAGGGCACCGCGCACGTTTTCGGCAACGTCGGCCGCGCCGCGTTGTTCGACCCAATTGGAAAGTTCCATGATCGCGGCTTCGAGGGCGAGCTGGTTCTCGTTGATTTTGAAGAGCAGGGAAGGGAGTAGATCTGAGTTCGGCATGTGCTTTTCCTCCGTGGATCAGGGAAGCGTAGCACCGCATTCAAAGGATATTTAACGGTCGGCAGAACGCCTTGGGAAGGGAGACTACTGTAGGAATATACAACGCTAAGTTATTGATTCTTATAGGTTGATGTGGCGAAGTTGAGCCCCCTCGAAAGCACTACATTTTCCTTTTATATCAATTGCTTGCGTCGGTTTCGGGGTCACCTTGACATGGTGGGGGTCGTTGGTTCGAGTCCAATCGCGCCTACCAAACAAAATCCGCTCTGCTGGGCGGTCTAGAGGGGTCACCGGAAACGGTGACCCCTTTTTGCTCTATGCCTTTGGGCAAACTTTGGGAATATTTTGGGCAAACGACCTCCGCGCTATACCTTCAGGTCGGCTTTCACCTTCATATAAACAACCGCGTCATCACCGTGCCCTGCCTGGTAGTGCTCGGTCATCTTCACGTCAGCGTGCCCCATCAAGCCTTGGATATATTCCTGCTCGAAACCCTGCTGCTCGTACAGCCAGGCGCCGAGTGCCCGTATCTCGTGAAAGGTTGGGCGCTCACCGGCCGGTATGTCGTCGTAGGCGTATGAATCGTCCCGCGCCTGGGCGAACGACTTGGTCAAGTAATCCGCTGTCACCGCATTCCAGTGTAGCTTGGCGTCGAGCTGGCTCCGCCTGTCGGCCAGCGAGCAATCCCACTATAAGGAACTGAGCGATGCTCAAACCAGTCAGACGCGCCTGCGCGATCGCCTTGCCACTTCTGATTTGCGGCTGTCAGTCCTACTCGACACCACGGATTCAGCCGGTGGCTGTTCAGTGCCAGCCCGTACCGGCGCCGGCGGCGTGGTTCATGGAGGAGCGCGCGCCCGACTTGACCCTGCGCATGCTCAACGAAATGTCGCCATCACCGACGCCGGCGACCAAGGACTGATCGCGCTGGCTGCGTGCCAGTCTTATGTAAAAGCGGTGTCTGGATTACAGAGAGAGCGCTGATAGTAAGCTTTTGAGTTTTTTGCCAATTTTATCCATGGGGAGGTTACGCAAAAGCTCATGCTTACGCATTCTAGGAAGGATTGATAAAGGCAGGTAGACTACCCGACTTTTTACTCTAGAAAGAATCGCATGGACAGCCTGAGCAAATCTAAACCTGTTACGCACCCGGTGAAATTAGCCTATCGACCGGATATTGATGGCCTACGTGCGGTGGCAATTCTTTCTGTTATTATTTTTCATGCCTTCCCCGCGAGATTTCAGGGCGGATTTGTTGGGGTAGACATATTTTTTGTCATCTCAGGTTTCCTGATATCGAGCATTATATTCAAGGGGCTTCATCGGGGTGATTTCAGTTTCACTGAATTTTATGCTCATCGTATTAAACGTATATACCCTGCTTTAATTGTTGTGCTGGTGGCGTGCTACATATTTGGGTGGATTTCTCTGTTGCCAGATGAGTTTCAACAACTGGGTAAGCACATAGCGGCAGGAGCCGGCTTTGTTCAGAACGTCATTCTTTTGAATGAGGTGGGGTACTTCAATGTCGACGCCGAATTGAAGCCGCTGCTGCACTTATGGTCGCTAGCAATAGAAGAGCAGTTTTATTTGGTCTATCCAGTTCTTGCTTTTTTTGTTTGGCGCGCCGGTCTGAATTTGCTAACAATTGTTATATTGCTGAGTCTTGTGTCTATCGGGTTGAATGTCGATGGTGTCAGCCGAGATCCTATTTCTACATTTTTCATGCCTCAAACAAGATTTTGGGAACTGTTGGCAGGTTCCATTTTGGCGTACATTCAGCTCTATAAAAAAAATCAATTAACTCGGTTTTTGCAAAATTTGCTGTTCCATCCAGTTTTGTTTCGTCATCCTCCTCAGTCAGATCAGAGAGGCGCGGTACTAAATAATTTATACTCAATATTCGGGTTATTTTTTCTAATTGCAGCATTTTTTCTTATCGATAAAAGCAAGTTGTTCCCCGGTTGGTGGGCGATATTGCCGGTTTCAGGCGCGTTTTTACTCATTCTCTCTGGCCCAGATGCATGGGTGAATCGCGTAGTTCTATCGAATAGGCTAATGGTATTTATTGGGGTAATCAGCTATCCGCTTTATCTCTGGCATTGGCCAATTCTCTCGTTTGCAAGAATTGTCGAGTCCGAAATACCATCGCGGGAAATTAGAGTTGGGGCGGTATTGCTAAGTGTATTACTAGCATGGCTTACCTATATTTTAATTGAAAAGCCTATCCGTCTTGGGCGGAAAAGTTGGATGAAAACTGCTGTTTTGAGTATTTCAATGGTGGTTGTAGGTCTTGTGGGTTACAGCACGTTCTTGAAGGAAGGGTTGCCTTTTCGAGTAGAGCGGTTTGCAAAAATTTCAAAAGCCGCCGGTGAGTGGGAATACCCTGGAAGGCTAGTAAATGAAAAGTTCAGCGGCATTAACTATTACGCTCAATATTCGAATAAGAAGTCGCTTACGCTGTTTGTCGGTGACTCTAATATTGAGCAATATTACCCTCGAGTTCGCGCTTTAATTGAAGATGATGCTATCGATGCCAATGGGGCTATTTTCAAAACTGGCGGTGGATGTCTAGCTATACCGGATGTGGAATACGATCTTCAGCATAAACATTGTTCCGCATTAATGCAGGAGGCATTTAGGTTGGCGCAGGAAAGGCCTGATATAAGTACTGTGGTGATTGGTTCGCTGTGGAACGCATACCTTACGAATGGCACGTTCATGGCTGCGCGATTTGGGGTAGGGAGTTCGGAGTACGTTGAAGCTTTGAATAAACTTGGCTTGTATATAAAGAATCTACGGTTGTTAAATAAGCGAGTATATGTTGTGCTTAACATACCAGCTGGTAATAAGCTTGACCCAAAATACATGGTTCAGCGTGACCTGATGTCATTTCCAAGTGTTTTGTCCATAAGGGATAGCAGTGTAAGGCGCGATGATTTAGACCAGCTTTATGGGCAGGTCCAATCTGATTTAGCGAGAGTGGCTAAGACTTCCGGAGCTTCCACAATCAATCCGATGGATTTTTTATGTGCGGATAATTGCCCGGGCGTTGATGCTCAGGGCGAGCCTATGTACAAAGATGCGGATCACCTTAGGCCAAGGTTTGTGCGCCAGAATGCGAACTTCATCGATGAAGCTCTCAGATAGAAAATCTCATTGGCATGCGCGCAGCGGGCGTTGGGGTGAAACAGGTGTAAACCTATTTCAGGACTAGACACTTGGATTTCACGTACCGAGATCCAGGTACTTTGGCAGCCTGTCACTCAATACTCTTCAACCCCACCGTATTCCGAGCCAACTTCGCACGCTCACTCCATGCGATTGTGTGGCTGGCCTTGTTCCATCGCACCTTCCTGATGTCGCGCCTCGAAGCTTTTTCAATGGCGTCAGCGATGTAGCGAATGTTGAAAGTGCTGCCCGCGCACTCTCCATGGTGAAGCAGGGCTGCTTTCCAGGCCTCCAGATCGCTCATGCTTGAGCCTTCGATGATGATGACTTTCTTGAATCCGCCAGCCACAAAATGGATCTCGTAACGTTCCCTCATTACCAGGCTGTCCCCGCCAGCAATTTTACTTGAGAAATATTATCATTTGCGGAGTCGGATTAGGATGTCCGTGCTGCCAAATGAAAATCATTTCTACCCGATGTTGAACTGTGGGCAACGAACTGCATCCAACCAGAACAGGCGACCAGGCGTTTGATTGGCTCAGTGAAGCTGGAGGGGAGATGATGGGGAGGCGAGCGATGATCCGATTCTTTGCGGCTTACTTGTCCATTTGCCTTTTGCTTCAATGGACTGTGGTTGAGGCATCCCCCTGGATTGCCACTCATGTGCTTCTGAGATGGATCCTGTAACGCGGTGATTCAGGCGTAAAATGGGCGGTGCTCCCTCATCTAAAGGAGTCACATATATGATCTCCGACCAAATCAACAAGCAGTCATCCGACAGCCAAACTGCTTGGGATCGATACTTCTGCGCTGCGTTGATTGCAGAGAGCAATCTGACGGCACCCGTAGTAGGCGGGGCCACTCACGAAGACAGGCAGAATCTGTTGATCGAGAGGGCCAAAGCCCTCGCCGACAAAATGATGGAAAACAGAAAATAACCAGAGCCCAGCCATCGTGCTGGGCTCTTCACATCTGGCACTTTTTACCGATGCCCTATGACTCAGGCAATCAGTTCGACCTTCCCGGTCGCCAGGCGATAGATGCCCCCCACTATTTTCAACTTGCCGTTGCCGAGCGCGTCGGTCAGCAGTGGTGTGGCCTGCTTGAGGCGTGCAACCGAGTCTTTGACATTTTGTACGGTCGCGTTTTCCATCAGGTCTCCAGGTTGTTTGATCACTGTTTCGATAGCGGGTTTGAGTGCGTCAGTCAGTTTCGGGATCTGTCCGGGGAACACCGTTTTATCCTTGACGGCTTTGATGCCGGCCTCGATAGCGCCGCAACTCTCATGCCCCAATACCAGAATGAGCGGCGCGCCAAGCACGGCGACACCGTATTCGATACTCGCCAGACCTTCGTCCGTAACAAAGTTACCGGCGACGCGGATGGCGAAAAGATCGCCCCGTGCGGTATCGAATGCGTACTCGGGGGCGATGCGCGAGTCGGAGCAACTCAGGACCGCGACGAACGGGTTCTGACCGGAAACCAACGCCTCGCGCTCGTCCTTGAAGTCATGGGTTTCTGAGTTGCCGCTGACATACCGTTCATTTCCCGCCATCAGTCTTTTGAGGGCCTCATCAGGGCTGATGACGTTTTTGGGTTTGGGGGGCGCTGAGGTTTTTTCGGCTGCCTGAAGGATTCGGTCGGGCAGGGCACCGGCGAGTAGCAGGGCGCCGGCTCCTAATCCGGCAAGGCGAAGAAAGCGGCGACGCTCTTGGGTTTTTGAAGCAGAGTTTGAATCACATGATTCACACATGACTTTGTGTACTCGGGTCAATTCGGTGGGAATGACTGCTTTTGGGCAGTGCGGCAAGAACATGTCGCACTGGCGAGTTGGAGTCTAGTCGGTCTCTGTAACGCCATGTCTTTGCCGCTTGCGGGTTGGCTCCCATGAGCAGAACAGAGGCATCTGCTAATGGTTGGACAGATGCAATCATCGATTGATGAGCTACTACTGACAGGTTTATTCATCTTCGTCCTGACAGGAGTTTCACGATGCTGGCTCACTGGTTTCTTGCGGCGGTACACCTTTTGGCGTTAACGATGGGGTTTTGGGCGGTTCTGGTTCGCGGTACGAATTTTCGGCGTTTGGCGAGCGGCGTGGGAGAGGCTCGCAGCGTGCTGATCGCGGATAACCTTTGGGGGATTTCCGCACTCATTCTGCTCGTCACCGGTGGGATGCGAGCCTTTGGCGGGTTCGAAAAAGGCACGGATTACTACCTGCATCAGCCGTTGTTTCACCTCAAGATGACGCTTTTCGTTCTGATCCTGCTGCTTGAAGTAGCGCCGATGGTGACCCTGATCAAATGGCGGGTGGCGCTGGCACGTGGCGCGGCAATCGATACCGGGCGCGCGAAGTTGTTTGCGCGGATCAGTCATGTCGAAGCGTTACTGGTGCTGCTGATGGTTGTCGCGGCCACTGGTATGGCGCGTGGTGTGACGTTTGGGTAGCCAGGGGCGAGCGAGGAAGATGGAGGGCGTAGCGGCAGATGAATCTTTAGCCAGCCGTCGTTCCGGGGCGAACGGGCTGGCTACTGAATGCATCAGGATTCAGGGAGTCTGCGGCTTGTCCGGGGCGGTCAGGCCAGCTTGAATGCGCTGATAAATCTCTTCGCGATGCACCGCAACGTCTTTCGGGGCGTTGATGCCAATTCTGACTTGCTGGCCGCTTACGCCCAGGATGGTGATCGTAATGTCATCACCAATATTTATGCTTTCACCGACTTTGCGGGTGAGTATCAGCATGGTCTTCTCCTTGATTGCTTTGTGGGGCACCTGATTCGGACAGTGCAGAGGTCGGTGGTATGTATAGATTAGTGCGAAGTCTCACAGTTTGGGTGCCTCTTTCTGACGCGCAGATGCAGCATTAATTCCCAAGGCGTAACTATACAGAGGCCGCAACCATGATTCTCGTTGTTTTGTGCCCATTTTACGGCACTCGGGAAGTATTCATGAGTGTTAAAATTCCAGCTTTAAGCATTCAGAGGGAAACGCTGTGCGCAAAATGGTTTTGGTAATGGCGGTACTGGCGCTGGCGGGATGTGGTGAGGGCAAGCGTGGGGATGCGCAAAAGCCGCAGCCTGCAGCGGCGGCGGTAGCGCCGGCGCAAGTGTCGGGACCGCAATGGGATCTCGAAGTGCGAGGCGAAACACCTCAGGCAGTCAGCGACCTCAGCGGCTGGCTGATCGAGCACAGCTTCATGTCCAATGTCATCAGGGAAAATGGCAAGACCCGGATTCTGATGGGGCCATACGGTTCGAAGGCTGAAGCCGACGCCAAACAGGCGCAAGTGAACGCAGCGCTGGTCAAGGCGAAGAAACAGAATATTGAAGTGCTGGTCCTCGAGCGTCCGGCAGCCCAATAAGTACCGCGCTTCTCGATGAGAAATTAAAAAGGCCTCGGGTATTGAACCCGAGGCCTTTGTGTTTTCAACGCGTATTCAGCCGCAGGATTTCATGTCCACCGGGCCGACAAACTCGTTGCCGCGCCCCATGACGCACGCCACGCTTTGGTTGCGTTGACGTTCCCAGGCCTGAACCGGATAGGTTTTGTCCCAGGCTTCGTACAGTTGGCGATCCTGTTTCGACAGGCGCAAGCCGTATTGCTTGCTCATGTAGAAATACGTCCGGGCGATCATCCCGCGAATGGATGGGCGAGGCATGACCTTCTTCGCCTTGAAGTCGACCTGGGTCAGGCACGAGCCGTATTGACCCGATTGCTCGGGCAGCCAGCCGAAACTGAAGTTGCTGCGATCGCCGTTCACCTCACCGATGCTTGGCACCAGGTTATGCAGATCGGCCTCGGCCTTTTGGTAGGTCGGATCGTAGCGCGTACAGTTCTTGCGTCCGCCTTCCTGCCAGCATTGGCGCTGGTGACCGATCTGCCAGGCCGGAACGATGTGTTCCCACTCGATGCGCGAGGCGCGCTTGGCATTTTTACGCGGCACGTAGCCACATGCTGCGAGGTTCACCTTGTTGCCGGTGTATTTGCAGCCGCAATAAAACTCGGTGGATTGGGGCGCGTACAGCTTCCAGGCGACTTTCTTGGCTTCGTTGAAGGTGCGGGGCGCATCGGCCTGGGCGCCCATGGCGAACAACAGAAACAGCAAAGCAAAACAACGGACACTCATTGACTCAGTCTTCCTTCGGCACGACCCAGAAAATCTGCACACCGCCGTCATCGCGATAGGCGAGGGTGACGTTGTCGTTTTCATCGATTTCTTCGAGCAGGCGTTCCCACTCATCCACAGGCTCGTCCGGCAGACGGAAGATCAGTGCGGCCTTGGCTTTTTGGGCGGTGGGGGAATTGATGATTTTCTGAACTCGCGTGCCCATGCGGACATAGGAGTCAGGTGAGGCAGAGGTGGTGTCCACGGGATTATCCTTATTAAGCTGTACGTGCATACAGTATTTAACTGTAGGCATTTTCGCAACTGCTTAAAATTCAAGAAAATCCTCTGACAGCGGTTTGCTCCATTTGGTGTAGGACGAAGGAATATTTTTTCGAAAGGCAAGGCGGTGCCCGACCGGAATCGGTCGGGCGAGGGTGAATCAGTATTCCCAGAACATCCGTTGCAGCTCTTTGCTGTCGTTGGTCTTGGTCAGGGCGACCATGGCCAGGATGCGGGCTTTCTGTGGGTTCAGATCGTGAGCCACGACCCAGTCGTACTTGTCGTCAGGCTGTTCGGCGTTACGCAGTACGAAGCCACCGGCGTTGACGTGGGAAGAGCGGATGATTTGCACGCCGTCCTTGCGCAGGGCTTGCAGGCTTGGAACGACCCGCGAAGACACCGAGCCGTTGCCGGTACCGGCGTGGATGATGGCTTTGGCGCCGGACTGAGCCAGCGCTTTGTAAGCGGTGTCGCTGACGTTGCCGTAGGAGTAGGCGATTTCTACGTCAGGCAGGCTCTTGATGTTCTTGATGTCGAATTCCGAGTCCATGGTGTGGCGCTTGGCTGGCAAGCGGAACCAGTAGGATTTGCCTTCAACCACCATCCCGAGGGGACCCCAAGGGCTTTTAAACGCCTCGGTCTTGATGTTGATCATCTTGCTGACATCGCGACCCGATTGGATTTCATCGTTCATGGTCACCAGCACGCCTTTGCCGCGAGCCTCTTTGCTGCTGGCCACAGCCACGGCGTTGTACAGGTTCAGCATGCCGTCAGCCGACATCGCGGTGCCTGGGCGCATCGATCCGACCACGATGATCGGCTTGTCGGTTTTCTCTACCAGGTTCAGGAAGTACGCGGTTTCTTCCAGGGTGTCGGTGCCATGGGTGATCACGATGCCGTCGACGTCAGCGCTGTCGGCCAGTTCGGCGACGCGGCGACCCAGTTGCAGCAGGTTTTCGTTGGTGATGCTCTCGGACGCGATCTGCATCACTTGTTCGCCGCGAACATTGGCGACCTGGCTCAGTTCTGGAACGCCGGCGATCAGTTTATCGATGCCGACTTTCGCCGCCTGGTACGTCGCGCTGTTGGCCGCGCTGGCGCCAGCGCCGGCAATGGTGCCGCCGGTGGCTAGAATCACCACGTTCGCCAGTTTCTGTTGGGTTTCGACTTCTTTTGCCTGAAGGGCAGTAGGCAGGAGCAGCAAGAGGGCCAAGGCGCCCGGAACAAAATGTTTGATAGCAGATGTCATTATTTTTCTCTCTAGTAGTGACGGTGCTGATGCAAGTTCATCTAGATGCGCCCCGAGCGGATCTGAACGCTTGGGGTGCTGGAGAAGAGCAGAATCTGTACCAATTACACTTTGTATTGAGCGAATCGCTTAACTTGCTGATTTGTTTAAATATTTAAACGCGATTTCAACATGATGGTGTCGCGGGTTGTCCGGGTTTCCGACTGATTGCGGGTTTTCCGTTCGGCTCTCCGACAGTCGGATCGTCGCTTACTGCTAAAGAAACCGGTACGCAGGCCGATCTCTCCATGAGGAATCATTTTTTCATGGAGTTCACATGTCGCTGACCGTCGGTTTTTCAAATGCGTCCGTGATCAACATTGGCGGGAAGTCTCCCTCGACTGTTGAGACCTTGAGCGAGGCGGCGGCTGATACGTCGACACAGCGCCTGGGGCTGGAAGCGGACGAGAAAAAGTCTGTCAGCCTCGGCGGCGGAACGCAGGGTAGTGAGAAAGCCGAAAGCGCGGGCAGCAAGCAGAGCATTGCCGTGCAGATGTTGCTCAAGCGCATGCAGGAACTGCAGGAGCAACTGCGCGAACAGCAGCAGCAATTGGCGGCAACCCAGGCTGCGAAATTCCAATCGGCGGAAGCCAAGGCGACCGCAGTCATGTCGATCCAGTCGCAGATTGCCGATACGTCCGCGGCACTGATGCAAGTGGCGGCGGCGCTGGCGAAGGAGCTGACAGGTTCCGGGAATGTTGTCAGTACCACAGCGTGAACGGTTCCCTCAGATGGCGGTTTCTCGTCATTGACAAATCTCGACAAGATTCGCATAGTCCGGTCTACGCAAACGTTTGCGCGACAGTCCTGATGGGCTAAATCCATCAGCGAACGCCACGCAGCTTACGCCAGCGCAAGCGTTGCTCACAATAATCATAAGATCGGAGTGAACCCATGAAGCTGCCATTCGCTGGACGTCTTCTTGCTGTCGCTATGCTGGCTGCCGCCTCTGCTGCGCTGCCTGTCTCTTCGGCTTTCGCTGAAACGCCTGCCAAACCCAAAGTCGCCCTGGTGATGAAGTCCCTGGCCAACGAATTCTTCCTGACCATGGAAGACGGCGCCAAGGCCTACCAGAAAGATCACTCCGGCGAGTTCGAGCTGATTTCCAACGGCATCAAGGACGAAACGGACACCGCGGGCCAGACGCGCATCGTCGAGCAAATGATTCTGGCCAAGGTCGATGCGCTGGTCATCGCGCCGGCTGACTCCAAGGCCATGGTGCCGGTGATCAAGAAAGCCATCGATGCCGGTATCACCGTGATCAACATCGACAACCAGCTTGACCCGGCCGTGGTCAAAAGCAAAAACATCAGTGTTCCGTTCGTAGGCCCGGACAACCGCAAAGGCGCGCGTCTGGTCGGTGAGTACCTGGCCAAGACACTCAAGGCCGGTGACGAAGTCGGCATCATCGAAGGTGTGTCCACGACCACCAACGCCCAGGCTCGCACCGCGGGTTTCAAGGACGCGATGGAAGCCGCGCAGATCAAGGTTGTGTCGGTGCAGTCCGGTGACTGGGAAATCGACAAGGGCAACAAGGTTGCCGCGTCGATCCTCAGCGAATACCCGCAAACCAAAGCCCTGCTGGCCGGTAACGACAGCATGGCGCTCGGTGTAGTGTCGGCGGTGCGTGCTGCGGGCAGGGCCGGTAAGGTTGAAGTCGTCGGCTACGACAACATCAACGCCATCAAGCCGATGCTCGCGGACGGTCGAGTGCTGGCCACGGCTGACCAGTTTGCCGCCAAACAAGCGGTGTTCGGCATCGAGACGGCGCTGAAAATCATCAAGGGCGAAAAAGTCGACAGCAGCGCGAACGGTGTGATCGAGACGCCGGTAGAGCTGGTTACCAAGTAATCCTCTGGCGACACAATGGTGCTCGCCCGTCCGGGCGAGCGCATGGAGAGTTTTTATGTCCGTTCGCGACCCGAACGCTGTCCTCACGGTCAGTGGCATCGGCAAGACCTACGCCCAACCGGTCCTGACCGGCATCGACCTGACGCTCATGCGCGGTGAAGTGCTGGCGCTGACCGGTGAGAACGGCGCGGGCAAAAGCACGCTGTCGAAGATCATTGGTGGGCTGGTCACGCCGACCACTGGCCAGATGCAATTCCAGGGGCAGGATTACCGACCGGGCAGCCGCACTCAGGCGGAAGACCTCGGCATCCGCATGGTCATGCAGGAACTCAATCTGCTGCCGACCTTGTCGGTGGCGGAAAACCTGTTTCTCGACAACTTGCCCAGCAACGGCGGCTGGATCAGTCGCAAGCAACTGCGCAAAGCAGCGATCGAAGCCATGGCTCAGGTCGGCCTCGATGCGATCGATCCGGACACCCTGGTCGGCGAACTGGGCATCGGTCACCAGCAAATGGTCGAGATCGCCCGCAACCTGATCGGCGATTGCCACGTACTGATCCTCGACGAACCGACGGCCATGCTCACAACCCGTGAAGTCGAGATGCTGTTTGAACAGATCACTCGCTTGCAAGCTCGCGGCGTGTCGATCATCTACATTTCCCATCGCCTCGAAGAGTTGGCGCGGGTTGCCCAGCGCATTGCGGTATTGCGCGACGGCAATCTGGTGTGCGTCGAGCCGATGGCCAATTACAACAGCGAGCAACTGGTCACGTTGATGGTCGGTCGTGAGCTAGGCGAACACATCGACATGGGCCCGCGCAAGATCGGCGCTGCGGCGTTGACGGTGACGGGCCTGACCCGTGCCGACAAGGTTCGTGACGTGTCCTTCGAAGTGCGCGCCGGCGAGATCTTCGGCATTTCCGGCCTGATCGGAGCAGGGCGCACCGAGTTGCTGCGGCTGATCTTCGGCGCCGATACCGCAGACAGCGGCACAGTGGCGCTGGGTTCGCCGGCGCAAGTCGTCAGCATTCGATCCCCGGTCGACGCAGTCGCTCACGGCATTGCCCTGATCACCGAAGACCGCAAGGGTGAAGGCTTGCTGTTGACGCAATCGATCGGCGCCAACATCGCGCTGGGCAACATGCCGCGTATTTCGAGTAGCGGGTTCGTCAATCCAGGCGACGAAGCGTCCCTGGCCCAGCGTCAGATCGACGCCATGCGCATCCGCAGTTCCGGCCCGGCGCAATTGGTGTCCGAGCTGTCCGGTGGCAATCAGCAGAAAGTGGTGATCGGCCGTTGGCTGGAGCGCGACTGCTCGGTGCTGTTGTTCGATGAGCCGACTCGCGGTATCGACGTCGGCGCCAAGTTCGACATTTATGCGTTGCTCGGTGAACTGACCCGCCAGGGCAAAGCGCTGGTGGTGGTCTCCAGTGACCTGCGCGAATTGATGCTGATCTGCGACCGCATCGGCGTGCTCTCGGCCGGACGGCTGATCGACACCTTCGAGCGCGACAGCTGGACCCAGGATGACTTGCTTGCCGCCGCTTTTGCCGGCTACCAAAAACGTGATGCGCTGCTCAACGAAGCCGCGCCTAGGGATCTTCCATGAAAACCGTATCTTCGCCCGGCAAACGCAGTGGCAACTTTTATGGCCTCGGCACTTACCTGGGCCTGGCCGGTGCGTTGCTGGCGATGGTCGTGCTGTTCTCGGCCCTGAGCAGCCACTTCCTGTCCTACGACACTTTCAGCACCTTGGCCAACCAGATTCCGGACCTGATGGTCCTGGCGGTCGGCATGACCTTTGTGTTGATCATCGGCGGCATCGACCTGTCGGTGGGCTCGGTGCTGGCGCTCGCCGCCTCGACGGTCAGCGTGGCGATTCTCGGCTGGGGCTGGAGCGTCCTGCCCGCGGCGTTGCTTGGCATGGCGGCGGCCGCACTCGCGGGGACCATCACCGGTTCGATCACCGTGGCGTGGCGCATTCCATCGTTCATCGTGTCCCTCGGCGTGCTGGAAATGGCTCGCGGTGTGGCGTATCAGATGACAGGTTCCCGCACGGCGTACATTGGTGATGCCTTCGCCTGGTTGTCCAATCCGATCGCCTTCGGGATTTCGCCATCGTTTATCATCGCCTTGTTGATCATCTTCATCGCCCAGGCTGTGTTGACCCGTACCGTGTTCGGTCGCTACCTGATCGGCATCGGCACCAACGAAGAAGCGGTACGGCTGGCGGGGATCAATCCCAAGCCCTACAAGATCCTGGTGTTCAGCCTGATGGGATTGCTGGCGGGTATCGCCGCGCTGTTTCAGATTTCGCGCCTGGAAGCGGCCGACCCGAATGCCGGCTCCGGCCTGGAACTGCAAGTGATTGCTGCCGTGGTTATCGGCGGCACCAGCCTGATGGGCGGTCGCGGTTCGGTCATCAGTACGTTTTTCGGGGTGTTGATCATTTCCGTGTTGGCGGCCGGTCTGGCGCAGATTGGCGCATCCGAGCCGACCAAGCGCATCATCACCGGCGCGGTGATCGTCGTCGCGGTGGTGCTCGATACCTATCGCAGTCAGCGCGCAAGCCGGCGGACCTGAGTCATGGCAACGATCAAAGATGTGGCGGCACTCGCAGGGATTTCCTACACCACGGTTTCCCACGTGGTGAACAAGACCCGGCCGGTCAGCGAAGAAGTGCGGATCAAGGTCGAGGCGGCCATCAAGACCCTCGACTACGTCCCCAGCGCGGTGGCCCGGTCGCTCAAGGCCAAAACCACGGCGACCATCGGTTTGCTGGTGCCCAACAGCCTCAACCCGTACTTCGCCGAACTGGCCCGGGGCATCGAAGATTACTGCGAGCGCAATGGCTATTGCGTGATCCTCTGCAACTCCGACGATAACCCGGACAAGCAGCGCAGCTACCTGCGCGTGTTGCTCGAAAAACGCATCGACGGGCTGATCGTCGCCTCGGCGGGCGGCGATAGCGGGTTGGCGCAGGGCTTGTCGAACGTACGCACGCCGATGGTGATTGTCGACCGCGGACTGGACGGTGTCGATGCAGACCTGGTGCGCATCGATCACGAATACGGTGCCTACCTGGCCACCCGGCATCTGCTTGAGTTGGGGCATCGGGACATCGCCACCATCAGCGGCCCGGCGACGACGAGCGTGGCGCAAATGCGTCTGGCCGGATTTTGCCGGGCCCTGAAACAAGCGGGCATCGAAGTGCCGAGTGAGCGCATGCTTGAAAGCGATTTCACCAGCACCGGCGGCTACAACGCCGCGGCGATCCTGCTGGAGCGCAACCCGCCCAGCGCGATCTTCGCCGCCAACGACATGATCGGCATCGGTGTGCTTCGAGCCGCTGCCGAGCGCAATGTCCGTGTGCCCAGCGAGTTGTCGGTGATCGGCTTCGACGATATCCAGATGAGTCGCTACGTCTATCCGGCGTTGACTACCGTGGGGCAGTCGATCCTGCAGCTGGGCGAGATGGCGGCTGAAGTGTTGTTGCGCCGGATCGCCACGCCGGCTCTGGCCACCGAACAAAGGATCGTGACGCCCAGCATCGTCATGCGCGAATCGACCGCGCCATTGGCCGGCGTATTTGCGCAATTCCGTTAAATCAAAAGCGTCGCTGAAACCGAATGAATGAGTAGCAATGTATGTCAGCAAAAGTAGTGGTAATTGGCAGCCTCAACATGGACCTGGTCACTCGGGCGCCACGGCTGCCACGTGGTGGTGAGACGCTGATCGGCGAGTCGTTTGCCACGGTTTCCGGTGGCAAGGGCGCCAATCAGGCAGTGGCGGCCGCGCGGCTGGGTGCGCAAGTATCGATGGTCGGCTGTGTGGGCAGCGATGCCTACGGCAAAGAGCTGCGTGAGGCGTTGTTGGCCGAGCAGATCGATTGTCAGGCGGTCAGCACCGTGGAAGGTTCCAGCGGCGTGGCGTTGATTGTGGTCGACGACAACAGTCAGAACGCAATCGTGATCGTTGCCGGTGCCAACGGCGCGTTGACGCCTGCGTTGATCGGCTGCTTCGATTCGGTCCTGCAGGCCGCCGATGTGATCATTTGTCAGCTGGAAGTGCCGGACGCCACGGTGGGTCACGCGCTCAAGCGCAGTCGCGAACTGGGCAAGACTGTGATCCTCAATCCGGCCCCGGCCAGCCGTCCATTGCCGGCGGACTGGTACGCGAATATCGACTACCTGATTCCCAACGAGAGCGAAGCCTCGGCATTGAGTGGTTTGCCGGTGGACTCTCGGCAAACGGCGGAAATCGCCGCAACCCGGCTGATCGAGATGGGCGCGGGCAAGGTGATCATCACACTCGGTGCTCAGGGTTCGCTGTTCGCCGATGGAAAAGGTTTTGAACACTTCCCTGCACCGACCGTGAAGGCGGTCGACACCACGGCGGCCGGCGATACCTTCGTCGGCGGTTTTGCTGCCGCGCTGGCGGGCGGCAAGAGCGAGGCCGAGGCGATTCGCTTCGGTCAGGTCGCTGCGGCGCTGTCGGTCACCCGAGCTGGCGCGCAACCGTCGATTCCCTCCCTTTGCGAAGTACAGGCGTTCAAGCCAGCATGAAAAAGACTCCGTTGCTCAACGTTGCACTGTCGCGACTGATCGCCTCGCTTGGTCATGGCGACAAAGTGGTGATCGGCGATGCGGGCCTGCCGGTACCGCCAGGGGTCGAACTGATCGACCTAGCGCTGACCCACGGCATTCCGGATTTCATCAGCACCCTGAAGGTGGTGCTCAGCGAAATGCAGGTCGAAAGCCATGTGCTGGCCCAGGAAATCCTTGAGAAAAAACCATCGGCACTGTCGACCCTGGACGAACTGAATGCCGAGGGGGCACTGGGGCAGCGTGAGTTACTCAGCCACGAACAATTCAAGGTTCTCAGCCGACAGGCCCGGGCGATCGTGCGCACTGGCGAATGCCAGCCGTACTGCAACATCGTGCTGGTTGCCGGGGTAACGTTTTGATCGGGCCGGAACAGATCGACCTGATCATCGACACCGACCCCGGTGCCGACGATGTGGTGGCGTTGCTGTTTGCGTTGGCATCACCCGATGAGTTCAACGTCCGTGCGTTGACCACTGTTGCCGGTAACGTGCGCCTGGACAAGACCTCGCGAAACGCGCGGCTGGCGCGCGAATGGGCGGGGCGCGAGGACGTTCCGGTGTATGCCGGGGCGCCGAAGCCGATGATGCGCACGCCGATCTATGCCGAGGACATCCATGGCAAGGAAGGCCTGTCCGGTGTCGCCGTGTACGAACCGAAGGCAGGCCTGGCCGAGGCCAATGCCATCGACTACCTGATCGATACGCTGATGGCCGCCACGCCCCGCAGCATCACCCTTGCCATTCTCGGACCACAGACCAACCTGGCCCTGGCGCTGATCCAGCAGCCTGGAATCGTTCAGGGCATCAAGGAAGTGGTGATCATGGGCGGGGCGCACTTCAACGGCGGCAACATCACGCCAGTGGCCGAGTTCAACGTGTTCGCCGATCCGCACGCGGCCGAGGTGGTGCTCAAGAGCGGATTGAAGCTGATCTATCTGTCTCTGGATGCGACCCACAAGATCCTCACCAGTGACGAGCGCCTGAAGCAGATAGCTGCGTTGAACAACCGTGCCAGCAAGCTAGTAGTCGATATTCTGAATGACTACATCAAGGCCGATATGGAGCACTACGACATCCCCGGTGGCCCGGTGCACGACGCCGCCGTCATCGCCTGGCTGCTCAGGCCGCAGCTGTTCAGCGGGCGCGAGGTCAATGTGGTGATCGACAGTCGCGAAGGCCCGACCTTCGGCCAGACCATCGTCGACTGGCATGACCGTCTCAAAGCGCCCAGAAATGCGTTCTGGGTAAACGACGGCGACGCGCAGGGCTTTTTCGATCTGCTGACCGAGCGGCTGGGTCGTTTGAAGTAAGTCTCACAGACCCAGGCTTTCACGCCGAGTCAGTTGCACTCTTGTGGTCTGCCAGGTGCTTCTCGAACACCTGTTCGATGAAGGACTGGGCTGCCTCAGTTCCCAAGTCTCGAACCAGCAGATCGATGCCGATGATTGCAAGCTCTTCCGTCGTGCCCGGGCTGTAAGAGCTATGGCCGTCCTGCCACTTTGCTTTGATGTCGGCGTCGATACTTACAGTGGTCATGATGGCGCTCGTGCGGTCGGGGAAGTCTGAGCCTCGAGTTAACCATTTTGCGGCGCGTTTGGCACTCCGACTTAGGCATGAGTGAAGGGCTATGCGACACTTGGTCTTTGATGGATTTTCAAGGATTGTGCTGTGCAGATCGATTTGAACACTCCCGACGGCTTGACCCTTGAAGCCGTGCGCCAACTGTTGGCGGCGGCCAGCGACGATGAGCATACGCAGTTGCGTGTGACCAAGGGCGGCATCGCCTATATTTCATCGGGTGTCGTGGGCGGCACCGATATCGATGGCTTGTTGTTCCGTCTGGAAACCTGGGCCAAGGGCTCCGGTTATGTTGGGCGGGTCGCGGCCAGCGATGAAGTCTGGGTCATGCAGATCTTCAATGCGCTGAAGCAGAACTGGCCACGTCCGGCTTTCGATTACATCGACGTGTATTGAGCACCGTTCATATTCAGTCACGATTGAAGGGTGAAGGGCAGGGCGATGCTCAGGCAAACTTGCCGTTTGTCCGAGGCGAAGGGCAGGGCGCTCGGGCTCCCTGTGAAACCAAACGCCGGATTGGCGGTCGCACGATCTCAGCTTAACTCTCGAAAATAGGAGGCTTCATGCCTTGGAAGCTCGCGTCATTGGGTACTTTGTTGGCCGTTTCCCTGCTGGCGGGTTGCAGCACTGCCACCACCGAGTCGGCAACTGACCCTGTAACGACGACTGACACAGGTCACAGCCGTTGCGAGGCCAAAGCGGCCGAATTCACCATCGGCAAACAGGCTTCACCCGAGTTGCTGGAGCAGGCGCGTACCCGTGCCGGTGCGCAGAACGCGCGATTCCTGCAGCCGACCGACATGGTGACGCTGGAGTACCGCTCCGATCGTCTGAACCTCAACACGGATGCCAATCGGGTCGTCACTCGCGTCAACTGCGGCTGATCGCTCAGGCTTTTACGACGCCCACAAAAAACCCCGTCACATGGACGGGGTTTTTTTAGTGCGCCTGGAAATTACTCTGGGCGAACTTGAGCAGCTTGCATACCCTTTTGGCCTTTCTCAGCCACGAAGGAAACGGTTTGGCCTTCTTTCAGGCTTTTGAAACCGTCGCTTTCGATAGCTTTGAAGTGTACGAACAGGTCGTCACCGCCACCTTGAGGAGTGATGAAGCCGAAGCCTTTTTCATCGTTGAACCATTTAACGGTGCCGGTTTGGCGATTAGACATGGTGTATCTCCAAGAAACATATATTTTCAGTAGTACTGTGCTGCTCAGGCCAACTGGGCACACCGGGGTATCATAGTCGAAATGTTCGCTTTGGGAGCCCCCCACAGGTGCTGTTTGCCCTACAGTCGCACATTCTTTGTTGCCTGATATGGCTGAAAGCCCCGTTTTAAAAGGCTTTCAGCCGAAAGTAAAGACGATAAAAAAAGCTGCAAAACCTGCGTAATTTGTCGAAAAAAGTGTTTTTCAGCGGTTTTTCACCGGTTGAAAGCGCATTTTTTACGTGGTTTCAGGCTTATTTTTTCGCCGGATTGTTGGCCTTGCACTTGGAAATCTGGGTCAGGGCCTGTTGCTTCAGCGAGTCGCTGGCCGTGTTGTCCATCAAGGACTGAAGGTCCTTGGCCGGGTACGATTTGATCGCGTCGGCACCGCAAGCACAGTGGGATTTGGCACCAGCTGCGCCGATCTGCGGAGTGGCCGCTTCGGTGCACTGAGCCATATACTTCTCTCGCTCACCCTTCGGCCATTCGGCGTGGGCGGCCAGTGGCAGCAACAGGACGATGGGGGCGACTACAGCGAATAAACGATTCAGACGCATGCCGGGATGCTCCTTTTTGGGGTCAGTGTCTTGTTATCTGAGGGGTAAAGCGGGGATCAAGTTCATCACTCTGGCACAAAAACGCCGGATTTGCCCTGGCAGAAAACCTGCGCACCGCCACGACCGTTCATCTGTGCTAGCATGCCTCGCTCGGGCGCTTGCAGGCGCCGGTCGACCTTCAGTCCCGGCTGCGGCGAATGCCCGAATAATCCTGATTTGAATCCCAGTCACTCTGGTTCGATTTTCCGGTTGGCCGAAAGGCTCCTGCCGCTGTAAGGCAGGCGTTCGTCATTGAATGGCCTGGATCGGATCTTGTACTGGCTCATCCCAACCCACGTGACCTTTGGTAGGGGTCACCACTAGGAGAGGAGGCGCCATGCCAACTATTACTCTTCCCGACGGCAGTCAACGTTCATTCGATCACCCGGTTTCCATCGCCGAGGTCGCCGCATCCATTGGTGCCGGTTTGGCCAAGGCCACCGTGGCCGGCAAGGTCAATGGCAAACTGGCTGACGCCAGCGACATCATCGACAGCGACGCTACGCTTCAAATCATTACGCCAAAGGATGAAGAGGGGCTGGAGATCATTCGCCACTCTTGCGCTCACCTGGTTGGCCATGCGGTCAAGCAGCTGTATCCGACCGCCAAAATGGTCATCGGCCCGGTCATCGACGAAGGCTTCTATTACGACATCGCCTTCGAGCGTCCTTTCACTCCGGACGACCTGGCGGCCATCGAACAGCGCATGCAGCAGCTGATCGAGAAAGATTACGACGTGATCAAGAAAGTCACTCCGCGCGCCGAAGTGATCGAAGTGTTCAAGGCCCGTGGCGAAGACTACAAGTTGCGCCTGGTCGAGGACATGCCGAACGAACAGGCCATGGGCCTGTACTATCACGAAGAATACGTCGACATGTGCCGCGGTCCGCACGTGCCGAACACGCGTTTCCTGAAATCCTTCAAGCTGACCAAGCTGTCCGGCGCCTACTGGCGCGGCGATGCCAAGAACGAGCAGTTGCAGCGCGTTTACGGCACCGCTTGGGCTGACAAGAAGCAGCTGGCGGCCTACATCCAGCGCATCGAGGAAGCCGAGAAGCGCGATCACCGCAAGATCGGCAAACGCCTGGGCCTGTTCCACACCCAGGAAGAGTCGCCGGGCATGGTGTTCTGGCACCCGAACGGCTGGACTCTGTACCAGGTGCTCGAGCAGTACATGCGCAAGGTTCAGCGCGACAACGGCTACCTTGAGATCAAGACGCCTCAGGTCGTTGACCGCAGCCTGTGGGAGAAATCCGGGCACTGGGCCAACTACGCCGACAACATGTTCACCACCCAGTCGGAAAACCGCGACTACGCCATCAAGCCAATGAACTGCCCTTGCCACGTGCAGGTGTTCAATCAGGGCCTGAAAAGCTACCGCGAGTTGCCGATGCGTCTGGCCGAATTCGGTGCCTGCCACCGTAACGAGCCATCGGGTGCGCTGCACGGCATCATGCGCGTGCGTGCATTCACTCAGGATGACGCCCACATCTTCTGCACCGAAGAGCAGATGCAGGCCGAATCCGCGGCGTTCATCAAGCTGACCATGGACGTTTACGCCGACTTCGGCTTCAAAGATGTCGAGATGAAGCTGTCCACTCGTCCGGAAAAACGCGTCGGTTCCGACGAGTTGTGGGATCGAGCCGAAGCTGCATTGGCTGCAGCCCTTGATAGCGCTGGCCTGCCGTACGATCTGCAGCCGGGCGAGGGTGCGTTCTACGGTCCGAAGATCGAGTTCTCGCTGAAAGATTGCCTTGGTCGCGTCTGGCAGTGTGGTACCCTGCAGCTCGATTTTAACCTGCCTGTCCGTCTGGGAGCCGAATACGTCTCCGAAGACAACAGTCGCAAGCACCCGGTGATGTTGCACCGGGCGATCCTGGGCTCCTTCGAACGTTTCGTCGGAATCCTGATCGAGCACTACGAGGGTGCATTCCCCGCGTGGCTGGCTCCGACCCAGGCAGTGATCATGAATATCACTGATAAACAGGCCGATTTTGCCGCCGAGGTTGAAAAAACCCTCAACGAAAGCGGATTTCGTGCCAAGTCTGACTTGAGAAATGAAAAGATCGGCTTTAAAATCCGCGAGCATACTTTGCTCAAGGTTCCTTATCTCTTGGTTATCGGAGATCGGGAAGTCGAGATGCAGACTGTCGCTGTGCGTACTCGTGAAGGTGCTGACCTGGGCTCGATGCCCGTCGCCCAGTTCGCTGAGTTTCTCGCGCAAGCGGTTTCCCGGCGTGGTCGCCCAGATTCGGAGTAATTACTATTAAGCGTGAAATGAGACAAGATAAACGAGCTGCACCGAAAGCCCCGATCAACGAGAATATCTCGGCACGCGAGGTTCGGTTAATTGGGGCTGAAGGTGAACAGCTTGGGATTGTGTCAATTGAAGACGCGCTTCTTAAGGCTGAAGAGGCCAAACTGGATCTGGTGGAGATTTCCGCCGATGCAGTACCCCCTGTTTGCAAACTGATGGACTACGGCAAATCGATCTTCGAGAAGAAGAAGCAGGTTGCCGCGGCCAAGAAAAACCAGAAGCAGATTCAGGTAAAAGAAATCAAGTTTCGTCCAGGGACGGAGGAAGGGGATTACCAGGTAAAACTGCGCAACCTGGTACGTTTCCTGAGTGACGGGGACAGGGCCAAGGTATCCTTGCGATTCCGCGGCCGTGAGATGGCCCACCAGGAGCTGGGGATGGAACTCCTCAAGCGAGTTGAAGGTGACTTGCTCGAGTACGGTTCGGTCGAACAGCATCCTAAGATGGAAGGACGCCAGCTGATTATGGTCATCGCCCCGAAAAAGAAGAAGTAATCAACAGGGCACGGCAGGCCTTCTGATTATGTTTATCAACTGAATGCGGAGTATCCGAACATGCCAAAAATGAAGACCAAAAGTGGTGCTGCTAAGCGGTTTCTGAAAACTGCTAACGGTATCAAGCACAAGCACGCTTTCAAGAGCCACATCCTGACCAAAATGTCGACCAAGCGTAAGCGTCAACTGCGCGGTAGCAGCTTGCTGCATCCGTCTGACGTGGCAAAAGTCGAGCGCATGCTGCGCCTTCGTTAATTTTAGTCAAGAATAGAGGAAGTAACTCATGGCTCGTGTAAAGCGTGGCGTCATTGCCCGTAAGCGTCACAAAAAAATTCTGAAACTTGCTAAAGGCTACTACGGCGCACGCTCGCGCGTATTCCGTGTTGCCAAGCAAGCGGTAATCAAGGCAGGCCAATACGCCTACCGTGACCGTCGTCAGAAAAAACGTCAGTTCCGCGCTCTGTGGATCGCTCGTATCAACGCTGGTGCTCGTATCAACGGTCTGTCCTACAGCCGTTTCATCGCCGGCCTGAAAAAAGCGTCCATCGAGATCGACCGTAAGGTTCTGGCTGATCTGGCAGTGAACGAAAAAGCGGCGTTTGCTGCGATTGTCGAGAAAGCTAAAGCCACCTTGGCTTAAGTACCCCCGACAGTCACCCGGCCTCACCTCCGTGGGGCCAGGTGTTAAACGTCATAAATAGGGGAAGAGCCTTCAAGCTCTTCCCCTATTTTGTATCTGGAGTCTGTACATGGAAAACCTGGATGCGCTCGTCTCTCAAGCACTAGAGGCTGTGCAAAGCGCTGAAGATATCAATGCCCTGGAGCAAATCCGGGTTCACTACCTTGGCAAGAAAGGTGAATTGACTCAGGTGATGAAGACCCTGGGGAATTTGCCGGCAGAAGAGCGTCCGCAAGTCGGTGCGCTGATCAACGTTGCCAAGGAACGTGTCACAGACGCTCTCAATGCGCGCAAGGCGTTGTTTGAAGAGGCCGACCTGGCCGCCAAACTGTCCGCCGAGTCCATTGACGTGACCCTGCCGGGCCGCGGTCAGACCTCCGGTGGTCTGCATCCGGTTACCCGCACTCTGGAACGTATCGAACAATTCTTCACCCACATCGGCTACGGCATCGCCGAAGGCCCTGAGGTCGAAGACGATTATCACAACTTCGAAGCGCTCAACATCCCAGGCCATCACCCGGCCCGGTCGATGCATGACACCTTCTATTTCAATGCCAACATGTTGCTGCGCACCCATACCTCGCCGGTACAGGTCCGCACCATGGAGTCGAAGCAGCCGCCGATCCGCATCGTCTGCCCAGGCCGCGTATACCGTAGCGACTCGGATATCACCCATTCGCCGATGTTCCACCAGGTCGAAGGCCTGCTGGTTGATCGCGACATCAATTTCGCCGATCTCAAAGGCACCATCGAAGAATTCCTGCGTGTGTTCTTCGAAAAAGAACTGGCTGTGCGTTTCCGCCCTTCGTACTTCCCGTTCACCGAGCCATCCGCTGAAGTCGACATGGAATGCGTGATGTGCAGCGGTAAAGGCTGCCGCGTCTGCAAGCAGACTGGCTGGCTGGAAGTCATGGGCTGCGGCATGGTTCACCCGAACGTGCTGCGCATGTCCGGCATCGATCCGGAAGAGTTCTCCGGCTTTGCTTTCGGCATGGGCGTTGAGCGTCTGGCCATGCTGCGTTACGGCGTGAACGACTTGCGTCTGTTCTTCGACAACGACTTGCGGTTCCTCGCGCAATTTCGCTAGTCGTAACGAATTCTTAGGAGAGCAGGATGAAATTCAGTGAACAATGGCTGCGTGGCTGGGTTAGCCCGCAGGTAAGTCGCGACGAGCTGGTTGCTCGTCTGTCGATGGCCGGTCTTGAGGTCGATAGCGTTACGCCGGCCGCCGGTGTTTTCAGTGGCGTGATCGTGGGTGAGGTGCTCAGCACCGAACAGCACCCGGACGCCGACAAGCTGCGCGTTTGCCAGGTCAGCAATGGCTCGGAGACTTTCCAGGTCGTGTGCGGTGCGCCGAACGTGCGCCCGGGCCTGAAGATCCCGTTCGCCACCATCGGTGCCGAACTGCCGGGCGACTTCAAGATCAAGAAAGCCAAGCTGCGGGGCGTCGAGTCCAACGGCATGCTGTGCTCGCAAGCCGAACTGCAAGTGGGTGAAGGCAACGATGGCCTGATGGAACTGCCGGCCGATGCGCCAGTGGGTCAGGACATTCGTGAGTACCTGAATCTGGACGACGCCAGCATCGAGGTCGATCTGACCCCGAACCGCGGCGACTGCCTGTCCCTGGCCGGTCTGGCCCGTGAAGTCGGCGCGCTGTATGCCGCTCAGGTTACTCGTCCAGTGGTTGCCAGTGTTCCGCCGGTGCACGACGAAGTGCGTTCGGTAGAAGTACTGGCCCCGGCTGCGTGCCCGCGTTACCTGGGTCGCGTAATCCGAAACGTTGACCTGTCCAAGCCAACACCGCTGTGGATGGTCGAGCGTCTGCGTCGTGCCGACGTGCGCAGCATCGATGCTGCCGTCGACATCACCAACTACGTGATGCTCGAGCTGGGTCAGCCGCTGCATGCCTTCGATCTTGCCGAAATCAATGGCGGCATCCGCGTGCGCATGGCCGAAGAAGGCGAGAAGCTGGTTCTACTCGACGGTCAGGAAGTCAGCCTGCGTAGCGATACGCTGGTCATCGCCGACCACACCCGCGCTCTGGCCATTGCCGGTGTCATGGGTGGCGAGCACAGCGGCGTCAATACCGCGACCACTCGCGATATTTTCCTGGAAAGCGCGTTCTTCGATCAGATCGCCGTTGCTGGCAAGGCTCGTTCCTACGGCCTGCACACCGACGCCTCGCATCGCTACGAGCGTGGCGTGGACTGGCAACTGGCCCGTGAAGCCATGGAGCGCGCCACTGGCCTGCTGCTGGAAATCACCGGTGGCGAAGCCGGCCCGATCATCGAAACCGTCAGCGAACAGCACTTGCCGTCGATCGCGCCGGTTACCCTCCGCGCTCAACGCATCACCCAGATGCTGGGCATGGAAATGGATTCGGCTGAAGTCGAGCGTCTGCTCAGCGCTTTGGGCCTGACCATTACTGCCGACGGGGCAGGGCAGTGGCGCGTTGAAGTGCCAAGCCATCGTTTCGATATCAGCCTCGAAGTCGACCTGATCGAAGAACTGGCTCGCCTCTACGGCTACAACCGCCTGCCGGTTCGTTACCCGCAAGCGCGTCTGGCGCCGCAAGCCAAGGCTGAAGCCCGCAGCGATCTGCCTGAACTGCGCCGCCTGCTGGTCGCCCGTGGTTATCAGGAAGCGATCACCTACAGCTTCATCGATCCGAAACAGTTCGAACTGTTTAATCCGGGTGTCGAGCCGTTGCTGCTGGCCAACCCGATTTCCAACGACATGGCGGCCATGCGTTCGTCCTTGTGGCCTGGTCTGGTCAAGGCGCTTCAGCACAACCTGAACCGTCAACAGGATCGCGTACGTCTGTTCGAAAGCGGTCTGCGTTTCGTTGGTCAGCTCGAAGGCCTGAAGCAAGAGCCGATGCTGGCTGGTGTGGTTTGCGGTAGCCGCTTGCCGGAAGGCTGGGCGCAAGGTCGCGACACCGTGGACTTCTTCGACGTCAAGGCTGACGTGGAAGCGGTACTGGGCTTCGCCGGTGCTCTGGATGCGTTCACTTTCGTGCCGGGCAAACACCCGGCGTTGCACCCGGGGCAAACCGCGCGCATCGAGCGTGAAGGTCGTCTGGTTGGCTTCGTTGGCGCTATCCACCCTGAATTGTCGAAAACCCTGGGCCTGGATCGTCCGGTCTTCGTTTTTGAGATGGTTCTGGCGGAAGTGGCTTCGGGCAAAATGCCTAAATTCCACGAGTTGTCGCGCTTTCCTGAAGTGCGTCGTGACCTCGCACTGATTGCATACAAAGACGTTGCAGCCTCGGCTGTACTGGACGTAATCCGTGAAAATGCAGGCGAATGGCTGACAGACCTCAGGCTATTTGACGTATATCAGGGTAAAGGCATTGATCCTGATAGAAAAAGCCTTGCAGTCGGCTTGACCTGGCAGCATCCATCGCGCACTCTTAATGACGATGAGGTGAATAATACGACGCAAAATATCCTCACCTCGCTCGAACAAAGGTTGAACGCCACGTTAAGGAAGTGACGTATGGGGGCTTTGACGAAAGCTGAGATGGCGGAACGTCTGTATGAAGAGCTGGGCCTGAACAAGCGGGAAGCCAAGGAATTGGTCGAACTGTTTTTCGAGGAAATCAGGCACGCTCTTGAAGACAACGAACAGGTGAAATTGTCCGGTTTCGGCAATTTCGACCTTCGGGACAAACGCCAGCGGCCTGGCCGCAATCCGAAAACGGGAGAAGAAATCCCGATCACGGCTCGCCGTGTGGTCACCTTTCGTCCAGGGCAGAAGTTGAAGGCCCGAGTTGAGGCTTATGCTGGAACCAAGTCATAACGACGAGCTACCCGTCATCCCAGGCAAACGCTACTTCACCATTGGTGAAGTTAGCGAGCTGTGTGCGGTAAAACCGCACGTACTGCGCTATTGGGAGCAGGAGTTTCCTCAACTCAACCCCGTCAAACGCCGCGGAAACCGCCGGTATTATCAGCGCCAGGACGTGCTGATGATCCGGCAAATCCGCGCGCTCCTTTACGATCAGGGTTTCACCATCGGCGGCGCGCGCTTGCGTTTGTCCGGTGACGAAGCCAAAGACGACACCACCCAATACAAACAAATGATCCGCCAGATGATCGCCGAGCTGGAAGATGTTCTGGTGGTCCTCAAGAAATAAATTCCTGCTTTTAAATACTTTCAGTTTTCAAAAGCTTGCGATATATTCTTGAGCGTTCTTCGAGAAGAGGAACAGGTTTCACGCCTAGTCGGGGCGTAGCGCAGTCCGGTAGCGCACTAGCATGGGGTGCTAGGGGTCGAGTGTTCGAATCACTCCGTCCCGACCAAATAATCCTAGAAAATCCAGTCACTTAGCGGTGATTGGATTTTTTTATGCCTTCAGGTTTTTCTTGTCACTTTGAAACTGTGCTTTCTGGTTGCCAATTGGTTGCCAATTGAGATTGTCTTGTCATCATTGTGGAGATGGGATCAATTCTTAGGGTGGAGTTGGTGTTCGGTAAGTGTCCGGCGAGTAAACCTTGTCGGTGTGAGTGAGGAACTCTGCGGTGTGACTGCAAAGAGTTGGGTTGTCAGTTCTTTCAGTTGCAGCGGTCTTTGGTGGCTAAAAATGGCTGTAATTAGTCTTTACCCAAGCTAACCCGACTTAACCCATGCAAATAGGTCTGAATATCTGTAAGCTCATTTCATATCCCTATACAGCAAGAAAGCAGGATCTCGCTATGGACGACCGCTGGCTCTCCGTCGATGAAATCGCCGATTACCTCGGTGTGGCCAAAGACACCATCTACACCTGGGTGACCTCCAAAGGCATGCCGGGGCACAAGGTTGGGCGCTTTTGGAAATTCAAGAAGGAAGACGTGGACGCCTGGGTACGAGAGGGCGGTGCCGCTTCCAGTAGTGATGACTTTGATGACAAGGGGGCGCGCAATGCCTAAACAGCGCTCCATACAGGACAACAACGACATGATAGACCTTGATCAAGAAGCCCAAGCGCCTGAGCGCGCGCTCGAAGAGGGCAAGGTCTTTGACTACATCACCGGCAACCCGGTGAAAGACAGTGACAAAGAAAAGGTCCGCCAGCGTATTGCTCGCGCCATCATCCATGAATACGGCATCGCAGCCGAAGACATGGAGCCAGATTTCAAGATCAAGATGCTGGGCAAGAATCGCAAGCTCGATATCGCTATTTTCAAGCCCGGCCAGGCGCACACAGTAGAAAACCTTTATCGCGCCGTGGTGGTCGAGAAAGAACCCAAGATCGGTACTAAGGGGGCGTACCGTATGCGCGACCCTGAAGAGGCGCGCAAAGAGTTCGAGGTGCTGGAAATCGTGATGGCCGAGGTCGAGAGCTGCGACTACGGCCTGTGGACTAATGGCCTGGAATTCTTCTTTTTTAAGAAGGAGGTCACCCGTTTCGATACTAAGTTCAAACCCATCGGTGACTGGCCATTAGGTGACGACACCTTTAGCGTTGAAGGCCGCTCCATGGGACGGATGCGCCGTGCGGACCCGGTGATGCTGCGTACCGCTTTCCGTCGTTGCCATAACTACATCCACGGCAACGAGGGCATGCCCAAGGACGCCGCTTTCTGGCAGTTCCTGTACCTCATTTTCTGCAAGATGTACGACGAGCAGCAGCCAAATGAAGCCCGAGGGTTCTATGTAGGCCCTTTCGAACCGTTTGACCCCGAAGGCCAGAAAGCCATCCGTCTTCGAATCAGACCACTCTTTGAAAGAGTAAAGAAGAAGTACGATGGCCTCTTTAAGGGCAACGAAGAAATCACCCTGTCCGACCGGGCTTTGGCTTTCATCGTTTCGGAGCTGGCCCGTTACGATTTCGGCCGTACCGATGTTGATGCTAAAGGCACGGCCTACCAAGAGATCGTGGGCACCAACCTGCGTGGAGATCGCGGCCAATACTTTACGCCGCGTGGGGCCATTAGCCTCGCTGTCAAGATGCTCGCACCCAAAGAACACGAGCGTGTGCTGGATTCGTCATGCGGTACGGGGGGCTTCCTGGTTGAGACCCTGAACTATTTGAACAAAGTCTTTCACGAAGAGAAACGCGTCAAGGCGGGCGACGAGAACACCGAAGAGTTCGTATCCATTCGTGATCGACTTGCCAATTACGCAGCCAAGAATCTGTTCGGCGCCGACTTCGACCCCTTTTTGGTACGGGCCGCGCAGATGAACGTGATGATGGCTGGCAACTCGCTGGGTCATCTTTATCACATGAACTCACTCGAGTTTCCGGTGGGGCACCTGCCTGGCGTTCAGGCAGCGAAAGAGTCCATCCCTCTCGGTACGATTGATGTCTTGATGACCAACCCACCGTTCGGGTCAGACATCCCTGTCACCGAGAAAACCATCTTAGAACAGTACGAATTGGCTCGCCGCTGGGAGCGGCAAGGTGATGGATTTGTGATGACCAACGCGATCAAGCCTGCGGTTTCGCCCGAGGTCTTGTTCATCGAGCGTTGTGTTAAATGGCTCAAGCCGGGAGGCCGTGCGGGCATCGTCTTGCCCGATGGCATCTTGGGCAACCCTGGTGACGAGTACATCCGCTACTGGATTCTGCGCCATTGCTGGGTGCTCGCTAGCATCGACTTGCCGGTGGAGTCGTTCATCGTCGAGGCCAACGTCAACATCCTTACCAGCCTGCTCTTCCTCAAGCGCAAGCCTGCGGAGGTCATTCAAGCCGAAGATTTGGGCCAGAAGAAGGACTACCCCGTGTTCATGGCTGTTGCTGAGAAGGTGGGCTTCGACCGCCGTGGTAACACGCTGTATAAGCGTCACCCCGATGGCGAAGAAATCCTCGTCGATGTGAGCCATGAAGAAAAAGTCCGCATCGGTGGCGGTCTGCAAGTGCGTACGCTTCATCGCAAAGAGCGCATCCTCGACGACGACCTCCCGGAGATCGCCAAGGCCTATGCCGAATTTCGCGCCAAACACCCGGAGCCCAGCAAGTGATTACACGACTGGAGGCCACACGCTATCGTTGCTTTGAACGCCTGGCTGTTGATGTCGGCGACTTTCGGGTGCTGGTCGGGGCTAACGGGTCGGGCAAGACCACACTGCTAGACATGCCGGTGCTTTTTGGAGATCTGCTGCGCGCAACTAACGTCTCCGCTCCCTTCATGGAGCGTCGGTCCGAGCTACCGCCGCGGGCGGGTAGTTTGAACGAATTGGTCTTCGCAGGGCGGGGTAGCGACTTTACGCTTGCTGTCGAAGCACGCCTGCCAGACGCTGTGCAATCTAAGGTGATTGAAGGCATGTTCGCCAGGAAGCGCAGCGAGCGATCTCGTCAGGTATTGCATAAAGACCGCCGTCATTGGCCGACCCACATTCGTTACGAAATTGGCTTGCGGATCGGTGCCGATCAGGCACTGCAGGTGGCTTACGAATACCTGTTCATGTTCCCTGAATTGGATGGGCCTGACCGTCGCCAAGCGGGCTTTCATGGCGTTGCCGCTGGCAATAAAAAGCACTGGCACCTCACCTTGAAACGCGAAATTGGCTACGAGTCTGAGTTCGCACCTGAAACGCCACAGGCGAACGTAGCCAAAGTGGGCCTTCCCGAAACTCTGCTCGCCATGCCGCGCGTGCTGTTTGAGTCCGAGGCGGGTTACCCCGCCGCCCGCTGGTTACACAGCTTGTTGACTACCGATGCCGTTTTCCTCGAGCCTAATTGGTCCGCCATGCGCCAAGCCAGCCCACCAGGGCAGCCCAAAGTCATCACGGCCAATGGTCGCAATATCCCTTGGCTTGCGCTGGAATTGAAACGCGAAGGCGCGCCGGATGGCGTCCCTGTTGACTTTCGTAGCGAACGCTATGCCGATTGGATTGCCCACGTGCAAACCGCGCTGCCTCAGGTGACGGATATCGACGTGCGTGAGCGCGAGGACGATCACCACGCCTACTTCGTGGTCAGCTACAAGGGGGATTTCAAAGTGCCTTCGTCAGGTTTGTCAGATGGCACCCTACGTGTTCTCACGCTGACGCTGCTGCCTTACCTCAGCAAACACCCATCCATCCTGGTGACCGAGGAGCCCGAGAATGGCATCCATCCGCGCGCCATCGAAGCTGTTTTGCAATCACTCTCGTCCATGTACGACAGCCAGGTGTGGGTATCTTCGCACTCACCCGTGGTGCTGGCTCGTGCCAGGTTGGATCAGTTGCTGTGCGCAAGGCTTGTCAGTGAAGGTGGGGTAGAAATGGTAGCTGGTACCAATCACCCTCGCCTACAGGAATGGCGCGGTGGTATCGATCTCGGCAGCCTATTTGCAGCGGGGGTACTGGGATGATAAACAAGCGCCCCTGCGTCATCTTGGTGGCCGACAGCAACATGGCCGCCACCTTCCGTGGCTATTTCAAGCGTGACCGCTGGCATCTCAGCCTTGGCTGTGCGCCCTTTGAAATCAACACCGATGTCGGTGCGGACATGCTCGTGGATGAAGGCGGCAACGATCCAGGTGTCTACACCAAGGGCCATGAGCTGCTACGTCCCTACCAAACCAGTCACCATCGCGCGCTGGTGGTCCTGGATTGCGAGTGGGAAGGCTCACCAGGCAAGGCCGCCATTGTTGAACACATCACCGGCCACCTGGTCGCAAGCGGCTGGTCGGAAGATGCGGTCAAGGTGATCGCCATCGATCCGGAACTCGAAAACTGGCTATGGCAAGATAAGCCGCAAGTAGCTGACGCGCTTCGCTACAACGGCAAAATACCGTTGCGACAGCATCTGGCTGACAACAATTGGTGGCCTCTTGATGTCGCCAAACCGCCCCGGCCAAAGGAGGCGGCAGAGTGGGTGCTGAAGCAAACTCGGCAGCCGCGTTCCTCGGCGATTTACCAAAAGCTGGCGGAACTCATCTCGATCAAAGGTTGCACGGACTCAGCATTTGCCGAGATGCACGCAGCGTTTCTGGCGTGGTTCCCTGTGGAGGTGGCGGCATGACCTTCACAAGTTTCAATAATGCACGAATTGTTCAGTCCGCCTGGCTTGAAGAAGGCGGGCGGCGGCTGGATTGCAATCCGTATATGTCTGGAGCATTGGAAGCCCGGGATGCTTTAAAAAAACTCGCTTGCAAAAAGGACAGACTTGCAGACGTTACTCTTGCAATGTTCGATTCTGGGCGCGAGAGCCGTAACTGGGTTGATGATCCTCGATACGGCGTACGTTACATGGGTAGTTCGGCTATCAGTTTGGCAGACCTTTCAGCCCTGCCATTGATCTCGAACAAACAGGTTGCACGCAATCCGAAACTTCTGGTTGAGGAGGGATGGTCTCTAATCACGCGATCCGGGACTATTGGCCGAATGGCCTATGTGCGACCAGATATGGCCGGATTGGCCTGTTCTGAGGATGTGCTGCGTGTCGTTCCCAACTCAGAGCGGATTCCGACTGGATATCTGTTTGCCTTCCTTTCCTGCCGCTATGGCGTACCGCTAGTGGCCTCAGGAACCTATGGCGCGATCATTCAGCATATAGAGCCACACCATATAGCCGACCTCCCAGTTCCACGATTTACGAATGAATTGGAGATGCGAGTACACGAGGCGATTGAGCAAGCTGCCTACCTCAGAGCAAGGGCAAATCAGAAGCTGCAAGACGCACAAACGCGCCTTGCACAGGAGATTGGTCAACCAGAACCCTTTGGAAGAAGCGCGTCTGCGCGCGAACGATTGACGCGAGTTGTACATGTCTCAGACATACAGAGAAGCATGCGCATGGAGGGGAATTTTTTCAATCCTAACGCTGCTCACGTGGAAGACTGGATACTGTCTTCCGGCAACTGGACTCAACTAGGTGATGTTGCGGACGTCTATGACGTCCCGATGTTTAAGCACATCTATGTTGAGGAGGGTAATGGGGCGCCGTTCTTTACAAGCGGCGACCTGTTTGATCTTGATCGAAATGCCAGAAAATTTTTGTCAAGAAGTCGAACTGTCAACCTGTACAAGTACATATTGAAGCGCGACTGGGTGCTACTGGCTAGATCTGGGCAACTCGGTGGAATTATTGGTCGTCCGCAATATGTCGACTCTGGTCTCGAAGGAGCCGCCACGTCTGATCACGTCTTACGCATAGTCCCCAAAGAAATTCCTGGCGGTTACCTATTCGCATATCTGTACAGCACGAAGATTGGGTATCCTCTCCTTACTCGCTGTGTGACGGGGCATTCCATTCCGGCCCTCTGGCCTTCGCAATTGAAATCGCTGCCGATTGTTTTAGCATCGCCTGAAGCGATGGAGGAGATTTCCCAGTTAGTTGCCGAAGCATTTGAGGACAGAGTCAAAGCTACTCAAGCCGAAAGTATTGCACGGCTGCAAATTGAGAACGCGATAGAAGGCAAGGAATAGTTCATGGCTAAAGTGATCCCCGTTGGTCAGCCGGTCAACGATGCAGAACGCAGCGCTATCGCTTACCTGAGGGATCGCTTGCCAGACAGCTACATCCTGCTACACAACTTTGAAATTGAACGTCATGGCGAGCGTTTCGAGATCGACATCGCGCTGCTGACTTCGCATACGCTGTACCTGATTGATGTGAAAGGCACACGCGGCACCATTGATGTATACGGCAACAAGTGGTATCCCGAAGGGCGTGCGCCATACCCTTCGCCGCTGGGCAAACTGCGCGGGCATGCGCGCACTGTGAAGGGCTTGGTCACTCAAGCCCATCCGGGGCGACATGAGCTGGACGACATCTACGTGGATGCGGCCGTTCTGCTTACCGCGCCGGATGCGCATCTGAACGACCGCGAGCAAATAGACGCAGACCGGGTGGTGAAGTTGAAGGATGCCGAGCGCTACTTCAAAGACGCTACGCGCATTCCTGCACGCTTTTCGAAGAGTATTCTGCAGCAGCAAGCGTTGATCCTGCATGCCTTAAAGGTAGTGAAGCCGGCGTCTGCCATGCAGCGCTTTGGGCACTGGGAGGTGAAGGAAAAACTTGGTGCGGCCCAGGCCTACGTCGAGTTCCGCGCAGAGAACGTCTTTGCGGGCGGTACGGCCCGTTTGCGTGTTTACCAAGCGGACCCTTACCAGCCTGAAGAAGTGCGCAAGGCTCAGGTCAACCGTATCGCTAATGCCTATCGGGCATTGTCCAAGCTGCCCCTGCATCCCAACATCGTCGCCGCTAGGGACTTCTTTCCCACTGACGACGACAAATCATTCATCCTAGTCTTGGATGACGCACTCGGCCAGGCGCTGACTGTGCACATGGCTCGGCCGCAGTTGGCGCTGACCCTGGATCAGAAGTGGCGCGTGGCCAAAGACCTGCTGGCTGCTCTGGTTCATGCCCATCAACATGGTGTGGTGCATCGTAACCTCACGCCGGGCGCGATCTTGATTGGTCAAGATGGTACCACTCGCATAACGGACTTTGACTTCGCCAAGCCCCGCGTGGACCGCAGCTCGACGATTGCGGCGGACATCGTTGATTTGGTCGAGAAAGCCTACGTAGCCCCAGAGGCATTTCGCGAGCCGGGTGCGGCGTCAGTCGCGTCGGACATCTTTGCGGCTGGAGTCATCATCTATGAATTGTTCACCGGAGAGCGTCCGTTTGCAGGCGAGCCCACCACCGTATGGGATCGCGACGGCGAGTTTCTGAACAAGCCTTCTGCGCTGCGGCCTGAGTTGAATGACGCTTTCGATGCTTGGCTGCAAAGTCTGTGTGCGTTTGACGAGTACAAGCGGCCACTGGCTCCCAATGCGTTGGCGGCATTGAATGCCTTGCTACAGCCTGTGGCACTACAATCTGCGACTCCCGTTGAAGTATCTGGTTCTGAACCCGCGGAGGTGTCTGATGACCAAGCCGACTACCTGAACCTGGTGGCAGGCTATCGGTTGACCCACAAGTTCATCATTGAGAAGAAGCTGGGGCGTGGCAGCTTCGGCGTGGTCTACAAAGTGATCGACACACTGGGCGATGTGGCACGCACGGTGAAACTAATTGTCAGCGACCGGCACTCGACCCTGGATCGTCTAAAGCAGGAGTACCGCCACCTGGTGCATATTCCTGAGCACCCGCACGTGGTGCGCGTCTTGGACGCGGATGTGATCCAGGGTCGTGACATTCCTTTCCTCGTCTTTGAGTACGTGGAGGGCTCCGACGTTGGCGACATGATTCAGGAGCGACTGCTGTCACCTGAAGATGCTTTGGAGCTGGGCAAACAGGTGATTGAGGGCCTGGTGCATCTGCATACACATGGCTTTCATCATTGTGACATTAAGCCGAGAAACCTCCTGTGGACGCAGAAGGGTGCGAAGATCATTGACTTCAATGTGTCGGTGCGGGCTGATGATAAGGATTCGCGAGGAGGCGGCTCGCGTCGTTATTTGCCGCCTGATTTCGACCCTGAGGTCATTCCGCATAACGGGGAACGCGCAGACCGCGATCTGTATGCCTTGGGGCTGACGCTGTATGAAGCGCTGACTTCGCGGTATCCCTGGGACACGACAGAGCCACCCATCAATAGGTCTGCGCCAGACCCTCGCGAGTTGTCGGGGTTCTCTGACCTTGAGCCAGAGCTGGTGAACGTGGTGCTGAAGGCCATCGCCCCGCGTCGTGCGGAGCGATTTGCCGCTGCTACAGATTTTCGTGATGCCCTAACCGAGATACGCCACGCGCGGCGCATCCAAACCACGAGCTTGGCGACGATGGCCGCAGCCGCTAGTTGCGGCAATTCCGTATTCTCAGGGGCCGCGCCTAACAGCAACGCCTTCGTGTCGCACCTGCTCACACTCTTCAGCCAAAGCCGCCGCAGTAATGCCGGTACGCGCGGCATGGACGCACTGGGTTTTTCTACCTATGTGGACACCGCCTTGGATCGGGCACTGTTGCCAGCGGTACTGTCGGGCGAGTTTCGTTTGGTACTGATCTCCGGCAACGCGGGCGATGGAAAAACGGCCTTCTTGCAGCGTTTGGAGAAGGAGGTTGAAATCCGCGGCGGATCGTCCAATCGCGGCCTGCCCAATGGCAGCGAGCTGGCTTTGGACGGCAAGCGTTACCTGGTCAACTACGACGGCAGCCAGGACGAAGGCAACAAAGACAACAGCCAGGTGTTGTTGGACTTCTTGGCCCCCTTCAAGGGCGGTGAAGCAAGCGATTGGAAGCCGAAAGAAACCCGCCTCATTGCAATTAATGAAGGCCGCTTGGTGGACTTCCTTGCGACGCACGAGCGCGACTTTCCTGAGCTGACTGCCCTGGTTCGACGGTCGTTTTCGACGGGTGAAGCCGAGTCCGGCGTCGCGGTGGTGAACCTAAATCTGCGCAGCGTGGTGGCAGAGGCTGAAGGGGGCTCGATTCTAGAGCGCACACTGCAGAGCATCGTACAGACCAAGAATTGGTCGGCCTGCGAGAACTGCGACCTAAAAGACAGCTGCTACGCCTTGCATAACGCGCGCAGCTTCCAGGATGAGATTGCTGGCCCGCGCTTGCTGGAGCGACTCAAGACCCTCTACACAATGGCGCACTTGCGTGGGCGCTTGCACATTACGATGCGTGATCTGCGCTCGGCGCTGTCGTTCATGCTGATAGGCAACCGCGATTGCGGCGAAATTCATGCGCTGTACGCGGCCGGTAAGCATGACGAAGTGGCTCGCAGCTATTACTTCAACAGCTGGATGGGCGGTGGGCAGCCGACTTCGGATCGATTGCTCACCTTATTGAGCGATCTAGATGTGGGCAAGCAGGAAGACCCACGCTTCGACCGAGGACTGGATTTTGTGCAGCCGGATGACCGTGCGCTGTTCCGTTTCGAGCAGCGGGGGAAATTCGATTTCGAGGTGCTGAAGCGTCTGTTCGGGGATCTGCCTCGCGGGGTTTCTGACGTATCGGTTCTACAGCGCGCACGCAAGCATCGTGAGTACGTGGCGATGGCCCGGCGCAAGCACTTCTTTGAGCGACGTGACGCGAGCTGGGAAAAGATGCTGCCGTACCGCTCGGCTAAACGCATGGTCGAAATCGTTCGTGGCGAAACGTCAATTGACGCACTGATAAGCGAAATTCTGCATGCCATCAACCGAGGCGAGGGCCTGCAACGACCGGAGCGCTTGGGGGCTAGCTTGGCTTTGCAGTTGCGTCAGGTTGAGCGCGGTACGGTCCGCAGCTATCGGCTCTTCCCCGTAGAGGGGTTTGGTCTGCAGGTACAGGACTTCGCCGCCAAGGCACGCTTCGTCGAGCACCTGCCAGCAGGCCTGCTATTGAAGTTTCAGGGCCAGGGTGCCGGTGCTATCTCCAGTGAGTTGATTATCAACCTTGATGTGTTCGAGATGTTGATGCGATTGAATGAAGGCTACCGGCCCAGTGTGGAGGAAATGCAGGGCTTCTACCTCTGCTTGGGCGTGTTCAAGAACAGTCTAAATGCTCAGCCCTATCGGGAGATTCTGTTGACTACCACGGGACATGATTTCTACCGTTTGGCGCGTCATGACGACGGCCGGGTGGAAATGCGTTTGCTGCAGGGTACGGTGATCAGTGGGCTCAAACAAGAGGCCAAAGAACGAGGTCTTAGGGGGAACTGATGGCGTTGCAAAAGAAGGACAGAGAGTTCCGCCTCCCGAAAGTCAGCTACCTCGATTTCAAGACCATCGAGATGGACCGCGTGCTCACGGGCTTGTTTGAGCGCTTGGAGCACGGCGGCTATCCGAGCGTGTTTCGCGACAAGCGCGAGCTGACTGTGGACAAGTTCGTGGACGACATCCTAGATGCCGGTGACCGCTTCTTGGGGTTCGCTCAGCACCGAGATATGGTGCAGCGCTGGGTTGAAACCCATCTCATGGACATCGTCAATCGCGGCAAAAAGAATGCTGCGGTGGCTGGCCCACGTCCCCTCCATGGTTATACCTACCGCTTTCGCAACCCCAAGCATTCACGTGACTATGGTGCTGCCCAACACCTGTATCAGATGCTTCACCACGCTCGGCATCTTTCGGGGCACAAAGCCATCGAGCACTTGAAAGCCTTCTTCTTTGATGGCTTCGACAAGCTCACACGAGAGCTGAACGACAAGGCGCTGACTGACATTGAAACGTCCACGCTGCTGCACTTCCTGTCGCAGCGCAAAGATACTGCGGATACCCGTGCCGGGGGCGACCGCTTCGCCCCAGTGTGTATTGGATCAGCAGACTTGATGGCCGAGGACATTCAGCGACTGCTGTTCTACAAGCCCTTCATGCCGCGCTCGGTGATGGTGGAGTACCTGAAGATATTGCTCTCGTTCCACCTAGCCCTCTACCACTTGCGGCTACTGAAGCTCTTGCCCGCCTGGCAGAAACTGGGGGGGGCAAATTCGCTTTGTGCAGATACAGCATGCCCGATGAGGCCGCGTGAACAGCGTAAACCGCAGGGGGACTGCCCTTATAAGCTGGGGTTGTTTGTTGACCTCACCGGCAGCGCTGACTCGACAACCGCCACCCTCGCTGAGCGTAGTGCCGATGGCTATTACCGGCGCATCCCTAGCTTCATCCGTGCGTACTTTGTTGCGAAGAAGCTAGACGAGTTCTCTGAACACCTTGTTCGGCGCGGCAAATTGATACGTCCATTGAATTCGGTGTTCACCGTCGGTGAACTGTATGGACTTCAGGCCGAGCCATTTGCGGAGGAACGGGACAAGTTCTTCGGTGAGCGCCTGGCGGGGCTCTTGGAGTCTTTGTCAGAGGGCGAGGCCGGGCTGGATGCCGAGGTTGAGGCCATCACCAAGATGGGGCTATCGGATTTTGAGACCTACATCGAGATTCTTGTTGCCCTCCGTGGAGCATTCCACAGGAAGTACATCGTCGAGTCGCTTGACGCGACGATGCTTAAAAACAAGCCCGGGGCGCTTCTGGCTCAATCGCGTGCGCGGAGTGCCCCGCGCCGATTTGCTCTTGAGAGTCGTTTGCTGGAAGTGTTGCTGCAGATCGCGGTGCTGCGTCCAGGAGGTGATGCGGGCTACTTTACGGGTGAGATGCGAATTGACGATCTGCTGTCCTTTCTGCGCGAGCGTTACGGCCTCTACATCGATCAGTTGCCTCCCGGCGAGGGTTTTTCAACGCCAACCATCGATGAGCGTAAAACCCTACGAAGCAACGTTCAGGCATTTACTGGACGCCTGCGGGAGATTGGCTTCTACCGCGATTTGTCCGATGCCTATGTGACCCAGACGGTTGTGCCGCGTTATACGATTGCAGAACTAACAGAAGGAACGCGCACATGACGCAGGGACTGCGTGAAATCACTAGCCAAGAACTGAGCGCGGCGCTTGAGTCTGTCTTGCTACCGAGGCTTTGCAAAGTCTTGGCTACTCGTGATCTTGGGCATTGCATGCGTGTCACCGACCTGGACCGTGAGCTGATGATCCGCTTAGCAGGGGGGCTGCGTGCGGCCATACCCTCTGCCAATGTGGTTGTGCTCGCAGACGACGCACTGCGTGCCCACGCACCGGAATTAGCGGTGACGAGCACCAAGCTCGTTGAGCTGCGCAACCCATTGCCTAACGATGAGCTAAGGCCCCCGTTGCTGGTCTTTGTGCCGAACGATCTACGTGCCTCTGCCGAGGATTCGTTCGGTGTCGCGACGTTTGAAGAGGTGTCGATTGATGGTGCCTACGCTGAGCTGAATACACTGGTGATCACGCAAATTCCGGCCAATCTTCGGGTTTCGGTCGAAGCCTGTTTGGGTGAGTTGCGTCGGAGCGATTCGCGCTGGCGATATGCCGACGACGCTGCTGTTGCGCGATACTTGTTGACGTGTCAAGTCAATGGCTTTGACCCGGAGGCGATGGGGGCTGCGCTGTTCGAGATGGCCCTCGTGCCAGATTTCGAGTTGTTCCAGCAGGCGGAACGCGCCCCTGCGAGGCTGGCGCGCAACCGCGAATGCGTAGAACAGGTCACATGGTCAACCAAGACAGAACGGGTGCGCGCCCTTGAGTTGGGCCTACTCGATCCGGTTTTCTGCAAGCAGCTTGGTGAGTTCTTTTCGAGGGTTGGTGTAGCCAATCCAAAGGAATGGACCCAACTGATCGTCCGCGACCGGGTCAATTGGCCCCTCGCGTTCAACAACTGGCTATTCGAGGACGGGGGCGTCAATCCGGATGCCATCTTCATTGGTGATGTTGAGCTGCCAGATTTGCCGGTGGTGAAGGATGACAATGAAGATATCCGTCTGGCAGAGCTGATCGGTCACCGAGTATTGCCCATCTCGAAGACGGGGCTGAAGAAATTCAGTGTGTCCTTCAGGGTCGATCCTGTGCCGTCCAAGGTGGAAGGCTTGTCTCGATTCGTGGCTGAGGTGGTGTCGCGCGACAATGGCCCCACAGGCTTGCGCCGCCGCAAGGCAGCATGGGGCAAGGGAGCGGATTCTGGCGTGATCGCATTTTCGTCGATTGGCAAGATCGACTGGGAAGAGGGTTGGCACTTTGTGCGCGTATACGGGGAGACCGAAGATGGTGACCGTATTCCGCTTGCTGATGGGGAGGGCAATCTTGTTCGCCTCAACAGCGATGCTTCCGAGACCTTTGCCAATGCCAACGAGAGCGATCTTTTTTATGTGGTCACCGACGACGAGATAGAAGTTGAGCCTCCACAGCGTGCGGTGCCGCGCGAGCCAAGCTTGATGCATGCGCTGCTGCGTGCGCGCTTTGCTGCTGTGGCTCAGGATCGAGACCCCAGTTCTGTCTCGATCACAGGTTGCGCTTGGGTGGAGCGAAGCAGCAAGGCTGCCGCTAGTGGTGAGACCCTGGAGGTTCGGCTGGGGAAAGAAGGGAAGGCGAATGTCTTGGTGTCCGCTGTGTTGGCTGGCCTGGAGCGCGCCTTTCTTGGCGACCCGGATGGCCTCAATCGATTGAGGCTGTCGATCAACGCTTCCGGCGTTACCACGCGATCAACTATCTCCTTCAAATGGCCGACTTCGGATGAGGCGGCGAGGTTTCGGGAGTCTCGGGCTATCTTCTTTGGCGTAGTCCTGCAAGACGATCAGCGGCTGATCATGCAGGCCAGCGACCTTTTGAGCCTGCAGGAGCCCGCTCAGAACTACGCAGCAGCCTACCTGGCCTGGATTGATGCTGTGTTCGTCCGATGCAGTTCAACAGATGCAGTCATTGTACGCCAGGCCTTTGAGGAGTTGCGTTGCGCACTCACCATCGATTCGGTTGCTTTGGTGTTGGAGGATTATCAAGGTAGGCGGCGTGACGCCGTTCTTTTGGGCCCGACTCATCCGCTTCGTGCCAGCTGGCATGTCGCCTGGAGCCAGCTGGGGCAGACCTGGATGGAGCGCAGCCAGGCTAGTGGCCGCGAGTTTGTGGTGCCGACCCGAGACGCTGTGATCAAGCAGCTTGCACCTGCGGCGTTTCCACCTGTATTACCTTTCGGTGAAGAGCTGGGGCGCACGGCGCTGGCTGTGGACAACATCAACCCGTTTTGGTCGCTGTATGCGGCGACCGACGAGAAAGACCCGCGTGGTTTAGTTGGAGAGGTGTGTGCTGCCCTAGGGCTGCCCGAGCCCGCAATTGGTGGCGCGACCATTGATAGCGCCTACTTGGCGGCTCGGGTACAGCGCTATCTGATCCAGCACCCGTATGTTGAGACGTTGACAGTCAATGCATTCAATGCAGGACGGGCAACAGCCTTGGCTGAAGTGCTGCTTGCCCTGCAGCGTCATCCCGAATTTGCCGATCTTCGGTACGATATCAGGCTGTTCGTGCCCGATCCGGCGGCTCCTTCAACGGGGGATGCGCTGCTGGAACTGTTAGCCCCCGACTCGGGAAACAGCGCAAAGGAGGCTGACGCATTCTGTTCGCCGACCGACAGCCACTTGCACCCCAAGTTGCGGTTGGCGATTCGCGCGATCAAGGAGTTCCGAGACGAGCCTGAATCGCATACCGCGCACCTGTCGTTCTTGTTTGACATGTTTCCGGCGGAGGAAATCCGCGCTGTTGACGTTCAGGAGTCAGATGACTCCTCATTCGTCCATGGCCTTGTCCAGCCCTTCCAGGTGGATTACGTGGAGGATGAGCAATCCATCACTTGGCTTCGCCGCCCGTTGCACGGTATGGCTCAGCCGATTGAGGGGGCGGAGGCTTTGTCCGACCTGATGGGAGGCATCTCCCGCGCTGTTTCGGTTGCCGTGGCGACCGTTGCGCGCAGCCAATATCTGCCGCATGCGCGGCCGGTGGTGGCGTTGAGCTTGTCCGCCGACGAGCGCGCGATGCTCCATCAGGTGCACGAGGTTAGCGATTGGGTGCTCACCATTGATCGGAACCTTGGCATCGAATTTTTCGACCATCGGCGGCATTCAACGCGCCCCGACTACCTGATTGATCACTCGCCCGACATGGCCAACACAATGAGCCATCGGCTGGCAATCACGTCCCGTTCGGTGGCCGAGCTGGAATCATTGTTGGTGCCAATATTGGGCGAATACGGGCTACCTAATTCAGGTAGTCATGCATTGGTGATGCTGGATCAGCTTCGCTCGCTGTCTGGTCGGTTGGCCCTGAAGCTGTTGTCGTCGTCTTCGCAAAGAGCGGAGGCGATGGGACTCGCGCTTTCACGGTTGTTTCTTGAACATCAAGGTGTGTTTCAGAACCAGGTTGTTGTGCCCTTGGATGCGCACCTGGAACTGTACAAGGCCCTTCGTCAGAACGCCGAGGAAATGGGAGATGAGGTCAATTTCCGGCGAACGGATCTCGCACTGTTCGACCTTAATCCGACGACTCGGGTCGTGACCTGTAGGCTGGTCGAGGTGAAGTGTTACAGCCAGGTTGGGGACGTGGCAGCGTATGGGCAATTGAAGGTATCCATTGCTGAGCAGATCGCGCAGACGGAGCACGTTCTCGCCTACCACTTTGACCCTAGCTTGGCTGAAATAGATCGTCCGGATCGCCCAATCAAGAACCGTGACTTGGCAGCTCTGCTGGGTTTCTATTTGGACCGCTCGGAACGGTACGGTGTTGTTCTGCCCGAGGCTGCAGAAGAGGTGCACTTCTTCTTGCGCCGTTTGGATGAGCGGCCTTACACACTGCAGTTTACGCGGAGTGCCGTGGTGTTCGACTTCAGCAAGCCGGGCACGGAACCGGCCGAGCATGAGAACGGTATCGAGTTCTACCGCATTGGCAGTGATCTGATTCGCCAACTGGTCGAATCCGCGGTGACCGACACCGAGACAATTGCGAGCTTGCAGAGTGCGCCGTCTACCGATACGGCGCGCGAGATCACCCAAGAACTGCTGCGTCGCAGGACTTTGGCACCAGCTGTCCCGACCTTTGAAACCGCTGCTTTCTTAAGCCCGCCTCGTGATCGAACTCTGGCATGGGGCGACAGTCCACGGGCTTCGCAAAGCCTATCAAACCTCGCGCCTGTAGTGCTGGTGTGCGAACCAGAGCCTGCTGTGGTGTTAGCCCCAGAGGTGATTGATCCGCCTCAGCTGCCGATCACGCCAGAGCCGAAGCATTCCGCCATGGCTGACACCGAGCCCGCACCTGCGTTATACGAAGAGAAGGTGGAGACTCCCATAGCCCCAACAGTCTCTGCTGCTTCGCCTGAAGTGGTTCAGCCTCTCAATAGCTGTGTCGCCTACGACATCATGCTCGGCGCGACCGGATCAACGCCTCAATACGGTTTGCTCGGAGAGGTATCTGGGCGCAAGGTTGCTCTAGACCTGAACCAGACTCACACCATCAGTCTGTTCGGTGTGCAAGGGGGCGGAAAGAGCTACACGTTAGGCAGTATTGCGGAGATGGCCTCGTTGCCAATCCCAGGTATCAACTGCCTGCCTGAGCCGCTGTCTACGGTGATCTTCCATTACAGCCCGACCATGGACTACAAGCCCGAGTTCACGTCGATGGTGGGTGCCAACAGCGTTGAAGATCAGGTCCGAGCGCTGAAGGAGGTGTACGGCGCAGAACCGAAGGCTCTAACTGATGTCTTGTTGCTTGTGCCGGCAGATAAAATTGAAGAGAGGCGGGCGGAGTATCCGGACATCGAGGTGTTGCCACTGCAGTTCTCTGCATCGGAACTGAAGGCTTCGCACTGGAAGTTTCTGATGGGGGCCGTGGGCAATCAGGCCACCTACATCCGTCAGATCATGCGCATCATGAAGTCCATGCGCGATGACATTACTCTGGAGGGGCTGCGAGTCGGTGTCGAGGCGTCGTCGATCCCGGAGCATCTGAAGGAGCTGGCCAGGATGCGTCTGGAGTTGGCTGCCGAATACATCAACGATTCAACTTCGCTCACCGAAGTGGTCAAGCCTGGTCGCTTGCTCATCGTGGACCTTCGAGATGAGTACATTGAGAAGGACCAGGCACTTGGACTCTTCGTCGTGCTCCTGCAGCTATTTGCAGAGGCACGAATCGAGGGGAGGAGCTTCAACAAGCTGGTGGTGTTCGATGAGGCGCACAAGTACATAGAAAGCCCAGACCTCGTTGCGGGGCTGGTCGAAGTTGTCCGTGAAATGCGCCACAAGGGCGTGAGCATCATGGTGGCTAGCCAGGATCCACCATCTGTTCCGGTCAGCCTGATAGAACTATCCACCCAGATCATCATGCACAAGTTCAATTCGCCCGCCTGGCTGAAGCACATCCAGAAGGCAAACGCTGCATTGGCCAATTTGACCCCTGAACGCATGGCTCTGCTCAAGGCCGGCGAGGCTTACATCTGGTCAAGCAAGGCCACTGACGAGGCGTTCTCTAAGGGGGCCGTAAAGCTCAGATGTCGGCCACGAGTAACCGAGCATGGCGGAGCAACTAGGGTCGCCGTTAGAAGCTCGTGATGGATGCATCATGAGCAGGCTCAATCACAATTAGCGAAGTAAATAAAAGAAAGGGGTAAGCGAAGTGCTTACACCTTCTATATTTAGGGCTATGGGGGGGCGCCCGGGGGAGCGCGGGTGTGTGATTTTTGTGCCAAGCTGTATTGAAAATACAAATGGGCGTTACCAATGACGGGACGAAGAGCAACGGTAATGGATGGTAGCGGAGTGCGAACATCAGCAGCGAGAGGGTGACTGCACAGCATGCTAGAACGCCGAAAGACACAAAGAGCCCGAGCGAATACGGCTTTCAATTTACGTGACATCCCGCTTCCGGCGGGCTTTTTGGGCGCAAGCATCTCGGTGGAATTACCTAAGTATCTAAATTTCGCAATGTACTTCGATTGTCCTAGCATATTCCCTTAGACATTGTTTCAGTTGATACCAACGATGCGATGTGGAAAAACTATGGAAAAACTTCTTCAGGGTAAGCGCTCAAAAAAACCTGGCCGACCTCGGTTAGAGACGCTGTTCGCTCGGTATGAAATACAGATCACAAGCTGGGATTTTAGCTGGTCATTCTGCCTAAATCGCCCCACGGATCGTGGCAAGGGAAGAGCCACTTCAAGGAGATGGCAACCTTAACCTTGGATGGGCGTGTTATTGAGCCAGAGGGATTCAAATATCCAAAAGCACTCCTGCGGCTAGTAGCTGATCCATGGCTGGAAACCTTGATAGAGCAACCAATGGCCATCGGCTCAGTCCACATCAATGACAAATAGTTCACGGTTATGTGTGTATTCCCAGCTATCAGATGCCAATGCTGGTGAGCGCGGCAAATCGACTGTTATCTGTCGAGCTCAATGGAACACCGTTGCGGTATCGCAAAGCTTTGATCAAAGACCTCCATTTAAGTACGGCCCCAGAATAATTCACCCATACCCGAATCCGTTCCATATCATCCAGGCTGACGCCATCGCTGTGTCGATCATAGAGCTGCGTGGTGAGGGTGGACGCGTGGTTGGCCATCGCTGCCGCGTTCTCCAGCGTGCCGCCGTTTTTCAGGTAGGCTGTGATTCCGGTCGCTCGAAACGTGTGAATGCCGATCAAACGTCTGGATTCCAACGGCTAGGCGCGCCGGCGTTCCATGGCGTCGGCGTCGGCGTCGGCGTTGGCGTTGGCATTGGCATGTGGCTGGGCGGTAGCGCTCAGCTGCCCGGTGCCGCGTTGAATCGTACGAAACAGCGGCGCTTTCAGATCGCTTTCGATGCCGGTTTACACTCCCCCCTAAGCAATCGTCTTGGTTTGGTCATGCCTTAGCTGATACGTGCACATTCAAATTTATCTTCCCTTTCCGCTTGATAAGTGACACTCATAGTGCAACAGTATTAGTAGAGCACCCTAACTGATACGGAAGGCACATCATGTTCATCCGCGCATATCTCCGAGCATCCACTGAAGAACAAGACGCCAGTCGCGCCCAAGCCTCGCTTGACCAGTTCGCCAGCGAACATAACAAGGTCATCGCGAGCGTGTATTTGGAGAATGCCAGCGGCGCCTCCGCAGACCGGCCAGAGTTGCTGCGTCTGCTCAAAGATGCGCGCAAGGGTGACGTGCTGCTGGTGGAGTCGATAGACCGGCTCTCCCGCTTGCCGGTGGAGGACTGGCAGAAGCTCAAGGCCACAATTGATTCCAAGGGCCTGCGCATCGTCGCGCTCGATCTCCCGACCAGTCACCAGGGAATGCAGGACACGAAGGGCGACGAGTTCACCGGGCGGATGCTTGGCGCTATCAACTCGATGCTGGTGGAAATGATGGCAGCCATTGCGCGCAAGGATTACGAGCAACGTCGCGAGCGTCAGGCCCAAGGTATCGAGAAGGCCAAAGCTGCCGGTAAGTATCAGGGCCGGCCGATTGATGAAGATCTACACAAGCGCGTTACGGAGCTGCTCGGTGCAGGCCTTGGCATCCGCGCAACAGCCAGGCACGCTAACTGCTCAACCACCACAGTCCTCAGGATCAGGGACTTGGCCAGCGCCTGAATGCGAATCCATGGTCGATTTCTGCCTGTCGCCGCTGTCAGCTATGGGTCGTTCTCTCGCCCCTTCTAACAGGCAGAAATCGGCCGATTCTGTTGAAAAAGTCGCTTCTTCCAGAGTGCCCGGACACTGACCGCTGAAAACGCCTTTTTTACGCGCCACTACGCGAAATCTGAGCCCGGAGCCTTCTGTTCAACGCAAAGATTTCAATCTCAAGCGCGAACTTTTTGTCGTGGAAACCATGACGGATTTTTTCAACAGAATCGGCCAAAAGCAGACTTTGCGCGCTCAGTGTTCGGCAAAGCTCCTGGCGGTAAGGGCCTCGTTGACAGCACCCTGAACACAACTTTTTCAAACTCGTCATTTTCAGGTGGAATCAATAGTGTCACTTTGATAGCTTCTATGCCCGTAGTTCGCCCCTAAAACAGGAAAGTTCTTTCGAGAAGGAATCATGGGCCCACAATACGAACAAAAGTCGCTATCTCCATTGGCGAACCTTATCGTTGATCGCGCGATCGAGAACACCAATCGAAAACTGATCGCCGGCTTTCGCAACAAGAAGAACTCCCGCCCGAACGCTAAGACAGCCGACCCTTTGCAGGCGGGCAAGGACACCCTTGCCGCCACGTCGGCGAAAAGTGCGATGGATGTTGCTAATCGGGGGGTAGCGTGGAAGGAGATTCTGCTCAAAAGCTTGTCAGCGGGAATCGGTTCACTTGCTACCTTGCAGTTCGATGGAGAGTTCGATCTCAGCGCTGCCGACACCTCCCGTACCAGCCAACTGCCCGAGAAGCCAGGCGTTTATGTGGTGTATGACACGAGCGGCAAGCTGGTCTATATCGGCGATAGCACCAACATGCGGCAGCGTTGGCAGGACGGACACCTGAACGACCATCGCAATGGCAACAAAAAGGGCGAACCGTACAAGCTTTCCGAGCAACTGGAAGCGGGATGCAAGGTGAAATTCGTGACCATGGACTCGGCCGAAACAGCTGCTGCCCTGGAAGCACACCTCATCAAAACTGAAAACCCGCCCATCAACAAGCGCCAGGAACTGCATCAGGAACAAGGCACTCGCAGCAACATCGAAGCCAAAAAGCTCAAAGACACCCTGGGCAATGCCACTGACGTCGCTCTGGGTGCTGGCAAAGAAGCGTTGAAAAACTCAGGCTGGCAGTTGCTGGAACAACTGACTTCAGCCGCGATCATGGCCGTTAAAGACGAACTGGTCGACGTGTTCATGGGTGGCGCTGCTCGCCTGAAACAGCGCGTGGAGCGCTTCCTCAAAAAGATCTGGGCGGTGATCGAAAAAATCATCGAGGCGCCCCTGAAGCTGCTCAACGGCATCGTCGAATTCATCGTCAATGCCTTGTCCAAGGCGATTCGCCAAGTCTACAACCTCGCCCGCAACCTTTTCGACCTCGCTCACGGCGCCTGGCAACTGTACAAAGGCGCGCAATCGATGAGCCGGGAAGAGTTGATTCAGAAGATCGTCGAGACTGTAGTCGTCAGTGGCACGCTGGTGCTCTGGGACGGCCTGGAACCGGTGATCGAGTCGCAATTGATTCCGCTGACCGGGGTGGCAGCACCCTATATATCCTGCGTGTTGTCGGCCATCGGTTTCGGGCTGTGCAGTTATCACTTGCAGAACCTCGTGCCCCCTATCGTTGCCTACTTGGTGGATTTCAAAACCGGGTGGAGCGAGGCGCTGGAAGCCAAACGAGAGGCGGCGCTGCAGCTTATCAAGGTGCAGGAAAACGAATGGCTGATGGCCGAAGGGCTGATCGAATATGCACATTCGGTAGATGTGCTGGCCAGGGAAGCAATAGACCACCGCGAACGGCTGGCTCGGCACACCAGTGTGCGTGCAATCGATTTTTCGGCACTTTTGCCAACCAAACGTATTTCGCAGGAGTCCTGACGTGTTCAATTTTCTGGGTGGCAGGGTCGTACTTACCGTGTCGCCGGCCGATGAAGTAGCCCTTCAACCGGTACAGCAGTTGCTGCCGGCGCCGCGTTCCGAAGAGAACCAGCTGAAAGACTTCCATGAAGGCCTGCAAAAGCTCAACGCCGCGATACAGCGTGGTTCGAAGACCAGAGCGCAATTGAACGACTTTCAGAACCAGGGCAGCTGGGACTCTTTCTGGGGCGGCTTGTCGGGCAGGAATGACAAAGACTTGGCCAAATTGCTGACCGAATTTGGCGCGAGCCTTGAGGTGACGCAGAGCGTGGTGCAACTGGTCACCCAGGTGCATACCGTGAACAACAATGTACTGCGCGGTTTCAATGATGCCCTGGTACGCGAGATCGAACGCCTGCAAGCGGATACACAGACCCTGGAAGGCAACCAGAACGGGGCGTTGGTGGTGCTCTACGAGTTCAAACATCAGATCGACGAACTGTTGGCGTTGGCAGACGGGTATGAGTACTGCAGGCATGCAGTGAACCAATTGGCTACCGCGCAGAATAACCATGAGACGGAGTTGCAGGCATTGGGCCTGGCCTTCTTGAATGGCACCCGGATGCAGGAACAACTCAACGCGGCGTCCTCGCGTCAGTTAGTCCAGCAAGGGGAGGTTCAGCGGACCCAGCAGAAGCAGGTCGAGCGAGTGACCAAGCTGCTCGGCAGTGAAATCCAGGCGAGGGAACGCCTGTCGACCTCTACGGCGGCGTCATTGAAAGAAGTGAGCGACGCATGCGAGGCGCTAGCCCAGCGTCTGGAACACGTCGAGTCAAAGATGGGCGAATTACTGGAAAACCAGCAACAAACCCAGGCTCGAATCGAGCAGCTAGAAGCGCAGTTGCTGGCCAAACCGGGCTGGCTGCGGCAGCAGGTCGTGGCCCTTGTCGCGGTGGTGTTTTCAGGCGCGGCGCTCGCCTCGATGTTTGCCTTTTGATGCAAGCGCGTGGGGAGTATCGACCTCGACGACTCTCACCATCTGAATCGTTCCTGGTCTCGTAGATTCCTCCAAGCCGGTTAGTGGGTTCTGCTTTGCATCGACTGCTGCCCCTACCGAGACCGCGCTAGCCAGAGTGATCGCGGTCTTCGGTGCGGCGAAGCCGCACTGCGCTTATTTGTTTGCCAATCGCCGGGCCAATCGCATGAAAGTGCTGGTAGGTTGGTCCATTTAGAGGGGGACTGACAAGCAATAATTTATGAGCCTGTCAGAATTTCATCAGTTCCCAAAGGACTGTTGATATACCCATGTTTGCGGTAATTTTCGACCTTGCAGGGTGCAGTCGATACAGGTCAATTTTTTTGGATCGGTCCCATCAAATGCCAACGTTTGTCCGTATTTTCTGACGTTGTTTTCGGTGTAAACCTCGGTCCAGATTAGTGAGGAGCCTTTTCGACGTCCTTCGAAAATGACGAACTTCTCGCGATCGGCGCTCGACCAAATCATTGAACCATTCCCTTCTTTCCCAATTTTCAGTACGAAATGGTCAAGGTTGTATCCAGTTGCTTCGTATACCCCATCCTTCGGGCCATTCTCTCCGCAGCAATCCTCTGCTTGGCCGACAACAACCCCCTTTGACCATAGTCCTTGGCCAATCACGTTTGGCATTTTTCCCCACCCCGAGCTGAGCACGGCGTGATACATGGGTTTTGCTTCGGCAAAACTTGCGAAGTGCTGTCCCTGTGCATCATTCAAATAGAGATATTTTTTGCCCTCAGGGTACTCGACCTCGAAATCTGTTTCTCGAATCCCAGTTGACGAGCTTTCAATGAGATGAGCGCCGTTTCCTTTGATCAGCAAAGTCATGTCCATAAGGGGAGCATAGGATCGATATTTATAGGCACCATTCGCGTCGAACGTTGCTTCGCTCGCGTTCACAATGCATGTAGTAAAAAAAGTAATTAAAGCGAAATTCGCTAATTTCAACGTAAGTCTCCTTTTAACTTGTCTTTCAATTGGATGTCAGTTGGGGAGCGCTATTTTGGCAAGGTGAAGAACTGCCAAGTATTGGGAAGGCCGCTACCCAGTCCACAGTTAAGGCAGTCCAGATTTTTTTCATCCAAGGCACGAGCAAAGACGAATGTTTTACCTTTGACATTAGTTACAAGAAGTTTTCCGTATCTTTCTTTAACGCTAAATTTGTCTTCACTCAGGATGAGTTTGCGAAAGGGGTCGATTCTTATCGCTTTGGCTTCACTTCCATTTATCGAAAGTACGATCATGGGGCCGATAATTCCGTCCATTGACCGATACATACCGTTGTAGTCGTTTCCACAACCGCTAAGCATGACAATGGATGAGAAAAAACCTGCCCACATCATGTTTTCTAAGTGCATTTTTTCATTTCCATTGATTTACTGAGTGGTCAATGCTCAGCCCAGCTCATCCGTGCCAGAAGCTCTATGTCAGAATTTTTCTGATCATTTCCTGTGGTTGATGCAGAATTTTTCAACTCATAATAGGCGAGGGGAGGCAGTCCGTAGATCTGCCTCCCCTTCATCCAGCAGACTGAGCACCCTTTCATTTCTTGAGTGGAACGCTCCTTCCAATGCTCTACTGACGCTGCATGGAGCCACTGTATTGGAATTTTGGATCATGTCAATAAGCCATCAATGGCGTGTGTGAAGCTCTTCACATCACCCCGGTAGCTCAAATTCACGGGCGAATCTCGCTCGTTGCACGGACGCATCTGATGACAGGCATTCTCCCCAACAGCTATCTAGTAGTTGTTGTCTAGCGACCTCTTGTGTTTCTGCCAAGATGTGCAGCAGACAGTCTCGTACGACCCCATGATTCGTCATTAATGCGATGGCGCGGATTGCATAATTCTCAACGGCGTCAGTGTCAACCAGCCTGCTACTGACAGTCAGCGCTTGTTCCAATTGAAGGAAGCCCGATTCGAGCACGAGGCTCCAGCTTGAGTTTGAAACGGCTTGTCGAGCCTCATCTATCGTCTCGCCTAAAACCCGTAACAAGGCTTCGCGAGCTTTCTGGTCAGGGCAAAGTAAGGCTACTGCTCGAAGGGGATTTCTGGCTCGTGTCATGTAAATAGGTCCTAACTGTGGATGAAAATCTGCGATGCGATCATCCCGGTTCCTAGGCCGATGAGGACACTGAACATCTCTTTGGCTAACTGCTTTTCCTGCCTACCCCGCAAAACGAATATGGCAGTCGCAGTCGTGAGGAGTGCCGCCAGTTGGCCTGTTAGAAAACCCGGCCAGGCCGGCACGGCGGCTATCGGCGGTATGCTTAAGAGCAAGGTGGCCAACCAAACAGCACGAATTTGAGTCGAGCTCATGTCAGGCGCTTCCCACATAAGTGACGGTGGCAGCCGGAAGTTGTTCCACCAGGCGTTGGTACCAGCACAGGTGTATCTCCTCCAGTCGCGCGTCTAATCGATTCCGCTTGTTCAGTTCGGCCAATACCAGAGCGAAAGTAAAAACATCAATCTCGGGTGTTTCTACCAGCCGTACTTCAATAGGTGTCTGTTCCTGCCAGTCAAACGCAGGGATGCCACTCAGCTGAGGGCGTAGATGCTCCGGGTCGCCACGCAAAACCCAACACAACCCAGGCCATGGCGCGAGCGCATCAAACAGGTATCGAAGATCTACTGGGGTATCCCAGGTTTTGGTCCAATCAGCAGTTAGGTGATCATCAAATGTTAGGCCCATGATTGGCTCTCAATAGTTTGCTGGAAGCCGCATCGTTACTGAGAGTTTTGTGTGCCAGTAGCTATTTCGTGTTTCCGATCTTGGGATCTGAAATCAGGGTGTGACGAGTACGCAGCCCAAAATTAGGTTTGATCATCACGATCTTTCGGTGACCTCGTTTTCTGGCTGCGCGGAGTCCGTCCTTGGGCGAACTTGTTGGCGTTGCTCGCTGGGCGCAAGTTATCGATACTCGTTCGTTTTGGATTCAAGCTTGGTCCGCTGTAATTACCTCGGTCGGAGCCTTGAGTGTTCTGCCGTGCTGCAGGATTCAAAACGACCGCGCGGCCCTTGGTGCCGCTCCCACCGCCACCACCACCTCCGTTGTTTTTGCCGGACGGACCAGCCTGGCTCGCGAATTTAAGTGCAGCCTTTTTATATCCGGCAAGCGACGTGACTAAATCTGCCGTTGCCTTCATCGCTTGAGGTGCAGTCACCGCTTGAGCGCGGGCTGCTCCGAGAATCGCTGTGACGCTAACTCCGGTGAGTTTGGTGGCAAGCCAGGTTGCAGTTAATAACAGCACACCAAAAACCATCTGAATCATGCCGTACACCATATCGATATCAGCACCACCACCCTGCCAACCCGCCGCAGATGCGGCTTGGGCCAGAGCCGCGCTGCTCATTACCACCGACGAGCTCACGGCGATTAGATGAGCGAAAAGAATACATAGCACGGGAAAAACCAGCATAGAGAGCCAGCTCGTCAAACTGTGGAAGCCACGTAAAGGCGATAGTAGAAATGCAATTGGTCCGGTGATGAGAACAAGCCAAAATATGCCAGCCATCGCTCCCACAAACATCGGAAGTAACGTTTGAAGTTCGAGCCAAGCGACCGCGTTTTTTCCCATCTGCCAGGTAGACATCGTTCCAGAAACGATGGCATTCAGACTGCTGGGGGCTACCTTTTCTCCGCCCGCAAACGTCGCCTGTTGGACACGCATCCATGCTTTTTGAGCGGCTAACACGCCAGTGTCGCTATCGATATTTTGTCCACCTGACGCTTTCACGCTGCCGGTTTCTACTAGCCCGTTGTAGGCTTGCTCGGCGGCAAACTGGGCGACTTGGTAAGCCTCGACGCAGTTTTTGGGGGCGTAGCCTAAGGCTGCTTCCTTGCCTCCTTCCTCCGGTTGCCAAGCTGCGACATTGTTTATCATCTTCGTCGCTAGCTCGGCGGGGGCATCATTTATCTTCAAGTAGCTGGGATTTGATTCCGGGTTGCCAGAAGCAATTGCCGTCCAATATTCCCTAGTGGGAAGCGCATAGGCTCTGGCGGTTACAAACGGTTTTGCATCTTTTTCTAAGGCGCTTATCCCCTCTGCTCGACGGTCTCGTACCGAGCCAGCATCCAGAATGCTATTAGCCATGTTTTGCATTGTTTGAATCTGTGTCCAAGGCATGCTGCCGATAATCTCTTTCGCGCCTTGGCCCGCGATTTTCATTTGCGCGATCCGACTGATCTTTTCATCCGGTATGCCCAGTCCACTACCACCTAACAGCCCAACGGCGTGGTAGGCCTCTATTGAGGTTCCGTCGGCATAGTCCCTGATTGCGCGTGGGGATGGCGAACACTGCCCGTTGTAGTCACGGATGAGCCTTGCCAAATCGCTATTCGCATACTCATTAGCCGAACGCTCAACGCTGTATTGAATCAGCGCAGAGGTTGGTATGAAGGCACCGTCAACATGCATCTCCGCCATGGTGTTGCTAAGCGTCGCATTCAAGGTTCTATTGAAGGACATCACAAGGGAATAGGCTATCCGTTGGCCATGAGTGGCCTCAATCGTAGAGCCTCCCGTTAATGTCAAGGTGGTCGGGCTGAGGCCGTATGTAATAACCAGAAAAATCGCCGCTGTGCTGAAAATTGCTTTGAAAGGGCCATCGGCAGGCAGGCGAATAAGCGCGATGATCAAGGCGATGAAGCCGACTGCTGGTAGCCAAGCATTGATACTTTTACCCAGGGCAGAAAAAAAAGGCGCAGTCGCAACGATCAGGAAGTCGAGTGCGCCGTCAAACAATCCGAACAGCCATTCAAGGCCAGCCAGTGAGTCGGCGCCCATTTTTATAGGCTCCTGTCGTCGTTGATTTTTTTCCCGGGGGCAAGCCAAACGAGTAACAAGGTACCTAATAGCAGTCCAGGCGCGTGCCCCATGTAGGGAACCTGATCAATGCCATACCGGGCCAGCCAACCACAAAGACCAACTACCATGCCCATCCCCGCAATTCGAAGAACCCTGACTTTTCTTCCTGCTGCTTGATTGCCGCAGGTGTTCATTGCCCAGGAATCGGCATCGCCTTTTTTGAGGCGTTCGAACAGGCGGGCGATTTTTTGCGTCGGCGTGTCGCTGCATTTTTTCTTGCTGGGAGAAGGGCGCATATTTTTGCTATTACGCATATCAAGCTGTCCTTTTGATGACCTGGTAGGCAGTAAATCTCACCGTAAATGTGGGTGCCAGCCAAAATAGGCCCTAGAAATTCACCCATGGTGTGATCGACTTATTTACTTGATCCGAGGTAAACGCTGGTGATCGAAATTCGTTCGTGACCGAGCTCCAGCGAGATGAGCTGCCGCGCTTCGCGATCGCTCAAACCCGCGTGGGTCGAGTCTGTGAGCGAAGGTATTGACCCGACCCGGCCTAGCCAACCAGACTCGAGACCACCAATCAGTTGGCCTTGTTCGATACGCTCAATAGAGGCCCTTACCGCGGGGGCTTGTTTGCCGGTGAGCTCCAAATATCGCTGTTGTGCATAGTGATGGCGCAGCCCGTGCATACGAGTAAGTCCCGCAGCTCGAAGCTGATCTTCATAGCGCCTCAGTTGCTCCCGATAGTTAAGTTGTGCAGGAATCAGGCTGGCATTGCCCGCAAACGCTCTGACCTCGTCCAACACCGTCCGCTGGAGAAGTGTTCGAACCGGGATGGATCTGGATTTTCCCCCTTTTGTCCAGGAAGCTTTCAATTCGATTCGGTTTCCCTTGTCGGCGACTGCAACGATGAACTTGATTGCTTCTTCTCGACGCAAGCCGAATGCCGCCTGCAGGCGCAGGCTCTGACGGACATGTGGGTCTGTGATTTTTTCGAGATTGGCAGCTGGCAAATCGCGTGCTTTGCTTTCCTTCGCGACATAGGTGCGCCGAGCGATACCCAGCTCATCATTGGTGATTCGCGCAACGCCGACACGTCCTGCTTTTTCGAGTGCCCAGCGCAGATGACTCATTCGGTTTTTTTGGACTCCGGGACTGATGCCGGTTTCCTGCCAGTGGGCTACGAGCGCCTTGATATGTCGTTGTCCAAACGTTTCGGAGCGTAGATTGCGATATCCCAAGTCGCGCAGTTGCTGGGCGCTTAATTTCAGCGTTGCCGCCCGCGCCGTCTGAGTCGAATAAGAACCGTCGCGGTTGCGCCTTTGCTGCTGGGAAAAGTCCCACTGTAATTTGTCCATAAGCTCGTCCCATCCGTTGCTAGAAATCCACAAGACTCGTCGAGTTCGAAACGCCAAAATTTCGGTAAGTGTTGGTTCCTGTCCTCGTCGCAGGAGCGAGAGGAGCTGAGCTTTCGCTCAGGAGCGGAACGGCGTTTCCACAGGCGGCCCAGTTGGGCATCGACTACGGCATATCCCGGGGGAATTGCGGTAACGATAGGCGGGCGCTTGATCCCGGAGGAATAGCTGCAGCCACCATCAGCTGTGCGCGGTTTTAGACCGCAATCTCGTCGAGCATGGATCGACAACCCAACCAATTCTGGTTGGTGGACGGGAGCCCGAGCGCCATGCTGCGCCGGGAGGACTTGCTCCGAAGAGTCTGCCCATTACTGATTAGATCCCTGGTCTAATCAGGCCTTTTTTCGCGGTGGGCACGACTCAGTTTTAAGTCCGGAGCTGGACGTTTGCTCTACACCCCAATCAGCAGTTGAGCCATCTACTGATTGGTCCGGTTTACGACTTGGCTGTCGGGTGATGAAGCACATCAGGTCGGTTACCAATCCGATCGATGTTGCCGTGTCGTACACCTGCAGTAGCGGGTGAGCGACTTGGCGACGGCACGTGATCAGAAAGGCTGATCACGTGCCATCTCTCATCAGCAAGGTCTCAAGAAATAACGAGAGGCCCCGGTTGCTGATGATGAGAATTTGTAGGTCATCACTAGGCTGTCACTGAGCAAATTAGCTCAAAAGTAGGCAGTGGCAAAGTGAAAATGAGGGCTGAAAAATCCGTAGGCGTACTTGGTGATTTTAGGGGGTACTGCCTTTGTCGGATTCACCTCCATGCGGCGGCCAGTCTGTCCTAGTTGGGATGATCGGATCACTAAATAACTCCGCTTCCAGACTGAGTCGCAGCAATTTTTTATAAATTCGAAAGGGCTGCTGCCGGCTCGTATCGCGAGCCGCTGGGGGCCGCTTTGCGGCCCTACGCTTCGCGTCACTACCGAGGTGTAGTGACGCGAAGCTAAAAGCTGCGTGCGCCTATCCCTGAAATACACCTTATTATCCCCGAAGCGCCCCGAGTCTCCCTGAAGCACACCTCAATATCCCCTCATTTTTACCCAAAAATTCAGCGCGGAAAATCACTGTGTCTACCTGTTTTCCTCAGAAATCCCTCATTCTCCCCATAATGGCCAAACGCTCCCCGAGGCTCCCCCTGTTCTCCCTAATCAAAACGTGACGTCCGGCGCCGTGCGCATGGCCAAGTGTAGATCTGAGCTTGTCATCGGATCTACTGTGAAGGGTGTAGTGGTCAAATAAGACGATGATCGATAGGGCTGAAGGGCATTGCGATATCACGCCGGAATACCTCGTCGGTGATACCGCTTACGGTACCGCATCATGCTGACCTGGATGCAGGAGGAAAAGCCATTGAGCCACATGTGCCGGTGTGGGAAAAAGCCAAGGAAATCTGGACGTCCTGATTGTTTTTGACATTGCTCATTGTCATCATTTTGCCATCGCGTATGCTTCAGGGTCGTTGCTAAAGGGGGGCAAGGACGACAAAGTAAGCCTCTCTCATCTCGCTATTCCGGGTCGAAGCAGCTAATCCCTACTATCAAAATTTTGGTTTTTCTTTCGGTGCCTCCTTGGACAACACTCGGCTTCTCTACCAAACGGAAGAGCGCTAACTTGAATGGTTACACAAAAAAGCGCGGTTTTTTCTGCCGTGCTTGATCTCCGGTAGCTGCTTTCGCAGGAACCGATAAAATTCTGGAGTATTCATAGTTGCCAAAAAAAGAATTCAAGGACTGGCTGCGTGCAACGGGCAAGACGCCGAACACTGCCAGTTCCTATTTATCCGGTGTTAACACGGTTTCCAAACACTTAAAAAAAGATGTTTTCGAGATCTGCGATAGCGATGAGCTAGCCGGGATTTATCAGTTGTACGGCCCTCAGGGCGAGCACGCGCTGATTGGCGCCAGCAATAGTAATAACGTTCAGAATGGGCTCAAGCAGTGGCTGGTTTACCAAAAACAGCTAGCCCTGCCTGGTGGTGTCGAAGCAGTTAAAGGGTTGGTTGCTCGGTCGTACTCTCCGGCTTTGAACCAGATTTTTTACGGCCCGCCTGGCACCGGTAAAACCTACGCGACCATTGATGCCGCGCTGGAAATTCTCGATCCGGAATGTTTGATTGCCAATGGCGAGAATCGAGAAGAGCTCAAGAAACGATTCGATGAGCTGTCAACAGATGGTCAGATTCGTTTCGTGACCTTCCACCAGAGTTTCAGCTATGAGGATTTCGTTGAAGGCCTGCGTGCTGTCAGCGACGACGAAGACAAGCAGCTTCAGTACATGGTCGAGCCAGGCGTATTCAAGCGCTTGTGCGATGACGCCCGCACTCAAGGCGTTCAGTCCGAAACCGGCATTCGCGGCAATCCGCGTATCTGGAAAATTTCGATTAATGGCTCGGGAAGCTCCCAGACCAAGTCCTACTGCCTGGACAATGGTGAGGCACGAATCGGTTGGGGCAAAACAGGTGACCTCCGGCAAGACCCCGATCAGAACCCTTATTACCAGAACTTGGGTTCGGGCGATAAAGGCACGCTGAGTTACTTCGGCGGGGAAATGGTTGTTGGCGACATTCTGCTGTGCATCCACTCGGCTGATCAGATTGGAGCCGTGGGCGTGGTCACCAGTGATTATCGCTACGAGGAGAACGCACCCGCAGGCGTCATTAGCGATTATCAGCACGTCCGTTCAGTGAACTGGTTGTACCGGGAGGTGAAGCAATCGATTTTGCCGCTCAATGACAACCGACAGTTTACACTCAAGACGGTCTATCCGATGGGGCGCTTCGGTTGGGCTGACCTGCTGAGTTACCTCGAAAAGCAGGGGGTGAAGCCGCAGATGCCATCGATCGCCATCAGCAACCAGCGAATACCTCATGTGTTGATCATCGACGAGATCAATCGTGGCAATGTCTCGCGCATTTTTGGTGAATTGATCACCTTGATTGAACCCTCCAAGCGCGAAGGTGCGGCAGAAGCTCTGAGCGTCGAGCTGCCCTATTCGAAGCGTCCGTTCAATGTGCCGGGAAATGTTTATCTTATCGGCACGATGAATACGGCAGACCGCTCGCTGTCCGGACTGGACATTGCCCTGCGCCGACGCTTCAATTTCCGTGAAATGCCCCCACAACCGGAGCTGCTGGATGATTTGGCAGTCGAGGGAGTGAACATCGGCCAACTGCTGCGCGTGATGAACCAGCGTATCGAAGTATTGCTGGACCGCGATCATTGCTTGGGCCATGCCTACTTTATGTCGCTGAAGGCCGATGATCCCTTGGATAAGCTTGGGCTGATCTTCCGCAACCAGATTCTGCCGCTGTTGCAGGAGTATTTCTTCGAGGACTGGCAGCGCATTCAGTGGGTCCTTAACGATCATCGCAAGAGTACAGGCGATCGTTTTGTTTACCAGCGTAAGCGGGACGTACAGTCGTTGTTCGGCGCCAATGTAAATGTGTCGGTGCACAACCTGCCTTGGACCATTAACGACGACGCCTTCGAAAGAGTTTCGGCCTACACCGGCATCATCAAAGTGCAGGCAACGACGGAAGACTTCATGGAAACGCTTTTGGGTGAAGAGGCGTGATCACACAGGTCACCGTTCGAGAATACGCTCGGTTGACGACTGAGCCGATCGAGAGTTCGCTGGACTGTGCTCAGGTCTCCGTTAGTGCATTCGACTGGCTTTGCGAGTTGAGCGCTTCGTTCAGCAAGTCCGGCGCAACCTTGTTGTTGGTCGAGGGGCGGCGCTCGCTTAAGCTCGATAGTTACGTTGGGGTGATAGAAACACCCTGCGGCACGCAACTGGAAATCCTTCCTAAGCATACCGAGCGTCTTGATTGCCTGGAGGACAGTCGGGATCTTTTGCAGCGGATGATTCAGGCTGCTTTGAAGCTGCCTACGCGAGAGGTTGGTGCGGCAAATTTGAAGCTGTTCAACGCGCCCTTGTCGGAATGGGTGATGCGTCAGTTTCTGGAGGGGCTGGATTATCTGATCAAGCGCGGTATACGTTTCGATTATCAGCGCGTCGAGGAAGAGCAACGCTTTCTGCGGGGGCAGCTCAATGTAACGGCACAGATGCGTCAGCCACCTGGACGCCAGCATCGTTTCCAGATTCGCCATGATGTATTTCTACCGAACCGTCCAGAAAACCGCTTGTTGAAGCTGGCATTGGAGCGGGTGTGCAAGAGCACTCAAGCGCCGGAAAACTGGAGGCTGGCTCACGAGCTTCGAGGCGTACTGACAGATGTGCCTTCAAGCACTGACAAGCGCGAAGACTTCAAGTTGTGGCGCAACGAACAACTCATGGCGCATTACCAGCCGATCAAACCCTGGTGCGAATTGATTCTGGGTGAGCAGTCGCCTTTATCTGTGAGCGGAGAATGGCGGGGTATAAGCATGCTGTTTCCGATGGAGAAATTGTTCGAGCAGTATGTTGAGGTGTTGCTGCGCGAGCAGTTGGTCGAGGGAGTGCGTCTGCTGCCTCAACGCGCCAGATACTCGCTATGCACACATCAGGACAAACCTATGTTCAAGCTCAAACCAGATTTTCTGCTTGAGCATGACAATCAAACCTGGGTGATGGATGCCAAGTGGAAGTTGATCAACCGCGCTGACCGTTCAAGTAAGTACGGGCTGAGCCAGGCCGATTTCTATCAGCTGTTTGCGTACGGGCAAACCTATCTGAAAGGCACTGGTGAAATGGTGCTGATTTATCCAAAGACCGAACGCTTTGCTTTTGCATTGGATGAGCCGTTCGTATTCTCAGACAAGCTGAAGCTTTGGGTTCTGCCGTTCGATCTGGAGCACGGCAGGTTGACCGGTGGAGGGTTAGCGAATTTGCCGTTAGCAGAGCGATTCACGGGGGCTGCTTGATCGATGCAGCTTGTTTTGCCGGGCTGAGTTTTCTGCTTGGCTATTCCGGAAACGAGTGCGGCCGTTGCACTCCTTATCCTCCATACAGAGTCAGCGCGCTCTGAAGCGTGTCACGTACATGAGCTCGGAGGTTTGCCGGCTTTTTTACCTCATCAGCAGCCAATTCCTGCTCTATATCTGATATGGCTTTTATCCACCTATTTGTTGAGCCAGCTTTTGATTGTTTGGTGGTGAACCCCAAGCGTGCGTGCAACGTCGCGTAAGCTTTTACCTTCGCCCACCATCGATTTAGCCATGGGTAGCAACTGCTCCCGTATCACGGAGCCTTTCCTTCTCCCTCTGGCGGACTGTATCGCTCGGAACTCGGTAGGTGTGAACCGCTCCCATGTCCATTTGCTGATGCTTCGCGCGATCGTCCGGCACTCGCTCAACTGCATCGGATTGCCTATTTCGGTGTGATTTGCAACCAAAACTAAATTCAGTACGGATGCGGCAAAGGAGGGGCCTCCACCCGGCCGCCAATAGTCGCGAACGGCGCTGTAGGCCTGCTTGCGTACGATCTCAAAAACGGTGCAATTGCGGCCAAGACCTGCATAGTCAAACTGCCGGCTGCGGCATTTCATCTCTGCTGGGGAGGGCAGGTCTATGTAGTCCGCCAAATCGTCAAGTTGGTAGGGCGCATAAGCCCATTGCCGGGTAATCCAATGGTCATGCATTGGATTCTTCACAATCAAGCCCGCATAGCACCTGTCTGCATCAAGCCTGCGGCGTAGGCCCTCCTGAATTGCAGCCAAATATTTTGCAGGCTTGACTCGGGCAACGTCTGATACCGGCACAGGTGTTGCCAGCAGATAGATTAAGTGCGCGTGTCCGTTGGTCGGGTTCATCATCGCTATGCTAGGTGGCGGAGCATTGCGATCGCTCCAGTCCAGAGCACCGCCAAGTCTATCGATGTCGAATACAAGATTCGAAATTAGACCTGATGAGTTAGGTTGAATTAGTTTATGTAACAGAGCGCTCGAAAGAGGAAGGCGGTAAATTCCCTCGGTAGTCAGATCATTACTGCAGTATGGACGTCTACTAAGACGCTTTTGAAATAGTTCTGCGGCATCTTGTCTTTGCATAAGACGTGGCTCATTGAGCCGCGTCGAGGCGTTCAGTTATCCAAATGTGAATTTCTTGGCTGTCCCATCCAACTGCCCTCGCACCGATGCTCCTGGCGCGTGGAAATTTCCCGGTCTTCATTAAGTTGTAAATAGACGCGCGACGATAGCCCGTGGCTTCAATTACTTCGGGCAGACGCATAATGCGTCGAAAATTATTTGCGTTTTGCATTAGCTAAGCTCCGTAGCGCTAGGTAGCGCGTAGTGGATTCATAGCTAGGCAAGGTATGTAGGGATTAAGATCTTTAAAAGATCAGTGAGCGTGCAAGATGTACACTCTGCGCGCAGAGTGTACAGTTCTAACGGGGTTGTCGCTGCTTGTTGTCCTCTGAAATCCATTTTCTTAGTGTGCGTTGGTCGAGTTTTATTCCATCTCTAGCGCTAATAATTCGTGCGAAATCTGATATTCCATTATACTCTTGTCCGGCCAAGCGCCATTCGTTTAAAAAATGCTCTTTAAGTGCGTTTGTGGGCGCATTTTTTGCCGTGGCTCCTCGTCTATTTGTTGCACTTACTGCTGCGCGGCTTGACTCTATTGCTTCCCTAAAAATCATCGCTGAGGTTGCTGAGCGTTGAACGCAATCTAGTGCTGTACTATCCATCACGCCACGTTGGAAGTCGCTAAGAGTATCGTCTATCCAAAGGAGGCTTAGTCCCCAAAGAAACCCCTCAATATCAGGGATAGCAAGGTAGTCTACGGAGCGGTTTATAATGAGAGGTTTCAAGATTTGCATTGTTACATTTGTAAACCATCCCTCGTCATAATTTGATGCATTAACTACGGTTCTTACGTCTTTTATTGGAGGGGAGTCCCTGTCGAACTGGAGACTATTGTTGCCGTGATTTATTGCATAATTGACAAGATCTAGCCAGTTTTCATTTTTTTCAAAGTTTATTATTTCGTCGGCTAGCCAATAAAATTCATTTTCAGAAGGGGGGATGCCAAAGCATTTAACCATGAAGCAGTATGCCTCACGACCAATCCTCCAAAGGTTCTGGTGTGCAGAATTGCTTTCTCCGCTTTTATTTATGAAAGATTTATTTTTAACTCCGGGTTGTCCTTCAGAGAAGGACATGAACGGGTCAAAATTTATGAATAGGTTTTTATTTTGGTCATCTTTGAAGCCACGCATTTGCGCCTCCTTTGGATTGGTCGCCACTGTCGCATAAATCTTCGGATTAATGTTTTGCCGCTATAGGAGTAATATTTTCGGCATCTGACCCCGTTATTGAGTCAAGGTGCTCGCCGAGCAGGACCCAAGCTTCAGTCATCTCTTTGGCGTAGCTATGTCGTTGGTATATTCGCTTAATCTTTTTTTCTTCAGTGTGATTTAGACAGCGTTCGGCAACCTCGGGGATTACCCCCAGAGCGGTCATCAATGTGGCTCCAGTGCGGCGCAGATCATGAGGGGTCCACTTACCGCCCGCTAGGAGTAGCGCATTAGGTTTGGCGCTGCGGCGGCTCATAACGCCTTGATCCGGCTGTCGCTGTCGATCGCCAAGCTGTTTGGTAACTGTCTTACTAGAAACAGGGCCACTGTTGTCAGTGTTGGGGTAGCACCACGTAGATTTGCCGTTGATGGTTTTCACTCGTTCGAATTGGCGAACAGCAAAGTCAGAGAGATAAATCAGGTGTGGTTTACCATTTTTACTGTTCTGGGCGGGGATGATCCAAGTCTTGGATTCCAGGTTGATATCTTCCCAGCGGGCTCCTAAGAGCTCACCAATGCGACAACAGGTAGCGAGGGCGATCCATATCGCAACTTCTGTAGTAATCAGAAGTCTGGCATCATGGATTTTTTTTGCGAGTTGCTTAATTTCCTCGTCGCTCAGTACGCGATCACGCTCTGTATCCTTTTGCCCAATCTTCGCCTTTCTAATGCTGGCGGTGGGGTCGTGTTCGATCAAATCCCGGTCTACTGCAAATCGGAACATCTGGCGCATAAGGGAAAAGGCTATCTTCGCTGCTCGGTTAACACCCCGTGCTAACATTGCGTCCGTTACTTCGGTAACGTGGCTTTTTTTTACGTCAGCAACAAAACGATTTCCGATCGAAGGAAGCACATCTTTCTCAAACATTCGACGTACTTCGGCTCCCCCGTCCTTACGGTTGGCAATATCGATCATCATCCAGCGCTCGAACAATGCGGTGACAGTCTGTCGGGCGGCAAGGGCGGCGACGGCGGCTTCCGCTTCGGCTCTTTCTTTTTCCATTCGTGCTAATTCGGCATTGCGAGCTGCTTCAGCTGTTGTCTGCTCGGCTTCGACGAATTCGCGGATGTCTCTCGTGCCGTTTTTGTGCAAGGTTGCAAGTTCTGCGGCCCGTTTTCTAGCGTCTGCCAGGGTCATCATGCCGCCTCCATCCCGGCTATAGCTGCCTATCGGGTAGGTAGCTCTTTTGCCCTGGCTGTCCATATAGCGAAAATAAAAAAGCCGCTCACCAGATGGAGTGATCCTTGCGACTAGGCTGCCATGCCCCCATATGATCGTCTCACTGAGCCAGCGATCCGAAGCCCCTGGCTTGGCAGACATTTGTCGGTCGGTAATGTTCGCCATTGTAGTACCCCCGCAAATAGAGAACCAATCCATGGTTACCAAGCAGTTGCCAATTGGTTGCCAATTCTGACTGGATTTTGGAGGATATTACTGGACGGTAATAGAAGATTGGAAGCAGTCAATTTTTCTGAAGTGGCCTATTTTGCTGGCTTTAGCGGATATTTTTAGACGCCGCTGGAAATGAGGTTACCTTCATGGGGTGCTAGGGGTCGAGTGTTCGAATCACTCCGTCCCGACCATATTTTTCAATGACTTGGCCCAATCTGAAAAGGTTGGGCTTTTTCATGTCTGTATTAAAAATGTCCACCCAGGTTCTGATACCCGCCGCAATGAAGCGCACTCTGGACTGAACGGAATGAGATGGTATACAGCGACAATCGCATCGACTGCAAAAGTTTCGAAGCGGATTTCGAAACGGCAGCGACGCATCGCTGCCGCGGTTCTGATGGTTTGCTGGGGAGCGGCTCTGTATTTTCGGTGGCTGATCGAGCCGGTTTTCATTTTTATCGTTGCCTTGCAGCTAGCGATCTCCTCTTTTTTTATCAAAGAGCAGGCACCTGTGAAGGTCAGGCATAAATCCACTAAGGCGCAATGAGGGTAACCGCCAGATCCCCGTCACGGCCTCAAATCATAAAACCAACGGCCTGCCCAAGATGGCCTTCCTGCGCGCCAGCAATCAGGTGCAGCGGAACCTGTTGTTGCGGTTCCAGGGACGGGATTTCAAAACTACCCACTATCTGAAGCTGTCGCTCACTCAGCCCGGTTGCCTCGACTTCTTTTGCCTTGGCCATTCTCGCGTGGTTCGCTGCGATTTCATTGAGAGTTGACACGTTACATCTCCGGTGACTGACCAAGCGTACTGCTGGAGTCCTTAAGCATGAGTTTGAAGTGCTGCCGTGTCAGAATTATGTCGTTCTGGGGCGGCTACGACGGCCAGCTGCAAAGGCTACGCCAGACGCTGGCATATGCTTTCCCTAGCCGCGTTATTTGCGACGAAAGGTTGCCCAGCGCAAGGGTAAGGTGTGAGTTTGAAGCTATGCTGGACGCAAGTGAAATGAATGGAGCGCCGAGTTTTAATCAAACAAACTCTTTGTCTAAGAATTTACCGTCGCCTCGCTGGCGTGCAGCGTTTCCAAGCTAGTGAACTTTCAGATTTTCTGTGGCCCTAAGCACTTGCTGGAGATGAGGTGTGCGGCTCTTATGTGACTGTCTGCACTTGGGATACTGGACCAGTTCCTTGCTGGTAAACAGAGCAATGTCCACGGTATTTTAAATGAATAAGAAAAGTGTAATTCCCGTGTTAGCGGCGTTGGTGGCTTTCCTGTCAGTTTCAACCATGCTTCGCTTTCCGGGCCTGCCTATAGGCATGGCGGAAATCACTGTGCTCTTTGCTTCTTTTGCAATTATTCGCCGCAATGTCTTCATGCAAAATGTTAAGCATCCCCTCATGTTGTTTTGGTTTGCCTTCATTGCAACGACAATGATTGGCTTTTTTGTTGGTTCCATCCGTGGGGAGGGGGCAATACATACAGCGATTGCCTATTTATACACCGCAGGCTTTACGCTAATAGCATTGTCCTATGTGGGCGGCTTGGATCAGTTTGAGTTTCAAAGATTTATGAGGGCTATGGCGACAATTCCGGTTGTCTTGCTTTTCATACCGCTGTTGATTTTTTTACTTGGCAGCATCTGGTTTTCGGACTTATTGGAAATCAATACCACCTATTATCCATCCCGTGTAGCTGCCTGGTCGATGAACCCTAACCAGCTCGCATTGTTTTTACTGCCTATTCCAATCTGGCTGGCTGCTATTTCTCAGAACAGTCATTGGCAAGGTTGGCGGTTCGTTAAGAAGTTTGCTTTTTTGTGGCTTTTCTTTTTTTTGGGACTGTGTGTAAGAAGCGATGCGCTGCTTTTGGCATGGTGTATTGGGATCCCATTGTTGACAATGATAGTATGGCGCTGGTTACCCAATATTAATTGGAGATTTTTTGGAGCGTTGATTGCGGCATTTATTCTGGCTTTTATATCGTTTAAGTTTATTTTTGATGGGCCTGGTCAACAAGTTTTCGAATCGGTTCGGGCGGTTGTCGCTGAGCGGGAAAGCGACGTCATAGCTGAACGGGATCTCAAAAAAGAAAATACGAAAGCAATTTCTGGTTTTGCACTGTCTTTCGAACATGATGCTATAACTAAAGAAATTAAAGTTCCACTTGCGCTAGGGAAATCTGACTCTACCTTCGGAGTCGGGATGGATCCAAACAAAGCAGGTGTGCGCAAAACATTATGGGTTCATGCATTGGAGGTTTGGACGCTATCCCCGGTGTTTGGTCATGGACCTGGAGCGTTCTCCTATCTGGATAATCCGCAAGCAAGGCAGGAGGCTCACAATTTGTTATTGGATCTGCTAACCCAGGCGGGTATTGCAGGATTGATAATTTTTGCTGTGTTGTATCTTTGGTTGATAGCTGGAGCTATAAAGGCGCGAGATCCATTTTCGCTAACAACATTGATTGTTCTGATGATTTTTTCCGGTGCCCATTTCATGCTGCGTCAGCCAGTCTTTATGCTTTATATGGTGATTTGTGCGGTAGTCGTCAAAAATCGGATCTTTGAAAAGCTGGATAGAAGTCCGGGGATTACCTCAAGTGGTATCCCCGGAATTTCGACAGTCTTGAAGCCCTAGCGCGCACGAGCGGAATGCGGGGTTTGAATGTTTTGTAAATGTCAGCTTCTGGTTTCCGAATTTCGCTTCTTGACCGTCAACATGTTGCGCTGAGAAACGCGGTTGAGGAGATAGCAGGCTCCCACGATGGCGGCGTAAGCAATCAGGAATGGTACGACGCTATATAACCCGGTCCTGGGAAGCAGCATGACTTTGACGAAAATCATTACATGCGCACCGAAAACGAGTGGATTCCTGGAGTTTACCAATCTGGATAAAACTACCCCGAACCCTGCCGCAGCAATCAAATACATGCCTGGAATCCATAGGGTGTATGCGTAGAAGTCTGAAAATAACGACCAACCCATACCAAATCCTTTTTGGTACGCATCGCCCGAAAGTAGTGCCTTTGAAAGAAATTGCCCAAAATATAGTTGGTCCAACGGGACGTTCATGCCGAAAAATGTAGCGATCGTTGGTGTTGCCGGAAAAACGCTATGGAGATAAGCAAGGGTGGGATAGCTTTCAACTTGTGTCGCGGCATGGATATAGAGTGCTGTTAACCCTTGATTGTCGATGAACCAAGGCAAAAATACCGCTGTATTTTCACCAAAGTAAGGATTGCGGGGTCCGAGTGCGGCCAACATGAGTATGCTGGCAAGTACGATCGGAATGCCTACCAGTGCAATTCGGTCAATGCGCTTTATTTTTACATGAAATAACCACACGCAGAGTAAAGAAAATCCCATTATTCCGCCGCGAATTCCAAGTTTCAGATTGGCCGCGTAATAGATTGCCAGCAGGCCGAGGACACACCAACCCAGCCATTTGGTTCTTGAGGCGAATGCCAGGCCGAGAGCGAGTAAAAGTCCGTATTGCGCTGCTGTGCTTCCGCGCATAGTGAAATCGGTCGACGCTGAGGTGTACAGCGAGGTGTAACCACTGCTTTGAACTATTCGATGAGCTTCAGGGAAACTAAGTAGAAAGGCTGCGGTGGACAATGTGGCAAGTATGATTGCAGGGATCTGCAGGGTCTTGGTCCACTTTGGATCGATTAGGTGCTCGGTCTTGTTTGTACTTTTCCATATTGAAAACATGTACCCCGCGTGTATGGCGAGAAGGCAGGTAACGATGTAAAGAGTTAGGCGAAGTGCTTCATTTTCGGTTAATTCAATGGTTACGAAGTCTGGTCTTTGGACAGAAAAGAAATTACTCTCCATTTCCAGTATCGAGAGATCAAATCCCATGGCGTAGGCGATGAAGCGGCCGCCAATGAAGAGCGATATGCAGGCGATGAAAAAAACGTACGTATGTACGATAGTTCGATGAACGGCAATGCTGGTTATGAACAAGTAAGCCAAGGTGCCGATCATGCCGACAGTTGACCAGAGTTCAGCCTCTTGCATCGTCGGATTTTCTGGGGAAATCAACCAGATAAACGAAAAAGCCGGGATTAGCCAGAGGCTGGTGAAGGCTATATGCCATGGCTCCATAAATGTATTGTAGATTACACGGTTCATATGCTTCCTGTTTCTGTCTAATTCAAGAACCACTCATGACGCCAAATCGATGAGTGTCAGATGGCTAGATAAAATTCGGTGTCGAAAAAACTGAAAAGTTCAGAAAAGACACTTTGCTTTAGACGAAAAGGGAGTGTATGTAGGGCGATTCTCGGAAATAGGTGGGTATCTTCCGAAACTGTAAATGTCTTGATTTCGATCTGGGCTGAGGGCCCTATCGTATTGAGCGCGCTTTTGGCGTGGAGGCAGGGTTGGCGTGGTCGCGATCAGGCCCAATCACAGGAAAAATGATGAGGGCAATCGCCAGGACAGTGAAACTCAACCCCGTAGAGGATGACTGCGGGTTACGAGAAAGCTAGCGGTATTTGATGACAATGCCCTTGAGCTTTCGGCCGTTTATGGTCTGCACATCCCGAGCCCACAGCGGTCCGTTGAGGTAGGCGCCCACCGGCCCGATATGGTCATAGACCACCACCACGGCATCGCCACCGAGCTTGGCCGCTTCATCCCGCAGTTTCGCTTCTACTTCTGTGATGGGCGGAGCGGGGTCGACACTGGCGTCGATCAGCACTTCACCTAAACGAATGTGCGGGCGCAGGGGTTCGGAGCGCAGCACGACGACTTCGCTGGGCAGGGTTGGTGCCGGATGTTCGACGCCGACGTAGGCGGTAGTCTGAGCATCGATACTCGTGCAACCACTGAGTGCGAGCAGGGTGGCGGTGAGCCCGCCAGCCAATAGCGATAATTTGAAACGGGCAGACCAGGACACGGGCATGTTGGAATCCTCCGGACAATCCGCTGCTATGCGGCGGGTGGCATGTTGACGGTAGCAGACAGCCCGGGAGTTGCCAGAAAGCCCAACCCTTGCAGGTTGGGCTGTTTCATGCGGTTAACATCGGTGATCAGGAAGGCTTCTTACTGATCCTTTTCACAGTTGACCATCCACGAGACGCCGAAGCGGTCGACCAACATGCCGAAGCGTGCTGCCCAGAAAGTGGCTTCCAGCGGCATCTCGATTCTGCCGCCGTCCGACAGCGCCTTAAACACCCCCTCGGCTTCAGCGATGCTGTCGACATTCAGCGAAATCGAGCAGCCGCTCATGCCCGGGGTCGGGCGGTCGGGCGTGGTGTCCGAAGCCATCAGCATCTGATCGCCAACTTTCAGGCAGGTGTGAATGATCAGGTTGTGATGTTCCTTCGGCACATGCTCGGCGGCGGGTGTTTCGCCGAACGTCATCATCGCTTCCAGCTTGCCTTGCAGGCACTGTTGGTAAAACGTGAAGGCGGCGCGGCAGTCGCCGTTGAAGATGAGATACGGATTGATTTTCATGATTTGCTCCCGGTCATTGAAGGGCACACCGGATTGGACGCCGCGTTCATGGGCGAATTCCGATGAGATTGACTGGGCAAGCAAAGCGCTAAATCGCGATGGGAGCCTGGGTTTTTTTAGATGTTTTATCGATAGACCGGGCGAGGCTTATTGCTTCGTTCGGACGCCGTGGCGCCAGCACGCGTTCGATGGCACCGCTCACCAGATTTTCCAGCAGTTCATCATGCTCTTGTTCGTCAAGCGCATGGGGTGTCAGCCAGCTGGGCGCGTTGTTGAGCAGGGCCGCAATCGCATGGCCGGCCGCCAGTTGCCCCGAATCACTAAAGCGCGAGCGCGCGCCGAGCATCACCAGCAACCGGCGTTCGTACTGCTCGCGCAATTGCCGGACCCGCGCCTGCTGTTCTTCATTCAGGCAGCCGCTGTCGCGTTCCACCAGGCGAAAATGCCACGGCATGTCGCGGTGCAGGTTCAGGTGTGCGCGGATCAGGTTGTTGAGCCGATCGCGTTTGGCCGGGGCCTTTTTTTCGATACGCCCCAGGGTGGCCAACAGCTCTTCGTAGAACTCTTCGATCAGGTCGAGCAGCAAGTGCTGTTTGCTGGGGTAGTGGTGATACAGCGAGCCCGGGGAAAGCCCCAGACATGTGGCGAGTTCACGCATGCCGACCTGACCGAAACCCTTGCTGGCAAACAACTCCAGCACCTTGTCCCGGTACTCGGCGAAACGTGAACAACGCTCAGGCATAGGCATGGAAGCCGCGCCCCGATTTGCGACCCAGGTAACCGGCGGCAACCATTTCCTTGAGCAGTGGCGCCGGGCGATATTTGCTGTCGTTGAAGCCGTCGTAGAAGGCTTGCATGATCGCCAGCAGGGTGTCGAGGCCGATCAGGTCCGCCAGTGCCAGCGGGCCGATCGGCTGGTTGCAGCCCAGGCGCATGCCGGCGTCGATGTCTTCGGCGCTGGCCAGGCCTTCCTGGAACACCAGGATCGCTTCGTTGATCATCGGCACCAGAATCCGGTTGACCACGAACCCCGGACGGTTGCCGGCGGTGATCGCGGTCTTGCCCAGCGTGGTCGCCATGTCCAGCGCCAACGCGTGGGTGGCATCGCTGGTTTGCAGGCCGCGAATGACTTCGATCAGGCCCATCACCGGCACCGGGTTGAAAAAGTGCAGGCCGATGAAACGCTCGGGCTGGCTGACACTGGCGGCGAGTTGGGTGATCGACAGCGACGAAGTGTTGGAAGCGATCACGCAATCGGCGCTGACTTGCGCCGCGATCTGTTGCAGCACCCGCAGCTTCAGTTCGAGGTTTTCGGTGGCCGCTTCGATCACCAGTTGCGCGTTGTGCAAACTGCTGTAATCGGTACTGGTGCGGATCTTGTCGAGGGCGGCGTTTTTCTGCTCGGGCGTCAGGGTGTCCTTGGCGATCTGCCGATCGAGGTTTTTGCCGACGGTGGCGACGGCTTTTTGCAACGCGCTCTCGGAGATGTCGAGCAAGGTCACGTTGAAACCGGCCAGGGCGCAGACCTGCGCAATTCCGTTACCCATGGTGCCGGCGCCGATCACGCCAATGTTTTGCAGATTCATGTTGCCGTCCTTCCGCTCAAACCCTGCGATACCTTGGCCGAGTTGGCGGCCGAAGGCGTACTATTGCCGCGAGTCTAGAGCCGGCGGGGCGGTTGTCCTATGCCGAAACTGTTCAACGGCACTGGCGTTTTTTGCCATTTCAAATGACGGGGAGAGTAGCGTTCACATGCGGGAAAAGGACTCGGTGGCCGCCTACTTCGTGCAGGCAATGATCCACGGGATGGGTGACGATCCGCAGCGCGTGCGGACCGTGCTGGAACAGGCTGGCATCGATCCGGCGCTGGTGCAACAGCCCACGGCGCGGGTGCCGGCCAATGCCTTTGCGGCGTTGTGGCTGATCCAGATCCGTGAACTGAACGACGAATTCTTCGGGCTCGACTCCCATGGCATGCCGCCAGGCGCATTCGCGCTGATATGCCGCGCGCTGATCCAGGAACCCGATCTGCACAAAGCGATGCGCCAGTGCCTGGTCAACTTCGCCCTGTTCCTGCGCGACTTTCGCGGCACGCTGACCGTGCGTGGTAAACGAGCGGTCATCAGCCTGGACAGTCAGGCGGCGAACGATGACGCCAGCCGTTTCGGCGAAGAAACGTTCCTGGTGTTGATGATCAGTTTGTTGTGCTGGCTCGGTGGCCGGCGCATTCCCATCGACCGCGCGGACTTTCGCCACGAGCGGCTGTCCCTCAGCGACGACCGCTTGTTGTGGGGACCGAACCTGACCTTCGGCGCCGAGCGCACCGAAATCGAATTCGCCAGTCACTACCTGCGACTGCCGGTGGTCCAGGATTTGGCCTCGCTCAAAGTCTTCCTGCGCACCGCACCGCAATGGCTGGTGATCCGCTTCCGCAACCAGCACGGCCTCGCATCACAAGTCCATCAGCGCTTGCGCAACAGCCATTACAGCCATTGGCCGACCTTGCAGGCCTTCGCCCTCGAACAACACCTGAGCCCCAGCACCTTCCGCCGCAAACTGGAGCGTGAAGGTTGTTCCTATCAGGAGATCAAAGACGAAGTGCGCCGCGCGGTGGCCTTCGAGCAATTACGTGAAAGCCGCGCGAGCATCAGCGACATCGCCGAGCAATTGGGCTTTCAGGAACCGAGCGCGTTTCATCGCGCGTTCAAGAAGTGGACGGGGGAGAGTCCTGGGCGGTATCGGGCGCGTTTTCAGGGGGCGCGAGTCGAGCCTTTGGCGGAGTCTGAGGCGTGAGCCTGGTTTTTGAGCGCTTCACCACGCTTCTCGACCAGGCGGGACGTGCCTTGCTGCTGGTCTGGGGCACGTCCCGTGGGTTGTTCCTCGGCCTGGTGCTGGCAACCCTGATCGCGGGGGTCCTGCCGGCGTTGGCGGCATGGCTGGGGCAGCGGATTGTCGACGCGGTGGTCTTCGCCATGCAGTTGCATGCGCAGCAGGGCAGTGCGCCGTTGTGGCCAGTGGTGCGTTACGTGTTGTTTGAGGCGGGGGTGCTGGCATTGCTGTCCGCTACCCAGCGTGCGCTGTCGGTCCAGCAGTCACTGTTGCGGGTGCAGTTGGGGCAGAAGGTCAACACGATGATTCTGGAAAAGGCCCAGACGCTATCGCTGGTGCAGTTCGAGAATTCCGAGTTCTATGACAAGCTGGTTCGGGTACGGCGTGAGGCCTCCACCCGGCCGTTGGCGCTGGTGATGAAGTCGCTGGGGCTGATCCAGAACCTGATCGTGCTGATCAGCTTCGGTGTATTGCTGGTGCATTTTTCGCCGTGGGCGCTGGTGTTGCTGGTGGTCGGTGCGCTGCCGGTATTTTTTGCCGAGGCGCACTTTTCCGGGGATGCCTTTCGCCTGTTCACCCGACGTGCACCGGAGAGCCGGCAGCAGACTTACATCGAGACGCTGCTCTCCCATGAGGGTTACATCAAGGAGGTCAAGCTGTTCGGGTTTGCGCCGCTGTTGTTGCAGCGCTATCGCGACACGTTCGCCCGACTGTATGCCGAGGACCGGCGGCTAACCTTGCGCCGCGATGGCTGGGGTTTTGTTCTGGGTCTGTTGGGCACCTCGGCTTTTTATCTGGCGTATGCGTGGGTGGTGGTCGATACGGTGCACGGCAGCATCACCCTGGGCCAGATGACCATGTACCTGGTGCTGTTCAAGCAGGGTCAGACGGCGGTGAGCAGTAGTCTCAGCGCCATCAGTGGTCTTTATGAAGATGGTCTCTACCTGTCCAGCCTCTATGAATACCTGGCCGAACCCGTGGTGGCCGACACTGGCCATCTCACCGTCGGTGCGGTTCCCGGCGATGGCCTGCGTTTCGAGAACGTCGGTTTCCGTTATCCGGGCGCCAGCCGTGCCGCGCTGGAAGGTATCGATCTGCATCTCGTGCCGGGGCACAGTGTGGCGCTGGTGGGGGAGAACGGTTCGGGCAAGACCACGCTGATCAAGCTGCTGACCCGGTTATACCGTCCCGATCAGGGGCGTATTCTGCTCGACGGCAGCGATCTGCAGGCGTGGGACGAGGACGCGTTGCGGCGGCGGATCGGCGTGATCTTCCAGGATTACATTCGCTACCAGTTTTCCGTCGGCGAAAACATCGGTGTCGGCGACACGCTGGCGTTCAACGATGAGCAGCGCTGGCAGCAAGCGGCCGGCGAAGGCATGGCCGCGCCTTTCATCGAGCGTCTGGATCGCGGATATGCCACGCAGCTGGGGCGCTGGTTTGCCGGCGGGCAGGAACTGTCCGGCGGGCAGTGGCAGAAGATCGCACTGTCCCGTGCCTATATGCGCCGCAACGCCGATATCCTGATTCTCGACGAACCGACCTCGGCGCTCGACCCGGCGGCGGAAGCGGCCGTGTTCGAGCATTTCAGCCAGCACACGCGGGACCGCATGACCCTGCTGATCTCCCATCGTTTTTCCAGCGTGCGCAATGCCGATCACATCATTGTGCTGGATCAGGGCGCGATCCTTGAGCGCGGCGATCATGACACGCTGGTCGCGGCCGGTGGGCGTTATGCGCAGTTGTTCGACTTGCAGGCGCGGGGTTATCGCTAGGCCTCAGGATTCCTGGGAACCCTGTGTGATCGTCGGCCCGGCAATCTGCGGTTTTGCCCGCATCAAGCCTTCCAGTGCCTGTCGATACTGAGTACCGCCCAGGCTCATGCTGTTGTTGTGCGTCCCGCCGGGGATCAGCAACAGGCGTTTCGGTTGGTTGGCGGCATTGAACAATTGCTGGCTGAACCGCGATGGCATGAACGGATCAGCCAGGCCATGGACCACCAGCAACGGCATGTCGATGTCGACGATCTTGTCGATGGAATCGAATTTCTGCGACAGCAACCAGCGCACCGGCAGCCAGTTCACCGGCAGGTTGTTGCCGGCCACTTCCGCCACGGCATCGCCCAGCGAGGTGAAGGTGGACTCGATCACCAGACCGCGTACGGGCACCGGGACGTGCTCCTTTTTCGCTTGCGCGGCCAGGTCTGCCGCCAGATCTATGGCCACCGCGCCACCCAATGAGTGGCCGTAGATCAAGCGTTTGCCGGCGTCCGGTTGCATCACGGTGAAACGCTCCCACGCCGCCCGGGCGTCTTCGTAGACGCTGGCTTCCGAGGGCAGATCGCCTTTGCTCTGGCCGAAGCCTCGATAGTCGATCGCCAACACCGAATAGCCCATGGCGCGTAACTGCTCGATGCGGAAGGCCTGGCCGGTGAGGTTCCAGCGCACACCGTGCAGATAGAGAATCGACGGCGCGTCTTTACGCGCGGCTGGCCACCACCAGGCATGCAGGTTCTGTCCGGCCTTGAAATCGGCAGGCTTGATGTCGAACTCCTGAACATCCTGCGGCAAGCCGCGATACCAGCCGGCCGTGCCCGGTTCGATGCGGAACAGCAACTCGCGTTCTTTGTACTTGAGCGCGCCGCAACTCACAGGCAGGCCGACAACCAGCGCGGCCATGCACAGCAGCGACAGCCAGCGTCGACGCAGGCGAGTGAGAAGGGCAGAGGGCATCGGGTGATCCATGGGCACAGACATGAAGTTCGCGTTTTAACAGATGCGTGCCGCGGGCGGGAATAATTTCGACTTGTGGGAGGCCGCTCGTCCACCGAGCATGAGGCGCTCGATAAAAAAGATTGAATATTCACACAAAATGTTATTTAAATAACAAAACAAAAACGCCAGGTCCAAGCCTGGCCAGCCGGATCAAGGTGGGAAATGCAATGAGCAAGATCGCAGTCATCGGCAGCAACATGGTCGACCTGATTACCTACATTGACCGGATGCCGGCCCAGGGCGAGACACTCGAAGCGCCGGGTTTTGCCCTCGGTTGTGGCGGCAAGGGCGCCAATCAGGCAGTGGCGGCGGCCAAGCTCGGGGCGGATGTGCTGATGCTGACCAAGGTCGGCGACGACATGTTTGCCGACAACACCCTGGCCAATTTCCAGCGCTTTGGCATCGACACCCGCCATGTGCAGCGCGTGCCCGGTGTGTCCAGTGGCGTGGCGCCGATTTTCGTCCAGGCCGACTCCCACAACAGCATCCTCATCGTCAAAGGCGCCAACGCGCATCTCGCCCCGGCAGACATCGAGGCCGCCGCACAGGCGTTGCGGGAATGCTCGCTGATCGTCCTGCAACTGGAGATCAATGTTGAAACGGTTTACTACGCCATCGAATTCGGCCGCGAGCACCAGATTCCAGTGCTGCTCAATCCGGCGCCGGCCTTGTCGGGCCTGAGCCGTGAACATCTGGCGCAGCTGGATTTCCTGGTGCCCAACGAATCCGAGCTGGCATTGATCACCGGCCAGGTCGTGGATTCGCCGGAGTCAGCGCGCAAGGCCGCGCAGACCTTGGTCAGCAGCGGCATTCGCCATGTCATCGTGACCCTCGGCCAGCAAGGTGCGCTGTATGTCGGCGAGGAAGGCGAGTTCCAGATCCCCGGTCTGCGGGTTGCTGCCCGAGACACCACCGGCGCAGGAGATGCTTTCATCGGTTGCTTCGTCCATCACTGGAGCCGTGACCGCGATATCCGCACCGCGATGACCCAGGCCGTGGCGTATTCAGCCTGCTCGGTCACAGGACTCGGCACCCAGACGTCCTACCCGGAAGCACCCGCATTCGCGCAATTCCAGCGCAGCTTCGGCGTCTCGACGTCGGAGTGATTCAACGGCTGCACTTTCCCCAAGCTCACCACGGAGAACAACAATGACAAAGCCTCCGCTCCAACAGACGCCCGACGGTTTCTACCTCAATCGCACGCCCTGGTTCGCCTTCATCCTGCTGTGCAGCATTTTCGCGCTGTGGGCGGCGGCCGCGAGCATGAACGACGTGCTGATCGCGCATTTCAAGAAAGCGTTCCTGCTCAGCGATTTCCAGACGGCATTCGTGCAGTCGGCGTTTTACCTGGGCTATTTCTTCGTGGCGATTCCGGCCGCACTGGTGGTCCGCCGTTTCAGCTACAAGACCACCATCCTGATCGGCCTGATGTTGTATATGTTCGGCTGCCTGTTGTTCTTCCCGGCGGCGTCCACCGCCAAGTACGGCATGTTCCTGCTGGCGCTGTTCGTGATCGCGGCCGGGCTGTCGTTTCTGGAAACCGCCTGCAACACCTATTCGACATTGATGGGGCCACGGGAAACCGGTACCCGTCGCCTGAACATTTCCCAGACATTCCACCCGTTTGGTGCGATGGCCGGGGTGTATGTCGGCAGCTTCGTGATGTTCAAGGACACCGACGCGACCCGCGAACAACTCACTCAAATGAGCGCTTCGGACGCAGCGATCCAGCAATTGCAAATGATCCAGTCCACGTTGCTGCCTTACAAATGGATGATCGCGGTGCTGGTGCTGATGTTCATTTTGATCGCCATCACCCGTTTCCCTGCTTGCAAAGGCAACCAGCCCGTCAGCAAGAAAACCACCAGCCTGGGTGAAAGCCTGTCGCGGTTGCGGCGCAATCCGCGTTTCACTTTCGGTGTGCTGGCGCAGTTTCTGTATGTCGGTGCCCAGGTCGGTGTGTGGAGTTTCACCATTCGCCTGGCCATGCAATTGGGTGGCATGAACGAGCGCAGCGCTTCGTGGTTCCTGCTGACTACATTCGCCGCGTACTTCGTCGGCAAACTGATCGCCAACGTACTGATGCGCAAACTGCACCCGGCCAAGGTACTCGCGGTGTACGGCGTGCTGTGCATCCTGTTGCTGGCCTACACCATCCTCGTGCCGAATATCACGGCGGTGTATGCGGCGGTGGGCGTGAGCGTGTTCCTCGGTCCGTGCTGGCCTACCATCTACGGCCTGACCATCGACGGTTTGGGCGAAGACACCGGTGTCGGCGGTTCGCTGCTGGTGATGAGCATCGTCGGTGGCGGGGTGATTCCGATCTTCCAGGGCCTGCTGTCCGACTACAGCGGCGGCAACATGCAACTGGCTTATAGCGTGCCGTTGCTGTGCTTCATCGTGATCGTGGCCTACGCGGTGCGCTGCCTCAAGCACTCCGAGAGCGAGCGGGCGCCGGTAGGTGCGGTGGTCGCCTCATGAACACGCGAATCAATCTCTATCCGTCGCTGTTTGGCGAAGCGCGCAGGACCTTGTTGGAATCCGAGGCCTTCAAGGTCAGCGCCTGGGTTTATCCCAGTGGTGTGCTGGCCGTGGAGTTGGCGAACAGTCGCGGGCATCTGGTGGTGCTGCCATATCAGGGACAGATGATCTGGTCCGCCGTGTTCGACGGTTGCGAACTGACCATGAAAAACCTGTTCAGCCAGCCCCGACCGAGCCCGACAGTGATCGGCACCTACGGTTGTTTCATGTTTCATAGCGGCCTGCTGCGCAATGGCTGTCCGGGCCCGGAAGATGATCATCCGCTGCACGGCGAGATGCCTTGCGCGGCCATGGACCGTGCCTGGCTGGAGGTGGGTGAGGACAGCGCCGGACCTTATCTGCGCCTGGGTGGCGAGTACGAATATGTGCAAGGTTTTGGCGATCGCTATCGGGCGAGCCCGAGCGTGACGTTGCGTGGCGATTCGGGGTTGTTCGACATCGACATGCAGGTAACCAACCTGGCGGCCAAACCGATGGACCTGATGTACATGGCGCACATGAATTACGCCTACGTCGAAGGTGGTCGATTCATCGAGCCTCTGGGTTTCGACCGTGTGCGCTTGCGCAGCAGTATTCCGGCGCATGTGAAGCCGACGCCGGCGTGGAGCGCTTACATGGAGCAGTTGGCGCGGGAGCCTGAACAGTTTCAGTGCCTGGACCGGCCGGAGCTTTACGATCCGGAAATCGTGTTCTTCTTCGACGGCGTACGCGCCGACGCATCCGGTCATGCGCATTTTCTGCTGAGCCGTCCGGATGGCGCGGCGTTCTACACCGGTTATCGACCCGACCAATTCCAGCATGCTGCGCGCTGGATCTTGCACAACGCCGATCAGCAGGTGGCGGCGTTCGTATTGCCCGCCACCTGTGAGCCGGAAGGCTATCGGGCGGAGTCCGCCAAGGGCCATGTGCGCTCGTTGGCGGCGGGGGACACGGCGGCGTTCAGCGTCACCACCGGTTACCTTAGCGCGACGGAGCAACAAGCCCTGGTCAGATGATCAATTGCGCACCGCTGGCGGTAATGGCGTCGCGGTAGGCCTTGGGGATTTTCTTGTCACTGACCACGTAGTGAAAGTCTTCCAGCGCCGCGAAATGCGCTGTGCGCACGGTGTCGAACTTGCTGTGATCGGCCAGCAGCAAGCGTTGCTGGGCCTGGCGCAGGACCTTCTGCTTGACCTCCACTTCATTGAAATTGAAGCAGGTCACGCCGAAGTCCTGGCTGATCCCGGCGGCCGATACAAAGGCCCAGGTCAGGCGCACGCTATCGAGAATGCCTATTTCGCTCTGGTTCTCGAATACCTGGTTCTTGCGGTGGAACGTACCGCCGCACACCACGATGTTGCAGTTGGGTTTTTGCGAGAGTTTGAGCAGCACGTTCAGGGAATTGCACACGGCGGTGAACTCCAGCTCGTCGGGAATGAAATCCACCACGAAAGGCGTGGTGGTGCCGCAATCGAAAAACACCGTGTCGCCAGGCTTGATGAAACCGGCGGCCAGTTTGCCGATCCGGCGTTTTTCCTCGACGTGCCGGGTGTCCTGTTCGGCCACGCGGTAATCGCTGGGTTCGTTGCCATCGTGGATTTTGGTGATGTAGCCGCCGAGCAGGCGCAAGTGGTTGGTGTACTTGCTCAGGTCGCGGCGCAGGGTCATCTCCGAAACGTCCAGCAAGGCTGCCATTTCGCGCAGGTGAATGGCGCTCTGGTCTTGCAGGGCTTGTTGAATAAGCTTGAGGCGCTCGGTTTTTTTACTGTCCACAGGCATTCCGGGGTTGATTGTTGATGTTAAATAAGTAACATTAATTGTGAAATAAGTAACGTTTTTGCGCGATTGATCCTCGATTGTGGCGCAGGGGCATTTGAATACACAAACAGGAGTTTTTGCGATGGCACACCTCGAACCCCAAGCCCTGGCGCAATTCATCGATCATACCTTGCTGGCGCCCGACGCTTCCCGCGAGCAAATCGCAACCCTGTGCCGTGAGGCGCAAGAGCACGGCTTCTATTCGGTCTGCGTGAACTCCGGGCAAGTACCCCATGCGGCGCAGTGCCTGGCCGGGCAAAACGTCAAGGTGGTGTCGGTGGTCGGCTTTCCCTTGGGAGCCGGGCTCAGTAACAGCAAAGCCTTCGAGGCCGAGCGGGCGATTGCCGCCGGAGCGGGGGAGATCGACATGGTGTTGAACATCGGTTGGTTAAAGGATGGCCTGTTCGATCAGGTTCACAGCGATATCGCTCTGGTCAAACAGGCCTGCGGCAGCGTGCCGCTGAAGGTCATCCTGGAAACCTGCCTGCTCAACGACGCCGAAAAAGTGAAGGCCTGCGAGATCTGCCGTGAGCTGGACGTTGCGTTCGTCAAGACCTCCACCGGTTTCAGCCGCAGCGGCGCCACCGTGGAAGATGTGGCGCTGATGCGTCGCATAGTGGGTGCCGGGGTTGGCGTGAAGGCCTCGGGTGGGGTGCGCGATTACCCGACCGCGCTGGCGATGATCGAAGCGGGTGCCACACGCTTGGGCACCAGTTCCGGCATCGCCATCATCGGCGGCGCTCAGGCGGCGGGCGACGGTTACTGAGGAACGTTCAAGACAATCTTGCCGATGTGATCGCCGGCCTCCATTCGCGTATGTGCCAGCGATGCATCGGTCAGCGGGAACACCTTGTCGATCATCGGCAGGCAGCGACCGGTCGCCAACACCGGCCATACGTGCTCGCGCAGCTGTTGCGCGATCGCGGCTTTTTCTTCGCGGGTGCGCGAGCGCAGCAGTGAGCCGGTGACGATGGCGCGTTTGGCCATGATTGCCAGCAGATCCACGTCCTTGGCCACCGCACCGCCGAGGAACCCCAGCATCACCAGCCGGCCTTCCATGCCCAATGCCGCGATATTCTGATTCAGGTACGAACCGCCCATGATGTCGAGCACGACATCGACGCCGCGCCCAGCGGTTTTTTCCGCAATGACCTGAGCGAAGTCCTGCTCGCGGTAATTGATCGCTTCGGCCCCCAGTTGGCCAATCACTGCACATTTGTCTGCGCTGCCCGCGGTTGCGAAGGCCTCGATGCCGAACTCGCGGCAGAGCATCAACGCGGTGGTGCCGATGCCGCTGGTGCCACCGTGAATCAACGCGCGCAGACCTTTACGGGCGCCGCCCATTTCAAACAGGTTGGCCCATACGGTGAAGAACGTTTCCGGAATCGCCGCAGCCTCTAGCCAGTCCATGCCTGCGGGGATCGGCAACGTCTGGCTGGCCGGAACCACGCAATACTGCGCATAACCGCCGCCATTGGTCAGCGCACAGACTTTGTCGCCAACGACAAAAGCGCTGACACCGGCGCCGACGGCCACCACTTCACCGGCCACTTCCAGTCCCGGGATCGGGTTCATGCCGGGTTTCATCGGGTATTTGCCGGCGCGTTGCAGCACATCCGGACGATTGACCCCGGCGGCGTGCACGCGGATCAGCACTTCACCGGCACCCGCCGTGGGCACGGGGACCTGACGCGGTTGCAGGACTTCGGGGGCACCGGGTTGGGTGATTTCGATCTGGGTCATGCTTTTAGGCAAACTCATTTCATATACCTCTATGCAAAGTGTTCGATAAATGGGACCGCGCCTTGGCGCGCAGAATCAAAAGATCGCAGCCTCGTTTCACTCGACAGCTCCTACATGGAGTGCGTATCCCGTAGGAGCTGCCGAAGGCTGCGATCTTTTGATCTTCAAGGGTGGCTCATCGCAATGAGTGGATTACGACGGACCGGCAAACGCACTGCCAATTCCAGCAACAGCGCCACAACAATCGCGCCCGCCGCAATCACAAACATCAAACCATGATGCCCGCCGCTGGCGTTGAACAGCGCCGAGTAGGCGAACCCGGCGATGGCCTGGAAAGTGGCGAACGATACGGTGGCGCGGCTCCAGGCGATCTGTTGTTGATGATGTTCGGAAACCAGTTCATGAACCCGGGCCAACCCCAGCGGCACGATGCCTGGCGGGAACGAGCCGAGGATCACCGCCAGCAATGCCAGCGCCGCGAAAGCGCTGCAAATCGACAGCAGGCCGAGGGCAATTGCTTGTACCAGCAGCACCAGGCGAATGCTCATCTGCGCGCCCAGTCGATCGGCCAAAAAACCGTAGCTGACCGGCCCGAGAATGGCGCCGAACCCGTACATCACCCAGATCAGGCCACCGACATGCTGCCCGGCACCGAGGCCGCGGGCCACGTAATCCACCAGGAACACCATGGCCGGCACCAGCCCGGCCGCCATGAGCGCGTATTGGGCAAACAGCAGGTAGACCTTCGGGTTGATCGATATCGGCGTGGCATCGGCGAGCGTCGTCGTTGCACGGGGCGCGGCTGACGGCCAGCCAAACCAGCTGACCGCCGTCAGGATCAACGCCAGCACGCCAAGGCCGAGCCAGGTTTGCTGCAAGCCCAGGCTCAACAGCGGCGGCACGATCGTCCCCGACCCGGCGATGCCCAGCCCGATCCCAAGAAAAATTGCACCACTGGCCAACCCTTTGCGTGAGGCCGGGACGTGTGGCAGTACGGTTGCCGCCACCAGCACCATGATCGCGCCACCGGCAATGCCGGACAGCAGGCGCCAGCCGAAAAACCAGCTCACTGACAGCGGAAAGGCACAAGCGAAAAACGCCAGGGTCGCTGCCAGCATCATCAGGCGCAATGCGGTTTTGTTGGACGTGCGCCGCGCCAATGGATGGCCGATCAGCGCACCAATCAAGTAACCCACCAGGTTGGCGGCGCCGAGGTACACCACGTCGCTGGCGGAAAACCAGTGGGCCTGGATCAGCGAGGGAATCAACGGCGTGTAGGCAAAACGCGCCAGGCCAATACTGACCAGACTGGCGCACAGGCCGGCAAAGATCGGCAGCCAGATCCCTTGGCGTGGAGTGGTCGAGGGGCTGAGCATGAATGCTCTCCTGAAGGAATTTCTCTGGCCCCCAGCTTATCCAGATCTTGCATTGCAATAACGCAGCGATTTCGCGCTATTGTGATGCGCATATGCATCACTTGGAGGACCCTATGAATTGGGATGACGCACGGGTGTTTCTCGCGGTGTGTCGCGAGTCGACGCTCAGGGGCGCGGCACGGGTGCTGGGGGTGGATCAGGCGACGGTCGGCCGGCGCATCACTGCGCTGGAAAAGTCGTTGAACGCGACGTTGTTTTTGCGCACGTCCGAGGGTTATGCGCTTACGGCTGTTGGTGAAGCGGCGTTGAAAGCCGTGGAGAAAATGGAGCATTCGGCGCTGGAGCTGGAGCGGCGTATTCAGGGGCTGGATGATCGGTTGACGGGCACCGTGCGGGTCACCACCACTGACTCACTGGCGATCGACTTCCTGATCCCGGCCATCGCCCGTCTGCATCAGCAACACCCGGACGTGCGAGTGCAACTGGACGCCTCGACGCAAATCCTCAGCCTGGCCAAGCGGGAGGCCGACATCGCGGTGCGCAATACCCGGCCGGAAAACCCGGACCTGATCGCCCGGCGGATCGCCCGTTGGCCGTTGGGTCTGTTTGCTTCGCAAGCCTACGTCGACGCGCATGGCATCCCGGAACCGGGATCGGCGTTCGATAGGCATGATCTGGTGGTGTATCAGCCATATTTGCAAAGTGGCAAGGACATGACGCTGGTCGGCGAGTCGCTGGGGCGCGGGCGGATTGTTTCGAGCCTGAGTTCCAGTTTGCTGGTGCGACGGTCGATTGCTGCGGGGATCGGGATCGGGGAGATTCCGCTGTACGTGGGGGAGAGGGACGGGCTGGTCAGGCTGTGGCCGGAACGTACGCGACCGATGCCGTATGACGTGTGGCTGGTGACCCATGCGGACCTGCGGCATACCGCGAGGGTGCGGGCGGTGATTGACGAGATTGTGGCGGGGTTTTCCGGTACTGGTGAATGAACCCTGTAGGAGCGAGCCTGCTCGCGATGGCGGTCTGTCAGCCAACATTGATGTTGACTGATCCACCGCTATCGCGAGCAGGCTCGCTCCTACAGGGTTTTTGGTGTAGCTGTTACGGCATTTCCGGCAACTCTTGCGGGCGCAAGTCGAACACCAATACTTCGGCATCCACACCGTTGCACAACGTCAGCACCTGTTCCTTGCGAACCCGCACACCATCGCCTTCCTGCAACGGCTGGCCGTTGAGCTCGACACTGCCCCGTGCCACATGCACGTAGGCGTAGCGGTCGGCGGCCAGTTCCAGGGTGGCGCTTTCCTTGCCGTCGATCAGGGCGGCATACACCCGCGCATCCTGGCGAACCTTCAGCGAACCCTTGGCGCCGTCGGGCGAGATGATCAGTTGCAGGCGACCGCGTTTTTTCTGCGTGCTGAAGTGCTCTTGCTGGTAGCGCGGTTTGGCGCCGCTGACCTCCGGTACGATCCAGATTTGCAGGAAGTGCACGGGCCGCTTGTCCGAGTGGTTGTATTCACTGTGCGCCACGCCGCTGCCGGCACTCATCAACTGCACGTCGCCGGGACGGATCACCGAGCCGGTGCCCAGGGTGTCCTTGTGTTCCAGCGCACCTTCGAGCACATAGGAAAAAATCTCCATGTCGCGGTGCGGGTGCTGGCCGAAACCTTTACCGGCGGCGACGCGGTCATCGTTGATCACCAGCAGGTCGGAAAAACCCTGTTCTTTCGGGTTGCGGTAGTTGGCGAAGGAAAAGGTGTGGAACGACTTCAACCAGCCATGGTTGGCCATGCCACGATCAGAAGCTTTGCGAAGGGTCAGCATGATGAATTCTCCTGCGGGGACGTTGATTCGTCCGAGTGAGGAGAAGGTTAATGGTTACTGGTTGGTGCAATAAGTAGATGAAAATTGAAAGACTGTCTCGATTGAGTTGACAGTTGTAGGTCACATGAACCACCGGTGTTTGCACAAAACCTGTGCGAGCGAGCTTGCTCGCGATGGCGGCTTCACATTCAATAGGTGCGTCGACTGATCCACCGCTATCGCGAGCAAGCTCGCTCCCACAGGGAACCGCGTTCGCTAAGCCTTTTGTTCAATTACTGTGATCTTTAACCCATGAAAACCGTGGCAATGGTGCTGTTCCCCAACTTCCTCCTGCTCGACATGGCCGGGCCGATGGAGGTGTTTTCCATCGCCAACCGTTACCTGAAACCCGACGATCATTATGTGCTGTCGACCATCGGCACCGAGCCCGGTGCACTGCGGGCGTCCAACGGGGTGAGCGTGCACGCTGATGTGCACATCGATCAGGCCTGCGACGGCTATGACCTGTTGCTGGTGCCCGGTGGTCCCGGTGCCTACAACGAAAACCATCCGCCGCTGCTCGACTGGCTCAGGCACAACGTCGGCCGGTCCGCCGGTTATGGCTCGATCTGCACCGGGGCCTTCGTATTGGGGCATGCGGGGTTGCTCGACGGCTATCGGGTGACGACGCACTGGCATTACACCGAGCGGCTGATCAAGGCGTTCCCGACGGCCACCGTCGAGACTGACCAGATCTTCATTCAGGACCGCAACCTGATCACCTCCGGCGGCGTCACGGCCGGGATCGACCTGGCGTTGTCGGTGGTCGCTCGGGACCATGGCAAGAAAGTCGCCCAGGACGTGGCCAAAGTGTTGTTGGTGGTGATGAAACGCCAGGGTGGCCAGGCGCAGTTCAGTCCGTTGATGGCGGCGGTGGCGCCTCACGAAACGGCGATCACCCGGGTGCAGAACCATGTGCTCGAACACCTCGACGAAACCTTCGGCATCGAACGCATGGCCGGTCTGGCCGCCATGAGCCCGCGTCACTTCGCCAGGGTCTTCGCCCGTGAAGTGGGCATGACGCCCATGGAGTTCCTGCAAAGTGCGCGCATCGATAGCGCGCGCAACCTGCTGGAAACCACGGAGCTGCCACTCAAGACCGTGGCTTTCAAAAGCGGCTTCGGCAGCGTGCGACACATGCGTTTTTTGTTCAGTGAAAAACTCGGCCTGACCCCGACCCAGTACCGCGAGCAGTTCAGCTAGCGCCCTTGGCCGTTGTGCGCACCGTTATGGCCGGTACGCTCCTCCCGTGGCAGTTGTACCGTCACCGAGGCCTGCCAAGATAGCCGAGAACTCATTGCAAGGAAGGTACGGAGCCTGGATGGACTCGCGTGCCGAGCAGGCTCCCGGCGGGTGAACGTGCATGAACAGCATTAGAGACTTACACAGCGACACGGTGCTGCGCTTCGGCCCCTACGCGTTCCACCTGAATCAGCGACTGGTTCTGGAAGGCGATCAACCGCTGCGGCTGGGTGGGCGGGCGCTGGATATCTTGCAGGTGCTGGTCGAACACGCGGGCTCGGTGGTCAGCAAAGAGGAACTGATCGCACAGGTCTGGCCGCGCTCGGTGGTCGAGGAGATCAACCTGCGGGTGCACATTGCCGCCCTGCGACGGGCCTTTCGCGACGGGCAGAACGGCCATTGCTACATCGTCAATATTCCCCAGCGCGGCTACAGCTTTGTCGCGCCGGTACAGCAGGCATCGGAGCTCACGCCGATCTCGCTTGAAAACCTGCACAAACCCCAACATAACCTGCCGGCGCGGCTGACCCCGGTCACCGGGCGTGATGCGGTAGTCGGCAGTCTCGTGCGGCAGTTGCCGGTGCGGCGCTTCATGACCCTGGTCGGGCCGTGTGGCATCGGCAAGACCACCGTCGCGCTGCGGGTCGGTGAACTGCTGTTACAGCATTATCGCGAAGGCGTGTGGCTGGTGGACCTGGCCACCATCGATGACCCCGCGCAGTTGGTCGATCACCTGACGCGAACCCTGGGATTGAACGTCGGCACCACCCTGGAGGCGCTCGGGCAATGGCATGCGTTATTGATCCTCGATAACTGCGAACATTTGCTGGAACGCTGCCGGACCCTGATCGAAGCGCTGCTGGCCTCGGCGCCACGCTTGTCGATTCTGGTCACCAGCCGCGAGCAGCTGCTGGCGAGCGGCGAAACACTCCTGCCGTTGCCGCCGCTGGTGGTGCCGCCCGTCTCGGCGTTACGCAGCATCGAGGAGTTCATGGGGTATTCGGCGGTGCAGCTGTTCGTCAGCCGTGCCCGGGCCCGTCAGCAAGGGTTTGCTCTGCGCGAACAGGACCTCAAGGCTGTACGCGAAATCTGTCGACGGCTCGATGGTTTGCCCCTGGCGATCGAGCTGGCGGCGGCGCAGATCGACGCGCTGGCGCTGGTGGGGTTGCAAGCGCAACTGGACAACTGTTTTCAACTGCTGACCCAAGGTCGGCGCACGGCCGTCCCGCGACACCAGACCCTCAAGGCCGCGCTCGACTGGAGCTACGAACGGCTGAGCCCGGCTGAGCAAACCGTGTTGCAGCGCCTGGCGGTGTTCAAGTCAGCGTTCACCCTGGACGCGGCGATGGGCGTCGTCAGTTGCGCCACATTGCTGCCAGCGAACCTGAACGGCGTGATGGACAGTCTTGTGCTCAAGTCGCTGTTGTCACTGGAGCAGGGTAACGGCGTGAGTCGATTCCGCTTCCTCAACACCACGCGCAGTTATGCCCTGGAAAAACTTGAACACAGTGGCGCGTTGCGCTCGGTCGAAATGCGCTATGCCGGTTACATCAGTCATACGCAGCAACCGTCAGACCGGCACGTCGCTCTGTAACTCGTCGAGCAAGCGTCGTACGGCCTTCAAGTCGGGCGTGGCATGACCTTCGGTGAAGCGCTGGTAGATCGGCGCCAGTAGCGTATGGGCCTGGCGGTAGCGGCCCTGACGCTGCCAAAGTCGCGCCAGCGAAGTGGCGCTGCGCAGTTCCCAGGCCAGTGCGCCCTGGGATTTCGCCACGTTGATTGCCTTGATCAGCACGGTTTCGGCGACGCAGTTTTTTACCGGGCAATCGGCAGCCAACAACCCATCGGCGCGAGCCCGCAGAATCTCTGCGGTGCTCCAGCCGGCGGCGCCGCTGTCAGCGCGTTGCAGCAGATCATCATCGACGAACGCGGTGTCCAGCGTGACCATGATTTCCTTGATCAGGCCGACACCCGGATGGCGCGGCGCAGCGGCACGATCAATGACCTGCGCGTAGTGTTGCGCCCAGTTGTAAAACAGCTGTACCGAGTGTTTCTGCGCCTGCTCCAGCAGCAACTGCAATAACTCGCGGGCAGTGCGGGTGTTGCCGTTGTAGTGGGCGATCAGGCAACCCGCGAGCGCCAGGGTGTAGCAGATCGAGGTGCCGTGGTTGATCTGCAGGGCAATGTCCAATGCCTGGCGGGCCGTGCGCCAGGCCTGTTCCGGTTGGCCCCGCAGCCAGAGGATGCGCGCGAGGATGGTCAGGGCGGCGACGCTCTGGTCGTATTGCACGCCAAAGCCGTGGGTGAAACGGTTGATATGGCCGCTGTGGGCCATGCGCTGGATTACTTCTTCGGCATTGAGCCGGGCGCGTTGCTGATCCCCGGCAAAGTGTAGGGCCAGCACCCGCAGACGATGGGTGCTCAGCGACAGCACCGGGTCGCCATGCAGGCCCAAACGGTCGAATTGCTGGCTCTGTTCCAGGGCCATTTGATAATGGCCGCAGCTGAGGTTGACCGCCATGTGCCCGGAGACGGCGCGCAACTCGCCGACCACGTCATTGCACTCTTTGGCCAGGGTTCTGGCGGTGACGAAAGCCCCGATGGTTTCAGCGCTGCCGCCCTGGGCGTGGTAGCAGGCACTGCCGAGGGCCAGTTTCAGGGACATTTTCAAACGCGGGCACGGCTCGGCGGCCGCATCGAGCAGGGCCAGGGCCTTGCGCACGTAACCACCGTGTTCGCGAAGCAAGGACAGTTCTTGCCAGAGCGGTGTGGAGGCCGCCGTCAGCTGGATCGCCAGCGCCTGCGGTCCCCGCGCATTCAAGCCCCAATCGAGGGCCGCGCGAATGTCCTCCAGGCCTCGGGCGTAACGCTCGATCCACAGCGCTGTCGGAATCAACTCCCAATCTTCTTGCGCTTGCTGCATCAGCGTCAGGCAACGCTGCGCGTGGCGTTCGCGGGTGCCGGGCAGTTCGGTGGTCTGTTCGAGTTTTTCCAGGGCATAGCTGCGGGTGGTGTCGAGCAGGCGGTAGAACACGTCTTCGTCGCCAACGTCCACGCTCAACAGGGATTTGGCCACCAGTTGCGTGATCGAACCGAACACTTCGCCGGGCTCGATGTGTTCGCCGACGATCACCGCAGCGGCTGACGCCAGGGTAAAGCCACCGCGGAACACGCCCAGTCGGCGCAAGCAAGTCTGTTCGCAGGCATTGAGCAGTTCGAAGCTCCAGTCCAGCGTGGCGTGCAGCGTTTGATGGCGGGCGAGGGTCGTCTGGCTGCTGTGGGTGAGCAGGCGAAAACTGTCTTGCAGTTGCGCGAGCAAACCGTCGAGGCCAAGGCTGGCGACTTGCGCGGCGGCCAGTTCCAGCGCCAGCGGAATTCCGTCGAGGCGCCGGCAGATATCGATCAGTAGCGGTAATTGGGCATCGTGCAGTTCGAAGTTGTCATGACTGGCCATGGCTCGCTCGACGAACAACTGCAACGCGGAAAAACTCAAGGCCTGAGCGCGATCAAGCACGGCAATCGGAGGAGGGCAGTCCAGCGATTCCAGGCGCTGGACGAATTCGCCCTCGGCCCGCAGGCTCTCGCGGCTGGTGGCTAGAATGTGCACGTGCGGCGCGCCACGCAGCAGGTTTTCACACAGCAGCGCCACGCTGTCGATCAGGTGTTCGCAGTTGTCGATGACCAGCAGCAGCTGTCGCTCGCGCAGGAACAGGGCGAGTCCACTCATCGGTTCGCTGTCGTGCAGGGACAGGCCCAGCAGCGTGGCCAAGTGGCCGCTGATCATCAACGGGTCGTTGATCGGCGCCAGGTCCAGCAGGCGAATGCCGTCGCGGTAGCGGCCGATCAGTTGTTCGGCGACGCGCAGGGCCACGGTGGTCTTGCCGATGCCACCGGGGCCGACCAGGGTGATGAAACGCTGGCGCGGCAGTTGCGTCACCAGATTGTCGACCAGCGCCTGGCGGCCGATCAGCCGGGTATGACGCACGGGCAGGTTGTGACCGTTCGATTCAATCGTGTCGCCTGCCGGGTGCTGTTCGACATGTTCCAGCGAGTAAGGCGCGACAAAGCTGTACCCGCGCTGGGCTACGGTGACGATGTAGCGCTGGCCGGCCTGGCCGTCGCCGAGGGCCTTGCGCAGGGCCGCCATGTGCACTCGCAGGTTGATTTCTTCGACTACGCTGTCAGGCCAGACTTCGGCGATCAGTTGCTGCTTGCTGACCACGTTCCCGGCGTGTTCCAGCAGGATCAACAGGATGTCCATGGCCCGTCGGCCCAGGCGCAGGGGCTGGTCGGCCTCCATCACCAGGCGTTGTCCGGGGTAGATCCTGTAGGGGCCGAAATGCACAGCCTGTTCGAGGGCAAGGGTCAACGGGTCACTCCTGGTTGCATCCGTCTAGATCGCGGTTTTCGAGCATATTCCTCAGGTTTTTTGTCGAGCGCAATGCAGTGGCCGGCTGACTGCCGGGTGTTCGCTGCGACTGCCGGTTTCCCAGCATAGTCGGTGGGTTGCGTGTTTGTTGGGCGCGGCGTCGGAAAAGCGGCAGGAAGGGCTTTTGGCGCATTGAGGAAAATTAACAACGTTTAACTCGTCGTGCGTCCGGTCCAGGCCCAAGACTCTGCTCCTACAGAAGGTTTAACCCATCGCAAGGACACCGGGATGAGCAACGTGGTGGTGATCTATCACAGTGGCTACGGGCACACCCGGGTCTTGGCCGAAGCCGTGGCCCAGGGTGTGCAACGACATCCCGGCAGCATCTGCCGGCTGATTGCGGTCGAGGATGTCGACGAACACTGGGTCCACCTGCACCACGCTGACGCGATCATTTTCGGTGCGCCGACCTACATGGGCAGTGCCTCGGCCGCCTTCAAGGCATTCATGGAAGCGACGGCGTCCATCTATCTGGCGCAACCGTGGCGCGACAAACTGGCCGCCGGTTTCACCAATTCCGGCTGCCTGTGCGGCGACAAGCTCAATACCTTGCAGCAGATGGCGGTGTTCGCCGCTCAGCATTCGATGATCTGGGTCGGGCTCGACGTGCTGCCGGCACGCTCCGCCACCGGGCTGTTCGACGGGCAAATGAACCGGCTCGGCAGCTCGCTGGGCGCCATGGCCCAGTCCAACGTCGAGCAGTCCCCCGATTTCGCCCCGCCCTTTGAGGACCGTTGCACCGCCGCGCACCTGGGCGAGCGGGTCGCGCGACTGGCCGAGCGAATGCGCCCCACAGCCGATTGATTCACCCCCCAACCCCCACGTTAAGGAGCACGTCCCATGAGCACGTTCACCACCCGCGATGGCACCGAGATTTACTACAAGGACTGGGGCACCGGTCAGCCGATTGTCTTCAGTCACGGCTGGCCGCTGAATGCCGACAGCTGGGAATCGCAGATGATCTTCCTCGCCGACCAGGGCTACCGGGTCATCGCCCACGACCGTCGCGGTCATGGCCGTTCCAGCCAACCGTGGTCGGGCAACGACATGGACCATTACGCCGACGATCTGGCGCAGTTGATCGAACGGCTCGATCTGCAAGACGCCGTGCTGTTCGGTTTCTCCACCGGTGGCGGCGAAGTGGCACGCTACATCGGTCGTCACGGCACCAGCCGAGTGGCCAAGGTCGGGCTGATTTCCGCAGTGCCGCCGCTGATGCTCAAGACCGCAGCCAACCCCGGTGGCCTGCCTGTCGAAGTATTCGACGGCATTCGCCAGGCGTCGCTGGTGGATCGCTCGCAGCTGTACATCGACCTCGCCAGCGGTCCGTTCTTCGGCTTCAACAAACCGGGCGCCAAACCGTCCCAGGGCATGATCGACTGGTTCTGGATGCAAGGCATGATGGCCGGCCACAAGAACGCCTATGACTGCATCAAGGCGTTCTCGGAAACCGACTTCACCGAAGACCTGAAAAAATTCGATATCCCCACACTGGTTGTCCATGGCGACGCCGATCAGGTGGTGCCGTACGAAGCGGCGGGCATCGCTTCGGCAGGATTGGTGAAAGGTTCTACGCTGAAGGTCTACCCCGGTGCGCCCCATGGCTTGACTGATACCCACAAGGATCAGCTCAACGCCGATCTGCTGGCGTTCCTTAAGGGTTGATGCGCTCCGGCGCGGGCGTAGATCCGCGCCGGTTTTCGCTCCTGATGAGCTGTAACCGTCGAGAACCTGACCATGAAGAAGCTGACCAACGCCACCGGCGCCCCGGTGGCCGACAACCTCAACATCCAGACCGCCGGCCCACGCGGTCCGGCGCTGTTGCAAGACATCTGGTTGCTGGAAAAACTCGCGCATTTCGACCGTGAATTGATCCCCGAACGCCGCATGCACGCCAAGGGCTCTGGCGCCTATGGCACCTTCACGGTGACCAATGACATCACGCGTTACACAAAAGCCGACATTTTCAGCTCAGTGGGCAAGCAGACCCCGCTGTTCGTGCGTTTTTCCTCGGTGGCCGGTGAACGCGGCGCCGCCGACGCCGAGCGCGACATCCGTGGTTTCGCGGTGAAGTTCTACACCGACGAAGGCAACTGGGACATCGTCGGCAACAACACCCCGGTGTTTTTCTTCCGCGACCCGCTGCGTTTTTCCGACCTCAACCATGTGGTCAAGCGCGACCCGCGCACCGGCCTGCGCAACGCCACCAGCAACTGGGATTTCTGGACCCTGCTGCCCGAGGCGCTGCACCAGGTGACGATCGTCATGAGCGATCGCGGGATTCCCACCAGTTTCCGCCACATGCACGGCTTCGGCAGTCACACCTTCAGCCTGATCGACCGCGACAACCAGCGGGTGTGGGTGAAGTTTCATTTCGTCTGCCAGCAAGGCATCGAAAACCTGTCGGACGCCGAGGCAGCGGTGGTGGTCGGCAAGGACCGTGAAAGCAACCTGCGGGATTTGTACGAGAGCATCGAGCATGGGCATTTCCCGCAATGGAAACTGTGCATCCAGGTGATGGAAGAAGCACAGGCCAGCACCTATCGGCACAACCCGTTCGACTTGACCAAGGTCTGGCCGCATGGCGAGTTCCCGCTGATCGAAGTCGGGACCATGGAGCTCAATCGCAACGCCGAGAACCACTTCGCCGAAATCGAACAAGCGGCGTTTTCTCCGGCCAACGTGGTGCCCGGTGTCAGTTTCTCGCCGGACCGCATGCTCCAGGCGCGGCTGTTTTCCTATGGCGACGCCCAGCGCTATCGCCTCGGGGTGAACTTCAATCACATCCCGGTCAACGCCCCGCGCTGTCCGCACCACAGCTATCACCGTGACGGCGCCATGCGCACCGACGGCAACCTCGGTGGCACGGCCAGTTACTTCCCAAACAGCGTCGGCGAATGGGAGGATTCCAAGGAGTTGTCCGAACCGCCGCTGCCGCTGGAAGGCTTTGCCCAGCACTACGACCATCGGCTGGAAGAGGACCACTACGAACAACCCGGCAACCTGTTCCGTTTGCTGGACCCGGCGCGCCAGCAGTTGTTGTTCGAGAACACCGCGCGGGCCATGAACGGCGTACCGCAATTGATCCGCCAGCGGCACATCGACAACTGCACCAAGGCTGACCCGGCTTATGGGCGCGGAGTGGCCGAAGCGCTGGAGCGGCTGGTGCCGTTGGGCTGAGGACTGTTCAAAGCAAGATCAAAAGATCGCAGCCTGCGGCAGCTCCTACGGGTGTACGTATTGCCTTGTAGGAGCTGCCGCAGGCTGCGATCTTTTGCTTTTTACGTCCCGCATGACCCGGCACCGCCAGGCAAACGGATTAATGCCCTCGCTGCGGGTAAACATGTGGCAGAAGTGCGCCTGATCGCAGAAGCCGCACTCCAGGCTGATTTGCGTGAGGCTCTGGTCCGTGTGCTGGATCAACAGCTTGGCGCGGGCGATACGTTGCTGGCGAATCCATTCCTGAGGCGAGAGGCCGGTGCTGGATTTGAAGGCGCGGGAGAAGTGGCTACGGGAGAGGGCGCAGGCCTGGGCCAGTTCGGTCACCTCCAGGCTGTCGCCGAGGCGTTCGAGGATCAGTTGTTTCACCAACCGTTCGCGCTGGGGGCTGAGGCCGCCGGCGCTTTTTTTTGGCGCTTCAGTGACTGTCGCGCGGGCGGCGTTTTGCTGGAAGTGAGCCATGGCGAATGTCCGTGTCGGTAGGCTTCATTCTTGAATCCGAAGGCTCTGGCATGCGAGTTAAACGTTGTTAATTCCATGGTGGGTGCGGGCAGTCTTGAGTAAAGTCAGACACAATCGTCACCCTCGCGCCTGGCTCAATACACAAGGAACCCGTGCCTATGAACCGAAACGATCTGCGCCGCGTCGACATGAACCTGCTGGTGATTTTCGAGTCGCTGATGTTCGAAAAGAACCTGACCCGCGTCGCGGAAAAACTGTTCATGGGCCAGCCGGCGGTGAGTGCCGCCCTCGGCCGGTTACGCGATCTGTTTGATGATCCATTGCTGTTGCGCAACGGCCGGGCCATGGAGCCAACGGCCCGGGCGCTGGCGATTCTCAAGGAGCTGCAACCGGCGATGGACGTGATTTCCGGTGCGGTCAGCCGGGCCAAGGAGTTCGATCCGACCAGCAGCTGCGACGTGTTTCGCATCGGGCTGTCGGACGATGCCGAGTTCGGCTTGTTTCCGCCGTTGTTGCGCCAGTTGCAGGAAGAGGCGCCGGGGATCGTGGTGGTGGTGCGTCGCGCCAACTACCTGTTGATGCCGGCGTTGCTGGCATCCGGGGAAATATCCGTGGGCGTGAGCTACACCACCGATTTGCCGGCGAATGCCAAGCGCAAAAAACTGCGCGACATTCCCTGCAAGGTGTTGCGCGGCGATACCCGACCGGGGCCGCTGACGCTGGACGAGTACTGTGAGCGGCCGCATGCGATGGTGTCGTTTTCCGGCGATCTGAGCGGCAACATCGACCTGGACCTGGCCAAGGTCGGGCGTCGCCGCCGCGTAGTGCTCGGCGTGCCGCAGTTCAGCGGCTTGCGCGCATTGCTCGCCGGGACCGAGATGATCGCCACCGTGCCGGATTATGCGGCATGTGCATTGGTCGAGGGATGCGGTTTGCGCGCTGAAGACCCGCCGTTCGAGATTGAGGCGGCGCAGTTGTCGATGGCCTGGAGCGGGGTGCACGACAATGATCCGGCGGAGCGCTGGTTGCGCTCGCGGATCAGTCAGTTCATGTCGGTGTCGCTGGATATCCCCGAGCCTGCCTGATTTGATCTTGCGGTCTACTGGGAACCACTGTGGGAGCCAGCCTGCTGGCGATGGCTATTTTTCAGGCGACCGGGAATTTTGACTGAGTACATATCCATTTCTGCGGTAACGGCTGCTTATGGTTTCGCCCTTACGGCGACTCACTTTTTTGACAAACGCCGGAATGCCGGCCCAGCTAAAAAATAAGCAAAAAAACGCTCGCCCCTTACGTACGGCCCCTCGCTAAGGCTCGGTGTTCCTTCGCTCCGGCATTCATCCGGGGGCATCGCCTCCGGTTGGCTTCGCTTCAACCTCCTCTCGATGTGTGCGGCTTCGCCGCACGGCGCTACGCGCCCACCCCCGGATAAACGCCTCCACTCAGCCTTCCGATGGGGCGGGTGGATCAAAAGCGGCAGGCGAGCTAACGCTCGGCCTGTGGAGTGGTGAAAAGCATGGGTGTACGCCGTTGCCCTGTGGGAGCCAGCCTGCTGGCGATGGCGGCCTCACTGCCAACCAGTCTCTTCCAGATGTACCCAAACCCACTGTAGGAGCGAGCCTGCTCGCGAAAAACGCCCGGACAACGCGATCATTCAGATTGGGCACGTTATCGTTGATGTCCATCGCGAGCAGGCTCGCTCCTACAGGGACTTTCGGTCGGTCTCAGGGGCATGTTTAAAAGCCTTCTGCGTATCTTCCTGAAAGCTACACCACCTTGCGTCGTTGCCTACAACTACGCCAGAATCCGCCGGCTTGTGCGCCTTGGACCCTGATTCTATCGTTGTCGGGTCGCTGCCAATTCAGCGATCGGGTTTCGCAGCCCGGATCAATCAAGGCGCTCAGCGCCACCGTTTCCTTTCAGTTGGCGCTTTTTTTCGTCTACTGCATTGCGTTATGGCGGCTGTGCGCGGGAGGCTTTCGGGTCTGCCGGGTTCCTTGATTCCCGGTCTGCGAACCTGCGTACAGCTGCCACCTTTTTCGTTTCGCAGCGATTCGTGGCGGCTCCATTAATCAAGGAGCATCACTGTGATCAAACCAACGCCAAATCCCCCACACACTGACAACGTTTCCCCCTACGATTGCGCCGACCCCAAAAAGCTTCACGAAGCCGCCGACCGTGCGCTGGATTACCATCTCAATCCCCCGAAAGACCCGAAAACCCCGCGCCAACCCAGCACGATGTTCGCCATCGTTCCCGACATCAACACTGAATCCCTGTTGGCCCACGCCTGCGAATCCCTGGCGTCGGCCAGCATCATGGCCAGTGACCTTGCGGGGTTTCTGGACAGTCCGCATCGCAATGCGCTGCTGGGTATTGCGCAGATAATCATGCTCGGCGAACTTGCGGTGAATAGGGCACTGGACAACATAGACCCGCAGTAAAAGCAGAACCCTTGTGGGAGCGAGCTTGCTCGCGATGGCGGCAGGCCAGTCACCATCTATGTTGATTGGCCTGCCGCCATCGCGAGCAGGCTCGCTCCTACAGGGATCTACGTCGTAGCCAGAACCCAATACGCACGCAAAAAAGAGCACGTACATCCAATTTTTTCTTCCCTCGCCCCGGCACTCTGAATGCTCGTTTCGCCGGAGCCTTGCGTGATGTCTGATACCAATCCACTTGAACCAACCAGCCCCGGAGCTGATGAAGTCGTGACGCTGATCGTCAAGCATCGGGTCAAGGTTGGCTTCGAAGTGCCTTACGAAGCGTGGCTGCGCAACATCGTCAAAGTCGCCGGGCAGAACGTCGGGCATTTGGGGGTGGATGTGGTGCGCGGCAAAAGCGCCGGCCTCGATATGTACACCTGCGTGCTACGCTTTTGTTCTACCGAGGCGATGCAGCGTTGGCTCGATTCACCGCAGCGTCAGGCGCTGGTCGATGAAGCTGCGCCGATGCTCGCCGATGGCGACCAGACCGAGGTCAATCCGGTCAACGAGTTCTGGTTCTCGCCCCAAGCCGAGGACGGTTCACCACCGCCGCGCTGGAAGCAGGCCGTGGTGACGCTGCTGGTGATCCTGCCGCACACGCTGCTGGTGCCGCTGATCTGGGGGCCGCTGCTGCGGCTCAATGCCTTCCTGTCCAGTTACGTGGTCGCCACGTTCCTGATCACCCTGACCATCGTGCTGTCGGTGGTGTATGTCTTCATGCCCATGGCGACGCGTCTGTTCGCGCCCTGGCTGTCCGCCTCCCATTTGCCAAAGGAAACGCGATGAACGCCGATCTGATTCTGTTCAATGGCCAATTTCATACCGTTGACCGCGAGAACCCGTTCGCCACTGCCGTGGCGATCAGCAAGGGGCGTTTCGTCGCGGTGGGGAGCGATGCCGAAGCGATGGCGTTGCGCGGCGCGAACACGCAGGTAATCGACCTCAAGGGCCGTTGCGTGATTCCCGGTCTCAACGACTCGCACCTGCACTTGATCCGTGGCGGTTTGAACTACAACCTCGAATTGCGTTGGGAAGGCGTGCCGTCGCTGGCCGATGCGCTGCGCATGCTCAAGGACCAGGCCGATCGCACGCCGACGCCGCAATGGGTGCGGGTGGTCGGTGGCTGGAACGAATTCCAGTTCGCCGAAAAGCGCATGCCGACCCTCGAAGAACTCAATCAGGCTGCACCGGACACGCCGGTGTTCGTCCTGCACTTGTACGACCGCGCCTTGCTCAACCGTGCCGCACTGCGAGTGGCCGGTTATACCCGCGATACGCCGAACCCGCCGGGCGGTGAGATTGTCCGCGATGCCAACGGCAACCCGACCGGCATGCTGGTGGCGCGTCCCAACGCGATGATTCTCTACTCGACCCTGGCAAAGGGGCCGAAGTTGCCGCTGGAGTATCAGGTCAACTCGACCCGTCAGTTCATGCGCGAACTCAATCGTCTGGGCCTGACCAGCGCCATCGATGCCGGCGGCGGTTTCCAGAATTATCCGGACGATTATCAAGTGATCGAACAGTTGGCCAAGGATGAGCAACTGACCGTGCGCATCGCCTACAACCTGTTCACCCAGAAGCCCAAGGAAGAGCTGAGCGACTTCAAGAACTGGACCGGCAGTGTGAAGTTGCATCAGGGCGACGATTACCTGCGGCACAACGGTGCCGGGGAAATGCTGGTGTTCTCGGCGGCGGATTTCGAGGACTTCCTGGAGCCGCGCCCGGACCTGCCGCAAAGCATGGAGGACGAACTGGAACCGGTGGTGCGCCATCTCGTCGAGCAGCGCTGGCCGTTCCGTTTGCACGCCACTTACAACGAATCCATCAGCCGCATGCTCGACGTGTTCGAGAAGGTCAACCGCGACATTCCGTTCAATGGCTTGCCGTGGTTTTTCGACCACGCCGAAACCATCACCCCGCAGAACATCGAGCGGGTGAGGGCGTTGGGCGGCGGCATCGCGATTCAGGATCGCATGGCGTTCCAGGGCGAGTACTTCGTCGAGCGCTATGGCGCGAAAGCCGCCGAGGCCACGCCGCCGATCAAACGCATGCTCGCCGAAGGTGTGCCGGTGGGCGCGGGCACTGATGCCACGCGGGTGTCGAGTTACAACCCGTGGACCTCGCTGTACTGGATGGTCAGTGGTCGCACCGTTGGCGGCATGGAGTTGCATGCCGAAGGCTTGTCGCGGCAAACCGCGCTGGAACTGTTCACGCATGGCAGCGCCTGGTTCTCGTCCGAGCAGGGCAAGAAGGGCCAGATCAAGGTTGGGCAACTGGCTGACGTCGCGGCGTTGAGCGCGGACTTTTTCAGTGTCGATGAAGAAGCGATCAAGTGGATCGAGTCGGTGTTGACCGTGGTCGGCGGCAAGGTGGTGTACGCCGCCGGTGACTTCGAAAAACTCGGGCCGGCCAGTGTGCCGGTGCTGCCGGACTGGTCGCCGGTGGCGAAAGTGCCGGGTCACTGGCGGCCGAACGCACCGTTGCAGGCGCAGGTTCACCAGTGCAGGGGGCCGTGCGCGGTGCATTCCCACAGCCATGAACGGGCGCGTCTGTCGAACGCGCCGGTCAGCGATTTCGCCGGTTTCTGGGGCGCCTTCGGTTGCTCGTGCTTTGCCTTCTGACGAATACAAAAAAGCGCTGGCGGTCAGCGTCAGCGCTTCAAGTCACAACCATCCACCAAGGAGTTTCACATGAGCAACGTTCCTTACAAGCGCCTGAACAAAGACGATGCAGTGGTGCTGCTGGTCGATCACCAGACTGGCCTGATCTCGCTGGTGCAGGATTTCTCGCCCAACGAATTCAAGAACAACGTGCTGGCGCTGGGCGACATCGCCAAGTTCTTCGAACTGCCGACCATCCTCACCACCAGTTTCGACAGCGGTCCGAACGGCCCGATCGTGCCGGAGCTCAAGGCGCAGTTCCCGGACGCGCCGTTCATTGCCCGTCCCGGCCAGATCAACGCCTGGGACAACGCCGACTTCGTCAAAGCGGTAAAGGCCACCGGTCGCAAGCAATTGATCATCGCCGGTGTGGTGACCGACGTATGCGTGGCATTCCCGACCCTGTCGGCGTTGGCGGAAGGTTTTGACGTGTTCGTCGTGACCGATGCTTCCGGCACCTTCAACACCACCGTGCAGCAAGCTGCATGGGCGCGTATGTCGGCGGCCGGTGCACAACTGCTGAACTGGTTCTCCGTGGCCTGCGAGCTGCAAGGCGACTGGCGCAACGACATGGAAGGCCTGGCCAACCTGTTGTCGGAACGCATTCCGAACTACCGCAACCTGATCAACAGCTACACCACGTTTACCGCCAAGTAAGTGTTCGGCTGTCGGCTTCGGCCGGCACCCTTGAAAAGATCGCAGCCTGCGGCAGCTCCTACAGGGAAACGCATTCCAAAGTAGGAGCTGCCGCAGGCTGCGATCTTTTGCTTTCCAGGATGATGGAGTGCAGAAAAGGGTAAAAACCGCTATAACGCATTTGACCGTCAACCAAGGCGTGACAATGAACCCGTTCGAAGACATGCGTATTTTTTGCCAGGTGATGGATTCCGGCAGCTTCACGGCCGCCGCCGATCAACTGGGTCTGTCCAAGCAATTCGTCAGCCGACGCCTGATGCAGCTTGAAGAGCGCCTCGGCGTGCGCTTGCTCAATCGTTCGACCCGACGCCTGGACGTCACGCCGCTCGGGCAGAGTTACTACGAATCAGCCCTGCGCCTGCTCAGCGAAGTCGAGCAAGTGGAGCAGGGCATCGCCGGCCAGACCACCGAACCGCGCGGCACCATTCGTGTGAGTGCGCCGCTGTCGTTTGCATTGGCCCATCTGGGCTGCCTGCTACCCGTTTTTTTGCAGCGCTACCGTGACGTCACCGTGGAAGTGGATTTGAGCGATCGCCCGGTGGACCTGCTCGGTGAAGGCTACGACCTTGCCTTGCGCATCGGCACGCTGGAAGACTCGACCCTCATCGCCCGCCGCATCGCTTCGATCGAACGGGTGTATTGCGCGAGCCCGGCGTATCTGGCCGAACGCGGCACACCGGTCAAACCTGAAGATTTGCTCAACCATGACTGCCTGCCGTACGGCCACGGTCGTCAGGTGCAATGGCGTTTCACGGGGCAGGGCAAGCCGCTGGCCGTCAACGTCACCGGGCGGATGCGGGTCAACAATGGTGAGTTGCTGAGAGACGCAGCTATTGCCGGGATGGGCATTACCTATTTGCCAACCTTCATCGTCGGATCGGCGCTGAGAGATGGCAGGCTGGTGCCGGTGCTGGACGCGTTTCGGCCGGAGCCGCTGACGCTGTCGGCGGTGTATCCGCAGCATCGCCAGTCATCGCGACCGGTGCAGGCGTTGATCGGGTTTTTGCGTGAGCGCCTGGATCAGGCGGAGGGCGAATCGTAGATCGGCAATTCGCACGATCCCCTGTAGGAGCAAAGCTTGCTCGCGATTGCGGTGGTCCATTCAACAGTGATGTTGACTGACACTCCGTCATCGCGAGCAAGCTTTGCTCCTACAAGGTTTAGTGCAAGTCAGTTGATGCGTTTGTCATCCCCCGGCTCACCAGCCGCATGCAGCCCGCGATCATCACCGATTTCCCCGGCGCGATGGACGCCGTGATCATCTCCAGAACGATGAACGCCATTGTCATCACCTGAGCGATGAACGCCATTGTCGTCGCCCGAACGATGGACACCATTGTCATCACCCGAACGATGTACGCCATGATCGTCACCCGGTTCGGAATGAGTGCCGCTGCGTCCGGAGTTGGAGGCTGTGCTGCCGGAGTGTCCCGAGGCATGGTCGCTGCCGCTATGACCGCTGCCAGCGCTGTTGCCGCCGTGACCACTGCCGCTGCTGCCGCCATTGCCACCGCCGCCGTTACCGCCACCACCACTGCCACCGTGACCGCCGCCGCCATTGCCGCCGCCACCACCGCCACTGCCGCCACCACCATGGCCGCCGCCGCCGCCGCCACCACCGCCGCCACCGCCGCCGTGGCCACCACCACCTCCGCCGCCGCCACTACCACCATCTCTCGCCTGAGCACTCGACACACCGGACAGGCTGTCCGGGATCAATACGGTAGACGCCGACAAGACCGCGCCAATAGCTACTGCCAGTAAAAGCTTGTTGATGTGCATGTCGTTCTCCGTCTTTTTGTTCAGCTTGGAACGTTGATGAACATTGCAACTTGCTGCTGTATTCAGTGGGTGAACACGTCAACGTCCGGCTTTATTCAGTCGAAAGTTGAAAAAACCATGCGATGGGTGCGCAAGTCTGTCCCAGAGCGGTCAGTGGATGCTTGAAGCGAGTTCGAAAATCGGGATGTACATCAGGATCACGATCACCCCGATCAGCAGGCCGATGAAGGTCATGAGCAGCGGTTCGAACAGCCGCACGAACCATTCGATCCAGCGGCTGATTTCTTCGTCGTAGAAGTCGGCGCTGCGCTCCATCATCTGTCCGAGGTTGCCGGATTGTTCGCCGGCACGCAGCAGACGCAGGGACACCGGGGTCACCAGATGATTGAGTTCCAGCGCGGTCGACAACGATTGCCCCTCGCGCACCCGTTCGCAGGCCTGGTCCAGGCGCACGCGGGAGGCGGGCGTCAGCAGGTTGCGGACCATGCCCATGGCGGTGACGAGGGGAATGCCGCCTTGCAGCAGAATCCCCAGCGAACGGTAGAAGCGCGCCAGTTCGTACATGAAGATGCGCTGGTGCACCGCCGGGAGTTTTTCGATCAGGCGATCCACGCCACGGCGGAACGACGGCTGTCGCTGGAGCAGGGCGAGGGCGACGATGATGGCCATGAAGGCGCCGAAGAATTCGCCCTGGTGGGCGTGCAGGAACATGCCGCTGGTCATCAGGATCTGCGACAGCCACGGCAGGTTCGACCCCAGCCCTTCGAACACCAGGCTGAAGCGCGGCACCACATAACCCATCAGGAACAAGACCACGCCGCCGCCCACCACCAGCAACAGCATCGGGTAGATCGAGGCGCTGACGATCTTCTGCCGAACTTCGTCCATGCGCTGGCGATAGCTGACGTAGCGACCCAGTGCTTCGCCCACGGCGCCGGTTTTCTCGCTGGACTGCACCAGCGCCACGTACAGCGGAGGGAACACCGCCGACAACTGACTCAAGGCCTGGGAGAAGGATTTGCCTTCATACAGCAGGCGCACCAGTTCGCTCAGGGTTTTGCGGGCCTGCGGCGCCGATTCTTTTTCCGCCAGGCTTTCCAGTGCATCGATCAATGGCAGCCCAGCATTGAGCAACGTCGTCAGTTCCTGGCTGAACAACACCAGGTTGAACGTCTCGCGCTGCTTGAGGCGTAACGCTCGCCAGTGCCGCTCGGCGTGCAGGCTGACCACCCGCAGGCCCTGGTCCTCGGCGATGCGCCGGGCTTCGCTGTGACCCTGTGCTTCGACGGTCATCGACACCACACCGGCCTTGCCGACTGCTTTGAGGTGAAACCGCATGGTCGCCACCGTCATTGCCAACTGGTGACTTCGGCGTTTTCGCCTTCGCCGCCGGGTTGGCCGTCCTTGCCCATCGACAACAGGTCGTACTCGCCGTTTTCGCCGGGATAGCGGTAGGCGTAATTACGACCCCACGGGTCTTGAGGCAGCTTTTTCTGCAGGTACGGGCCGGTCCAACGGGTTTCGTCGCTCGGCGCGGTGACCAGCGCCTGCAAGCCCTGTTCGGTCGACGGGTAATGGCCCACTTCCAGGCGATACAGGTCCAGGGCTTTGCCCAGGCCTTCAATTTGCGCCTTGGCCACTTTCACTTCGGACCGGCCCAGTTGCGCAAAATACTTCGGCGCCACGATACCGGCCAACAGCCCCAGCACCACCAGCACCACCAACAATTCAAGCAATGTGAACCCGCGTTGAGGACGCGGGGCGAAATGCAGTCGCTGTTTCATGATGACCTCACACAGTCGGCAGAAGGGTCGCAACAAAGGCCTATGCAATTGCCATGCAAATGCTCATCAAGCTTCTGCTGTCCTCCTGCAACCCCCGTATTACGGCCTCTCGCGCTTTCGGCACAGTGCTTGCGTATGGCTGATAAACGACCGGCCATTGGGGCATTACCCCCATTTTTCGGGGCCGGGCAGGGGAGACAGAGCTATGAAAACTCTCACCACAGGAATGCTCGGCTTGATGCTGCTGGCCGGCGTCGTTCAGGCCGATGTGTTCGTTTCCGTGGACGCCAAGGGCAACTTCGTCCTGTCCAATGTCCACCGCCCCGGTCGCCACTATGAACGGGTGATTCGTGAGGCCGAGGCGACGGTGGTCAGCCTCGACCAGCAGCCGCAAATGATCGCCGCGCGACCCTATGCCGAGCTGGTATCCAAAGCCGCCACCGACAATCAGTTGCCGGCCGCGCTGTTGCACGCGGTGATCCAGACCGAGTCCAGCTACAACGCCAGCGCCGTATCGCCCAAAGGCGCCGGTGGGTTGATGCAGTTGATGCCCGACACCGCCCGCGAGATGGGCGTGAAAGACGTCTACGACCCCAAGGCCAACATCCAGGGCGGCGCCCGCTACCTCAAACGCCTGATGACGATGTTCGACAACGACATTGCCCTCGCCGTGGCGGCCTACAACGCCGGGCCGCAAGCCGTTCTCAGCCGTGGCGGAGTGATCCCGCCGTTCGCCGAAACCCAGCGCTATGTGCCCAGCGTTTTGCGCCAATACCGGCGCTTGCAGGGGCTGGCGGCGGATGCCCCGTTGTGATCGAAACCCTGGGGCGGGTTTCCCCAACATTGGGGCATGGTGGCCCCAGGGAAAAAGTGGGGAATAAGTGGGGGATTTCCCCCGACGTGTGAAGTGCTAATCGCAAAGCATTGAAAAACAACTGAATTTTTTATGGCATGCAGATTGCTCAAAGGGTTTTGTCGAGAATTATTCCCTGTGAGCACCCACAGTGAGGCCCGTGATCATGACCGGCATTTACCACGCTCCACAAATACTCCCCTGGTTGCTGTTGGCCGCTTCGATGCTCGGCATCGAGATTGCCGAAGCAGCTGCGCGCTGTGAACGCAACCTGGTGGCCAACGTCGTGGCGCTGGATCAGCCGCTGATGTTCAACCGCCTCGGGGCGCAGAACGTCAACGGCATGATGTTCGCCCTGCGACGCGACGTGGTCGATGACCGTCAGGTCTCTCTGGAGCAGGGCGGCGCGGCAGTGCCGGGCAAAGTGTCCCTGCGGCCCGACAAGCGTCCGCGTCCGTTGGTGCTGCGGGTGGCTGCCGGTGACTGTCTGACCGTCAACCTGCAAAACCTGCTGGCCTACCAGCCCAACCCCGGCTCCCACAGCGATGGCGGTGGAGAGGAAGAGGGTGAAGAGGAAGAAGGCATCGAAATCGGTGACGGTGCGACCCAGTTCAAGGCCGACGAACAAGTGGCTGACCGTCACGTCGGCTTCCAGGTCAACGGCATGCAAGCGGTCAACAGCATCGATGACATCGCGTCCTATACCGGGCGCAACGCCAACACTTTGGTCGCCCCCGGCGCCAGCCGTTCCTACACCCTGTATGCCGAACGCGAAGGTGCGTTCGTGGTGAGCAGCCGTGGCGCAACGTTCGGTGGCGAGGGCGCGGCCGGCAACAATGCCAATGGTCTGTTCGGCCAGGTGGCGGTCATGCCCAAGGGCGGTCGCAACTACCGCAACACCATTACCGAAGAAGAAATGCGTCTGGCCAGCACCGGGCGCACACCGGCCGGTCAGCCGATCGTTGATTACCAGGCACGCTACCCGCAACGCGAGCCGTGGATCCGCGAAGGCAAGGCCGGCAAGCCGATCATCAACATGGTCGACGGCAATGAAATCATCTCCAGCGAAGCCGATGCGATCGTCATGGGCAGCAACGCCGACGGCAGTTTCCCAAGCTCCACTTATCCGCTTGAAGCCTTGGGCAAACGCAACCCGGCCATCCCCAATCGCCTTGAGCCGTTCCGCGATTTCTCCGCGCAGTTCCAGGATGAAACCGCAGTCACCCAAGCGTTCCCCGCTTATTTCGCGGACCCGGTCATGGCCCATGTGCTCGAGCCGACTCGCGACTCGTTCATGATCAACTATGGCGCTGGTGGCATGGGTGCCGAGGTGCTCGCCAACCGCTTGGGCGTGGGGCCGATGCACGATTGTCTTTCCTGCGCTTATGAAGAATTCTTCCTCAGTGCCCACACCGTCGGCGACGTGGCGATGCTGGTGGACGTACCGGCCAACGCCGGGCTGGAAGGCATCACGCCCGGCCAGACACCGAACGCCGATCAGGTCGGGGTCAAGGCGACCACCGCGCTGTATCCGTCGGAGCCTTCGAACGTCGCCCACAGCTACATCGGTGACTTCGTCAAATTCCGCAACACGCACAACGGCTACGAACACCACATCTTCCACTTGCACGGCCATCAGTGGCTGTTCAACCCTAATGACGACAACTCCGACTACGTGGATGCCCAAGGCATCGGGCCGGGCGCCGGCTACACCTATGAAATCGCCAACGGCGGTTCGGGCAACCGTAACCGGGTCGCGGGCGATGCGATTTATCACTGCCACTTCTACCCGCACTTTGCCCAGGGCATGTGGGCCATGTGGCGGGTGCACGACGTGTTTGAAGAAGGCACCAAACTCGAAGTGTCGCAACAAGGCGCCGACGGCTTCCACAGTGAACCGTATGCCTTGCGCAGCGGTAAACCGGCGGCGGATGCACGGGCCTTGCCCGATGGCGAAATCGTTGCCGGCACGCCCATTCCGGCAGTCGTTCCACTACCAGGCAAAGCCATGCCGCCGATGCCGGGCAAAGTCGCGGTCGTGCCGAAAATCGGTGAAACCTTGGTGGCTGCCAACGACGACGATGACGATGAAGCAGGCGACGATGACGGCGAGCATCACGACGGCGGTGTCACCGGAGCAATTGGCTCGCTGGCGCTGGTCGATCGCAGCGAAGCCAACCGCAACGCCGATGGCACCCTGAAAAACCCTGGCTATCCATTCTGGATCGGCGGCATGGAAAGTTCGGTCGGCCAACGCCCACCAACTCCACCGCTGGACATGCTCGATGCCGCCACGGCGCAGGCCTTGAAGGCTAGCGGTAAAGCCTTGTGGGCCAACCTCGACCCTAATCAGTCCGGCGGCTGGAACGGCGGCTTGCCGCGTCATGCCCTGGGCGGTGTGTCCGAGGGTGGTGAAGCCGAGACCATCACCACGTCGCTGGACTTCTCCAAGACTGTGACCCGGGCCAAACCGATCTACATGCCGGAAGAGGGCACGGAAGTCGAACAAGCGGCCATGGCCTTCCACGCGAAAAAAGATCACCCAAGCTTTGCCGTACTGCCAGGCAACCAGATCGTGGCGCGCAACTTCCGCACCAACGGCGCCTTGCCGGTGGCCGGTGCGCCGTACTACGAACCGTGCATGGATGACCGGCAAAAACGCCTGACCAGCAGCGCCGGCACCGGTGAGTTCATCAGTGGCGAGCGCCTCGACGGTATGTCGTTTATCGGTGCCTCGACCTTCACCGCGGATCGTCCGCGGGTCTACAAGGCGGCGAACATCCAGTTCGACGCGGTGTACAACAAGGTCGGCTACCACTTCCCGCAAGCACGCATTCTCGCCCTGTGGGAAGACGCCTGGCCGGTGATCACCAAGCAGCGTCCGCCAGAACCTCTGGTGATGCGCATGAACACCTTCGACTGCGTGCAGTACCAGCAAACCAACCTGATTCCGGCCACCTACGAGATGGACGACTATCAGGTGCGCACGCCGACCGACGTGATCGGCCAGCATATTCATCTGCCGAAGTGGGACCTGGTGTCCGCCGATGGTTCGTCCAACGGCTGGAACTACGAAGACGGCGTGCTCTCCCCAGGCGCCGTGCAGGAACGCGTCCACGCCATCCGCGAGTTCAACCAGTGCGAAGGCACCGACCCGCGTGACGGCACCCCGGCCTGCCCGAAAGCCAAGAATCACCCGTTCTTCGGTCAATACGGCCGGGCTGATTGGGTGGGCGCGCGGACAGCCATGCAGCGCTGGTTCGTCGATCCGGTGGTGAACACCTATGGCGTCGACCGTGGCCTGGGCACCATCTTTACCCACGACCACCTCGGCCCATCGACTCACCAACAGATTGGCCTGTACGCCACCGTACTGGCTGAACCGGCCGGTTCCACCTGGTTCCACGCCGAAACCGGCGAGCCGTTGTACAGCGGCGCGCGGCAGGACGGCGGGCCGACCTCGTGGCAGGCGGTGATTTCCACCGGTGACCTGGACGGCGACGGCAAGAACGACAGCTTCCGCGAGTTCTTCCTCGAATACAGCGACTTCCAGCACGCCTATGAAGCCGGTGTGTACGTCGGCGCTGGCCCGAACGGCGTGCCGAACCCGCAAGCGTTCCCGGCCACGGCCGACAGCTTCCGCTACGCGATCAACCCACCGGTGCGTGACAACACCAGCGAGTTGCTTGAAGCGGTTGTCGAGCTGCGCGGCGGGGTGAAACCGGGCTGCCCAAGCCGCCCATGCCCGCAAGCGATCTCGGTGGATGACCCTGGCATGTTCGTCGTCAACTACCGCAACGAACCGCTGGCCCTGCGGGTGTACGACCCGAACAAGGTCGGCCCGGACGGTAAGCGCGGCATGCAGGCCGATGGCCTGGGCGGCGACCTGGCGTATGCCATGCAAAGCCGTACCGACCGTGCGATCCCGGCGATGAACCTGGCGCCGAACCTGATCACCGCGGCCACCGGCCCAACCGGCGGCACCACGCTGTTCCCGCCGCACATCAACCGTGGCGGCGCCGAACCGGGTGATCCGTTCACGCCGATGCTGCGCACCTACACCGGTGACAACGTGCGGCTGCGGGTGCATGCCGGCGGTCACGAAGAAGAGCACAACGTCACCCTGCACGGCGTGAAATGGCTGCAAAGCGGTTCCGGCTTCGGCAACAGCTCCAACTCGGGCTGGCGCGCGTCGCAGATGGTCGGGATCTCCGAGCAGATGGGCTTCAATGCGCCGGTGTCGATGATCTCCAGCGCGGCGGCGACCACTGGTGACTACCTGTACACCATGGACGCGTCCATCGAGGGTTATTGGAACGGCATCTGGGGCGTGATGCGCAACTACACCGCGCAACGCAGCGACCTGTTCGCGGTGCCGAACAATCCGAAACCGACCGGCATGCGCAACACCGTGGCGTTCGACGGCATCTGCCCACGGATTGGCGTCAACCCGAACGGCATCGGCACCCGGCCAACCGTGCAGCGCAACTATGAAGTGGTCGCGGCGCTGGCCAACGACATCCTCAGCAATCCGCTGGGCCTGTCCATCGCTGACCCGGCGGGTCTCGGCCAGCATGTCGGCGGGCCGCTGAAACCGGCGGGCGGCACCCTGGTGCTGAACTCGCGGCCAGTGAGCATTCCGCAGGTCACAGTGACCGATCTTGAAGATGGCGAGACCTTCACCATCGGCGGACAAAGCGGGCCGCTGCATGACCCGACCGCAATCCTGTATGTGCGCAAAGGCGACCTCGATCCGATCACCGGCAAGTTGAAACCCGGTGTGCCTGTCGAACCGCTGATCCTGCGTGCGGCGGCCGGTGATTGCATCAACATCACCCTGGAAAACCGTCTGCCGAGCGTGATGCCGGACCTGGCCCAGACCGCGATCATGCAAGGCCTGGCCAAGCGTGACCGCAACGACGGCATGGGCTCGACCACCTTCAACAACAACCTGTTGCGGCCATCGAGCCATGTCGGCCTGCATGCGCAACTGCTGGCTTATGACATCACCAAATCGGACGGTGCCAACGTCGGCGCCAACCCGATCCAGACCGTGCCACCGCGCGTCGGCAGCATCGGTGCGTACCCGACTCGTACCTATCAGTACTACGCCGGGCACCTGGAACGTGAAGGCAAACCGATCACCCAACTGGGGCGCAACGTCGACAACATCAACGCCACGGCGGTGGAGTTCGGCGGGTTGAACTTCACCCCGGCGGACGTCATCAAGCAACCGCAAAAAGGCCTTGGCGGTGCGATGAGTGTCCTGCCGATCGGTTCCACCTGGGTTGAAGATGCCAAGCGCGCGTCGGCCACAGTGACCGCGCCGGGCCAGACCGTCTACCGCGATTTTGCGATGGTCTGGCAGCGCGCCCTGAACACTCGCTGGGCCAATGGCCGGCCGGTGGAAGGCATTGCCTCGGAAGGCAACGGTGTGCCGAACGATCCGAAGGACAACGCGAGCATGGCCATCAACTACAAGATCGAACCGATGTGGTTCCGCTTCGGTCTGGCCCCGGATGCTCCGTTCGGCCACGCCGGCAGCCCTGGCACCTACGGCGACGTGCCGAACGCGCACATGGCCTACAGCAACGCCTTGGTCGGCGGTGATCCGCAAACGCCAGTGTTCTATGTCAAGCCGGGGCAACCGTTCCGTACGCACATCCTGATGCCGTCCGGTGGCAGTCGCGGTTCGACCTTCCAGCTCGATGGTCACGTCTGGTCGGTCAACCCGTTCGTGTCGGAGAAGAGCGATGTGGGCGGTTACCCGACGGGTACACCGGGGATTGGTTCGGTGAAGTTCGGCTACAACCCGATGTCGATGTACATCGGCGCCCGGGAAAGCGTGTTGCCGGCGGCGCACTTCAGCTTCATGCACCCGAGCGCCGGGGGCAGCAATGCGATAGCGGGGGACTACCTGTACCGCGACAACGCGTCCTTCGGTAATACCGCCGGGTTGTGGGGGCTGTTGCGGGTGACCAACGAGCCGGAACCGGCGCCTGCGCCGTAATCGAGAGATGGAGCAAGTAATGACTATCTGTGGCGAGGGAGCTTGCTCCCGCTTGAGTGCAAAGCACTCACAAAATCTGCATTGACTGCAAAAGTTTTGGGGCCGCTGCGCAGCCCAGCGGGAGCAAGCTCCCTCGCCACAAAGGTAGGCATGCTGGATAGGCAGACACAGATCTGAAGGGGAGTTTTGCCATGAACAGGACCATCACATTCGCCAGTTGTGCGCTCGTCGTCGCAGGGGCGTTGATCTGGCTCGGGGTATCGCGCACATCGCCGCCGACCTTGCTCAACCAAGTGGCGCTGCCCAACACCTGGACCGGCCAGACCCTTGAGCGCGATGGCGTGTCCGTGGCGCTCGATGTGAAGGCGCTGGCCGAGGACGGCGTGCTGCGTGAGGGTGAGTTCGCCGACGTGCAATTTCGCGTCACCGACAAGACTTCCGGACAACCGCTGTCGGGTATTGCACCCGGCGCCTGGGTGGACCCGGAAACCGTCGCCGCCGACAAGGCCCAGGGTCGCGATCAAAGCTGCAAAGCCCGGGTCGGGGTGTTCCTCAAATCAAGCATCGGCGCGCGGCCGTTGCTCGATCTCAACAGCTATTTCGTGTTGGTGATGAACCGCGATGCCAGCGTTTCGGTGGTGGACCCGTCGGTGTCGGTGGGCGGCATCACCAGCACCATGACGCGGATCGACATCAAGCAAGCGCCGATGGACTGGGTCACCCCGCGCGATAACAAACGTGTGTTCGTGTCGATGCCGACCGCGGGTGAAGTCGCGGTGATCGACACCGAACAATTCAAGTTGCTTGATTCGGTCGCGGCCGGCAGCAACCCGGTGCGCGTGGCTTTGCAACCGGACGAGCGCCTGCTGTGGGTCGGCAACAACGCCAAGGATGCGGAGCAATCCGGGGTCACCGTCATCGACACCCGCAGCCTGAAAACCCTCAAGCACCTGGCCACCGGCGGCGGCCACCACGAGATCGCCTTCAGCAAGGACAGCCGCTTTGCCTTCGTCACCAACCGCGACGACGGCACGGTGAGCATCATCGATGTCGCCAGCCTGACTCTGCTCAAACAGCTCAAGACCGGTTCGCACCCGTTGTCGGTGGTGTATTCGCCGCTGTCCGGGGCGGCGTATGTGGCCGATGGCAAGGACGGCACGGTGACGGTGGTCGACGCGGCGAGCCAGTCGGTGCGACGGGTGATCAAGCTGAAACAGGGCCTCGGCCCGATGGGCTTCAGCGCCGACGGGCGTTTCGGCATCGTGCTCAATACCCTGGAGAACCAGGCTTCAGTGATCGACGCGGCCAACGATGCGCTGATCCATGAACTGGACGTGTCCGCCGAACCCTACCAAGTGGTGTTCACCAAGGCCTATGCCTACATTCGCGGGCTGGCCTCGTCCAAGGTGACGATGATCAACCTGTCGTCCCTCGGTGAAGGCCGCAAGCCGATTACCCAGGGTTTCGAAGCCGGAACCAAGGCCCCACGGCTGGCCGGCGACCTGCCGCTGGCATCGAGCCTGGCGGTGTCGCGGGACGACAACGCGGTGTTTGTGGTCAACCCGACCGACAATACCACTTACTTCTACGCCGAAGGCATGAACGCGCCGATGTCCGGCTACCCCAATCGCGGGCAAGTGGCGCGGGCAGCGCTGGTCATCGACCGCAGCCTGCGCGAAGTCGAGCCGGGGCTGTACAGCGCGCGGATCAAACTGCCGACGGCGGGGCGGTTCGACGTGGCGTTCCTGCTCAACCAGCCGAACATCATCCATTGCTTCAGCACCGTGGTTGAGACGAACCCGAATGTCGCGCAAGTGGTCGGCACGCCGAAAGTCGAGTTCATGCTCGACAAGTCCACGGCCGCATTGGGCAGCCCGTACGTAGTGCGTTTTCGCATCGTCCAGGGCAAGCAGAAAACCCAGCGCAGCGGGGTCAAGGACGTTCAGGTGCGCTACTTCCTGGCGCCATCCTCCCGGCCTCAGGCAGTCGCGGCACTGGACGTCGGCAACGGCGTTTATGAAGCCCCGGTAACGCTTGACCAGAAAGGCGCCTGGTACCTGCACGTCCGTGCGGCGTCGTTGGGTGCGGATTTCGGCGACCAGACATTTGCCAGCGTTCGGGTGCTGCCCGGCGAAACTCATTGAGAGGACATCGATATGAAGCGATTTGCACACCGTGGACTGCTGACTCTGTGTCTGTTGGCGGTTGGTATCGGCCAGGTTCTGGCTCATTCAACCGATGAGCACGCCGGCCACACCCCGGCGAAAAGTGCCAGTTCGGAAAGCGCCCAGGTCAAGTTCGCCGACGTGGCGTTGGTGGACCAGAACGGCAAGACCGTACGCCTGGAAAAAGACCTGGTCAGCAACAAGATCGTGGTCATGAGCTTCATCTACACCAGTTGCACCACGGTGTGCCCGGTGGTGTCGTCGATCATGGGCAAGGTGCAGAAACAGCTGGGCGCACGGGTCGGCACCGAAGTGCAACTGGTGTCGATCAGCATCGACCCGCAACGCGACGACGCCAAGCGCCTGAACGACTACGCCCGCACCTTCCAGAACGGCCCGGGCTGGAGCTGGCTCACCGGTTCGCCGCAGTCGGTCAACGAAACGCTCAAGGGCCTTGGCAGCTTCAGCGGCGACTTCAAGAACCACCAGCCGCTGATCCTCGTGGGCGACGGCAACAGCCGCCACTGGACTCGCTACTACGGCTTCACCGACCCGATGGTGCTCAGCCGTGAAGTCGAGAAACTCAGCGGCCAGCGCAACGCCCACGCCAAGCACACTGCCATCGCCATGGAGCATCAACCATGAAAGCGCTCGCCCTGATCTTCCTGACGATGTGCTTCTGCATCATCAGTTTCCTGGCCTTTTCCCATGAGCAGCATGAGCAAGCGGCGCCTGCCACAGCGCCGGCAGCGGTCGCAGCGGCGCAACCGGCGGGCGGAACGCGTGATGCCAAAACCTGGTTCACCGACACGCCGTTGCAGGACCAGAACGGCAATACCCTGCGTTTCTACAGCGACGCGTTGCAGAACCGCGTGGTGCTGCTCAATGTGATTTTCACCAGTTGCACCGATGCCTGCCCGTTGATCACCCAAAAGCTCAAGGAAGTTCGTGAAGTGCTGGGCGACAAGGCGGACGGCATCACCTTTATCTCCCTTACCAGTGATCCGCAGCGGGATACTCCTGCGGTACTCAAGGCTTACACCTTGAAGCAGGGCGTCGATGGGCCCCACTGGCTTTTTCTTACCGGCGACAAAGCGCAAATGGACGTGGTCCTGGCCCGCATCGGCCAGATCATTCCGTCCCCCGAGCAGCACTCCACGCAGTTGATTGTTGGCGATGTGGCCAACAAACGCTGGAGCAAAATCCGTCCCGACGCCCCGGCCGCCGCCATTGCCCAGCGCTTGCAGTTGCTGACAATGCCCGTGGCTGGCCGCTGAGTCCGCACCATGAAAATCGCCCTGATCCTCGGCCTGCTCGTGCTCAGCCTGACTGCCCAGGCCCTGCCGCTGAGCCCCAGCGAAAGCGCCGGCAAACGCCTGTACCGCGAGGGCGTGTCAGCCAGTGGTGAGCCGATCATGGCGCGGATCGGGGCGGCGGGCACTGTGCTGCCGGCCACCAGCCTGCCGTGTGCCAACTGCCACGGCGCCGATGGGCTCGGGCGTCCCGAGGGCGGGGTGCGACCACCGGACCTGACCTGGTCGCGGCTGACCAGCACCTATGGCCAGCAGCAGATCAACGGGCGCACTTACCCGGCGTATACCGACGGCACTTTGGCCAGGGCGGTGCAGGAGGGGCGCGATCCCGGCAACAATCGACTCGACCCGGCCATGCCGAAGTTCGTGCTGTCGATGAACGATCAACGCAACCTCACGGCGTACCTCAAGCGCCTGGCCGATGACCGTGATCCGGGCCTGAGCCCCGACAGCCTGCATCTGGGCACATTGCTGCCGAGTACCGGGGCGTTGAGCGAGGAGGGCGTCACGGTGGCGGCGGTGCTAAGGGGGTGTATCGCGCGCATCAATGAGGCGGGCGGGATTCATGGCCGGCAGTTGCGCCTGACCATTCTCGATCCCGGTCCGGATCGGGCCAGCGCCGAGCAGGCACTGAGCCAACTGATCGAACAGGAACAGGTGTTCGCCCTGATCGCTCCGCTGGTGCCGGTGCTCGACTCGGAGTTGGCGCCGCGCCTGGAGCAGGCCGGTGTGCCTTTGATCGGACCTTTGTCATTGCAAGGCACGAACCCGATCAGCCGGCAGATTTTCGAACCGTTGCCGGGGCTGCGCGAGCAGATGATTGCCCTGGCCAACTATGCGGCCGCGAGCCTGCGAGTGTTGCAGGGGCCGACGCTGATCGCCTACCCGGACGAGCCCGGCCAGCGGCTGGCAGCAGAGAATCTCGCCAAGTACCTGCAAGACAACGCCTGGCAGAAAGTCCGTCTGCAAATCTATCAATCGGCGCAGGACGAATTGCCGTTGGGTTCGCGCTCGGTGTTTTACCTGGGCAATAGCGGCGGTTTCAGTCACCTGGCCGAGCGATTGAACACAGCGGGGCAGGTGCCTTACCTGTTTGCCGCATCGAATCAGGTGGCGGGTGATTTGCTGCAAGTGCCCAGTGGTTTTTCGCGACGGGTGTTCCTCGCGTATCCGTTCGTGCCCAGTGACTGGACGATCGCCGGTCGCCTGGCCTTGACCCAGTTGCGCGAACGCCAGCGACTCGGTGGCGAGCACGCGGTCCTGCAAGTCGGCGCGTTCAGTTCGATGATGCTGCTCAGCGAAGGCATGAAGCAGTCCGGGCGCGATGCCAGCCGCGAGAAACTGGTCAACGCGCTGGAAGGCCTGCATGACTTCGATACCGGCCTGACCCCGCTGATCAGCTTCGGACCGGGCCGCCGCCAGGGCCTGAGCGGTGCCCATGTGGTCACGGTGGACCTGCCCGACCAGCGTTTCTATCTGGTTGCCCCTTATAAACCCATTGCCGCCATGCCCTGACCGGAGGCCGAACATGAAACTCAACACTGTGCTGATCCTGTTGACGTTATGGGTGCCCGCTGCGTTTTGCAGCAATGGCCAGGTGGCGGCGCGGGTCAATGGCGAGGAAATTTCGCAGATGCGCCTCGAGCGTTATTTCGCCGAATACCTGGAAGACCAGGGCCGGGCAGTCGCCAGCATCCGCAGCCCCAGCGCGTACAAGCAGTTGCGCAAGGCGGCACTGGACGCCTTGATCGACAAGGAGCTGCTCTGGCAGGAAGCGGTCAAGCGCGGCGTGGTGATCAGCGATGCCACGGTGCAAAGCCAGGTCGACCAGACCCGTCAGGCGATGGGCGGCGCGCAAGTGTTCGCCCGGCGCCTGGAAGACGCCGGTTTCGATGAGGCGGCCTACATCGAATACACCCGCCGTGACCTGACGGCCCAGCAGATGTTTGCCGAACTGACCAAGGTCACCGAGCCGGACGAAAAACAGGTGCGGGCGTTTTTCGAAGAGCACCGCGCCGAGATGAAGAGGCCCGAGGAGATCCAGGTCAGGCATATCCTGATCAAAGTGCCTCAGGGCGCGGAGGCTTCCACTGTTTCATCCGCGAGACTACGCTTGGAGGCAATGCGTACGCGTATCGCTCAGGGCGAGGACTTTGCCAGCGTCGCCCGGAGCGGTTCCGAGGACGTTTCGGCCAGCCAGGGCGGTGATTTGGGCTATTTTCCACGGGGTCGCATGCTGCCGGAGTTCGACGCGGCAGCCTTTGCCCTGGCGCCCGGCGCGGTCAGTGAACCGGTGCGCACGGCGGTGGGATGGCATTTGATTTATTTACAGAACCGAATGGAGGCAGCCGATGTCACAGAGGAGCAAGGACTTGACATGGTTCGGGCTTACCTTGCCCGACAGAAACAGGTTCAGGCGCGTCTACAGGTTCTGGCGCAGCTGCGTTCCAGCAATCGGATCGAACGGATTGACGACGATTGAGCATTCCCCCAAAAGTGGGGAAAAGCATCAATCCACATCCGATCGGTTTTCCCCGCTTTTGGGGGGTGGGGTATGTGGACGAAAAGGCATTGCTTTTAAATTCAAGGACATGAATACATAAAATTACCGGCGCTCAGCCTGGCATGAAGTGTGCGTTAGACCTCGTAAGGCGCGCACTCCGCCAGGTTCGGTATTCGGACCTGCGGTTTCAAGGAGTCCACCTTGTTAAACAAAGTACTGGTTGTTGACGACGAACAACTTCTTGCAGAAAACCTCCAGGGTTACCTGCAGGCGCAAGAGTTGGACGTCCGGATTGCTCACGACGGTGCGCAAGGAATCGTTGAAGCTAACGATTTCGCACCCGATGTGATGGTGTTCGATTACCGCTTGCCCGATATGGAAGGCTTTCAGGTGCTCGATGCCGTCCGCCAGAACAGGAATTGTCATTTTGTGCTGATCACAGGGCACCCCACCGCAGAGGTTTGCGAAAGGGCCCGGCAACTGGGAGTCAGCCACATCCTGTTCAAACCGTTTCCGTTGGCGGAATTGGCCCGGGCAGTGCTGGATCTTCTAGGGAAACAGCGCGAACCCAGAGCGGGCATGAGCACATCCGAAGGATTCGTCGAACGACGCCAGAGCAGGACCGAAAATTTCCCGCTGCAGTTGTACGACGGTAGTTGGGTGCTTGCAGATCGCCGACGAAGTACCACGGCCTCCACAGCGCCAGACGACGAACAATTGCTCACCGGGGAGTAGTGGCGCGACAAGACGTTCCGGCCCCCGCCGAAATAGCTCGCCGCGCCGACAGGGCTCAAAGCCCCGGGCGTTGGAGAGCAAGCCATGGACCGTCTATCACTTGTCGTCGATGCTGTGCCGCTGGACTGTGTACCGACCCGGTTTACCAGTGAGCAATTGGCTCAGGCGCGGTCGCTGGCCGCCACTTCCGGCGAGCGGGTTCTGCAAGCCCTCGGTGAGCTCTGCGAACTGGCCCCCATGCCCTTCATCCAGTGCCTGGGCGCTACCCTGCATTACCCGGTGCTCGACACCGACAGCCTGTTTCAAGCCACGCCGGTTTTCGATCGGGTCACCCTGGCCCAATGCCTCAAGCGCGAATTCACCCTGCTGCGTCACGACGACGCGGTCATCGGCGTGTTCGCCGACCCCTTCGACACGGCCCGTCTGGCCTGGATCGACGATTGCCTGCACGGCGCGCCGTTGTACCTGGTGCACGCCGACGACCTGAAAGCCTACCTGGCCCGCCACGAAGAAAGCTTCCACGCGGTGGAGTCGCTCAACGCCCAGTCTGACGGCAGCACCGAAATCGATACCCTGCAAAGCCTGTCCTTGACCAGCATCAGCGAAGACTCCAGCGTCGTTGTGAAGCTGGTCAACTCGACCCTGTACGACGCCTTGAAAATGCACGCCAGCGACATTCACCTGGGCACCACCGGCAGCGGTCTGGTGATCAAGTACCGCATCGATGGCGTGCTCAACAACATCAGCAAGATCCAGGGCAACGAGTTCGCCGAACAGGTGATTTCCCGGGTCAAGGTCATGGCCGAACTGGACATCGGCGAAAAACGCGTGCCCCAGGATGGTCGCTTCAAGATCGGCATCAGCGGCCGGCAGATCGACTTCCGGGTGTCGATCATGCCGAGCATTTTCGGTGAAGACGCCGTGCTGCGGGTGCTCGACAAACAGGACCTCGCCGACAAGGTCTGCGGTGTGCAATTGCAGGCCCTGGGCTTCGAAGAAGAAACCCTGCGCCAACTGCGCCGCCTGGCCGCCGAACCCTACGGCATGGTGCTGGTCACCGGCCCCACCGGTAGCGGCAAGACCACCACGCTGTACGCGATGATCACCGAAATCAATCACGGCGTGGACAAGATCATCACCATCGAAGACCCGGTCGAATACCAACTGCCGGGCGTGCTGCAAATCCCGGTCAACGAAAAGAAAGGCCTGACCTTCGCCCGTGGCCTGCGCTCGATCCTGCGTCACGACCCGGACAAAATCATGGTCGGTGAAATCCGTGATCCGGACACCGCACAGATCGCCGTGCAATCGGCACTCACCGGTCACCTGGTGTTCACCACCATTCACGCCAACAACGTGTTCGACGTGATCGGCCGTTTCACCCAGATGGAAATCGACCCTTACAGCCTGGTCTCCGCGCTCAACGCGGTACTCGCCCAGCGCTTGATTCGCCTGGTCTGCGTCAGCTGCAGCGCCCCTTACACGCCGAACGAAGAAGAGCTGGAAGCCTCCGGCCTCGATCCGCAAAACGTCGCGCACTACCAGTTCGTGCATGGCAAGGGCTGCGGCCATTGCCGTGGCACCGGTTACCGCGGGCGCAGTGCGATTGCCGAGCTGCTGCACCTGGATGATGAGCTGCGGCAAATGATCGTCGAGCGCCAACCCATTTCGAAAATCAAGGCCCACGCCTGCAAACGTGGCTTGCGCCTGTTGCGCGAATCCGCGCTGGAACTGGTGCAACAAGGCCGGACCACTCTCGAGGAGATCAATCGTGTCACTTTTATCTCGTGAGCAATTTGTCGCCGTCCTCGGCGCCAGTGGTGTCGGCCTCGGCCAGCGCAAGGGCAGTCAAACCCTGTGGCTGGGTAGCGTCGGCTACATCGACGAAGGCTTTCAGGCCTGGACCGTGGCCCTGGAAACCCTCGACCGTTTGCTGGGCGAACATGCCCGCGCCGGTGCGGAATTGACCGTGGTGATCTCCGGGCACTTCAGCCGCTTTTGCCTGGTGCCCTGGAGCGAGCAGATCAGCAGCCCCGAAGAACTGCGCGGGTTTGCCCAACTGTGCTTCGAAGACCTCTATGGTGTCCCGAGTCAACCCTGGAACCTGGTGCTCTCGGCCGAACCTGCCGGCTACGACCGGGTCGCCACGGCGCTGCCGCAAGACCTGCTGGAACGCCTGCGGACTCTGGTCACGGGGCGTGGCTTGCGCCTGCGTTCGGTGCAGCCGTACCTGATGGCGGCCTTCAACCACTTCGATAAAAGCTTCGACGCCGGAGATTTCCTCTTCGTGGTCGCCGAGCCGGTGCGCAGTGTGATGCTGGTGGCGCGCGAAGGTCGCTGGGCGGCGGTGCGTTCGGTGGGCAGCAGCGACAGCGATGCCGCGCTGACCGCGCTGATCGGCCGCGAAAGCCAGTTGCAGGCGTCCACCAGCGAACGGCCACTGAATGTTTACCTGCACGCCCCGGCGCGCATCGACTCGCACCCGGACGTTCCCGGTGTGCACCTGCGGACCCTTGAAGAGGACCGGACAGCCGTACACGATTGCCTGTACGTCATGTCCCGGGCGGTGGCCTGACATGCGCGCCCTGATGCTCGACTTTCAGCCACGCCGCCGCTCGACGCCTCTGGGCTGGAGCCTGCTGGCCGCAGGCGTGATGCTGGCGCTGACCTGCATGGTGATTCAGCAACACCTCAGCGGGGAGGCCGAACAACAGCAAGGTCACCTGCAAACCGCGCAACGGGTGCTCACCGGCGACACCGGCAGCAAGGTCAGCCTGACCCCGGCGGAAACCCGCGAACAGGCACAGAACCTGGCCGAGATGCGCAAGGTCTCGCAGCAATTGCGCCGCCCTTGGGAACGCCTGTTCGCCACGCTCGAATCCATGCAACGCGACAACATTGCCTTGCTGACCCTGACCCCGGATGCCCGCAAAGGCCAGGTGCGGATCAGTGCCGAGGCGCGGGACCTGGACGCCATGCTCGACTTCCACCGCCGCCTCGAAGCCAGCGACGAGCTGTCCGATGTGTCGCTGCTCAGCCACGAAATCGTCGCCAACGTGCCGGAACACCCGGTGCAATTCAACTTGTCGGCTACCTGGGAGATTGGCGATGCAAATCCCTAGATTGATCGTCCACGAATACCTGCAAAGCCTCGGCGTTCCGGGCCTGGCAGGGTTGGCGGTGCTGGTTGTGGCACTGACTTACGGCCTGGCCGGTTTGCTGCCGGACTGGCAATCGTTGCAGCACCTGAGCCAGCAGACCCGCGAAGCCAGCGAGTACCTGGCCAAGGTCGAAGACGGCACCGTGGCCGCGCCAGTGGTACCGCAGCGCCAGCTCGATGATTTCCGCAGCAAGTTGCCGTCCCAGCCGCAGGCCACCGTGGCCATCGACAAGATCTACGCGCTGGCCGCTCAGGAGCGCATCACCCTGGCGCGAGGCGAGTACTCGCTGGGCATCGATCCGAAAACGCACCTGGCCCGTTATCAGATTCTGCTGCCGGTGCGTGGCAGCTACCCGCAACTGCGGCGCTTCCTGCACGCCTTGCTCGGCCAGTTGCCGGCGGTGGTGGTGGAGGACGTGGAGTTCCAGCGCAAGAAGATCGCCGACACCGACCTCACCGGCCGGATCCGCATGACCCTTTACCTGTCGAGGTCATGATGAATACCAAACGCGTAGTGGGTTGGGTGGCGTTCTTCGGTGTTGCGGCGGCGCTGATCTGGTTGCCCGATTACTTCAAGCAGGCCGATGACAGTGACGTGGAAGTCGCCGCCGTCGCCACGCCTGCCAAAGGCAAGACGTCGTCGGCCGCCAAAGCCGCCGCAGCGGTAGCGCCGATCAAGGACCTGAGCCCGGCCGGCGACCTGTTCGCCGCCCGCAGCTGGAAGGCTGCGCCAACGCTTGCCAGCGTCACCGAACAACCCGTCAACGTTGCTCCAGTCGTGCAGGCCCCCACTGCACCGCCGATGCCTTTCCAGTTCATTGGCCGCATGGATGACCGCACCGATCTGCAAGTGTTCTTGCAGAGCGGCGAAAAGATCTACGTCGTGCGCAAAGGGGATGTGATCGACGAAACATGGAAGATCGAGGGGATTTCCGATCTGGAACTGAGCCTGGTCTATTTGCCTCTGCATTTGTCCCAGACGTTGTCTGTGGGGAGCGCGCAATGAACAAGTCCCGTTTGCTGATGAGCCTGTGCCTTTGTGCAGGGCTGGCCGCATGCAGCTCGGCGCAGGTCGCCAAGGAAGAAGCCTCTGACCTGATCGAACAGGGTCAGTATGAAGCCGGGCTGGCCCGGATCGAGGAAGGGTTGCGCGAAAACCCTCGCGACACCGAACTGCACATTGCCCTCAACACCGCCCGTGCCCGCGCGATCACCGCGCTGCTGACCCAGGCTGAGATGGACCGCGCCCAGCGCGATTTCGCTTCGGCGCGCATGGGTTACGGACGGGTGCTGACCATCGAGCCGAACAACCGCCGCGCCCAGGACGCCATGCGTCAACTGGAACATATGCGCAGCCTCGATGAAAAACTCGAACTGGCCCGTGGCGATCTGCGCCGGGGCGACATCTACGGGTCCGAGCGCCAAGTGCGGCAGATCCTCGAACTGGACCCGAACAACGAAGGCGCGCTGGAACTGCAAGGCAACATTCGCCTGGTGCAGAGTCGCAACGTGATTCCTTATCCACAACTGCGCACTCGCCTCGACAAACCGGTGACCCTGGAATTTCGCGACGCCAACCTGAAAACCATTTTCGAAGTGCTGTCCCAGGTTGCCGGTTTGAACTTCATCTTCGACAAGGACCTGCGCCCGGACATGAAAGCCACGATCTTCGTGCGTGACGTGCGCATCGAAGACGCCGTGGAACTGCTGCTGCAACAGAACCAGTTGCACCAGAAAGTGGTGAACGAAAACACCTTGCTGATCTACCCGGACTCGCCGCAGAAGCTCAAGGATTATCAAGAGCTGGTGATGCGCACCTTCTACCTGACCAGCATCGATGCCAACACCGCGCTGAACATGATCAAGACCATGCTCAAGACCCGCGACGTGTTCGTCGATGAACGCCTAAACACCCTGACCATGCGCGACACCGGCGACGCCGTGCGCATGGCCGAGAAACTCCTGCAATCGCAAGACCAGTCCAACCCTGAAGTGGTGCTGGAAGTGGAAGTGATGGAAGTCGCCACCCAGCGGATTCTCGACCTGGGCCTGCAATGGCCGAACACCTTCGGTGTGGTCAACAGCGATGGTTCGGCGGTGACCATTCTCGATCAGCTCAAAGGCATCAACTCCAGCCGGATCACCATTTCGCCGTCGCCACAGGCCAAGATCAACGCGCAGGACAAAGACATCAACACCCTGGCCAGCCCGGTGATCCGCGTCAGCAACCGCGAGCAGGCGCGCATCCACATCGGTCAGCGCGTGCCGATCATCAGCGCCACTTCGGTGCCGTCGACTCAGGGACCGGTGATCACCGAAAGCGTGACTTACCTCGATGTCGGTTTGAAACTGGAAGTGCAGCCAACCGTGCACCTGAACAACGAAGTGGCGATCAAAGTGGCGCTGGAAGTCAGCAACGCCACACCGCTGGAACCGACCCGCCAGGGCACGATTCCGGTCCAGGTCGATACCCGCAACGCGCAAACCACCTTGCGCCTGCACGACGGCGAAACCCAGATCCTTGCCGGCCTGATGCGCAACGACCATGGCAGCACCGGCAACAAGATTCCTGGCCTGGGTGACATTCCCGGCCTGGGACGGTTGTTCGGCAGCAACAAGGACGACGTCAGCAAATCCGAGCTGGTGTTGTCGATCACGCCACGGATCGTGCGCAACCTGCCGTACCAGAGCCCGTCGGACATGGAGTTCCCTACCGGCACCGAGACCAGCATGCACATCCAGGCGCCGGATCGCTCGAAGGTCGAAGTCGAAGAGGTTCGGGCCAATGGCATGAGCGCACCGATCGCTACCACCGTTACCGTCGGGAAGCCTTGATCATGAACGCCTCGCAACGCGGTTTTACCTTGATCGAAGTCGTGGTGACGCTGTCTCTGATCGGCCTGCTGGCCGGCATGGCTGCGCCGCTGACCGAGACCGTGGTGCGCCGGGGCAAAGAGCAGGAACTGCGTACTTCGCTGTACCAGATCCGCGATGCCATCGACGCCTACAAACGGGCATTCGATGCGGGCTACATCGAGAAGTCGCTGAACAGCAGCGGCTACCCGCCGAACCTGCAAGTGCTGGTCGAAGGCGTTCGTGACGTACGCAGTGCCAAGGGTGCCAAGTTCTTTTTCCTGCGGCGCGTGCCTCACGACCCGCTGGCGGCGGTCAAGCGTGATGACGAAGGCGGCTGGGGCTTGCGCTCCTACGACAGCACCGCTGAAAACCCGCGGGATGGGCAGGACGTCTTTGACGTTTATTCCAAGGCCCGCGGCAAAGGCCTCAACGGCATCGCCTACCGGGAGTGGTGAGCATATGCGTCGGGAAAAGGGTTTTACCCTACTGGAACTGATGGTGGTCATGGCAATCATCGCGACGCTGATGACCATCGCCTTGCCGCGCTATTTCAACAGCCTGGAGGCCTCGAAAGAGACCACCTTGCGCCAGAGCCTGTCGGCGATGCGCGAAGCACTGGACCACTACTACGGCGACACCGGGCGTTATCCCGATTCCATCGAACAACTGGTCGAGCAGCGTTACCTGCGCAACCCACCGATGGACCCGATTTCCGAACGCAAGGACGCCTGGGTCATGGTTGCACCGCCTGAAGGCGTGGCCGGCGGCGTTGCCGATATCAAGAGCGGTGCCACAGGGAGGGCGCGTGATGGCAGCCTTTATTCCGAGTGGTAAGCCTGCATCAGAGGACGGCTTCACCTACCTGGGTGTGCTGTTCCTGATCATGGTGATGGGCATGGGCCTGGCCAGTGCCGGCGAGTTGTGGTCCACCGCCTCGCGCCGTGACCGCGAACGCCAGTTGCTGTGGGTCGGCACTCAATACGCCCAGGCGCTGCGCAGCTACTACCGCAGTTCGCCCGGCTTGGCCCAGTACCCGAAAGAACTGGCCGACCTGCTGCAGGACGAGCGTTTTCCGAATGCCAAGCACCACCTCCGCCAGCTGTACCCGGACCCGATTGGCGGCGGCGAATGGTTCCTGATGCGCGGCTTCGACGGACGCATCACCGGCCTCAGCAGCCCGTCCACCGACAAGCCGCTGAAGCAGGCGGACTTTCCCACTCAATGGTCGGATTTCAACGGCATGGCCAGCTACAAGGACTGGCAGTTCGTAGCCGAGAAAGCCTTCCTCGATGGCGCATCAGGCCCGGTCAAAGGCCCGTCGCAATCGCCACAGGCGGTGCAGCCATGAACCGCTTCTGCCTGGCGTTGATCCTGGTGTTGAGCACTTCGGTGGCCGCCGAAGAAGACGAAATGCTCGGGTTCATCATCGACGACACGATCTCGCACATCGGCCACGACTTTTACTACTCGTTCAGTGAACGCCTGCGGGCCACCAGCCCGATGGATTTCAACCTGGTGGTACGCGAACGACCTTCGGCTCGCTGGGGCAGCCTGGTGACCGTGGAATTTCAACAACGTTTGGTTTACCGGCGTTTCCTGCCGCCGAACACCGTGGAGCTCAAGGACGAGGCTTATGACGCCGCCGACTGGGTACGCGGGCAGATTGTCCAGCGCAAGCTGGAAGCCTTGTTGCAGGACACCACGGACCTTGAGAGGGACGAACTATGAAAACGAAAACGTTCTTGCAGCGCACCGGTTTGTGCTTGCTCGGGCTGGGCAGCTTCGGCCTGGTCCAGGCCACGGAGCTGGTCTACACGCCCATCAACCCCTCGTTTGGCGGCAACCCGTTGAACGGCACCTGGCTGCTCAACAACGCCCAGGCGCAGAACGACTATGACGATCCGGACTTGAAGGACCGCGCCACGCTGACCGGGACCTCGGCCCTGGAGCGCTTCAGCAGCCAGTTGCAATCGCGATTGCTGGGGCAACTGCTGGACAACATCTCCACCGGCAATACCGGGAGCCTGTCTACAGACGCTTTCATCGTCAACGTCCTCGACGACTCAGGGCAACTGACGATTCAAGTGACCGACCGAGCGACCGGTGAAGTGTCGGAAATCAAGGTTAATGGCCTGGCCCCTTGAGGGGATTTTGGCTGACGGGGAGCAACGGACATGAAAAAGATAATTTTGCTAGGGATGCTGTTGGCAGCACTTCAAGGCTGCAGCCTGCGCGAGCCGATCGGGGCCGAGCAGGACACCGAAACCCCGACCCTGACACCACGGGCGTCGACCTATTACGACTTGATCAACATGCCGCGACCCAAGGGTCGGTTGATGGCGGTGGTGTATGGCTTCCGTGACCAGACCGGACAGTACAAACCGACGCCCGCCAGCTCGTTTTCCACCAGCGTCACCCAGGGCGCGGCGAGCATGCTGATGGACGCGATGCAGGCCAGCGGCTGGTTCGTGGTGCTGGAACGTGAAGGGCTGCAGAACCTGCTGACCGAGCGCAAGATCATCCGCGCCTCGCAGAAAAAGCCCAATACCCCGATGAATATCCAGGGTGAACTGCCACCGCTGCAAGCGGCGAACATGATGCTCGAAGGCGGGATCATCGCCTACGACACCAACGTGAAAAGCGGCGGGGAAGGGGCACGCTACCTGGGTATCGACATCTCTCGCGAGTATCGCGTGGACCAGGTCACCGTGAACCTGCGGGCAGTGGACGTGCGCAGCGGCCAGATACTCGCCAACGTGATGACCAGCAAGACCATCTACTCCGTGGGCCGCAGTGCCGGCGTGTTCAAGTTCATCGAGTTCAAGAAGTTGCTCGAAGCCGAAGTCGGCTACACCACTAACGAACCGGCGCAGTTGTGTGTGTTGTCGGCGATCGAATCGGCGGTGGGGCATTTGCTGGCGCAGGGGATCGAGCGGCGTTTGTGGCAGGTGGCGGGGGACAATTCGGTGTCTACGCAGAACGAGACGCTGGACCGGTATTTGACTCAGGCCAAAGTGGTGCCTGAGGGGTCGGAGTCGGGTTCAGGGTCGGGTTCTAGTTCGGATGAGTGAACCGAGGCGGCCTTCGGGCCGACCTGGTTCTTGCGGATTTCGTTATTCCCTGTGGGAGCCAGCCTGCTGGCGATGGCGGCCTGATAGCCGATCGGGATTTTGTTGACCGTGTACATATCCATTTCTGCGGTAACGGCGGCTTATGGTTTCGCCCTTACGGCGAGTCCCTTTGGCAAACGCCCCAAAGGAACCAAAGGTCTCGCCCCGAACGTACGGCCCCTCGCTAAGGCTCGGGGTTCCTTCGCTCCGGTATTCATCCGGGGACACTGCCCTCCGGTCTGCTTCGCGACGACCTACATGCAGCGTGTTCGACTGCGTCGAACGGCGCTGCGCGCCACTCCCCGGATAAACACCTCCACTCAGCCTTCCGAGGGGGCGGGTGGATCAAGATCAAGAGCGGCAGGCGAGCTAACGCTCGGCCTGTTGAGTGGTTAAGAGCGACGGCGTAGGTTGTTTTGCCTTTGCCTTTGCCTTTGCCTTTGCCTTTGCCTTTGCCTTTGCCTTTGCCTTTGCCTTTGCCTTTGCCTTTGCCTTTGCCTTTGTCTTTGCTTCTCTGTAGGAGCAAGGCTTGCCCGCGATGACGGCCTCACAACCAACCAATATCTTTCAGATGCACCCAATCCAACTGTGGGAGCCAGCCTGCTGGCGATGGCGGCCTCACAGCCAACCAATCCCTTTCAGATGGACCCAATCCAACTGTAGGAGCCAGCCTGCTGGCGATGGCGGCCTGCCAGCCAACCAATCCCTCTCAGATGCACCCAATTCAACTGTAGGAGCGAGCCTGCTCGCGATGGCGGTGTGTCATTCAGCAGTGATGTTGTCTGACACACCGCATCGCGAGCTGGCTCGCTCCTACAGGGATTTTTGGTGGGCCTCGGAGGCGTGTTTAAAAGCCGTCGGCGTATCTTCCTGAAAGCTACATCACCTTGCGTCGTTGCCTACAACTACGCCAGAATCCGCCGGCTTGTGCGCCTTGTCCCTGGTCTTTATCGTTCCCGTGTCGCTGGCAATTCAGCGATCGGGTTTAGCAGCTCGGTAAATTTCAAGGCTCGCCAGTGTCACCCTATGGTGGCTGTGCGTGGGGCACTTCGGTGCGCCGGGTTCCTTGATCCCTGGTCTGCTAACCCGCGTACAGCCGCCACCCAGTCCGTTTAGCAGCGACGAGTGGCAGCTCCATTGATCAAGGAGTTTTACCATGTTCAAACCAACACCCAACCCCCCCGAAACCGACGACGTTTCCCCGTACGATTCCCCCGATTCCAAAAAGCTCCACGAAGCCGCCGACCGCGCGTTGGATTACCATCTCAATCCTCCAAAAGACCCTGAATCACCGCGCCAACCCAGCACGATGTTCACCATCGTCCCCGACATCACCACCGAATCACTGTTGGCCCATGCCTGCGAATCCCTGGCCTCGGCCAGTGTCATGGCCAGTGACCTCGCCGGGTTCGTGGAAGGCCCTCAGCGCAACGCGTTGCTGGGCATTGCGCAGATCATCATGCTCGGCGAACTGGCAGTGAACCGGGCACTGGATAACCTGGATCCGCAGGGCTGACACAACCCTTGTGGCGAGGGAGCTTGCTCCCGCTGGGTTGCGCAGCAACCCCAAATCCCGTGAGTATCTATCTCTTGATTCCACTTCAACCGGGTTTGCGACGGCTTCGCCGCCGAGCGGGAGCAAGCTCCCTCGCCACAACAATAACCGCGCCCCTGCGCAAAAAATGACTATCAGTTCTGCTAGTACCCAGCTCTCAATCCAGCGCCGATACTCGAGTTTTCAGACCCTGAAAGCTCGGAGGCGCCAATGTCTACCCCTCACATCCATCTGCTCTGCCGCAATCTATACGACCCACTGGATCGTCTGATCGGCCAAACTCACCCGGACATAGCCGCGCATCAGCGCTTCTACTGCAACAGCCGCCTAACCACCGAAATCCAAGGAGCGTTGCACTATTCCTTCGTTCAGCACGAAGACCATTTGCTGGCGCAAAAGCATTACCTGGATAACAAACACGACACCACGTTGTTGGCTACTGACCTGCAACGCTCGGTCCTGCAAGCATTGGAAGCCGGTCACCAACGGCGACCCATTGCCTACACCACATATGGGCATCGCATTGCCGAAAGCGGCTTATCCAGTTTGTTGGGGTTCAACGGCGAACGACCTGACCCCGTGACAGGGCATTATCTATTGGGGAATGGCTATCGTGCGTTCAACCCGGTGTTGTTGCGGTTTAACAGTCCGGACAGTCTGAGTCCATTTGGCAAGGGTGGGTTGAATTCGTATGCGTATTGTTTAGGCGATCCGATCAATTTGACTGACTCAGACGGACATTCTGTAATTCCGGTAGCGATTGCCGGAACGCGCTGGCGACGATTCGTACCAGCACAAGTGGCGGCAAGGGTAGAAAGGAAATTAATAGATGAGACGAGGACAATTCAACTGGCTTATCCTGCTGATAGGAGGGTTTCATTAAAGCCTGGGGTAACTGTAGAACAAGCCATCGAAGCACGTCGTCAAACTGACCGGCTCAATTTTTTAGGAAAAAATGACCGGTTGTATAACGAAAAATTTCTAAACGATTATTCTATAATAAAGCGGGAGAGTGCACTTCTGGAGAGAAATGTTGGCATACCTGCCAGCCAGAATGAACAACTTAAACTGATGAACTATATAAAAGCTGGTCGAATGAAAAAAGGCGAAGTGTATTCCTCTGAAAGATTAATTGAAGCGGCAGAAAATGGAAATTTTGATCCTGAAGTAAGGCTTAATGATCGTCCAAGTCAAACAGAGGCTATAATCTATTATCGTAATCTTCAGGGTGCACGTAACCCTAGTGCTTTCCGATATATGCAGGAGGCGAGGCGAATTAGAGAGCAGTTTTTTATTTTGTAGATGATCAAAACTGTTCCAGTAGAGAGTTTTAACAGCTATACCATTTATCTTCAAAAAAAACCGCGGCCCCCTTCAAGGGCCGCGGTTTTTCACGCCGCGCGATTACTGCTGCAACACTGTTGCCTGGTTGGCCGTACCAAACTGCTGCACGTTGGCGTTCTGGTAGTTGCCACTCTGATCAACACTGGCAATGTTGCCGGTGCCGCCCTGGGTGACGTAGGCCACGTTCATGGTGTCAGCCTGTTTGATGGTGATCATGTTGTCGTCGCCATACACCTGTGCGGTGTACGCCTGGTTGCCGAGACCTTCCTGGTTGAACTCGGTGCTGTTGCCGGTGCCGTTGGTGCTGCCCTGGGCCAGGTTGGTGGTGCCGCGCTGGTCGGAGATCAGGATGTTGTCGCTACCGTTCTGGTCGAAGTACAGCTCGTTGAACGAGTTGGTCTGGCTGACCGTGGTTTTGTTGCCGGTACCGGTCTGGTTGGTGGTCATGATGTGGCCAATGCCGTCCTGGGTGAAGCTGGCGATGTTGCCATTGCCGGCCTGGTTGACGGTGGCGCGTTGGTTGCTGCCGAACTGGCCGCCCAGTTGCGGGCCTTTCCAGTTGCTGGCGTAGACCTTGTTGTCATTACCCACCGAGTTGGCGTTGAGCACATGGCCGTCGCCAGTCTGGTAGGTGAAGTGCACGTTGCCGGTGCCCTGTTGATAGAGCGCGACGGTGGAGCCCAGCGATTCGAACTGGTCGGCGTAGATGGCGTTGAGGTCGCCGACTTGCAGCACGGTGGCCACGTTGTCCTGGCCGAAGCTCTGGTCGACGATGGCTTCGTTGGTCTGCCCGTACTGGTTGATGGTGGCCTGGGCGTTGATCTGGGTGTCTTGCCAGACTTCGGTGCCGTTGCCGTCGCCGTACTGGTTGATGGTCAGGGTGCCGCCTTCGCCATAGCGCTGGTCGCCATAGGCATAGTTGGTGCTGCCGGCCTGGTTGATGTTGATCTGGCCGCCCATTTGAGCAATCTGTTCGGCGGTCGCGTAGTTGGCGGTGCCGTACTGGATGATCACGGCGTTGTTGGCCATGCCCAGCTGGATCTGTTCGATGTTGGCTTCGTTGCTGTCACCGTACTGGTAGGTCTGGCCGGATGTGTTTTCCTGGCTGTCCTGATAGATGAACGAGAAGTTGCCGCTGCCTTGCTGCAGTTGCAGGGCTTCGCCGCCGCCGACACCGATCGATTGACTGGCATGGCTGACGTTGGCGCTGCCGGTCTGGGTCTGGGTGATGGTGCTGTTGTCTTCGTACAGTTGCTCGGCGTAACCGGCGTTGTAGTCGCCGACCTGGGTCTGGGTAATGGTGCTGGTCGCGTGGTCTTGCACGGCGGCCGCGTCATTGCCCGAGCCGAGTTGCTGCTGGGTGGCGGTACTGAACGGCGCCGCGCTCTGTTTCACATCGGCGATGTTGGCGGTACCGAACTGGTTCTGGATGGACTCGCTGTCATCGGCCAATGCCTGGGCACTGATTACGACCAGTATGGCGGCGGTTATGGGCGTCAGTTTGAACATGATGAAACCTCCAAGTGGTGCAGTGCTTTAGCGATATTGAGTGACCGAGACGCTCATTCCATTGCCTGCCTGGGTCACAGCGGCTTGCTGACCCGTGCCGGCCTGGACGATGTTGGCGTCGTTGTTGTTGCCGTTCTGGGAAATCTGCGCACGGTTGTGGCTGCCCGATTGGGTAATCGATGCGGCGTTGCCGGAACCCTGCTGGTTGATCAATGCCATCAGGTCGCTGCCTTGTTGCAGGATGTAGGCTTCCTGATTGCTGCCCGACTGCACAATCTGGCCGAGCAGCGATTGGCCGTTCTGTTGCAACAGCGCGATGTTGGCCTGGCCGTTCTGGTCGATCAGTGCTTGCTGGCCCACCGGAGGTGGCAGCTCGCCGAGATCGGCGCCGGGCGCCAGGTCATCGTTCTCCATCAAATCGTCGGCGCGTACGCCTGCGCTGCTGCAAAGCAGAAGCAGGCAGAGCAGGGCGGCGGTCGACGTTTTCATGGCCTTGTCCTTTGGTTGAGGGCTTGCCCCACCAGCCGGGTCGGCCGGTGGGGCGAGCGCTTACTGCACGGTGACGTTGATGGTGCGTACAGAGCCCGGTGTGGATCGGATGGTCGCCGTCGGGTTGACCGATGGGACGACCGCGTTCGTGACGTTCAAGGTCCAGCGCCCGGTAATTGCCACGTTGGCGGTGCCCAGGGTGACCAGACCGGTCGGCGTGGTGACCTGGATGGTCACGGTGTTGCCGAGGATCGTCGAGGACGTACCGGTGAAGTTCCAGGTAAAGCGGTTGCCGGCACGTGCGGTGACGGTGGCAGCCGTTACGTTGAAGACTTCAAGCACCAGAGGGGGTGAGACTTGCACCGTGACGGTGACCGGTGCCGACAGGGCGCCGAGGCTGTCCCGTGCGACATAGGTAAAGGTCGTGGTGAAAGGCGCGAGGATCACCGCCGGAGGCGTGTAGGTCACTGCCGTGCCATTGATGGCCACGGCGCCGCGAAGAGGCTGCGTCACGCTGGCGATAGCCAGTGGTCCGTTGCCGTCCGGATCGCTGTCGTTGCCCAACACGTTGATGTTCACTGCGGCGGTGCCCTGGGTCGAGATGCTGTCAGCCACACCCACCGGCGCCAGATTAGGCGGCGGATTCACGGTGACAGTCACGGTCGCCGCAGTGGTCGAGGCCAGGCCTTTGGCGTCTTGAGCCTTGTAGGTGAAGGTCGCGATCAACGGAGCAGTAACCACCGCCGGCGGGGTATAGATCACCGTTGAAGTGCTGCTCAATGCCACGGAGCCGCCACCGACCGCTGGGGTCAACGACGAGATGCTCAGTGGCGTGTTGTTGTCCGGATCGTTGTCGTTGGCCACCAGGTTCAGGGTGACGGGAACACCAGCGGTGGTGGTGCCACTGTCGGCGACAGAGATCGGCGCCTGGTTTTCACCGGTGTCCGGCGCAGTACCGACCACTACGACCGGCTCGGTATCGCTGCCGCCCGAGGCCGATTTGATCGTCACGGTGGCTGGTGGCTGAGTCAGGTCGGCGACGGTCAGGCGTTGCAGGGTGCCGGACTTGGTCAACCGTCCGTAGCCTTGGGCAACCATGTCCGGTACCACCACTTCGTCAGACGAGGTGGCTTCGATCAGCAGGCTGTGATTGCTCCAGTTGTAGCGAGCGGTCTGCACTTTCACCACGTCAGAGACTTTGCTGGATACCGCGGTCGGCCGGTTGGTGCTGGTCGGATCCGTTGCGGTGACTACCACCACCGGAGGTACGGTGCTACCGGTCAGGCGATGGCCGAAGAACTGGCCAGTGTTGTCGCCGAGCATGCCGGTCAGGCATGGCGTTTGTGGTGGTCCGGCAACCAGGGCCACGCTTTCGCGGAAGCACAGGACCGAATTGTTCGCCGATTTGCCGAACACTTCGACCCGGGTACCAGAAGCGACGCGACGGTAAGTCGCGCGACCGATCTCCACAGCGGTTTGCGCGCGGCTGTCGAGGATCTTGCCGGACACGGTGAAGAGGTTGGTCTGGATGGTCCCGGGCGGGCCCACGATGCGCAGGAAGTTGGTGTTGTTGGGGCTGCCTTTGATCGCCTCGGTGAGGTTCGGATCACCGACGAAGGTTTCGATGGCGCCGGTTTCCGGGTTCACTTCGGTGTAAGGGCCGTTGACACTTTGCAGGAACGGTCCGACGTCACCATTGAGCGCGCCGCTGAAGTTGCCCGGTGCGCCGATGCCGATGTCGCGGGTGATGTTGATCGCCCGACGGCCCGGGGTGGTGACGTTGACCGTTTCCACACCGTACGGGTGGGTGATGGTGTAGGTCCCGGCAACAGGCACGTTCACCCGCAGACGAATCCGCGCGAAGCTTGCCTGGTCGCCGTCGATTGGGTCTTCGGCAGAGAATGCCGCTTCGATCCCGGCCACATAGGCGTCCACGCCATACCCACCGACATCGTTGATGCTGGTTTCGGCGAGGAACCAGAAGGCTTCCGGTGGCCAGTTATCCGGGAACACGATCGGCAACGTGTCATCGAAAAAACCGGGTTCCGGATTCAGGATGCACATGTAGGTGGGAGCGCCCGGTGCGGTGGGTGAGCGCGAGCTGGTTGCCTTCGACTGACACAGTTCCAGTTTCAGCAGACTGCTGTCCTGGTACCACATGGGGAATTTCCCCGTGGCGAAGGTGTAGGGGCCGGGGTCGACGGCAGCGAGTTGCGCGAACGCACTGCCAGTTAGCGAGAGAGTCAGCCCGAGCGCGTTGAGCGCGAAGCGTGGCCACTTGTTCATGATGCCTCCTGATGCAGATCTGGGCATGAGAGCGTTCATTGCACGATGACCACTTCTTCGGTGTCGCCGCCGCCATTGGATGACGCCACGTGAACCTTGGCCGGTGGAATCGGCGTAATGCCGGTCGTCAGGTTTTTCACCGCGCCATCGCCGCTGAGGGCGCCGATGGCGACCCCGTTGCCGGTGGTGACGGTGAGGACCGGTGGCGAAGTTTCATCACTGGTCGAAGCCACGACAGTGATCTGTCCGCTGCTCAGGCTGTACTCGGCCTTTGAAATCACGACGAGGTCGGTCAGCGGCATGGACAAGGAGGTGGGTGTGCTGGTCGCGATGGCCAGATGGTTGTCAGCCGTCACCACCAGGTTGTTCGGCAACGTCGGGTTGGTGGAGGACTGTGCGTACCAGTGGCCGGCGGTGTTGGCCTCGGTCAGGTTCAGCACTGGGCTGTTGCTGTCCAGCGTCACGATGGCCGGTGGCGGTGGCGCCATCACGAAAACGTCTTGTTGCGCCACCGGTGCGCTGGCACCGGCTTTACGCGAGTACGTGCTGCGTTCGGCGATGATCGGAGTTGGGCGGACTACCGTCGACAACTTGCCGGAAATGGCCATCACCGTGGTGCGCAAGTCCAGTCCGTTGGGCCCTTCGATGCGGATAAAGTTGGTGTTGAAAGGGCTGCCGGTGAAGGCTTCTTCCAGGTTTGGATCGCCAACGAACTGCTCGGCTGCACCGGTGACCGGGTTGGTCTCGGTGTAGGGGCCGTTGACGCTGCGCAGGAACGGACCGATGTCGCTTTTGAGTGCGCCATCGTAGGTTTTCGGTGTGCCGATACCGATGTCCCGGGTCATGTTGATCGCGCGGCGACCACCGGCGGGCACGTCGAAGATGTCGACGCCGTAGGGGTGGGTGATGGTGTAGACACCGGCGGTGGGCACGTCGACCCGAATACGGATACGGCCAAAACTGACCTGATCGCCTTCTTTCGGTTCTTCTGCGGCAAAGGCGGCTTCTACGGCGCTGACATAGGTCAGGTCGATGCCTCGGGCAGCGTCGACGATGGAGCCGTCGCCGGTAAACCAGAACGCTTCATCGGGAAAGTTGGTCGGGAAAACGATGGGTTGTGTATCGTCGAAAACACCAGGAACGGCGCCCAAAAGGCACATGTAGGACGGCGTGCCGGGGACGCCAGGAACCCTTGAACTGACAGCTTTTGTCAGGCACAGATCAAGGGTTCGACCATGGGTGTCCTGATACCAAGAGGCGAAGCCACCCGTGGCTGGTACGTAGGGGCCGGGATCTACAGCAAACAGCGCAGCCTGGGCAGCGCCTTGGGCCAGAGCGCTCACGATCAGGGCGATCGTGGTTTTGGACAGTAAAGGGTGCATGAGTATTCCCTCTATCAGAGTACCTGCCCCTTGGATATGGGTCAGTTGACAGGGCTTCGGCAACTCCCATGCCAACCGCAGAAAACGGCCGTGAGAGGCCCGGCGCACAGGCGTTTGCCCGGCGCTGGGGAAGGGTTTCCCCGGATATGGGAAAGGGGCTCTTTCCCCAGGATTGGGGGTAGATGGGGGCAATGGGGCAGGGTGGGGGAAAGAAGCCCGCCGTCAGGCAAACTGCCAGCAGTGGGCTATAAACCTTGTAAGGGATTTCCGGGAACAACATCCATGACCACGCTTGCAAAGACACTGGCCACCGACAAGGCTGACATTCGCTTGAGCACGCGCAAACAGCCGTTCAACCTGCTGCGCTGGTTTTCGCTGATCAGCATGGCGGTGATCGGCACCGTGGCGGTGGCGTTGGGTTCGGTGTCAACCAAATTCGTGATTACCGAAAGCGTGCAACGCGATGCGCTGTTGACGTCGCAATTCATCCAGGCGATCGCCTCCGCCGAGGTGCGCCACGTGTCGATTCCCAACGTGCGGACCATGGGCGAGCTGCTCGACCCGCGCAAGGACCGCGACTTTCCCGAGGTTGACCCGCTGGCCCGCGCCAACGCCCGGGGCGAATTCCTCGATCACATCGAACACTTGCCGGACGTGATCCTCGCCAACATCTATGCCCCCGACCGCATGATCATCTGGTCGACCAATCCGGCCCTGATGGGCACCACGATTCATGTCGATGACGATCTGGACCAGGCCTTCGCTTCGAAGCAGCCCGTGTCGGCCAGTTATCACGATGTCGACCATGCGCGCATGGAACAGAAGTTCATCACGCCACCGGAATACATCTTCATCGAAAACTACATTCCGCTGTTCGATGCCGACGGCAACAACGTCACGGCAATGGTCGAGATCTACAAGGAGCCCAAGGACCTGATCAGTCGCATGGAGCGCGGGCTGGTGTTGATCTGGCTGGCCACGGCGTTGGGTGGCGGGCTGATTTACCTGGGGTTGTACTGGATCGTGCGCCGGGCGGCGATTCTGCTGGCGACCCAGCAAAAGCAACTGATCACCAACGAAACCTTTGTCGCCTTGGGCGAGATGTCATCGGCGGTGGCTCATAGCCTGCGCAATCCATTGGCGACCATTCGCTCCAGCGCCGAGCTGGCACTGGAATTCGACAGTGGTCCGGCGCACAAGAACATCAACGACATCATCGGTCAGGTCGATCGCATGTCGAAGTGGGTACGCGAGTTGTTGCAATCCTTGCGACCGCTCAATGACGATGCCGAACCGGTCAACCTGGTAGCGTCGTTGCACGACAGCCTCATGGCGTTCGAGCAGCAGATTGCCAAGGGTCGGGTCAACGTAGTGTTCGAGCCCAAAGAGACACCGATGGTGTTGAGCCAGCAGGTGCAGCTCACGCAGATCCTCAACAGCTTGCTGGCCAATGCGCTGGAAGCGATGGACGAAGGCGGCACGCTGGCCATTACCCTGGAGCCGACCGATGCCCGTGGCGTGTGCGTGGTGGTCAGCGACACCGGCAAAGGCATGACCGAAGAACAGCGCGCCATGGCGTTCCGTCCGTTCTTCACCACCAAGCAGGGTGGGCTCGGCGTCGGGTTGGTGCTGGTCAAGCGGATCATGGAACGCTTCGGCGGCTCGGTGACCCTCGATAGCCGCGAAGGCGAGGGCACCAGTGTCCGTCTGTCGTTCAAGTTGGTTCCCTGACAATGGGGGCGAACTTTCCCCGTTAGCGGGTGTCATTCCCCAGTCGTTTTCCCAAGGCATGGCACATTGATGTTGATAAGCCATTGTTTTGTTGGTTATTAATACTTTTGTAAAAAGCAGTTACAAATTTGGCGAGCTCCTTGCAAAACCCCCATCACCCCCTTCACGCATACGAGGCGGCTGGTGATGGACATAAAAGCGCGATATCCCTTCAAATGGTTTGGTCTGTTGACGCCTCTGAGCGTCGCTTTGACGATGACGCTAAGTACAGGGACGTTGCGCGCCAGCCCGATCGATGATGAACGACAGCCAGAACCTTCCGATCCTTCGGCTTACTACGACGAACCGGCGGACAAGGCCGGCGCCCTGAACGCTATCCTGACCATGCCCGAGGCCAACGAAGACTCCTTCGATCTGCCGGACGGCGTCAAAGGTTCACGCGATACAACACGGGTAGAAAACAAACTGCCGCCCAGTCAGCAGACCAGTTTCAACTACCCCACCAATGGCAAGCCCAGTCCGTTGTATGGTGCGCTGCCATTCACTCAGCAACTGCTGCTGTTCGAAGAATTCGGGCCGGAAAAACTTGACCCCACCACACCGGCGGCACCCTTGCCGTTTCCACCGGCGGCCATCGGCCCGTTACCGGCGCAAGACCCTGCCAGCGCAGCCCGCAGCGCACCGCCAGGCCCGGCACTCGATACGTTCCTGAAGCAGCCCGGATTGACCCCGTTCCCCAGTCAGTTCTCCAACTCGGTGGACCGCAATCCGTGGCAGGCGCAGATCGAGTACTTCCTCAACCGCCACATCGGTTCTTCCGCTGAAGGGCGTCCGCCAGGAAAGGGCTGGTCGCACCAGCGCTGGAACGAGTTCTATCCGCAAAACGCCTACAAAACCGTGCAGACCGGTGCACGGATCAACGGCGGCTTGCGTGACGCCCGGCAAATGCACGGCTATGCCATGGGTGAGTTCGGCCCCGGCGGCCTGTACCACAACGTCGCCGGCGTACCGGCAACGGACGGCACCTCCAAGGGAGTCGACGCGCGTTTCCACCCCAACATGCCGGTGCAGAACCACAATTCGGTGTGGACCTTCGACGGCACCTTGCCGCCAAAACTGCTGATGGTGCGCTACGGCCAACCGGTGCTGATGCGCCATTACAACGGCTTGCCCATCGACCCGGCGGCGAACATGGGCTTCGGTCTGCATACCATCAGTACCCACGAGCACAACGGTCACGCGCCGGCCGAAAGCGATGGTTATGCCAACGCGTTTTTCTTCCCCGGCCAGTACTACGACTATCGCTGGCCGATCCAGTTGGCCGGTTACGACAGCATCAACACCAAAGCGCAGGACCCACGCGCGGCGTTCCCTTGCTCGCCGGGCGAAACCCTGTGGACCAATGACATGAGCCCGGGCCTCAAGACCTGTGACCACGGCACCATCAAGATCCGTGGCGACTGGCGCGAAACCATGAGCACCCACTGGTTCCACGACCACATGCTCGATTTCACCGCGCAGAACGTCTACAAGGGCAACGCGGCGATGATGAACTACTACAGCGCCCTCGACCGTGGCAACGAGTCGGTGAACGACGGGGTCAACCTGCGTTTCCCCAGCGGCAGCGCCTTGCCGTGGGGTAACCGCGACTATGACGTGAACCTGGTGTTCGCCGACAAGGCCTGGGATCAGAACGGTCAATTGTGGTTCAACCCGTTCAACACCGATGGCTTCCTCGGTGACCAGGTGCTGGTCAACTGGCAGTGGAAACCAACCCTCGACGTACGCGCCCGCAGCTATCGCTTCCGCATGCTCAACGGTTCGGTGTCGCGCTACTTCAAACTGGCGCTGGTGCGGGAAATCAAGGGCAGCAGTGGCGAGTTCCAGGGGCCGAAAGGTTCTGGCGTGTCCTACGCCAGGGTGCCGTTCCACATGATCGCCAACGACGGCAACATCATGGAACACAGCGTGCCGTTTGACGGCACCATGGACCTCGATGCCGATGGCGATAAGCAAAATCACAACGCGATCCTGCCGACCCAGGGCATTGCCGAGCGCTTCGACATCATCGTCAACTTCGCGAAAAACGGCATCAAGCCAGGGGACAAGGTGTTCTTCGTCAACCTGCTCGCCCACGACGACGGCAAAGGCCCGAAAGAGCCGATTTCCCTCGCTGACGTGCTGTCCGAGAAGTACCTGGCGGTGATCAAGCAATCGAGCAAAGGACCGCAATGGGACAAGGGCGACCCTGCGATTGGCAAGGTGTTGCAACTCAACGTCAAGGCCTACACCGGTCAGGACCTGGCCATGGACCCGGCGGCGTATGAACCGGCCAAACCGGGCAAGGCTGAAGGCCTGGTGATGATCCCGCTGAAGATCCACCGCGACAACGCCGCCGACAAGGCGCTGCTGGCCAATGCCCGTCACCGCACCTTCACCTTCGGCCGTTCCGACGGCACCGATGAAGCTCCGTGGACGGTCAAGACCGATGGCGGCTTCGGCTTCCACATGGACCCGCGCCGCCTGAACGCTTCGACCCAATTGGCCAGCGGTCCCACCGATGCCGGGATCGCCGGGTTCGGCACCCTGGAGGTGTGGAACATCAAGGCCGGCGGCAAAGGCTGGAGCCACCCGGTGCATGTGCACTTCGAGGAAGGAATCATCCTCAGCCGTGGTGGCAAGGCACCACCGGAATGGGAAAAATGGGCACGCAAGGACGTGTACCGCATCGGTTCGGAAAACGATGGCCTGGACAGCGTCGAGATGGCGATCAACTTCCGCGAGTTCGCCGGGACTTACATGGAGCACTGTCACAACACCCAGCATGAGGACAACTCGATGCTGCTGCGTTGGGACATTGAGAAGCCCGGGCAATTCCAGTTGATGCCGACACCGCTGCCGAGCTGGGATGGCGTGCGCTACGTGAACTCTGCCGCACTGCCAACCTTCCGTGCCGGCGACGGCATGGGTCCACAAGTGACAGTCAAGAAATGAACCGGGAGGGTGTCGACATGAAGCCGCATACACCACGCACACGTGCCTTGGGCATGCATCTGGTACTGGTGCTGGCGACCTGTTTGCTGGCCAGCCAGCTACTGGTCGCCAACCCGGCGCCGCCGACACCCGAACCCACCCCCGCACCGGCCGCCACGGCGGCTACGGCATCCACCTCGCAATCCGCCACCCCGTGGGGTGGCGACTATTTCCCCAACACGCTGCTGACTGACCAGAACGGTCGGCAGGTGCGTTTTTTCGATGACCTGATCAAGGGCAAGGTGGTGGTGATCAACTTCATCTTCACCTCGTGCAGCGACTCTTGTCCGCTGGAAACCGCACGCCTGCGCCAGGTGCAAAAGTTGCTCGGCGACCGGGTCGGCAAGGACATCTTTTTCTACTCCATCAGCATCGATCCGTTGAGCGATACCCCAGCGGTGCTCAAGGCCTATGCGCAACGCTTCCAGGTCGGGCCGGGCTGGCAGTTCCTCACCGGGGAATTTGCCGACGTCACCGAACTGCGGCAGAAGCTCGGTTTGTTCATCGAAGGCGTCGACAACGGTCGCAGCAAAGACCACAACCTGAGCCTGATCGTCGGTAACCAGGAAACCGGACGCTGGATGAAAGCCTCGCCTTTCGAGAACCCGTGGATTCTGGCCGATCAATTGGCAAACACTTTGCATAACTGGAAACAACCGAGCATCGCGGAAAGTTACGCCAATGCTCCTGAAATTCGTCCGCCGAGTAATGGCGAAGAACTGTTCCGCACCCGTTGTGCGTCGTGCCACAGCCTTGGCCCACTGGACGGGCAGGGCATCGGCCTGCGCAGCATTGGCCCGGACCTGATCGGCGTGACACGCCAACGCGATCCGGCGTGGCTCAACCGCTGGATTCGTGAACCGGACCGCATGCTTGCCGAGAAAGACCCGATCGCCATGGAGCTGTTCGAACGCTTTGACAAGATCCCCATGCCCAACCTGCGCATGGACGAGCATTCGGCGCAGTCGATCATTGAGTTTTTGCAAGAGGAAACCGATCGCCAACATCCGCCGGTAACACCGTTGACCGCCGGTAACGAGGAGCCCGAACACCACCATGCCATTGCAGCTCCCGACCAGACCCGGGTGCAATAGTGGCGAAATACCTCCATTGCTCAGGCATTGCGATCAATGCCACCTACACTGATTCGAAACACGGCTGAAAAGGCTTGAATACCAGCAACCAGGACAGTCCCATGCAGACACTGGACGAACAAAAAAAACCTGCGCCGAGTGCACCGGCAGCAGAAGGCAAGGATTGGCGGCCGCCGTTCAATCTGGTGCGCTGGTTCTCGTTGGCGAGCTTTTTCATCATTGCCGCGGTGGCGCTGGGGCTGGGCTACATTTCCACGCGTTTTGTGGTGGAAGAGAGTATCGAGCGCGATTCAATGCTGACCGCGCAGTTTGTTCAGGCCATTGGCGAGGCCGAAATTCGTCATGCCCAGATCACGCCGACCCGGACCATGGGCGAGATGCTCGACCCGCGGGATGAAAACGCTTACCCCGATGTCGATCCAGCGGCCCGTGCATCTTCGCGCATCGAGTTTCTCGACCATGTGGAGCATCTGCCGGACATTCTGCTGGCCACGGTCTATGCGCTGGATCGCACGGTGGTGTGGTCGACCAACCCGGAACTGATCGGCGTGAAGATTGAAGACGACGAAGAGCTGGACGAGTCCTTCGAAATGAAGGAACCGGTGTCCACCAGTTACCACGAAATCGATGAGGAGCGTCCCGAGCAACGTTTGCTGCGTGAACCGCAATACCTGTTCATCGAGAACTACATCCCGATGTTCAACGCCGACAAAAGCAAAGTGATTGCCATGGTCGAAATCTACAAGGAGCCGGCGGATCTGGTGGAACGCATCCAGCGCGGGTTCAAGTCGATCTGGCTGGCGACCCTGCTCGGTGGCGCGGCGATTTACCTCGGACTGTTCTGGATCGTGCGGCGCGCGGCCATGCTGTTGCAGAGCCAGCAAAAACAACTGGTCGCCAACGAAACCTTTGTCGCGCTAGGGGAAATGTCCTCGGCGGTTGCCCACAGCCTGCGCAATCCGCTGGCGAACATCCGCTCCAGCGCCGAACTGGCCCAGGAAATCGCCAGCCAGAGCGCGCAGAAAAACATCGGCGACATCATCAGTCAGGTCGACCGCATGTCACGCTGGGTCCGCGAGTTGCTGGTGTCGTTGCGCCCGGTCAATGACGACTACGAAGAGGTCGATCTGGTGCTGGCCATCGACGATACCCTCGGCGCCTTTGAACCGCTGATCAAACGCTCGAACGTCGAGGTGCGCTTCACGCCGAAAAGCGTTCCACCGGTCGTCAGCCAACAGGTGCTGCTCACGCAGATTCTCAATAGCCTGTTTGCCAATGCCCTGGAAGCCATGCCCAAGGGCGGAGTGTTGAGTATCGAGATTGAAACACCGGCGCCGGGGCAGGTATGCATGATCCTCAACGACACCGGCAAAGGCATGACCAAGCAGCAACAGCAAATGGTCTTCAAGCCGTTTTTCACCACCAAACAAGGAGGGTTGGGCGTAGGCCTGGCCCTGGTCAAAAGAATAATGGAGCGTTTCGAAGGTTCGGTCGAACTGACCAGCCAGGAGCAGGAAGGAACCCGCGTAAGTCTGAACTTTAAAGTAGCAACGGGAGGGGAATATGGAGCACAGCATACTGCTGGTCGAGGATGATGAACTCCTCGCCGAGAATATTCAGACTTACCTGGAGCGCAAGGACTTCGAGGTGACTGTCTGCCACTCGGCTGAAGACGCACTGGATCAATTGAAGACGTTCTTGCCTGACGTGGTGCTGACCGATAACTCGTTGCCGGGCATGAGTGGTCACGATCTGATCCAGAAGCTGCGCATCAACGCGCCGGATCTGAAAGTGATCATGATGACCGGCTACGGCAACGTCGAAGACGCCGTCGTGGCGATGAAGGAAGGCGCGTTCCACTACGTGACCAAACCCGTGGCTTTGCCGGAGCTCAAGTTGCTGCTGGACAAGGCGTTGGCCACCGAACGCATGGAACGCACGCTGTCGTTCTATCAGGAACGCGAAGCGCAGAAATCCGGGGTTCAGGCACTGATCGGTGATTCCGCGCCGATGGTCTACCTCAAGGGCACCATCGCCCAATTGCTCGACGCCGAACGCCGAATGGCCAACTCCGACCTGCCGCCGGTGCTGGTGGAAGGCGAGACCGGCACCGGTAAGGAACTGGTGGCCCGCGCCCTGCATTTCGATGGCCCGCGCAGCAAAGGGCCGTTCATTGAGTTCAACTGCGCCTCGATTCCTTCCAACCTGGTGGAGTCGGAGCTGTTCGGCCACGAGAAGGGCGCCTTCACCGACGCCAAGGATCGTCGCGTGGGGTTGGTGGAGGCGGCCGACGGCGGCACACTGTTCCTCGATGAAGTAGGGGAAATGGATCTGATTCTGCAGGCCAAGCTGCTGAAGTTGCTGGAAGACCGGACCATCCGCCGGGTCGGTTCGGTGAAGGAGCGCAAAGTCGATCTGCGGGTGATCAGCGCCACCAACTGCAACCTCGAACAGATGGTCCAGCAGGGCAAGTTCCGCCGCGACCTGTTTTTCCGCCTGCGCATCATTTCGATCAAGGTGCCGCGCCTGTATGCCCGGGGTGAAGACATTCTGTTGCTGGCCCGGCATTTCCTGGGCACCCACGGCAAACGCTATGGCAAACCGCACCTGCGCTTCAGCGATCAGGCCGAAGATCTTCTGCTCAATTACACCTGGCCGGGCAATGTGCGGGAATTGCGCAACATGCTCGAACAGACCGTGCTGCTGGCCCAGAGCGACACCATTGCGGCCCATCAGTTGAATGTGTGCCTGAGCCTGGTGGATGAGCCGGCGATGTTTCAACACGAAATGCCACCCAGCGAACCGCGTCCGATCTACAACGGCACCGAGTCGATGAACCTGCCGGAAGTCGAGCGTGACATGGTACGCAAGATGCTCGACAAGACCGACTGGAACGTCACCAAGTCCGCACGGCTGCTGGGCCTGAGCCGCGACATGCTGCGTTACCGGATCGAAAAACTGGGCCTGGCGCGTCCGGACAAACGGCAGTGGTAGCGTTGCCTACAAGGCCGGGCTCTGCCCGCTCAAGCACGCCAGCATGCAGGTCGGGTCGATGACCTCCTGGTTCACGTAGACGCCGCGCTCCTCATCGTAGGTGCGAATGAACACACGAACGGTGGCATCGGCTACCGTCGGCAACCGCGAGTCGGAAAACACGTGCTCGCTGGACACCGGGATGAACGTCTGGGGTGACGTCGAAATGTAGGCCCCCGGTGGCACTGTGCTCAGTGAGGGCGGCGCGGGGTGGGCGAAGGGTTGGTCGGCCCCGTAATAGTGGAATTCAGTGGTCGATTGGTCGGTTTGCATCAGGCTGTCGTCCGCCTGTGCCCAAGTGGCGGTGGTCAGGCAAAGGGCAAGCAACAGCGTTTGTTCGGTCTTCTTCATGGCAGCACCTGCGGCATCGGATTTCGCGCATATCCCCAAGGCCATTAACTATAGCGTTCCCGTGGGCAAGCGTCGGCGGGGTGCGGTTTACAAGATCGCAACAAAAGCCTGATGGGGCTGTTTCAAACCATGATCTAGACTCGGGCCTCAATCAAAGACCCGATACTGGAGCGTGCAATGGAATTGCCAACAAAAGAAAACGCCATCGCCAGCAACCGCGAGGCCTGGAACGACTCTGCCCGCCACCACAAAGACTCTCCTGAATGGCAAGTGCACTGGAATGCGGTGGCTCATGCGGATTTTTCTTGCCTGGATGACACCCTGACCGGTGTGCTGACCGAGGTCGGTGTCGACGGCAAGGACGTGGTGCAACTGGGCTGTAACAATGGCCGTGAAAGCCTTTCCCTGTTTGCCTTGGGCGCCCGGCTGGTGGTGGGTGTCGACCAGTCTGTGGCGTTTCTCGAACAGGCGCGGGAACTGGCATCGCGTTCACCTCATGCACCAACGTTCATCGAGGCCGACATTCATCACTTGCCCGGTGAGCTGCATGAGCGTTTTGATGTGGCGCTGATCACCATCGGCGTATTGGGCTGGATGCCGGACATCGGCGAATTCTTCCGCCATGTGGCGAAAGCCTTGAAACCGGGCGGTGCGCTGGTGGTGTACGAAACCCATCCGTTCCTGGAAATGTTCGACCCCGAGGCAGCGGACCCTTATGGCTTGGCCAGTTCGTATTTTCGCCGTGAGCCGTTCGTGCAAAACGAACCGATCGTCTACGAAGGAAAAGTCGAACAACAGGCTGCGCCGTCCTATTGGTTCGCCCACACCCTGGGCGACATTTTCAGCGCTGCCATTGCGGTAGGGCTACAGATCAGCCACTTCAAGGAGTATCCGCATTCCAACCGCGAGGAACTCTATGACCGCTATCAGCAGCAGGCCGCGCAGTTGCCGATGTGTTTTACGTGCGTGGCGGTCAAGCGCTGAAGGTAAGGTCACAAGCCGAAGCAATCGCTTCGGCTTGTTTTCCTTGGGTTACGCAACCACCCGATAACACGGCACATACGCCGCACCACCAGGCAGTTTCATCCGGTGCTGGGCAACGAACGCCTTGAGCAACTGATCCAGCGGCTGCATGACCGCCGCATCGCCACGGATCTGGTACGGACCGTGTTGTTCGATCAGGCGAATGCCCTTGTCCTTGACGTTACCGGCGACGATGCCGGAGAACGCCCGACGCAGGTTGGCCGCCAGTTCGTGGGCCGGCAGGTCGCGGCTCAGTTTCAGGTTGGCCATGTTTTCGTGGGTCGGGTCGAACGGGCGCTGGAAGCCTTCGTCGATTTTCAGCAGCCAGTTGAAGTGGAACGCGTCGTTGCGTTCGCGGCGGAACTGCTTCACCGCTTTGAGACCCGCGGTCATCTGCCGGGCAACTTCGGCCGGATCGTCGATGATGATCTGGTAATGCTGCTTGGCGGCTTCACCCAGCGTGGCACCGACAAAGGCGTCCAGTTGCTCCAGGTACGGCGCGGCATGTTTCGGCCCGGTGAGGATGACCGGGAAGGGCAGGCCTTCGTTGTCCGGGTGCATCAGGATGCCGAGCAGGTACAGGAACTCTTCGGCCGTACCGGCACCGCCCGGGAAGATGATGATGCCGTGGCCAACGCGGACGAAGGCTTCCAGGCGTTTCTCGATGTCCGGCAAGATCACCAGTTCGTTGACGATCGGGTTCGGTGCCTCGGCGGCAATGATCCCGGGCTCGGTCAGGCCGAGGTAACGACCGCCGTGGATGCGCTGCTTGGCGTGGGCGATGGTCGCGCCTTTCATCGGGCCTTTCATCACGCCGGGGCCGCAACCGGTGCACACGTCCAGGCTGCGCAGGCCCAGTTCGTGGCCGACTTTCTTGGTGTATTTGTATTCTTCGGTGTTGATCGAGTGGCCACCCCAGCACACCACGATCTTCGGCTCGACGCCGGGGCGCAGGGTGCGGGCGTTTCGCAGCAGGTGGAAGACGTAGTCGCTGATGCCTTGGGAGGTGCTGAGGTCGATGCGTTGGCTGTCGAGTTCGTTTTCGGTGTAGACGATGTCGCGCAGGGCGCTGAACAGCATTTCACGGGTGCTGGCGATCATTTCGCCGTCGACGAAGGCGTCGGCCGGGGCGTTCAGCAGTTCCAGGCGTACGCCGCGGTCTTGTTGGTGAATGCGGATTTCGAAGTCCTTGTAGGCTTCGAGGATGGTCTTGGCGTTATCGACGTGGGCGCCGGTGTTGAGGATGGCCAGGGCGCATTGGCGGAAGATGTCGTAGGTGCTGCCGGATCCGGCTTCGCTCAGTTGCTGGACTTCCCGTTGGGAGAGCGTTTCCAGGCTGCCTTTCGGGCTGACCGAAGCGTTGATTACTTGTCGTTGGGTCATTCAATGATCCTTAAAACGATGACATTCGCGCAGGAACAACGAATGACATCCGAATAGTGTGTATCCATGAAAGAAGATGGCACGAACTGCGCGGTCTCGCCATGTCCCCGATTGACGATGAAAAGATGAAAAGGAGCCCCAGCATAGCTAAATCCCTCGCGGAGGCGATAATGGCCCGTTGTCTTTTTGCCTCTGACTCAAGGAAACCCGACGTAATGTTCGAAATCCAGCCGATGAACGCCGAGACCTACCGGCAACAGACGCGGCGCAGCACGCTGATCATTGCCCTGACTTTCGTGGCGTTGGCGATGGCGCTGTCCACGGCGGCGGTGGCGTTGTTCGGCGAACCCGGCGGGGACAACCTGCGGTTCAACATCGGCGGCGTGTTTGCCGCGGTGCTGCTGATGGCGGCGCTGATGCGCAAGGTGTTCTGGACCCAGGAATGGATGGCGCCAGCGGTCTATAGTTGGCAACTCAAGCGTAGCCTGATGAGCGTGACCAATGTCATGCACCACGTTACGGCTGCCGTGGACGCGGGCGATCCGACCGCGATGAAGCTGCTGCGCTTCTATCATCTGGGGTTGAACCAGATGCACCAACTGGATGGTAACTCCAGCGACCATGGGCAATTACGCCGGGAAATGCAGGAGCACGAGGCGAAGATGCAAGCATTGGGGCTTGATCCCGAGCAGACGCGACTGGATCCGGCGTGGCTGGAGGCGGTGAAGCGCACATCAGGCTAATCCCGATGGCGTGGCCGTCATGCGGCAGGCATAGTGAGTAAAAAACGAGCAGGAAGCCTCGTTTTTCACAACAATCAGGGAGCGAGTGTCATGGGGCATCCGTCCATTTACGACCGTATCGAAAAAGACCGGCCCGGTGTCGCCCGGCTCAAGGTCCGCTCGGCAGTGACGCTGCTGATTGCCGTGTGCCTGTCGATGGCGGTGATCGTCATCTGGGAAGCCTGGAGTTCGCGCCAGTACCACCTGCATGACAAGGAAGTGGCGATGTCCAACCTTGCGCAGACCCTTGCCTCGCAGGCGCAAGCGTCGATCAAGCAGGCTGATACGCTGCTGTTTGCCCTGGTCGATCGCCTGGAAAACGAGGGCGTCGACCAGACCCGGCTCAACCGTTTGCAGCGCTTGCTCAGTGCCCAGCGCAGTGAACTGAGCCAGGTTCATGGCTTGTTCGTTTATGACGAAACCGGGCAGTGGATCGCCAATTCCAATGGCGCCGAAGTCGGCGTCGCCAATAATTCCGATCGCGAATATTTTATTTTCCACCGCGATCACTCTGATCGCGGGCCGCACATCGGGCCTTCGATCAAGAGCCGCTCCAGCGGCGAATGGATCATGACCGTGTCACGGCGGATCAACCATCCCGATGGCAGTTTTGCCGGCGTGGCGCTGGCGACGATCTATCTCAGTCATTTCCTGCAGCTCTACGACAGCATCGACATGGGCAACAACGGGGTGATCAACCTGATCGCCGACAACGCCAGCATCGTCGTGCGTCGGCCGTTCAATGAGGCGGACATCGGCTCCAGTCTGGCCAAGAGCCCGCTGTTCACGCAGTTGCTGCCCAAGGACAGCGCGGGTACGGCGATGCTCAAGTCGACCATCGACGGTGTCGAGCGGGTGGTGGGCTATCGCCGGGTCGAGGGCTATCCGCTGATTGTGTTTGCCGCGTTGAACAAGGACGAAGTGCTGGCCGGCTGGCGCAAGGAATCGTTGCTCAGTGCGGCCATCGTTTCGTTGTTGCTGGGTTTTCTGGGCGTGCTCGGCTATCGCCTGATCAAGTTGATGCAGCAGCAGAACCGCATCCAGGTCGAGTTGCTCGGATACCAGGAAAAACTCCTCGGACTCAATCGCAACCTGGAGTTGCTGGCGCTGGAAGATGCGCTGACCGGATTGGCCAACCGCCGCCAGTTCGACCTGTTCATTCAAGCCGAAACGGGGCGCGCGCGGCGCAACTTGACCGGTCTCTCGCTGCTGATGATCGATGTCGATCATTTCAAGGCGTTCAACGATCGCTATGGACACCTGGCCGGTGACGAGTGTTTGCGCGCGATCGCGACCGTCATCACCGGGCATATCCAGCGCCCCGGCGACCTGGCCTCGCGTTTTGGTGGCGAGGAGTTTGCCGTGGTGCTGCCCGGCACCGACTACGTGGGGGCGTTTCTGGTGGCGGAAAAAATCCGTCGGGCGGTGCAGTCGGCGAACCTGCTGCACAGTGAAAGTCCCGTAGGTGTGGTTACGGTCAGCGTCGGCGTGTGTGGCTACGATCCGGCGTCCCAAACCCGCACCGAGGACCTGATCGGTGCCGCCGACAAGGCGTTGTACGTGGCCAAGGCCAGCGGGCGGAACATGAGCGTGATTGCCAACTGACCTTCGCCTGTTACACAAACAGGTCGATGCCCTGCACCAGTTGCCTGGCGAGGTGTGGCTGCTTGAGTTTTTCCAGCCACCAGTTCAGGGCGCGACCGTCGTGATCGCCGCGCCAGCCGGCATACAGAATGTTTGGCTCGCGCGGGTCGGCCATCTGCTTTTCCACCAGTGTCCCGTTGTCCAGCAACGAACTGACCCGATGCCTGGGCAACCAGCCCACGCCCAACCCGGCGCACTGTGCGAGGATTTTTGCGCGCATGGTCGCCACCGCCAGCACCGGTTGCCCGCCAGAAACACCGTAGGTTCGACCCTCGGTGGTTCTCGACGAATCGGCCACGACAATCGCCCGGTGCTGCGTCACCGTCGCCCTGGAAATCGGCTCCTTGGCCTTGGCCAGTGCATGCTTTGGCGAAACGGCGAACACCCATTCCATTTCCCCCAACTGCATCCAGCGCAACGACGGAATTGCCGGTGGTTCGTTGGTGGCACCAATGACCAAATCGGCGCGGCCTTCACGCAGGGCTTCCCAGACTCCTTTGAGCACTTCCTGGGTGACCCGCAGCGGTACGCCGGAACCCAGCGCATCGAACTCGCGGATCACCGGGATCAGGTTTTCGAACTCCAGCAATTCATCGGTGACGATCCACAACCGGCTCTCCCAGCCATTGGCCACTTGCTGCACCCGTTGCGTCAGGCGCGAGACATCCTCCATCAACCGCGATGCTTCGTTGACCAGCAACTCACCGGCCGGGGTCAGTTGCAAGCGATAGCGACGACGGTCGAACAGCAAGGCATCGAAACGCTCTTCCAGTTGCCGCGCGGCATAGGACACCGTGGACGGTGCCTTGCCCAGTTTGACGGCGGCCCGCGACAGGCTGCCGGTTTCGCGGATGGCCTCCAGCAATGCCAGGTCTTCAATCGACAGCATGGTTTCAGCCTTTGGTTAAAGTCAGGACTTTTGTTTGATCACTCGAAGATAGACCACCCCATTGACCAGCAACACCAAACCGGCCAGCCACAACTGAATCGCCGGAGTCAGCCCAGCCGGATAAATCACTGGCCACACATAATATTCGATGAATCCGCCGCCATAACCGCTTTGTCCGGCGGCGTGGCGCATCAGGTTTTCCCAGTGCGTCAGAGGGCAGGGCAGGTGGAAAAACTCCACCGCCACACCCCACGCAGCAGCGGGCAAGTGCCACCAGATCAGGCGGCGCCATTTGAGCACCAGCAACCCACCGAACAACACGAACAGGATGAACGTCAGGTGAAACAGCACCAGCCCATCGGCGGCGATTCGGTAGAGCATGGCGGCTCCCGCAGGCATCAGGCGAATCGCTCCATGGTACTCGGGCCAATGGCCGACGCTCTATCGATTGTTCAGTGCGCCGAGAACAGCCTTCAAGTGCGTCACCATGGCTTCGCTGCTGCGTAGCATCGGCGCGCGCAGTTCATCGTCGATCAAGCCTTCAAGGGCCAGTGCGGTTTTGACCGGGGCGGGATTGGGTTCGATGAACAGGCTTTGAATCAGCGGCAGCAGCTCGAAGAATGTGCTGCGGGCGGCGGCCAATTGATTGTCGCGAACCTGTTGGTACAGCGCGACAAAGCGCTCGGGATGTACATGCGCCGACGCGGCAATCGCGCCTTTGGCGCCGAGGCACAAGGCGCTGAAAATCTGGTTGTCCTCACCGCACAACACATCGACTTTTCCGGAAGTCAGCAACGCCAGGGTGTTGTTCAGATTGCCGCCGCAATCCTTGATCGCGACGATCCGCTCGTGGGCGACGATGTTGAGCAAGGTCGCCTGTTCGAAGGCCACGCCGGTGCGGTAGGGAATATCGTAGAGAATCAGCGGCACGCTTGAAGCGTCGGCAACGGTCTTGAAAAACGCCTCAAGTCCGGCCTGGGAGGGGCGGATGTAATACGGCGCCGGCACCAGCAAACCTGCCACCGGACGCTTGAGGATTTCGCTCTGGAATTGCAGCAATTCAGTCAGGTTGTTGCCGGCCAGGCCCATCACCACGCGGTGCGCAGGGACTTGCTCCAGCACCGCATCGAGCACCGCCAGTTGCTCATGCTTGCCCATCGCGGCGGGTTCGCCGGTGGTGCCACAGACAATCAGGCCGTCGACGCCTTTTTCCAGCAAGTGGTTGACCAGACGCTGCAGGCCGACGAAATCGATGGCGCCGTTGTGGAACGGCGTGACGAGCGGAACCCAGATACCTTGAAACGATGACATGCGCTTTCTCCTGATGGTTGACCGATTTCGTCACCGTCAGGAGCGTAGAAGGAAGTAAGCAAGGGGAGGGTGATCCGTCGCGCTCAATGTCCTGTCAGCTCATCTGACGGGACAGCGCGCCCCGGTCACATGAGCGACTGTTTCTTCGATTTGAGGGTGCGCGCAACGCAACCTTGCGCCTTGGCAATAGAGCCAATGACGGAAGAGTTGTGATTGAAGGTTGCGGACATCTTTGCTTACACCCTGATTGAGGCGCCCAGTTTTAAAAGGCCGGGCACCGTTTGTCAATCACGAAAATCGGCGAACTCCGCGCGCATCCGTCCGTTGTGCTTGGCTTTGTAGAGCAATTGATCGACCTGTTCGACGAATTCCAGCGCCGTGGCGTGCTGCGAGGCGTGGGTGGTGCCAACGCCGAGGCTCACGCTGAGCACGGATGAAACGGCGGAAAACTCATGGGCGATTTGTTGCTGGCGAATCAGGTGCAGGCATTTGTGCGCCACCAACCTGGCGGACTCGGCATCGGTTTCCGGCAGCAGCCAGACGAACTCTTCGCCGCCGATCCGCGCAATGAAATCCCGTGGCCGGTTAGCCGCCAGCGACAAGGTGCGGGCTACGTGGCGCAGGCATTCGTCGCCCTTGATGTGGCCGTAATGGTCGTTGTACTGCTTGAAATAATCGATATCCAGAACCAGCACCGACAGCGGCGATCCCGTGCGCTGGGCGGTGGCCCATTCCCGCTCCAGCACGGTGTCGAACATGCGCCGGTTGGCGATGCCGGTCAGACCGTCCTGGTAGGAATATTCTTCGAGCTGCTTTTGCAGGCGAATCAGGTGTTCTTCGGTTTTCTTGCGTTCGCTGATGTCGAACATGAACCCCACCAGCGCCTCGACCTCGCCGTCCTTGCGCACCACGTGCACCACATCGCGGATCCACACGTATTCACCGCTGTGGGTCAGCGCGCGGTAGTCCGCTTCATGGTCGACCCCGGCCCGGGATTGCGAGACGCAGAACTCCACCACGTAATCGCGATCGTCCGGGTGCATGCGCTCGACCCAGTCATTAACGCCAACCCAACTGTCCTGTTTCCAGCCCAACAGACTTTCGATCTGCGGCCCGATGTAACTGAACGTCATGGTTTTCCAGTTGATTCGCCATGGAATCGCCTTGGTCGACTCAAGCAGGGTTTTGTAGACGTCGCTGTCGGTTTCGAGTGGATTCATGAAGGGCCTGCACCTTGAAGGAAAAAATGCAGCGCCATCATGTTGCTACTACTTTGGCGGCGCAAGCGGGCAGCCGATGAATGGCACGGAGTCGCGGTATTGAGCAAGATTGTTCAAGCCATTGGCCGCGACTGCTGGCACAGTCTGGGGTCTTTCCCCTGGTTGTAGAGCGATATGTCCAACTCACACTTGCCGCGCAGTGCGTTCCTTCGCGGCGCCGCAGCGATCATGCCGCTGTCCCTGGCAACCGCGCCTTGGGGCTTGCTGGCCGGGTCCATGGCCATCGAAGCCAATCTCACGCCCCTGCAAGGCCAGGGTTTGTCGAGCATCGTGTTCGCCGGTGCCGCGCAACTGGTGGCCATCGGCATGCTCAAGGGCGGCGCCGGGATCTTTTCGATCCTGCTGACCACGTTGTTGCTCACCTCCCAGCATTTGCTTTACGGGATGAGTCTGCGTTCGGTGATTTCGCCGTTGCCGGGGCGCTGGCGCGTAGGGTTGGGTTTTTTGCTCACCGATGAATTGTTCGCCCTGACCAGCCAGCACGACAAACAACAATTCGACCGCTGGTTCGCGTTGGGTGTCGGCCTGACGTTCTACATCGCCTGGAACCTCTTCACCCTGGCCGGCATCGTGCTCGGCAGCAGCATTCCCGGCCTGGAACACCTGGGCCTGGATTTCTCCATCGCCGCCACCTTCATCGCCCTGATCACTCCGGTGGTGCGCAATGTGCCGACCGTGGTCTGCGTCGCGGTTTCGCTGTTCTGCTCGGTGCTGTTCAGCTATTGGCAATGGGGCTCGGCGCTGGTGCTGTCGGGATTGGCGGGGATGACCGCCGGGTTTATCTGCAACAAGTTCCAGGGAGCGCGCACATGATGGTCTGGGCAGTGATTTTCGGCATGGGCGTGTTGGTGTTTCTCAATCGCTACGTTTTTCTCGAACCGCGGCTGCCGGTACGCTTGAGCAGTAACGCCCGGCAGTTCCTCGGCTTCGCCGTGCCGGGCATGTTGACCGCGATCTGCGGGCCGATCGTGTTCATGCCCGAGAAACAGCTGAATCTGCAATGGGACAACCCGTACCTGATCAGTTCGCTGGTGGCCGTCGGCCTGGTGCTCTACACCCGCAACACCTTGCTCAGCATGCTGTTGAGCATGGGTTTTTTCTTTTTGCTGCGTTGGTGGCTGTAAGCCGGGCAGGCGAATCTGTTCTACGCTTGAAATTGATGACCGATCCCTTCAGGAAGAGAGGTGAACATGGCAAATGACCCCAAGCGTCCGGACCCGGATGAAGACATGGATGAACCGACGGAAGAAGAGATTGAGCGGCAGAGAAAAGCGGAGAAGACCTGGAAACATGACGACAGCCGCGAGCTGTCGGATCGCGATATCGAAATCCCGTTGAAGCCTTGATCAAAGGCTTTCCCTATGTGGGGGCGAGCAGGCTCGCTCCCACAACATTATTCAAACAGCCTCATTCCAGCGAATCTGGGTGATTCCCAATTGGCAGGCATCTGCACGCGCGGCTTCGAGGCTGGCGGGTGTCGACATTTGGTGGCTGCCTGAGGGAAGCGCATGGACTGAGGCCGAATGAATGGCTTGGCCATCGGAGAAGTTCACCGCCAGTTTAAAAAAATGCTGGCGCACGCCGTCAAATACGTAATGCACGGCATAGGGCACGAGTTCGCTCATGTATTCCTCCTGAAGCGAGCCGGAACATTGGCTCAGTAGTCGATTAGGGGATTCAGAGAGATCTGCGATGCAAACGGCGTGAAGAGACAGGGTGCAGAAATAAGACGACTGAAAAAGAAAGAGGCTCAGCGAGCCTCTTGTCTTCAGAGTGGTGCGTGGGCGGGTTCGTTCAGTTTTTCTGCCGAAAGGCCCCGACCAAGGTTCAAGCGTCGTCCAGCGGCATGAAATCTGGATGAGAGGCTCGAAAACCCAACGTCTTGTCGATCCAGGCATTCAGTTCGTTGACCATCACCGGAGGCATGCCCGGGTAGCTTTCGAGGGTTGAATTCAGGACCGCGTTTATATTGGGGATTGAACGCAAGTTACGGGTTTCTATGTATTGCCCGATAAAGCAGTCGAGTTGGTAGTGTTCTGTCTTTGTAAGATAAACACACGCCAGACCCACGACTTGATTATTTATAAAATCGTCGCGCAATTTAGTTCTCTGCAAGGCTTGTTGTATGGAATTTCCTTAGTTATTGACTCTTTGGTCAACTGGGTGATGCAACTGGAAATGCGGCGCGAATACTAGCGTTAGCGACAAAAAATGTATGCAATGCGACTCTATAGTCAGACCAGCGGTTAACTGTGCGATGCAAGTGTTAATTGACTGAAACAGGTGTTGTAACGCTAATAACTTGGTGTTCAACGGAGGGTCGTTATTTATGACTGTGTCGCTGTCGTTATTGACACTTTCAGGTCACCTCAACAATTAACTCCGCGCCTTGGTTTCTCGCGTTGCCAACCGCTTTAGTGACCTTGTGCCAGTGGAATGCATCGCTGTCTTCACCCTGCAAAAGCAACATTTGCTCGGCGCGTTCCCTGGGCGTCGCCGGGTCCAGCCATTCCCGCGCCAGTTCTGCCGAGAACACCACCGGTCGTCGGTCATGAATGTCCACCATGCCGCCTGCGCTGTCGGCGGTGATGATGACAAACCCGTCGTCGTCCCTCGGTGGAGCGCTTCCAATCGGGAATTGCCCGATCGCCGCACACAACACCGGCCCATGATCGCGCCGGCGAATCAGCCAGGGTTGCCGTGTGCCGTCTCCTGCATCGACCCATTCGAACCAGTTATCGACCGGACAGATCGCGCGGTGCGGCCAGATCGCGCGGAAGAATGGGCCGTGGGCAACTTTTTCGACCCGCGCATTGATCGGTGCTGCGCGATCCTTGGCCCAGTGCGGTCGCCAACCCCAGCGCTGCGAATCGGCATGCAAGCCGTCGTCCTCCAGATGCAACAGCGCAAGTTGCGTGGTGGGCGCAGCGTTGTAGCGGGCCAGGGGCTGATCGCCGACGTGATTGATCAGCGCGTCGGGAATGCTCAGCACCGCCACGAAATCGTGGATACCCCGGTATTGCGACAGTCTTCCGCACATCGACTGAATCCTCCGGCCAAGGCTTTCAGTCTAGTTGCCTCAGATCACGTGCGCCCGTTGCAACTCGGTCAACGACATCGCCTTGAGTTGCGCTAGCAGCGGGTCGCGCCGATCACGGGGATGTGCCAGTTGCACCGCCAGTTCCTGACGGATGCTGCTGGGCCGGTTGTCCATCACCAGCACGCGATCACTGAGGTACAGCGCTTCATCGACATCATGGGTCACCAGCAGCAGGGCGATGGCGTGGCGCTCGGCCAGTTGCAGCAGCAGGTCCTGGAGTTTCATGCGGGTAAAAGCGTCTACCGCGCTGAAAGGTTCGTCGAGCAGCAGCACTTGCGGCCGCGAGTAGAGACCGCGGGCGATGGCCACCCGCTGCGCCATGCCGCCGGAAAGCGCCTTGGGCAGGGACTGGGCAAATCCGCCGAGACCGACTTCCTCGATCAGTTGCGTGACCCAGGCCTTGTCGTAATGGTTGTCGGCGCTGAAGCCGATGTTCTGTTCCACCGTCAGCCAAGGCATCAGCCGTGGTTCCTGAAACACAAAAGCCACTTCACCGGCGCGGCTGCGCAGGGTGCCCTGGAAGTCTTTTTCCAGCCCGGCGACGATCCGCAACAAGGTGCTTTTGCCGCAACCGCTGGGGCCGAGCAGACTGACGGTTTCCCGGGGCTGCAACTGCAAATGGATGTTGTTGAGCACCGTGGTGGCAGCGAAGGTTTTGCGCTCGACGTGGATGTCCAGCAAGTGTTCGGTCATGGCTCAATCCTCTGCGCTTTGGCCGTTGAACGTGTCGCGCCAGGCCAGGAAGCGTTTCTCCAGGCTGGCGAGCAGGCCGTCGCTGAGTTTGCCCAGCAACGCCAGGACGATGATGGCGGCCAGCACGATGTCCGGGCGTGAAGTCTCGCGACCGTCGCTGAGCAGATAGCCCAGGCCTTTGGTGGCGGCGATCAGTTCGGCGGCCACCAGAAACATCCAGGCCAGGCTCAGGCCGCTGCGCAATCCGGTGAACAGGCCGGGCAGGGCGGCAGGCAGCAGAATCCGTTGCACCAAGCGGCGACGACTGAACCCGTACATCTGCCCGACCTCCACCAGTTTGCGGTCGATGTTGCGGATCGCCGCGACGCCGTTGAGGTACACCGGGAAGAACGCACCGATGGCAATCAGGACGATTTTCGAAGTCTCGTCGATGCCCAGCCACAGCAGCAACAGCGGCACCCAGGCCAGGCTCGGGATCGAGCGCAGGCCGGCGAACGTCGGTTCCAGCCAGGCTTCGGCTTCACGGCTCAAACCGACCCACGCGGCGAACAACAGCGCCAGGCTTGCACCGATGACGAAGCCCAGTAGTACGCGCAACAGGCTGGCGCTGATGTGCTTCCACAGCGCGCCTTCAGCGAGGTCTTTGAGGGTCAGGGCGATTTCGCTGGGGGCGGGCATTTGGTAGGACGGCAGCCAGCCGATGCGCACGACGAATTCCAGCACCAGAAGGATCAGTACGGGCAGCGCCAGGCCTTTGAGGCGCTGGCGCCAGGTATCGCTCAGGCGTCGCGGTGCGGGCAATGCCAGGTGCGTGGGCAGGCTTTTGCTTTTGCTGGTCATGAGGGACTCCAGTCACGACAAGATCAAAAGATCGCAGCCTGCGGCAGCTCCTGCATTGGGATATGCGTTTCCCTGTAGGAGCTGCCGCAGGCTGCGATCTTTTGCTGTTACTGACGAGCAACGGTTTCCTTGAACCCGGTGTCGATCAACTGATCGATCACCTGATCGACGTTCACACCACGGCGTACCAGTTCCTCGGAAACCAGAATCGGTGCGGCGGCTTTCGAGGCGATCACATCCTTGGCCGTCAGTTGCGGGCTGCTCAGGTCGGTACGTGACAGTTGCAGCTTGGCCACTTCCAGCGGCAGGCCGGATTCGGTGGCGAGCAGTTTCGCCAGTTCTTCAGGATTTTTTACCGCCCATTCCCGGGCTTGTTCGTACGCCTTCAGCACCGTGTCGATGGTTTGCGGATGTTCCTTGGCGTAGCTGTCGGTGACGCTGACCACGCCATAACTGTTGAAACCGGTGTTGCGGTACAGCAGACGCGAACCGGCCTGGACCTGGCTGGCGGCCATGTGCGGATCGAGTCCGGCCCAGGCGTCGACATCACCTTTTTCCAGCGCGGTGCGACCGTCCGGGTGCTGCAAGTGCACGAGTTCCACATCGTCCTTGCTCAGGCCGGCCTGTTGCAGGCTGCGCAGGGTGAACAGGTACGGATCGGTGCCTTTGGTGGCGGCGATTTTCTTGCCTTTGAGGTCGGCTACGGTTTTATACGGTGAGTCCTTGCGCACCACCAACGCCGTCCATTCGGCGCGGCTATAGACGTAAACCGATTTGATCGGGCTGCCGTTGGCGCGGCTGAGTACCGCTGCGAGGCTGGCGGAAGAAGCGAAATCCACGCCGCCGCTGTTGAGGTATTCCAGCGAGCGGTTACTGCCTTGGCTCAACACCCAACTGACCTTGGTCTGGGGCAGGGCCTTTTCCAGAAAGCCGAAATGCTTGAGGACCAGGCTGACCGGCGAATAGTAGGCGTAATCCAGATGCACTTCGGCCGGCGGCGCTTCAACCGCCTGGGCCACGGGTTGCAGGCTCAGGGCCAGGGCGCAGGCGCCAAGCAGAGACCTGACAATGGGAAAACGGAAGGTGGGTTTCATGGGCGGCTCCGGGCAAGGCGGCGAGATTCTTATGTCCAAAAAATTAATTTCATCGAATGCTTCCTGCATAAATGGAATATTGCAGGCTCTGTGCCATGTCCGCGGGTTCGCGGGTTTTCAAGGCTTGCAGCGAAGTGGAAGTAGCGGTGGGCTGTACCCCGGAAAGCAGTCTGTTGAGTCGCTGTTGCTGAGCCAACACTGCATGTCGCGAGTCATGAGCTTATGCGTAAATCGAATTTAAAAAGCCCCTTGTAAGAGCGTTATGGTCTAGCGCAATCACCTTCAAGGAGCCCCCGATGAACCTGTCCCGATTCGTGCGCGGTCTGTTGACCAGCGCGCTGTTTGCCGCGCCCATGGCCTACGCCGCCGAACCTGTCGTCCTGCATATCGGCGACCAGAACTACTACAACATTCGCGCCTCGGTGGAAGCTTCTGGAGTGTTGAAAGACGCGCCGTACACGGTCGACTGGAAGCACTTCCAGGCCGCCGCGCCGCTGGCTGAAGCCTTGAACACCGGGGCGCTGGACCTGGGCTTTCTCGGCGATTCGGGTTTTCTGTTCCTCGCTGCCAAGCAGGCACCGGTCAAGCTGATCGGCGTGTCGCGGCAGAACCCGGACACCATTGCCTTGCTGGTGCCCAAGGATTCGCCGGTCAAGACCATTGCGGATCTCAAGGGCAAGAAAGTCGCCTACTGGCCCGGCGCCTGGAGCCAGCAACTGACGCTGCGCGCCTTGGAAAAAGCCGATATGCCGGAAGACTACGTCGACTTCATCAAGCTGATGCCGATCGATGCCGCCGCCGCGTTGCCCCAGGGCAGCATCGATGCCTTCCCGGTGTGGGAACCGTACATTTCCCAGCAGATCCTGTTCTCCGGCGCCCGGCCGATTCTCACCGCAAAAAACCTGATGCCAGGCCTCAGTGCCATCGCCGCATCGACGCCGTCCATCGACAGCAAGCGTGAAGCCATCGCCGACTTTCTCGGGCGCCTGAAAAAGGCCCGGGCCTGGGTGGATAACAACACGGACGAATACGCCGACCTGTGGGCGAAGAAGGCCAATCTCGACCAGAACGTTTCCCGCCATTGGTTGCGTCAGGCCCACATGACCGTCGGCCCGGTGGATGCGCAGGCCGCCAAGGATTTGCAGAGCACCGCGGACTTCCTGTTCAAGGTCAAGGCACTGCCGACGGAACTGGCAACCGCGCCGATCATCGATGGCTCATTCCAACAGGCGCTGGCGCAGTAAACGAGCCCCGGAACCAAACACTGTGTACCCTTATCCAACCTCGGCCCGCAGCTTCCTGCGGGTCGATGAAGGATGAACGGGCGAAGGAATTTTGCCGTTTGACGTGTTGACCAAAACGGTCTGGCCCAAGGCAAAACATGAAACAGGTGTTCAAGGTTCTATTGGCGTGCGCCATGGCGGTCGGTCTGCTGGGCTGTATCGCTGCTCCCATCGAAATGACGCCGCAGACCGAACAACGGCTGCTCGCGCAACCACCGATCCGCTTTCTGCTGACATTCGATGACGGCCCCAGCGCGTCGAGTTTCTGGAATCCGACCGAAACCGTGCTCGATAGCCTGGCGAAAAATCCGCTGCAACCGGACATCAAAGCGGTGTTCTTCGTGCAGACCCGCGCCACTCGGGCCGGTAACAGTGAGATCGGCCGCGCGGTCATGCATCGCGAGCGCGATGCCGGGCACATTCTGGCCTTCCACACGGCCACGCCGTCGCACACCAATCATCGCTCGCTGGACGCGCAAGAACTGGAGCAGGCGCTCACCGATGGCTGTGCCGACATCGCCGCGATCACCGGTGCGCCGCCGACCTTGGTGCGCCCGCCATTCTGGAGTTACGACAAACGCACTTTCGCTGCCTATCAACAGCATGGCTTGCATGTGTTGCTGACCGACCTGAGCGCCAACGACGGCAAAATCTGGGGCTTCAACGCCAGCCCGCGACGCCGCTCGCACATGCTGCGTTCGATGTCTGAAGTGCGCGAGCGCATCGCCCGCGGCGAGCTGCCGGTGGTGGACGGGGTGATCCCGGTGGTGGTGACCTTTCACGACCTCAATCGCTACACCGCCCGGCATACCCGCGAGTACCTGCAGATCCTGCTCGACAGCGCTCAGGCGACCGGCGTGAAGACCGCAGACCAGCCGTTTTACAACGACACCGCCGAACTGCAACGGGCCGCAATGGCGCGTACGTTGCGTGACAGTGCTCAGCCGGTTGAATTGCCGGGGGTCTGGAACTGGATCTGGAAGGACAATGCCCACTGAAAATCTGTTCAAAGTGAGAGGCATTTAACATTTATTGCTGGCGCAAAATCTTCAAAGCGGAACTATGCTGAAACGGATCCAATCCGATTAACAGTCGCCGAGGCACCGGCCATGGTTCCTATTTCAGTCCTTTGCAGCATTGTAGAGTCCGGTTTTGAGCCGCTGGCTTGCGAATGCACGGAAACCTTGGGATTGTTGCGTATCGAGGTTTACGAGCGTCAACCCCGGTGCGTCAAACTGCGGATCGATAACGTTTCGACCGAGCAATTGACCAGCGTGCGCGCAATCTCTGATTTTGTCGGCGAGTTGCGTACCGAAATGAAGGCAGGGCGCCGGGCGTTTGCCGGTTGATCCTAGCCTCGGGGCAACAGCTCATCGATCATCCGCAAACAATGGTTCAACCCCGGCGACACATCGCCCACCCGCCGACTGAGAATGATCGGCGAGGTCGCGTTGTCTTCCAGTAACGGCGTGAAGCCGATGTCGTCGCGGTGCAGCAATTGCACCGAGGCCGGCACCAGCGTAACCCCGATCCCGGCTCCCACCAGACCGATTGCTGTTTGCAGCTCGTTGGTCCATTGCGCGACGTGGATGCTCACCCCATAAGATTCGAACAGTGCGATGACGTGGTCGGCATAGCTCGGTCGCGGATTGCCGGGGTACAGCACAAAGGGTTCTTTGGCGAGATCGCGCAGGCTGATGGGACCGGCAAGCAGCGGGTGGCCGGCGGGCAGGGCGGCGACCAGGCGGTCTTCGGTCAATACGGTCTGGATGATGGCCGGATCGTCGATGCGGATACGCCCGAAGCCGATGTCGATGCGTCCGGCCTTCAGCGCCTGCACCTGCTGCAACGTGGTCATTTCCGAAAGCCCCAGCTCCAGCTCCAACGGCTCGCCACTGCGTAAGCGACGAATCAGCTCGGGCAGCACGCCGTACAACGTCGATGGCGCAAAACCGATGCCCAGCCAGGTCTTTTCCCCCAGGCCAATGCGCCGCGTGTTGTCGCAAACCTTGTTCAGTTGTTCGAGCAGGGCGGTGGAGTGTTCATGGAAAAACCGCCCGGCGTCGGTCAGCTTCAGCGGGCGCCCGCGTTCCAGCAGCATCACACCGAGTTCGTCTTCCAGTTGCTGGATCTGCCGGCTCAACGGTGGCTGGGCGATGTGCAGCAGTTCGGCGGCGCGGGTGAAGTTGAGGGTTTGAGCCAATACCTGGAAATAACGCAGGTGACGCAGTTCCATGGAGCCTCCGTACGCGAATCGGTTGCATACCTTTAAGGTATCAAGTCAGACCAATTCTATATTGGCGTCGCGAAAAAAGCCGTACGAGAATCGATTCCAGAACTCCAAGAACCTGATGGGTATCGAAATGCTTGCTACTGCCATTGAATCGATCGAGACGATCATCGTCGATCTGCCGACCATCCGCCCGCACAAGCTGGCGATGCACACCATGCAGAACCAGACCCTGGTGATCATTCGCGTGCGATGCGCGGATGGCATCGAAGGCATCGGCGAGTCCACCACCATCGGTGGCCTGGCTTACGGCAACGAAAGCCCCGACAGCATCAAGACCAACATCGACACGCACTTCGCACCTCTGTTGATCGGCCAGGACAGCGGCAACGTTAACGCCGCGATGTTGCGTCTGGAGCGCAGCATCCGTGGCAACACCTTCGCCAAATCCGGTATCGAAACCGCGTTGCTCGACGCCCAGGGCAAGCGTCTTGGTCTGCCGGTCAGCGAATTGCTCGGCGGTCGCGTTCGTGACGCGCTGCCGGTGGCCTGGACCCTGGCCAGCGGCGACACCGAAAAAGACATCGCCGAAGCGGAAAAAATGCTCGACCTGCGCCGCCATCGCATCTTCAAGCTGAAGATCGGTGCCGGTGAGGTCAATCGCGATCTGGCCCACGTCATTGCCATCAAGAAAGCCCTCGGCGACCGCGCCAGCGTGCGGGTCGACGTCAATCAGGCCTGGGAGGAAGCCGTCGCAATCCGTGCCTGCCGCATTCTCGGCACCAATGGCATCGACCTGATCGAACAGCCGATCTCGCGCAACAACCGCGCCGGCATGGCCCGCCTGAATGCCATGAGCCCGGCGCCGATCATGGCCGATGAATCCATCGAATGCGTGGAAGATGCGTTTAACCTGGCGCGCGAAGGCGCGGCTTCGGTGTTCGCTTTGAAGATTGCCAAGAACGGTGGGCCGCGCGCCGTGTTGCGCACCGCCTCCATCGCCGAAGCGGCCGGTATCGCTCTGTACGGCGGCACCATGCTCGAAGGTGGCCTCGGTACGATGGCCTCGGCGCATGCTTTCGTTACCCTGAACAAACTGGCGTGGGACACCGAGTTGTTCGGCCCGCTGCTGCTGACCGAAGACATTCTCAGCGAACCGCTGGTGTATCGCGATTTTGAACTGCACGTGCCGAAAACCCCGGGTCTGGGCCTGAGCCTGGATGAAGAGCGCCTGGCGTTTTTCCGCCGCGACAAAACTTCCACTGCCATTCATCAAGCCTGAGGAGAGCATTATGCTGTTCCACGTAAAAATGACCGTGAACCTGCCGGTCGACATGAATCCTGAAGCGGCCAATAAATTGAAGGCTGACGAAAAAGCCCTGGCCCAGCGCCTGCAAGAGCAGGGCAAGTGGCGCCACCTGTGGCGCATCGCCGGGCACTACGCCAATTACAGCGTGTTCGATGTCGACAGCGTTCAGGAACTGCATGACCTGCTGATGCAACTGCCGCTGTTTCCGTACATGGCCATCGAAATCGACGCGATGTGCCGGCATCCTTCTTCCATCCGTGACGATGACCGCTGAGCCCAGCCTGTTCAGCTCGCTACGCTAATAATTACAAGATGAGGAACCCACCAAAATGAACGTCAAGATTTCCCACACTGCTGAAGTACAAAAGTTTCTCGAAGAGGCCAGCGGCCTGCTCAACGATCAGGGCAATCCGCGCACCAAAGCCCTGGTCTACCGCATTCTGCGTGACTCGGTGAACATCATCGAAGACCTCGCGGTGACCCCGGAAGAGTTCTGGAAAGCGGTCAACTATCTCAACGTGCTGGGCGCGCGCCAGGAAGCCGGGCTGGTGGTGGCCGGGCTCGGTCTGGAACATTACCTCGACCTGCTGATGGACGCCGAAGACGAACAGGCCGGCAAATCCGGCGGTACGCCACGCACCATCGAAGGCCCGCTGTACGTGGCCGGCGCGCCGCTGTCCGAAGGCGAAGCGCGCCTCGATGACGGCGTTGATCCGGGTGTGACCCTGTTCATGCAAGGTCGCGTGTTCAACACCGCTGGCGAACCTCTGGCCGGTGCCGTGGTGGACGTTTGGCACGCCAACACTGGCGGCACGTACTCGTACTTCGATGCCTCGCAGTCGGAATTCAACCTGCGCCGCCGCATCGTCACCGATGCCGAAGGCCGCTACCGTTTCCGCAGCATCGTGCCGTCGGGTTATGGCTGCCCGCCGGACGGTCCGACCCAGCAACTGCTCGATCAACTGGGCCGTCACGGTCAGCGTCCGGCGCACATTCACTTCTTCATTTCCGCGCCGGATCATCGCCACCTGACCACCCAGATCAACCTGGATGGCGAAAAGTACCTGCATGACGATTTCGCCTACGCCACCCGTGACGAGCTGATCGCCAAGATCACCTTCAGCGATGATCAGGCCCGTGCGGCGGCTCATGGTGTCAGCGGTCGCTTTGCCGAGATCGAATTCGATTTCACCCTGCAATCGTCTGCCCAGCCTGACGAGCAGCAGCGTCATGAGCGGGTTCGCGCACTGGAAGATTGATCGCACAATCCCTGTGGGAGCGGGCTTGCTCGCGAAAGCGGAGTGTCAGTCAACGTAGATGTTGAAGCTGACTTCGCCTTCGCGAGCAAGCCCGCTCCCACAGGGGTTTCGGTTAACTGTCTGGATTATCTCAAGCCACTGACGCAGTGTTCTAGAATGACCCGAAGCAACCTATAACAACAACGAGAGTGACCCGATGATGCAAGCTCAACTGTTGAGTCAGCGCAGCAGAGTATTCGACCATGCCGACCCGTATGCGGTGTCGGGCTACGTCAATCAGCACGTCGGTAACCACTGCATTCTCATGCCTCGCGCCGGCAGCCCGCTGGCCAGTCTCGATCATCGCAAGTTCGCCAGCCTCGACCTGTGCCGCATCAGCTACGGCGCCAGTGTGCGAGTCACCTCTGGCGCGCTGGAGAGCATCTATCACCTGCAAGTGCTGCTGCGCGGCAACTGCCTGTGGCGTGGGCACGGCCAGGAGCATTACTTCGCGCCGGGTGAACTGCTGCTGATCAACCCCGACGATCCGGTGGACCTGACCTATTCCGCCGATTGCGAAAAATTCATCCTCAAAATCCCCACCCATCTGTTCGAGTCCGTCTGCGATGAGCAGCGCTGGCGCTATCCGGGGCAGGGCGTGCGATTCCTGGAGAACCGCTATCAGCTCAATGAACTGGAAGGCTTCGTCAACTTGCTGGCAATGATCTGCCAGGAAGCCGAGTCCACCGAGCAGATCCCCAGGGTGCAGGAGCATTACACGCAGATCATTGCCAGCAAGATGCTTGGCCTGATGAAGACCAATGTCAGCCGCCTTGAATTGGGCTCGCAGACTGCCACTTTCGAAGCAATTGCCGATTACATCGCGAACCATCTCAAGCAAGACATCGACAGCGAAGAACTGGCACGCCAGGCCAGCATGAGCCTGCGTTCGCTGTACGGCCTGTTTGAACGCAATGCCGGCGTCACGCCGAAAAACTACATCCGCCAGAAACGCCTGGAACGCATCAACGCCTGCCTGAGCGACCCGACCTGCAACGTGCGCAATGTTACGGAGGTGGCGATGGATTACGGCTTCCTGCATTTGGGACGGTTTTCCGACAGCTACCGGAAGCAGTTTGGGGAGTTGCCTTCGGATACCCTCAAACGCCGGCACTGAATTCACTGAACAACCTGTGGCGAGGGAGCTTGCTCCCGCTCGGCTGCGCAGCAGTCGCAAATCCTACCGACGCGGTGTGCCTGACCGAATGCTGAGGGCCGCTGCGCGACCCAGCGGGAGCAAGCTCCCTCGCCACAGTTTTAACGTCGCGCCTCCACTTGCACAAAACGGATAAAGGTCTGCACCCCGCGGATAGTCCGCCCCATTGTCCCGTCCTAGCATTGGCACTGCCTGAACAATAACAATGGAGGCGGCGGCCATGACCCTGCGACCCGAATACGTGCATTCCCTGCTTGAAGACGATCCCGAGCAGGGCCTCTATCGCTGCAAACGCGAGATGTTCACCGACCCCCGGTTGTTCGATCTGGAGATGGAACACATCTTCGAGGGCAACTGGCTGTACCTGGCCCACGAAAGCCAGATCCCCAACATCAACGATTTCTACACCACCACCATGGGGCGTCAGTCGATCTTCATCGCGCGCAACAAGGACGGTGTGCTCAACGCCTTCATCAACGCCTGTAGCCACCGCGGCGCGATGCTGTGCCGGCACAAGTCCGGGAACAAGAGCTCCTACACCTGCCCGTTCCATGGCTGGACGTTCAACAACTCCGGCAAGTTGCTCAAGGTCAAAGACCCGGCCAACGCCGGCTATCCTTCGAGTTTCAACTGCGAAGGCTCCCACGACCTGACCAAGGTTGCGCGTTTCGAGTCCTATCGCGGTTTCCTGTTTGGCAGTCTCAAGGCTGATGTCTTGCCGCTGGTCGAGCACCTCGGCGAGTCGGCGAAGATCATCGACATGATCGTCGACCAGTCCGCCGATGGCCTGGAAGTGCTGCGCGGTTCTTCCAGCTACATCTACGAAGGCAACTGGAAACTCACCGCCGAAAACGGCGCCGACGGTTACCACGTCAGCTCTGTGCACTGGAACTACGCGGCCACCCAGAACCAACGCAAACAGCGTGAAGCCGGTGACACCAACCCGACCATGAGCGCCGGTAGCTGGGCCAAGCAGGGCGGTGGTTTCTATTCCTTCGACAAGGGCCACATGCTGCTCTGGACCCGTTGGTCCAACCCTGAGGATCGTCCGCTGTACGAACGTCGCGACGAGCTGGCGCAAGATTTCGGCAAGGCTCGCGCGGACTGGATGATCGAGAACTCGCGCAACCTGTGCCTGTACCCGAACGTGTACCTGATGGACCAATTCAGTTCGCAGATTCGCATCGCCCGACCGATCTCGGTCAATCGTACGGAAATCACCATTTACTGCATCGCCCCCAAAGGCGAAAGCGACCACGCGCGCTCAAGCCGGATTCGTCAGTACGAAGACTTCTTCAACGTCAGCGGCATGGCTACGCCGGACGATCTGGAAGAATTCCGCTCCTGCCAGACCAGTTACCAGGGCAGCGTCACGACGTGGAACGACATGTCCCGCGGCGCCGAACACTGGATCGAAGGCGCCGACGAGGCAGCCAAGGAAATCGATCTGCATCCACTACTCAGTGGCGTGCGCACCGAGGACGAAGGCCTGTTCGTGCTGCAACACAAATACTGGCAGCAGACCATGCTCAAGGCGCTGGCGGCCGAGCAGTCGAAGCTGATCGCCGTGGAGGACGTGCAATGAACATTTCCTATGAAGCGGTGCGCGATTTCCTCTATCGCGAAGCGCGCTACCTCGACGACCGGCAGTGGGACGAATGGCTGGAAATGTACGCTCCCGACGCGACGTACTGGATGCCGTCGTGGGACGACAACGACGAGTTGACCGAAGACCCGCAGCGGGAAATCTCGCTGATCTGGTACGGCAACCGCACCGGCCTGGAAGACCGCGTCTTCCGCATCAAGACCGAGCGCTCCAGCGCCAGCGTGCCGGACACGCGCACCTCCCACAACATCAGCAACATCGAGCTGCTGGAACAGGCCGACGGACTGTGCAAGGTGCGCTTCAACTGGCACACCCTGAGCTTTCGCTACAAGACCGTCGACAGCTATTTCGGCAGCAGTTTCTACACCCTCGACGTGCGCGGTGAAAACCCGCTGATCAAGGCCAAGAAAGTGATCCTGAAGAACGACTACGTTCGCCAGGTCATCGATGTTTACCACTTGTGAGGCTGCCGTCATGACCCATTCCATAGCATTCAATTTTGAAGACGGCGTCACCCGGTTCATCGACGCCAATGTGGGCGAAACCGTGGCCGATGCTGCGTACCGCCAGGGCATCAATATTCCGCTGGACTGCCGCGACGGCGCCTGCGGCACCTGCAAGTGTTTTGCCGAAGCCGGCCGCTACGATCTGGGCGAGGAGTACATCGAAGATGCCCTCAGCGCAGAAGAGGCCGAACAGGGTTTTGTCCTGACCTGCCAGATGCGCGCCCAGAGTGATTGCGTGGTGCGGGTGCCGACCTCCTCGGAAGTCTGCCGCACGCGTCAGGCCAGTTACGACGCGACCATCAGCGCCGTGCGCCAGTTGTCCGACAGCACCATTGCGCTGTCGATCAAGGGCGAGGCGTTGAGCAAACTGGCGTTCCTGCCGGGGCAATACGTGAACCTGGGCATTCCCGGCAGCGAGCAGACTCGCGCGTACTCGTTCAGCTCGTTGCAGCGCGACGGCGAGGTCAGTTTTCTGATCCGCAACGTGCCGGGCGGTCTGATGAGCAGTTTCCTCACCGGCATGGCCAAGGCTGGCGACAGCATGAGTCTGGCCGGTCCTCTGGGCAGTTTCTACCTGCGTGATATTCGTCGTCCGTTGCTGTTGCTGGCGGGTGGCACCGGATTGGCGCCGTTTACCGCGATGCTGGAAAAAATCGCCGAGCAGGGCAGTGATCATCCGCTGCATTTGATCTACGGCGTGACTCACGATTTTGACCTGGTAGAGCTGGATCGACTTGAGGCCTTCGCTGCGCGCATCCCGAATTTCACCTATAGCGCCTGTGTCGCCAGCCCGGACAGTCAGCACCCGCTCAAGGGCTACGTGACCCAGCACATCGAGCCAAAGCATTTGAACGATGGTGACGTCGACGTCTACCTGTGCGGCCCGCCGCCGATGGTCGAGGCGGTCAGCCAGTTCATTCGCGAAAAAGGCATCGCGCCGGCGAACTTCTACTACGAAAAATTCGCCGCCAGCGCGGCGTGAGGTGCTCATGGACAGATTCACAGACAGAGTCGCGCTGATTACCGGCGCCGCCCAAGGCATCGGTCGACGTGTTGCCGAACGCATGGCGGCGGAAGGGGCGAAGTTGATTCTGGTCGATCGCTCCGAGCTGGTGTTCGAGTTGCAGCAGCAATTGGCGCCGGATTGCCAGGTGCTGGCGCTGACTGCCGATCTTGAGCAGTACGAGGAATGCGACCGGGTGATGCAAACGGCTGTCGAGCGTTTCGGGCGTCTCGATGTACTGATCAATAACGTCGGCGGCACGATCTGGGCCAAGCCGTTCGAGCATTACGAAGCGTCGCAGATCGAGGCAGAAGTCCGTCGCTCGTTGTTCCCGACGTTGTGGTGCTGCCATGCCGCATTGCCGTTCATGCTGGAGCAGGGCAGCGGTGCAATCGTCAACGTCTCGTCGATCGCCACCCGCAGCGTCAACCGCGTGCCGTATGGCGCGGCGAAGGGCGGAGTGAATGCGCTGACCGCTTGCCTGGCGTTCGAAACCGCTGGGCGCGGGGTTCGGGTCAATGCCACTGCACCTGGTGGCACCGAAGCGCCGCCGCGCCGGGTTCCACGCAACACGGCCGAGCAAAGTGCCGAGGAAAAAATCTGGTATCAACAGATCGTCGACCAGACCCTCGACAGCAGTTTGATGAAACGCTACGGCACGCTGGATGAACAGGCCGGGGCTATTCTGTTTCTGGCCAGCGATGAGGCGTCGTATATCACCGGCATGATCATGCCGGTGGGTGGCGGCGATCAGGGCTGACGCAGTGCTGGACTACAAACGACGCTGAAAGGCTTTGACGATCCTGAGCGTGGCGTCGCTGGTGTTGAGGTTCTGCACTGAATCAAGCGGGAACCAGATGCAGTCGAAGATCTCGTTTTGCGGCCGAACGGCTTGGGCATTCAGCACCGATGCCTCGAAGACATGGTGGCGGGTGTTGCCGGTTTCCAGTTCCATCAGGTACAGCATGTCGTCGGCGCCGAGCCCGGTTTCTTCCTGCAGTTCACGCATTGCCGCGCCCGCGGTGGTCTCACCGGGCTCGACCTTGCCGCCGGGCAATGTCCAGCGAGACCTTGGTTTGCGCACCAGCAGAATGTGTCGGTCCAGCTCGCAAATGACGGTTGCGCGTACTTTCATGTGTTACCTGAATACCGGTTGTCATCAAACTGTCATGAAACTGCAATATTCGAGCCGGCTCCCCTTTCACCGGTATCTGGCTATTTGGAGCGGTTGAGGCGCCTGAAAGTGCCGGAATCCTGACACGACGTCTGGTCGTCATCTTCGCGAGGTGTGGGTGTAAGGTAGGTGCGTTAGCCTTGGATATCATTGCCGAGATGGAGGTGACCATGAGTGTTCCGATGCTGAACAAAATGCACATGAACGGTTATGACGTACTCAGCGTGAACAACGGCCCTTGGCGGGTCTGCACCAAAGGTGACCGGCTGGGGTCATTTGGCAGCCGGGAGGAAGCACTGGCGTTTGCGGCGTCTCTTCCGGGCTACAAGTCGCGGTCGAGCAGGCAAGCCAGCAACCAGTAAGCGCATTGACGCTACGTTAAAGCCCCGGCATGTCGGGGCTTTTTGTTGTGTCAGTGCGGTTGATTAGCGGTCATTGGGCCTTGTTGCGGGTAATGATTTTGGCCTTCACTTCTTCGGCATAGCCAGACAGTCGTTGTTCATCACCCTGAAACAAGTCGCACAGCCTCCTGACCGCTTCTGCATCGACGTCGTTGCCAGTCAGGCGCAACTGCTCTGCGATGCGTAAGAGCTCGACCGCCGACCAGCGCAGATCCGAGGCCAGGCCTTGCAGATCGCGCCGAAGCGCCTGTTCCGATTCGTTAAGCCACATGTTGACCTCCTGTAACTCTGTGCTTCGAAATTTTAGACCCATTTGTGCCGTGGGGCATTGTGTTCTTCTGAAACCGCACCGCTCCCTTTGGTCGGGAAATTTGCGCGATCGGCAAAATTCGCTGTCGTAGTGAAGTACCGATTTTTCGGCAGGGCGGGGTCAGTTCAAAATGACGACAACTGATGACTTCAGGGCGCGTGCCCATGAGCTGATCGCCGATCTGGATGCGGCCACCAGCGAAATGATGAATCTCATTTCCGAGCATCAGCTCAGTGGACCGGAATGGGATCGGGTAAGCCTGTGGCAACACGAGGCCTACGAACGATGGATGAGCTATTTGAACGAGCGGACGTACGCGGACCCCGGTGATCACAACGCCAGTCGCTGAAGTGCGATGCGGTTCATGGATATCCGCGCGGTAGCAGGCTACATTTTATTTTTTCAGGATTTAAGGAAGCTTCATGCAGAGTCGGATGTTGATGGGGGGAGCCGTTTTGGCGTTGCTGGCGGGTTGCTCGTTGCCAGCGTCCCTGGTGCCAGGCGAGCCGAATTACAACAAGCAGAGTGACAAGATTCCCAAGGACGTAGCGGCGTGCGTGTTGCCGGCATGGCAAAAGGAGATTTCCAAGACGACTCAGACATCGATTTCCAACGGCTACCGCATCACCGCGCCGAGCATCATCACGGCCGATGAAGTGCTGGATATCGTGAAATACAAGGACGGCAGCCGGGTTTCGCTTTACCAGGGGCCGCCCTGGGCCAAGTCAGGGGCGATGCGCCAGGCAGTGCGTGACTGCCTGTAGGTTTCAGTCGGAGATTTCGGTGACCTGGATAAGCTGATCGTCGCTTGTCTGGGCGCCGCCGGTGCCTTTCTTTTCCCGGCGATCATTCATCCAGTTGTCGACCTTTGCGCTGAACTCTGCCGGGGCTTTGCGTCCGACCTTGCGGGCAATGTCCAGAATGGTTTGCTGATCCAGCGCCTCTTCCATGCGCTTCTGCGCCGTCAGCATCGCGCCATGCACCGAGCAGTGGCCGTCCAGCGCCCACGCGGGGGCTTCGCCTTCGAACAGCGCACATCTGCCGCGAATCTCCCGGCATTCGAAAATAGCCTTGCGCCCGTCGATGGCGTTGACGATATCCAGCAGGGTGATTTCGTCAGCAGGGCGGGCCAGCTTGAAACCGCCGCGAACACCTTCGGTGGCGACCACCAGTTTTGCCTTGGCCAGTTTGGTGAAGATTTTCGCCAGATAGTCCAGAGGCACGCCTTGCAACTCTGCCAGGTCGCGCACGCTCGCTTCGCGGGAGTCGCCGCCATTGCCCACCAGGAAAATCAGGCAGTGGATGCCGTACTCGACACCCGCGCTGTAAAGAGACATATCGATCTCCGACTAATGTTGTCGCAAATATTACCAGCTGATCGTTAGCTGGACAATCAATGTGCCGATTTTTCGTTTTTCGTGCTGAGGCCTTTAGAAGTGCCGGTTTACGGGGGTTCCTGATGAGTATCGATTTGATCGATGCGAACCATTGAAAAAAATCTGTTGCGGCTTTTAACTCGGATCAATAGAGTCGCCGTTGTCAGGTCTGGAGCGAAAAGCGTCTTTCAACAAAAAAGCGCGCAACGACGCACTGATCCTTCAACAAAATTCAATGCCCCTGGAGTGACAAATGAAACAGCACATTTTGGTAATCGGCGCAGGTTTCGGTGGCATGTGGACCGCTTTGAGCGCCACGCGTCTGTTCGACATTCACGGCCACAGCGACTACGACGTTACGGTGCTGGCGCCTCAGGCCGAGTTGCGCGTCCGTCCACGTTTCTACGAACCGAATGCCCACCAACTGGCCGCTCCAATCGGCAAGCTGTTCGATGACGTCGGCGTGAAGTTCATCAAAGGCGCTGCCGAGACCATCGACGTTGCGCAAAAAAGCGTTGGCTACATCGACGCCTCGGGCAATAAACAAGTCTGCATCTACGACAAACTCGTTCTGGCTACCGGTAGCCGCCTCGCACTGCCGAACACTCCCGGCGTGTCTGAACATGCGTTCGACGTCGACCAGATCGAACAGGCCATACGTCTGGAAAACCACCTAAAAGCCCTGGTCAACCAGCCAGAAACCCAGGCACGCAACACCGTCGTGGTGGCCGGCGGAGGGTTTACCGGGATCGAAACGGCGACTGAAATGCCAACCCGTTTGCGCGCCATCCTGGGTGATCGGGCAGATATCAACGTGATCATCGTTGATCGCGGCGACAAGGTTGGCGGCTCCATGGGCCCGCAAATCGCCGAGAAAATCGCTGAAGCCAGTGTTGAAACCGGCGTGAAGTGGTACCTCAAAGCCTCGGTCGTATCCGTCGACGAAAACGGTGTGAACTTGTCCGATGGCCAGCGCATCGACGCCAACACCGTGGTCTGGACTACCGGTGTACGCGCCAGTTCGCTGACCGAGCAGATCCCGGCCGAACGCGATCACCTTGGCCGTCTGCACGTTGATGCACACCTCAAGGTCATCGGCCAGGACGATATCTACGCGACCGGCGACGTCGCTTACGCGGCCAGCGATGACATCGGCAACTACGCGCTGATGACCTGCCAGCACGCCATCGTGTTGGGCCGTCATGCCGGCAACAACGTGGCTGCGCAGATCCTCGGCGTGGACCCGACGCCATATCGCCAGCCTAAATACGTCACTTGCCTGGATCTGGGCGCGTGGGGTGCGGTTTACACCGAAGGTTGGGATCGCCAGGTGAAACTGACCGGGCAGGAAGGGAAGGAGCTGAAGACGCAGATCAACACCGTGTGGATCTATCCGCCGGCGGATCGTGCATCGGCTTGGGCGGCGGCGGATCCGTTGATTCCGATTGCTTGATGCGTGTTGATTAAACGAATCCCGCCCGGAGTTTCCAGGCGGGATTTTTTTGCGTGTGCGTCAGGCGAAAAAAAGGCCGCCGCAACCCGACGTTGCGGCGACCCGAGGGTGACTCCTGAATCAATGTGCGCCAGCGGCCTTGTTCAGATCGCTTTCAGTCCATTCGGTGTACACGCACGCGTCCGCCGTAGCCCAGCGCACCTGCACCGGATCACCCGCCTTGAGCGGCATGCCGGCCGCCGAGAGTGCCTTGACGGTCATCGATGTACCGCCGGAAGTCACCACGCTGCAGGTCTGGCTTTCGCCGAGGAACAACACTTCCACGACCTTGGCCGAGACTTCGTTCCAGCCGGCGGCCAGCGGCTGCTGGATCGCTTGCTGCACACTCAGGGCGACGGCTTTTTCCGGGCGCACCATCAACAACACATCCTGGTCGGTTTTCAGTCCGGCGCTCAGGCGAATCGACAGTGCCTGGCCTTCAAAAGTCGCCACGGCGTTGCCTTGGGCCTTGAGCTTGAGGAAGTTCGAGTTGCCGAGGAACGAGGCGACGAAGGCATTCGGCGGGTTCTGGTACAAGTCGTAGCCGCTGCCCAAACCGACGATCTTGCCGTGGCTGAAAATCGCGATGCGCTGGGACAGGCGCATGGCTTCTTCCTGATCGTGGGTTACGTAGACGATGGTGATGCCCAGGCGCCGATGCAGTTGGCGCAGTTCATCCTGCAAGTCTTCCCGCAGTTTCTTGTCCAGCGCGCCAAGGGGTTCGTCCATCAGCAGGATGCGTGGTTCGTAGACCAGCGCCCGCGCAATCGCGACCCGTTGCTGTTGGCCGCCGGACAGTTGCGACGGGCGACGATGGGCGAACTGCTCCAGTTGCACCAGTTTGAGCATGGCATCGACCCGGCGCTCGCGTTCGGCGGCGGCGAGTTTGCGGATGGCCAGCGGGAACGCGATGTTGTCGCGCACCGACAGGTGCGGAAACAGCGAGTAGCGCTGGAATACCATGCCGATGTCGCGCTTGTGCGGCGGCACGTTGACCAGCGACTGGCCGTTGACCAGGATCTCGCCGCTGCTCGGGGTTTCGAAACCGGCGAGCATCGACAGCGTGGTGCTTTTGCCGGACCCGCTGGAGCCGAGGAAGGTCAGGAATTCGCCGTCCTTGATGTCCAGCGAGATGTTGTCCACGGCGGCAAAGTCGCCGTAGTGCTTGTTCAGGTTACGCAGGCTGACCAGGGGTTTGTCATCTTGCTGCGCGGCATCTTTGATCACTGCACTCATGTCGTACTCCTGGGCGCTCAGGCGCTGATTTCGTTGCGCCGGCGCAAGGCAGCGGCGATGACCATGACCAATACCGAGAGGCCGATCAGCAGCGTCGAAGCGACGGCGATCACGGGCGTCAGGTCCTGGCGCAAAGTGGTCCACATTTTCACGGGAAGGGTTTGCAGGGTCGGGCTGGCCATCATCACGCTCAGCACCACTTCATCCCACGACACAAGGAAGGCGAAGAGGGCGCCGGCGACCATGCCCGGACGAATCGCCGGGAAGGTCACCTTGAACACCGCTTGCAGGCGCGAGGCGCCGCAGATCACCGCGGCATCCTCGATTGACTGATCAAACAGCTTCAGCGAGTTGATGATCGAGATGATGGTGAACGGCAACGCGACGATCACATGGCTGACGACGAAGGCGAACATGGTCCCGGTGTAGCCGAGTTTCAGGAACAGCGCATACACCGCCACGGCGATGATCACCAGCGGCACGATCATCGGCAGGGTGAACAGGCCGTAGAGCATTTCCCGGCCGGGGAAGCGGCCACGCACCAGCGCGAACGCGGTCGGCAGGCCCAGCGCGACGGCGAAGAATGTGGTCAGCACCGCGACTTTCAGGCTGGCCATCGCCGCGTTCATCCAGTCGGCGTTGGAGAAGAACTGGCCGTACCATTTCAGCGTCCAGCCCGGTGGCGGGAACACCAGCCATTGCGACGAGCCGAACGACAGCAGCACGATGAACACGATCGGCAGCAGCAGGAACAGACCGATCAGCCCGGTGGTGAAATACAGGCCGAAGCGCATGCGTCGGCTCATGGCATTGGGGGTCAGGAGCATGACGGCTTACCTCGCGTTGCTGGCGCCAACCGGGGATTCCGGCTGAAGCTTCAGGTAGAAGTAGAACAACACCAGCGTGATCACGATCAGCAACGCGGCACCGGCGCTCGCCAGGCCCCAGTTGAGGAACGACTGCACCTGCTGAATGATGAACTCGGGCAGCATCATGTTATGCGCACCACCCAGCAAGGCCGGGGTGACGTAGTAACCGAGGGACATCACGAACACCATCAAGCCACCGGAAAACAGCCCCGGCCGGCACAGCGGCAGGAACACCCGGAAGAAGTTGGTCCACGGACTGGCGCCGCAGATCGAACCGGCCTGCAGGATCATCGGGTCGATGGCCTGCATGGTCGCCTGCAACGGCAGCACGATGAACGGAATCATGATGTAGCTCATGCCGATCACCACGCCGGTGAGGTTATGCACCATCTCCAGCGGTTGATCGATGATGCCCATCGCCATCAGCGCCTTGTTGATCACCCCTGAAGCTTGCAGCAGCACCAGCCAGGAGTAGGTGCGGGCGAGGAGGCTGGTCCACATCGACAGCAGCACGATGCTCAGGATCCAGCGGCCCCAGCCACGCGGCACCAGGGTGATCGCCCAGGCCAGCGGGAAGCCCAGCAACAGGCTGAACAATGTCACCAGTCCGGCCACTGAGAAGGTGTTGAGCAAGACCCGCGCATACGCCGAGTTGGCGAACAGTTGCTCGTAGTTGCCCAGCCCCGGCACCGGTTCCAGCACGCCGCGCAGCAGCAGGCCGATCAATGGCGCGAGAAAGAACAGACCGAGGAACAGCAAAGCCGGGATCAGGTTGCTCGAACCACGCCAGCGCTGTGCCAGGGTCGGGGATTGCGTCGGGGCCTTGCCGGCAGCGCCAATGGCGCTCCCGACTGGCGCAGGTTGAGGGGACGCGGTTGCCGCCATTTTCATTTGACCAGCCATTCGTTCCACCGTGTCGCGATGGCCGGACCGTTCTTGGCCCAGTACGCGAAATCAAGAGTGATCTGATCCTTTGCATAGGCCGTCGGCAGGTTAGGGGCGAGCACCGAATCCAGGCGCGCCACGCTGTCGACGTTGACCGGGGCGTAGGCGGTCAGGTTGGAGAAGTCGGCCTGTCCTTTGGCGCTGCTGGCATTGGCCAGGAACTTCATCGCCGCGTCCTTGTTTTTCGAACCCTTTGGAATGACCAGGATGTCAGCCATCACCAGGTTCTGTTTCCAGCTTACGCCGACCGGAGCACCGTCTTCTTGCAGTGCGTGAATCCGGCCGTTCCAGAACTGGCCCATGCTCGCTTCGCCGGAGGCCAGCAGCTGTTGCGACTGCGCGCCGCCGCCCCACCAGACGATGTCTTTCTTGATGGTGTCGAGTTTCTTGAAGGCGCGATCCAGGTCCAGCGGATAGAGCTTGTCGGCGGCGACGCCATCGGCCAGCAACGCCAGTTCCAGCACGCCGGGGCTCGGCCATTTGTAGAGGGCGCGTTTGCCGGGCCAGGTCTTGGTGTCGAACAGCGCGGACCAGTCCTGAGGCTTGTTGGCGCCGAGCTTGCTTTCGTTGTAGCCGAGGACGAAGGAGAAGAAGAACGAGCCGACACCGTGATCGCTAACAAACCGTGGGTCGATCTTGTCGCGCTCGATGACTTTGAAGTCGAGGGGTTCGAGCAGGCCTTCGGCGGCGGCGCGTAAGGCGAAGTCGGCTTCGACGTCGACCACGTCCCACTGCACGTTGCCGCTCTCGACCATGGCTTTGAGTTTGCCGTAGTCGGTCGGGCCGTCCTGCACCACGGTGATGCCGCTGGCCTTGCTGAACGGATCGGCCCAGGCCTGCTTCTGCGCATCCTGGGTGCTACCGCCCCAGCTGACGAAGTTGACGCTCTCGGCGGCCATCAATGCTTGGCTGGTCACGCTCAGCAGTCCCGCAAAAAACACTGCGGTAACACGTTTGTTCAACACCATCTTCACGCCCTCATTGTTGTGTTTATGAGCGGGGCTTTCACTGCCCGGCTATCGGGAGCTGTAGGTCCGTCGAGTCAGTTCTGACTGTCCGGTCTATGGAATATCATATTATGGTATTCCAGGCTTTGTGCAAGCGGTTTGCCTTACCGGCTATCAGCCGAATCGAGATTTTTGAGGGAACGGGCGCCTTTCCGCGAACCGATTTTCGTAGGAGCAAGGCTTGCCCGCGATAGCGCCCTTAAGATCGCCATCGCGGGCAAGCCTTGCTCCTACAGGTATGGCGTTCACCCTATTGCCCGCTAAACGGGATGCTCTCGACCACCTCCAGGTCATACCCGGTCAATCCCGCATACTTCAACGGCGGCCCGAGATGCCGCAGCTTGCCCACGCCCAGGTTCTGCAAAATCTGCGCACCCGTACCCACTTCCGAATAGATCCGCGATTGCGAGCGGCTGAACTGTCGCGGCGGCTGGGTCAGTTGCGGCACTCGTTCAAGCAACGCTTGCGACGATTCGTGATTGGCCAGCACCACCACCACACCGCGACCTTCTTCTGCCACACGTTGCAATGCGGCCCACAGCGTCCAGTTGGAAGGGCCGCTGTATTCGGCGCCGACCAGATCGCGCAGCGGGTCGATCACATGCACACGCACCAGCGTCGCTTCTTCGCGACGAAGGTCACCCATGACCATTGCCATGTGGACACCGCCCTCGATGCGATCCTCAAAGGTGATCAGACGAAAGGTGCCATGCACGGTAGGCAATTCGCGTTCGCCGATGCGCTCGACCGTGTGCTCGGTGCTCAGGCGATAGTGAATCAGGTCGGCGATGGTGCCGATCTTGATCCCGTGCCGGCGCGCGAACACTTCCAGGTCCGGGCGTCGGGCCATGGTGCCGTCGTCGTTCATCACCTCGACGATCACCGAAGCCGGGGTGAAGCCGGCCAGCCGTGCCAAATCGCAACCGGCCTCGGTATGTCCGGCACGGGTCAGCACGCCGCCTTCGCGGGCGCGCAACGGGAAGATATGGCCGGGTTGCACGATGTCTGCGGCACTGGCCCCGTGAGCGACGGCGGCCGCTACGGTGCGCGCGCGGTCGGCGGCGGAAATGCCGGTGGTGACGCCGATGGCCGCTTCGATGGACACGGTGAACGCGGTGCTGAACACGCTGCCGTTGCTCGGCACCATCTGCTCCAGTCCCAGGCGCTGGCAATGTTCATCGGTCAAGGTCAGGCAGATCAGGCCTCGGGCTTCGCGGGCCATGAAGCTGATGGCTTCGGCGGTGCAGCAGTCGGCGGCCAGCAGCAGATCGCCTTCGTTTTCCCGGTCTTCGTCGTCGACCAGCAGGACCATTTTGCCGAGGCGATAGTCTTCGATGATTTCTTCAATACTGTTGAAAGCCATGCTCGAATCTCAGTGTCTGTTTTTGTCGGTATTATGGTATACCATGATACAAAACAAACTGCGAGGTCACTTATGAAGGCGTACTGGATTGCTCACGTGGACATCACCGACCCCGATCAATACAGCCAATACACCCAGCGGGCGCCGAAGGCGTTTGCCGAGTTCGGTGGGCGGATACTGGCGCGGGGAGGGCGTAGCGAAGCGATGGAAGGACGGCCGACGCCGCAGCGCAGTGTGGTGATCGAGTTTGATTCCTACGAACAGGCAGTGGCGTGCTATCGCTCGGCGTTGTATCAGGAGGCGAAAGGGCATCGCGAAGGTGTGGCGTTGGCAGAGGTCATCATCGTCGAGGGCGTGGCACCGCTTTAACAAACACCATCTAACCCTGTGGGAGCCAGCCTGCTGGCGATTGCGGTAGTTCATTCAACATCAGTGGTGACTGAACTGGCGCTATCGCTAGCAGGCTAGCTCCCACAGGGAATGGGGGTTATCAACGAATAAAGTGAATCTTGCCGCTATCGTCATTGCCGATGTAAATGCCATAGACCCCAGCCTGGCGTTCCTCGATGTAGCGCTCGAGGATCTGCCGGATCGCCGGGTAATAGATGCTGTCCCAAGGAATGTCCTCGGGCGCGAAGAATTTGTAGTCGAGGGTTTCCGGCCCGTACTGGCCGGTGATCTCCAGCGCGATGGCGCGGAAGATGATGTACACCTCGCTGATCTTCGGCACGCTGAAGATCGAGTAGGGCGAGAGGATTTCCGCGCGTACGCCGCTCTCTTCCCAGACTTCGCGCAACGCCGCCTGTTCGGTGGTTTCGCCGGCTTCCATGAAGCCCGCCGGCAGCGTCCAGGTGCCGGGGCGCGGCGGGATCGCGCGTTGGCACAGCAGGTATTTGCCGTCCTGCTCGATGATGCAGCCGGCGATGATTTTCGGATTGACGTAGTGGATGTAGCCGCAGCCGCGGCACATTAGGCGCTCGTGCGTATCGCCCGGCGGCAGTTGCTGACCGAGGTCAGCGCTGCCGCACTTTGGACAAAAGCTCGGGCTGAACATGATCAGCGACCTATGCGCGGTTCTTTCAGCGCGATGGGCTGGGTGATCGCGGGGATCGCCCCGGTCTCTTCCTGCTTGCGCTTGAGGTAGTCGAGGGCGACGGCTGCGGCGGCGCGCACGTGATCGACGCACGCCTGATGCGCTGCCAGCGGATCGCCACTCTTGATCGCCTCGACCATTTTTTCCATTTCCTGGTTACTCGCGCCGCGACGGTTTTCCTGGGACACCGAGGTCGCGCGCAGGTAGCTGATCCGCGCCTGCAACTGACGCAGCTGGGTGGCCGCGACGTGGTTGCCGGAACCTTCGAGCAATACGTCGTAGAAACCCTGCACCGAGTCGATGACCTGTTGCAGTTCGCCTTCCTTGAGCGCCTGACGGTTGACCTCCAGGGCTTTTTCCAGGGCCTTGATGTCCTTGGCCTTGGCGCGCAGGGTGAACAGCTGGACGATCAGGCCTTCGAGCACGCAACGCAGTTCGTAGATATCGACCGCATCGGCCAGTGTGATGATCGCGACGCGCGGGCCCTTGGCATCGGCGAACTCGACCAGCCCTTCGGATTCCAGGTGGCGCAAGGCTTCGCGGACCGAGGTGCGGCTCACGCCCAGGCGATCGCACAGATCGCGTTCGACCAGACGGTCTCCCGGCAGAAGCTGGAAGTTCATGATGGCGCTTCGCAGTTTATCCAGCACGATTTCGCGCAGGGTAACGGGGTTGCGATTGACCTTGAAGCTGTCGTCGAGTGGCAGGCGTTTCATGGGGTCCGCTCTTTAAGTTGGCTGTCCATGCCAGACGGGCATCAAAACAGCCGAGGGGTTAACTGGAGGCCTCGGCGTCGGCTTCGGCGAAGGCTTCACGGGCGAGCCGGAAACTGTCCACGGCTGCGGGCACTCCGCAATAAATACCGACCTGAAGCAGAATTTCGCGTATTTGCTCACGACTCAAGCCGTTACGCAAGGCGCCGCGCACATGCAGTTTGAGTTCATGCGGCCGGTTGAGCGCCGAGATCATCGCCAGATTGATCATGCTGCGTTCCTTGAGCGACAAACCCTCGCGGCCCCAGACGTGGCCCCAGCAGTACTCGGTGACCATCTCCTGCAACGGGCGGGTGAAGTCGTCGGCGTTGTCGATGGAGCGCTGCACATAGGCTTCACCCAATACCTGGGTGCGGATCTTCAGGCCTTTTTCGTACTTTTCGTTAATCATAAATTCTCCTCGCACCACAAATCCCCTGTGGGAGCGGGCTTGGTCGCGAAGGCGGTATGTCAGTCGACGTTAATGTTGAATGATCGACCGCTTTCGCGAGCAAGCCCGCTCCCACATTGGGTTTTGTGTATGCCTGTCAGGCCAGGGTCGGCAACGGGCCCAACTTGCCCTTGTGATAAATCATCGGTGTCACCGGTTGCTTGGGCATGATCAGGTTCTTCACCGCGCCGACGATGATCGCGTGGTCGCCGCCGTCGTATTCGCGCCACAGTTCGCACTCGATGATTGCCGTGGCTTTGGCAAGGATCGGGTTGCCCAGTTCGCTCAGGTGCCAGTCGATGCCGTTGGCCTTGTCCTTGCCTTTACCGGCGAAGGCGTAGGCTTCGGCGGTCTGGTCGGCGGACAGCAAGTGAATCGCGAACTGCTTGCTGTCGCGCAGCACCGGGTAGGTGTCGGAGCCGTAGTTGGGGCAGAACAGCACCAGTGCCGGGTCAATCGACAGCGCACTGAAGGCGCTGGCGGTGATGCCGACGATGCCGCCGTCCGGGCCCAGGGTGGTGACCACCGTGACGCCGGACGGGAACGAGCTCATCACGTCTTTGTAAATGCCGGGTTCGATCATTTTGCAGGACTCCTAGCGCATCACAAACGGGTCAGGCATTGGCGCCTGGGAGAGGTTGATCCACACCGTTTTCAGCTCGGTGTAGGCCAGCACCGAATCGATGCCGCTTTCGCGTCCATAGCCACTGTTCTTGAAACCGCCGATCGGCGCCATGGCCGACACCGCGCGGTAGGTGTTGACCCAGATAATCCCCGAACGCACGTCCCGGGCCAGACGATGGGCGCGGCCCAGATCGCGGGTCCAGATGCCGGCAGCGAGGCCGAACTGTGAGTCGTTGGCAATCGCCAGCGCCTCGGCTTCGTCCTTGAAACGGATGACCGAGGCCACCGGGCCAAAGACCTCTTCCTGCATGATCTTCATCGAGTTGTGGTCGCACTCGAACAGCGTCGGTTCGTAGAACCAACCGTCACCGACGTTGGTTGGACGCTTGCCACCCAGGCGCAGTTTTGCGCCTTCAGCGATGGCATCGGCCACCAAACCTTCGACCACGGCCAGCTGCTGCGCGGTGGCCATCGGGCCCATTTCGCTGCTGTCTTCCTGCGGGTTGCCGATGCGGATGCGCTGGGCGCGCTCCACCAGCCGACCGATGAATTCGTCGTAGATTTCGTCCTGCACCAACAGCCGCGAACCAGACACGCAGCTCTGCCCGGAGGCAGCATAGATCCCGGCGATGGCACCGTTGATCGCGCTGTCGAGGTCGGCGTCGGCGAAGATGATGTTCGGTGATTTGCCGCCCAGTTCCAGCGACAATTTTGCGAAGTTTTCGGCGCTGCTGCGCACCACATGCCGAGCCGTGGCCGCGCCGCCGGTGAAGGCGATTTTGCGGATTAGCGGATGGCGGGTGAGGGCAGCGCCGGTGCTCGGGCCGTAACCGGTGACGACGTTGACCACGCCCGGGGGAATCCCGGCTTCCAGTGCCAATCGGGCCAGTTCGAGAATGGTCGCCGAGGCGTGTTCCGACGGCTTGATCACGATGGTGTTGCCGGCGGCGAGTGCCGGAGCCAGTTTGATCGCGGTCAGGTACAGCGGACTGTTCCACGGAATGATCGCGGCGACCACGCCCATGGCTTCGTGCACGGTGTAGGCAAACAGATCCGGCTTGTCCAGCGGCAGGGTGCCGCCCTCGAGCTTGTCCGCCAGGCCTGCGGTGTAGTGGAAGAACTCTGGCAAATAGCCGACCTGACCGCGGGTTTCGCGGATCAGCTTGCCGTTGTCGCGGCTTTCCAGCTGCGCCAGTTGTTCCTTGTTTTCGGCGATCAGGTCGCCCAGGCGCCGCAGCAATTTGCCGCGAGCGGTGGCGGTCAAGCCGCGCCAGGCCGGGCTGTCGAAAGCGGTTTGAGCGGCTTGTACGGCGCGCTCGACATCGGCTTCGTCGGCATCGGGCAGTTCAGCCCAGGGTTCGGCCAGCGCCGGGTTGAGGCTTTCGAAAGTCTTGCCGGACAGGGCATCGACCCATTCACCGCCGATGCACATCTGGAAGCGTGCGAGTGTCATGCAACGATCCCCTTTATATGGTTTTGTCGGGCGTGCGCCGTGTCGAGAAACTCCAGCAACAGCTGGTTGACCAGGCGCGGCGATTCTACGGGCATCATATGCCGCTGCTCGGCGAGTACGGCAACCGTCGCGCCGGGAATCCGTTGGGCCAGTTGTTCGGCCATGTCCGGGGTCGAGCCAGGGTCCAGCTCGCCGGTGGCGATCAGCGTCGGCACCTGGATGTTGCCCAGGTCCTCGGCGCGGTACATGTCCTGAGTGGCAAACAATTCGTAGGTGGTCAGGTAACCCTGCGGGTCATTGCCGGCCAGCGTCTGGCGAATCGCGGCGATCTGCGCCGGATTGGCCGCTTGATATTCGCGGCTGAACCAGCGTGACAATGCCGCTTCGGCATTGGCGTCCGGCCCGTGTACGGCGGCCTGACTGGTGCGGGCGATGACACCGGCACGTTGTTCGGCGGTGCGATTGAACACGCTGTTGAGCACCACCAGACTTTGCAGGCGTTGCGGGTAATGCAGGGCAAAAGCCCGCGCCACCAACCCGCCCATGGAAAAACCGATCACCGCTGCCTTGGGCAGTTGCAGGTGATCGAGCAGCTCCAGCAACTGGTCGGCATAACCGAGCAGCGGCGTGCCGTTTTCCGGGCGCGGGCTGGCGCCATGACCCAGCATGTCGTAGGCAATGACGCGGTATTTCGTGGCCAGGCCAACGATCTGGCCGCCCCACATTTCTTTGTTCAGGCCCACGCCGTGGATCAAGACCACGGGCTGGCCTTGGCCGGTCGCCAGGTAACTGGTGCCAGCCGGGGTGCGTTCAGCGGTGAGCCGAATCATGGAGCGCTCCTGCATGCCTTCTTGTTGTAGTGACCGACCGGCTTACTGGGCTTTTTCGGCGGCCAGTTCTTCCAGGTCGATGTAGCGGTTGCCGATGCGTGGGTGCAGGCGGCCGCCGTCGGCGCAACCCAGCACCACGACGATTTCGTCCGCGCGCGGGGCATCTTCGATCTGCATTTCCAGAGTGATGTAGTGCGAACGCAGGCCTTCGTCGTCCTTGTGCATCATCGGGATCTGGATCGACGTGCCCGGGCCGCCGCGCTTGTTGGTGAAGCTCAGGTAACTCTTGGCCTTGACCGCTTCGCGGTAGTGATTGCCGAAGCGCAGGGTGTGGATCACCGCGGAGGCGTGCTCGATTTCACCGTCGGCGCCGACCACGGCAGCCTTGCCATAGGCTTCGATCTTCTCGGCACAGCCGATGATGCCCACCAGACGCTCAACCATCAGCGCGCCGAGGTCGGAGCAGTTGGCGCGGATCTGCGGTTTCAGGTCTTCGACGAAACCGTTGCCCAGCCACGGGTTCTTCATCACCACGGCCAGACCGACCATGGTCACGGGCGTGTCGGTGGCCTTGCCGCCTTCGATGAAGGTTTCTTCGACATAGCTGACGATCTTGCGGATTTCGAAACTCATGAGCTGCTCCGTATCAGGGTGGAATGTGTCTGTGCGTATGATGGTATACCATAATACCGGTTGTGCAAGAGCCTGATTCGGGTTTCTGGTCGGAAGGCGATGAAAAGCGGGAGACCGGTTGCTTTGTCCGTTAGGCGCTATCTACTGGCTTACTAGCGTTAGTCGGCAATCCTTAAGCGCGTTAGAGTCGGCTCACGTTCCTGGCAAACCCGGATGACCCCGATGACACGCCCTCGCTTCCTACCCGACAATTTCACCCTGACCCTGATCGGCGTGGTGCTGCTCGCCAGTTTGCTGCCCGCCAGCGGACAAGTGGCGGTGGGCTTTGGCTGGTTGACCAACGCCGCCATCGCACTGCTGTTTTTCCTGCACGGCGCCAAGCTTTCACGCGAGTCGATCATTGCCGGTGCCGGCCATTGGCGCCTGCATTTACTGGTGTTCAGCCTGACCTTCGTGCTGTTCCCGCTGATCGGCCTGGCGCTCAAGCCATTGCTGTCACCAATGATCGGCGCCGACCTGTACATGGGCATGCTCTACCTCTGTGCGTTGCCCGCGACTGTGCAGTCCGCAATCGCCTTTACCTCGCTGGCGCGCGGTAACGTGCCAGCTGCGATTTGCAGCGCCGCCGCATCCAGTCTGTTCGGGATCTTCCTCACGCCGTTGCTGGTGACCCTGCTGCTGGACGTGCACGGCAACGGCGGCTCGACCCTCGATGCGATCGTCAAGATCAGCGTGCAACTGTTGCTGCCGTTCATCGCCGGGCAAATCGCGCGACGCTGGATCGGCGCGTGGGTCGGGCGCAACAAGAGTTGGCTGAAGTTCGTGGATCAGGGTTCGATTTTGCTGGTGGTCTACGGCGCATTCAGCGAAGCGGTGAACGAAGGCATCTGGCACCAGATCCCGTTGCGCGACCTGGCGGGTCTGGTCGTGGCCTGCTGCGTGGTCCTGGGCCTGGTATTGGTCGCGTCCACCGTGCTGGGCAAAGTCTTCGGCTTCAATCAGGAAGACCGCATCACCATCCTCTTCTGCGGCTCGAAGAAAAGCCTGGCCACCGGCGTACCGATGGCCCAGGTGTTGTTCGCCGGCAGCACCATCGGCGTATTGATCCTGCCGCTGATGCTGTTCCATCAGATTCAATTGATGGTCTGTGCGGTGCTGGCGCAGCGTTATGCCAAGCGCCAGGAATCGGTGACGGAGTTGATGGGGCAGGTGGATCCGTAGGTTCGGACGCAACAAACAGTTATGTGATTTTGGTATCAGTGCTATCCAATTAGTGCTGTTTATCAATCAATACCTTAAAAGGTAAGTTGCTCTCTGCGATGACAAGCCGAGAGCAATTGATGATCCAGCCACTTATCCGCAAGTTCATTCCCGCAACAGCCAAGGCCGGCTCTCTGTGTGTCGCGTTATGCACCAGCGCATTTGTCAGTGCCGATGACCGCAGTCCGTTGGTTATCAAGGATCAGGGCAGCCTGATCGCCGGCGGCGGGCGAATCACCCAGCCAGGCAAGTTTGATCCCTACAAACCGATGATTCCCGATGGTCAGAGCTACCACGGGGACCATGTCTACGCGTTCTATCAGGTCCCGGTCGACGCTCGTCCGCTGCCGATTGTCATGTGGCATGGCGCAGGACAATCGGCAAAGTCCTGGGAGACCACGGCAGACGGACGTGAAGGGTTCCAGAACATCTTTTTGCGTCGCGGCTTTTCCACCTGGTTGATCGACCAGCCGCGCCGTGGCGATGCGGGCCGCAGTCTGGTTGAAGCGACGATCAAGCCGATACCGGATGAGCAGATGTGGTTCAACCAGTTCCGCATCGGTGTCTGGCCAAATACCTTTGAGGGTAGTCAGTTTCCACAAGGGCAGGCTGCACAGGAACAGTTCTTCCGTTCGATGACGCCCAACACCGGTCCCTACGACATCGAGGTGGTTTCCGATGGCGTCCGCGCGCTTCTGGAAAAGACCGGCCCTGCGATTCTGTTCACCCACTCGCAGGGTGGCGGTCCCGGTTGGCTGACGGCGATCAAAAGCCGAAATGTGAAGGCCATCGTGGCGTTCGAACCGGGCAGCAGTTTCGTGTTTCCGGAGGGTGAAGCGCCCCCACCAATTCCCAGCGCATTCGACACGCTCTCGGCACACGTTGTATCGAAGGCGCAGTTCGAAGCGCTGACCCGGATCCCCGTCGTCATCTTCTATGGCGACAACATCCCCGACAAACCGGTACGGCTGCCCGCACAAGACAGTTGGCGCGCGCGGCTTGAAATGGCGCGGCTATGGCGCGACACGGTGAACCGGCATGGCGGTGACGTCACGCTCATTCATTTGCCGGAAATCGGCATCACAGGCAACAGCCACTTTCCGTTTTCGGACATCAACAACGTCGAGATCGCGGATCTGGTTTCGAAGTTTCTCGCAGAAAAAAACCTGGATTAAAAAACATCGGCAGGAGCATTCATATGATTCGAAGCGCAGTTAAGGCCACTTTCATGGCCGCCATGATCGGGATGTCTGGCGTCGAGGTTGAGGCCGCCGACTACAAGCAGAATCCGTTCACACTGACTTATGGTGGCGCCATCACCAAAAACGAGCCGGGCAAGGTCAATATCCATACGGTCACCTACAAGCTCAACGGCCTGGATATCTCCGCCAACGTTTACACCCCAGCCAACTATGACTCGACCAAGAAATACCCGGTGGTCGTCGTGGCGCATCCCAACGGCGGGGTGAAAGAGCAGGTTGCCGGCTTGTATGCCCAGCGTCTGGCTGATCAGGGCTACATCACCATCACGGCAGATGCGGCGTATCAGGGCGCCAGTGGCGGTGAGTCGCGCAATGTGGACAAGCCATCGAACCGCATCGAAGACATTCATGGCATGGCGGATTTCATCGCCGGTTATCCTGGCGTCGATACGGCGCGGCTGGGATTGCTCGGCATCTGCGGCGGTGGTGGTTATTCGTTGGCGGCGGCGCAAACCGACAAGCGCTTCCAGTCGATCGCGACCCTGAGCATGTTCAACTCAGGGCTGGTGCGTCGCAATGGCTACCGGGACTCGCAACTGTCCACCATTGAGCAGCGCTTGCAGCAGGCGTCCGCCGCGCGCGCACAGGAAGCGGCCGGTGGAGAAATTCTCTATACCGGCGATGCCAAACTGACCGATGAGCAGATCGCCAAGCTGCCGTTTGATCTGTATCGCCAGGGCTTCGAGTATTACGGCAAGACCCACGCACACCCGAACTCGACCTTCCGCTACACCACGAGCAGCCTGCTGGACCTGATGCGTTTCGACGCCACCAATCAGATCGAGCTGATCGACAAACCGTTACTGATGATCGCGGGCAGCAAGGCCGACAGCCTGTACATGTCCGAGCAGGCTTTCGCCAAGGCCACGGGAACACAGGACAAGAAACTGTTCACCATCGACGGCGCGACCCACATCGAAACCTATTGGGTGCCCGCGTATGTGGACGTCGCCATGGACCAGTTGACCGCGTTCTACGCCAGAACCCTCTGATTTGAAGGAACCGTCATCATGAAAAATACCCTTTTGGGGATCGCGGTGTGTGCTGCGGCCCCCTTTGCCTGCGCCGACGGTGCCAGTGAAACCGGAGCCGCCCAGCAGATCAGCCGGGCAGGCAGTCAGACTTCGGTCGCGGGGCCGGCGGATTCTTTCACCGGGCGGGTGCGTGTCGATCCGTTATTTCCGGCTTCCGGTGAGATCAATGCGTCCGGTGCGTACGTCACCTTCGAACCGGGCGCACGTTCAGCCTGGCATACCCATCCTGCAGGCCAGCGTTTGGTGGTGGTCTCCGGTGTCGGCTTGACCCAGGAATGGGGCAGGCCTGTACAGGAAATCCATCCGGGCGACGTGATCGTCTGCCCGCCGGGCGTCAAGCATTGGCACGGTGCCGCACCCTCGAGCGCGATGACTCACCTGGCCGTGACCGGCGCGGTCGACGGCAAGAGTGTGGATTGGCTGGAGAAGGTCACCGATGATCAATACAGTGCCCATGATCCTGTGACGCCACCGTCGACGACCAAAGAATTTCCAGTCTCTGAGGAACTGTCCGCCAAACAGCAAGCCATTCCATTGATAGCGGCTGCCATGGCCACGAGCGACATGCCGTGGCTCAAGGTTGCCTTGAACCGGGGACTGGATGCAGGGCTGACCGTCAGCGAAGCGAAAGAAATACTGGTGCAACTCTACGCCTACAGCGGTTTTCCCCGCAGTCTCAACGCGCTCGGCGAGCTGATGAAAGTCGTGGAGGCGCGCAAACAACGTGGCGTTCAGGACGATCCGGGGCGCGAACCCGGTCGCGCGATTCCGACCGGCAGCGAACTGCTGGCGGCGGGCAAGGCCAACCAGACGCGCATTGCCGGCGCGCCTGTGCAAGGGCCATTGTTCGATTTCGTCCCGGTCATCAACCAATACCTGCAAGCGCATTTGTTCGGCGACATTTTCGAGCGCGACAACCTGGACTGGCAAAGTCGTGAGCTGGCCACGGTCGCGGCGCTGGCCGTCACCCCCGGCGTCGAGTCGCAGTTGCGCTCGCACATGGCCGCCAGCCTGCGAGTCAGCCTGAGCGCTGCGCAATTGCGTCAATTGGTCCAGTTGCTGGCAGAACAGGGTGATGTTGAAGCGGCCAGGCGTGCGGGCGAGGCGTTGGACGCCGCTCAGCCCAAATAGCGCAGAGCTTCGCGCAGCAAAGTGAAGGCCGGTGAACTCTGGCGTCGGCTCGGATAGTAGAGGTGATAGCCAGAGAACGGCTCGCACCAGTCGGCCAGCACGCGAATCAATCGACCTTGCGCGACATGTTCCTGCACCAGATCTTCCGGCATATAGGCCAATCCCAACCCCTGAAGGGCAGCCTCCAGGCGCATGGCGATGTTGTTGAACACCAGTTGTCCTTCGACTCGCACCTTCAGCTCCTGCCCGTTCTTTTCGAACTCCCAAAGGTACAGACCACCGTAGGTGGGCATGCGCAAAGTGATGCCGTTGTGCCCCGTCAAATCGCCCGGAACGACAGGTTTCGAATACCGGGCGAAGTATGCCGGGGAGCCGACAACCGCCATGCGCATGTCGGGACCGATGCGCATCGCGATCATGTCCTTGGCGACCTGCTCGCCCAACCGTACTCCAGCGTCGAAGCCTTGCGCGACGATGTCGGTCAGGCCGTAGTCGACGATGATTTCGATACTGAGATCCGGGTTGTCGGGCAGCACCTTCGCGAGCACGGGATGCAGGATGGTAATCGCCGAATGCTCGCCCGCGGTAATGCGCAATTTGCCTGCCGGCTTGTCACGGAATTCGCTGAGCAATGCCAGTTCTGTATCGATCTCTTCGAAGCGGGGAGCGATCACCTGCAGCAAATGTTCGCCTGCTTCTGTGGCGGACACACTGCGCGTGGTGCGAGCCAGCAGCCGGACACCCAGGCGTTCTTCCAGTTGGCGCATGGCACGGCTCAAAGCAGGTTGCGACATGCCCAGTCTGGCGGCAGCGCGAGTGAAACTGCGCTCCTGTGCGACGGCGGCAAAAATTGCGAGCTGGTCGTAGCTTTCTGCGGTCATTAATACGCTCCTGGTATGAACCGTAAGCGATTATGCCGATAAAGTCGTCACTCAAACATCAGGCAAAAAAAAGCCGCCTATGAAGGCAGCAATAAAAAAGCACGCGGTGTATGGCGTGAGTATTGCGGCAACCAGGTTACAGAGTGATGACAGCGATTGTGCGCCCGCATCAAGGCGCACAATCGAGCCTGCGCCCTCAGTACATCTGCGGCACGATGATTTCCGGTGGCGTCGGGCTGCGCGAATAGTCTTCCTGGCGCAGGCGTTCGGGCAGTTCGATCACCGGTAATTCGACTTCTTCATAGGGCATTTGCCCGAGCAGGTGATGGATGCAGTTGAGCCGGGCCTTTTTCTTGTCGTCGGCTTGCACCACCCACCACGGCGCTTCGGCGATGTGGGTGCGGTCGAGCATGATTTCCTTGGCCTTGGTGTAGGCCTCCCAGCGTCGGCGGGACTCAAGGTCCATGGGGCTGAGTTTCCATTGCTTGAGCGGGTCATGGATGCGGCTGAGAAAGCGCAAATGCTGTTCCTGGTCGGAGATCGAGAACCAGTATTTGATCAACTGGATGCCGGAGCGGGCGAGCATCCGTTCGAATTCAGGCACGGTGCGGAAGAACTCTTCGTATTGGTCCTCGTTGCAGAACCCCATGACTTGCTCGACGCCTGCGCGGTTGTACCAGCTGCGGTCGAACAACACGATTTCACCCGCCGCCGGCAGGTGCGAAACGTAGCGCTGAAAGTACCACTGGGTGCGTTCGCGGTCGTTGGGGGCGGGCAGGGCGGCGACACGGCAGACCCGAGGATTGAGGCGCTGGGTGATGCGCTTGATCACGCCGCCTTTGCCCGCCGCATCGCGCCCTTCGAACAGGATCACCACCTTGTGCCCGGTCTTCACCACCCAACTCTGCAACTTCACCAGCTCACCTTGCAGGCGGAACAGCTCGCTGAAGTAACGGCGACGTTCCTGCCTTTCCGGGCTCTCGCCGAGATGATCATCGAACAGTGCTTCGAGGTCGTGATCGTCCTCCAGCAACTCCAGCTCCAGTTCTTCGTCGCTGTGATCGAGCAGTTCGCGGTGGATGCGTTGCATCAGGGTGTCGTTGGTCAACAGCATGGTCAGAACTCCCGACGAAGTTGGAAGTGCCCATGCTAGGCCCGCGCATGTGACGACGTGGTGACGAACAGGTGATGGCGAAATTCATCGGCCTGTCATCGTCGTGTCACTGAGCGCATGGCAGGATCGGCGCAAACCGCCCTGCGGCACGCCATTCGCAGGCCGATGAAACTGCCGGGAATCCCCACCATGAAAGGTGACAGCTCTCTGTTTGCGGCCATTGACCTGGGCTCCAATGCGTTTCGCCTGATGATCGGCCAGCCAGTCAAACGCAACCGCCAGATGATGATTCAGGAAGTCAAAACCCTGCGCGAACCCGTGCGCCTGGCCGAAGGGTTTCAGGGTGGGGCACTAGACGAAATGGCGCTGGATCGGGGGTGGCAGGCGCTGGCGCGATTCGGCAAGAAACTGCGCGGCTTCGAGGCCGGGCGAGTGCGGGCGGTGGCGACCAGCGCCGTGCGTGAAGCTGACAATGCGCAATTGTTCCTGGCCAGCGCCGAACGCCACTTGGGGTTTCGAATTGACGTGATCTCGGGGCAGGAAGAAGCGCAACTGGTGTACGCCGGTGTCGCCCATACCAACCCCGGTTCAGAGAGCATGCGACTGGTGGTGGATATCGGCGGCGGATCCACCGAATTGATTCTGGGGCGCGGCCCTCAGTTGCTCGTCACCGAGAGTATTGCGATTGGCAGCGGCACCTTTGGGGCGCGTTATTTTGCGGGCGGCAGCATCACCGCCCAGGCGCTGCTTGAGGCCGAACGGGTCGCGACGCTTGAGTTCGACAAGGTTGCCCGTCGTTATCGCGCTCAGGGTTGGCAGCAGACCATTGGCTCTTCAGGCACCGCGCGCATGCTGGCCAAGATCCTCAATGCCAATGGGTTGAACGACTTTGGAGAAACCGGCATCACCTACAGCGGACTGCTGCGCCTGTCGCTGCGTTTGCTGGAAGTCGGGCATGTCAAAAAGCTGCGGTTGTCGGGTCTGCAAACTCATCGCCTGAGCAGTTTGCCGGGCGGGTTGGTATTGATGCTGGCGGCGTTCAAGGTCTTCGGCATTGCACACATGACGCCTTCCGAGCCGGGTTTGCGATTCGGCGTTCTACACGGGCTGATGTCCAGACACTGATTTCATTGCAATCTCCCGTCAGCGTCCAGCCGCTGCATCCGCCAATGCAGTGACCACCTGTTTCTCGATTTCCTTTTCATCCAGCCCACGTCCGAAATGCTTGAGGTAGCGGCCCTGGCTATCGATTAAAAACAGGATGGTCGAGTGGTCCATCATGTACTCCCCGGGTTTGTCCCCGGTCGGCACTTTCTTGTAGTACACATGATAGGCATCGGTGATGCGGGTGATCTCTTGCGGCGAACCGGTCAGGCCGACGAAGTCGCTGGCGAAATACTTCACGTATTCCTTGAGCCTTTTCGGCGTGTCCCGTTCCGGGTCGATGGTCACGAAGATCGGCCGCAAGCTGATGCCTTGCTGCTGTTGCAGTTGCCGGCTGATGCGGGCCATTTTCGCCAAGTCAGTCGGGCAGATTGCCGGGCAGGTCATGAACCCGAAGTACAGCAAAGCCGGCTCGCCAAAACTGCGTTCGGTGACGCGCTGGCCATTCTGGTTGGTCAACTGGAACGGCCCGCCGATATCGGTGCGGGTCGCAGCCGTCGAACTCGCTGCCATTGCTGCGACTAGCAGCGCCATTAGCCACTTCATGGCTCAGTACCCTCCCGAATAGGTCAACGCCAGGCCCACCAGTTCGGACATCTGGCCGTCCTCTTTCTGGGTGCCGGCGGACAAGCCAAGTTTGATCTGGCCGGTGATGTTGTAGGTCACGCTCAACTCGTTGAGGTAGTCCTGGTGATCCGCGCCCCCGGTCGATTCGCGATGTTTGTCGGTACGCGTCGCACCCAGCGCCCAGTCGCCAAAATCGAAGGTCAGCGAGGTGGTCAGGTAGCGGGTGTCGTTGCCCTTGATGCCGTCCTCGTTGTCGACATCGGCGAATTCGACGAAGGGCACGATATCGAAATAACGCCCCGCCAGCGTCGGCTCAAGATCGGTGCTCGGCGCATAGGCCCAGATGTAGCGGGCCGAGGCGATCTTGATGGTTTCATCGTCTTCGCCTGGTGGATCGGGCTGCGTCTCGTCTTCGGCCTTTTTGTTGAACATATAACCGGCCTGCATTTCCAGATAAGGCACCGCCGGAATCGCTATCCAGTTCACCGTCACCGCATAGGAATCGAGCTTGCCGGTATTCGATGGACCGCCATCGCTGCGCTGCAACTTCTCGCCATGGCGCAGGTACGGCCGACCGAGAAACGAATTGTCCGCGGTGTACACGCTCAGGTTGGGTTCGATCATCCCCAGCTTCTGGTCGAAAAAGCGGTACGCCACTGTGCCACCGAGCATGCCGTCGAGGTCGTAGGTGGCGACGTAATCATTGGTGTAGAGGCCGGGCGCCTGGTCCTGCGCGCGACCGAACGGCACATGGTATTTGCCGACCGAAAAGGCCGAGTTGGCGTTGTTCTGGTAGTAGTTGAGGTCGTTGATCACCAGCCCCACGTCTTCGAAGAAACGCTTTTGCCCAGGCTCTGGCCCTGCGACGGGATTGATCTCGGTGGCCAGCTGGATCTGCTGATCATGGGTAAAGCGAAAGTAGAACGTGGTGTTGATGTCCGGGTACGCGTCCCCGGTGTTGCGATTGCCGCCCTGGGGCGAATCGCCATGCGTGTGGTCATATTGAAAGGTCGCGTCGTAATCCATGCCGACGTTGGGGTATTGCCCGTCATCAGCCAGCGTCGATTCAACGGCGCACACCGATCCCACCAACAACACAGCCAAGCGATAGTTGTACATGGCGTGCCCCCCTTAGTTGATCAGCGGTTTCAGCGGGCTGGACGCTTTCGGGTCCTGTCCGGTGTTGCGCAGGTAGGAGCACAACTGGTTGTTTTCACCGTACAGCCCGCCCAGGGGTTCGAGCTTTACCGCCTGCTCGTAGTCCTCCGGCTTGACCACCTGAATCGCCTGCATCATGCCGCCGTCCTCGTGTTCGAGGATGTGGCAGTGGTAGACGAACTTGCCGAGGATCACCGGATCGCGAAAGGGGATTCGCACGGTGATCGAACCTGTTGCGGGAATGAACACGTTGTCCCGATAGCCGCTGAACTGCACCGGTTTGCCGTTGATCTCGGTGACCTGGAAATCCACTTGGTGAATGTGGAACTGGTGCAACTCCTGGGACGGGTTGAACAGCCGCCATTCTTCGACATCACCGAGCTTGACCGTGGTGTTGACCCGGTCCAGCTCAAAGCGTGTGCCGTTGATCAGGAACGCATTGGGGTCGGTGTCCGAATCCTGAAAAGCAAACTGGCGCGTCTTGTTCACCGCGATCTTGCTGAAGTCTTCGGCCGGCGGATAGGCGCTGGTGATCTGTTTGGTCGCCACCTGTTGGCCGCTTGAACGCAGGATCGCCAACTTGGCCATCGGGTACTGATCGCCCGCCGGCCCGGTGTTGCCGGAACCGGTTTCGACTTCGTACGAACCCGCCGGAGGCCCGACCACCAATACACTGAAACGCGCCGACGGCCCGATCAGCACCTGATCGGCGTCGACCCTGCGCGTCACCGTGTTGCCGTCACGGGACAACACCTGCATCGACTGGCCGTTGATGCGAATCCGGAAGTATTGGTTGGCGGCAATGTTGATGAAATGCCAGAGCTGGGTTTCCCCCGGCTTGATGTCGATGGTCGGCACTTCCTGGCCATTGATCGTGCGAATCGACGGGGCGCTGGTGATGATCTCGCTGGCGACTTTGCCGGTCAGGGTTTTCTGGAAATTACGCAGGACCAGCACTTGTTCCTTGATGCCCTTGAGTTCGGGAAACGGATCGAGCATGCCATCGACCAGGATCGGCCCGGCAATCCCGGCCGACACCTGACGCTGGGAGCCGCCATGGAAATGACTGTGATACCAGTAGGCACCGGGGCTGTGTGCGAGCGGCAGTTTGACGTTGTATTCGCCCACCTTGTGAGGCTGGGTCACGCGGAAAATATTGTCGCCTTCGTCCAGGGGCGACACCTGCATGCCGTGGAAGTGCAGGTTGGTGATCTCGTCCATGCGGTTATCCAGACGGATCGCCATGGTCCCGCCGGGGCGCGTACGAATCAGTGGCGAATCGTAATCGCCGTTGAACACCAGGGAAACGTAACGCTCATTCCCGACGTTGACCTGCTGCTCGGCCGCCGTGAGCGTGGCGTGGGTCACGCCGCTGGCATCGTAGGTGAACTCAGGATTCTGGCGCAGAGGTTGGGAGGCGGGCTCAGCAGACTGCTGTGTCGCACAACCGCTCAAGGCAAGAGCCGCCAGGCTCGCGCAAAGGGCAAAGGGGCGGACGCTGAAAGCTCTGGGCATGATCGCGACCTTCGGTGGCTTGGCGGGGAACTAGCGGGCGTAGTTCGCCTGTGCGTTGCCGAAGGTGATCAACCGTCACCGCGTAATATTAAACGCCACGTTGTATTTGGTATTGAGTCGTTTTTACGCGCAACTTTTCGAGTGTAGAACAGGAGAAGTGGCGCGCAAGTTTATTGGATCCAGCGTAACTTCCGGGCGATGAACTGCATGTGTTTCATTTAAGTAACACAGTTGTTTTCTGTGAGATAAAAGGCACCTTGGTATTGAAACATCAAAGATGTTTTTTCTCTTCCTTATCAAGATGCTTGTCTTCTTTATGGCGTTCCTTATCCAGTTCCTTGGCTTCTTTATCGATATCTTTTCCATCGCGATCGACATCTTTGTCCACGTCACGCATGCCATCTCTGACGTCTTTTGAAACGTCACCTTCCGCATGGGCGATGCCGATATAAGACGTCAGGCCAGCAGATAGCAGCAACGCCACGACCATTGTTTTGAGGATTCGCATTTTGATGGCTCCTGTTTCGTCAAGCCTGCCGTTTAAACGGGCAGGACAACGAACTAACCCTGGGGCACCACGCGCGCTTCGCTGCCGGCGCCCTCTACATAAACGTTCATGCCTTTGGTCAGTGACGGATTGATCGGTTGAGTCACCGAAACCAGTACGCCGCTGTTGGTTCGAACGATGATCTGCTGCGCGTCCTTGGGCTGATCATATTGTTTCTTCTCCGCATAGTTACCGCCGGCCGCACCCGCAAGGGCGCCGGCGACCATCGCAACATCCCGGCCGGTGCCACGCCCGATCAGACTGCCAAGAGCAACGCCGCCGATACCGCCGAGGATCGCCCCGACGCCACTGTCGTGATTAGTCTGCATCTGAACTTGCGAAATCTGTTCGATCTTGCCCGAGCGAATCTCCATTTCACCCGCGCCACCGCTCCCGGCATCGACCGCAGCGCAGGCGCAAAGCAATACACTCAACAGCGAAATCGTCAGCCAGGAAGCGAAAGTTTTCATCATCGAACTCCATCTCATGAAAGGACTGGGTCAATTGAACGCACTCCATCCACGCTAGACGAAAAAGCCCGGTGCGGTTGAATTCATCATGGCGTGCCGACGAAAACCACTTCGAAGTATTGCCGCTATGTCAGCGGTATTGCCGACCTCGGTTTGTTAGTCCGGCAGGTTCCCGACCAGCCACTCACAGAAACTCCGTGCATTGCTCTCACTGTCTCGATGGGTCAACAAAGCCCAGTTCGGCCCACGAATGGTCTGCTCCACCAAGGGCTGCAACAGGCCGTTGGCGCGTGCTTGCCGACTCAGTAACTGGCTGACCAGCGCGATGCCGAGCCCCGCGCAGGCGGCATCCAGCAATAGGCCAGGATCGGAGAAGTTCAGTCCCTGATCCTGCTGGCCGACATCGATACCGGCCTCCACCGCCCAATGACTCCAGTCCATTTCCCGTTCGCCATGCAAGGTGGTGCGCTTTTCCTGTGGCTGTGCCAACAGATTCGGATGACACGCCGGGTAGAGGCGGTCGGCGCATAAAACCTTGAAGCTGCATTCGGCCTGGGAGCTGATGTCGTCGCGCACCGCGATGTCGATCGTTTGCGTCGCCATGTCAGGCACTTCGTCGGTGCTGAAAATCCACAGATCGACCTCCGGATGCTGTTGGCGAAAATCGGCCAGACGCGGCAGCAACCAATGGCGGGCGAACGCCGGCGTGGTGTTGAGCACCAGTTGATTGGGCTTCTGATATTGCCCCAAGCGTCGAATGCCCACGGCCAGTTGCTGGAGCAGAGCCTGGGTGGTGCTGAGCAAATCATGCCCGGCATCGGTCAGGCTGACGCTGCGTCCGCTGCGAAAGAACAGCGGTTGTTCGAGGTAAGCCTCAAGGCTGCGGATCTGCTGGCTAATGGCCGACTGGGTGAGGTTCAACTCGTCGGCGGCCTTGTGAAAACTGCCCAGCCGCGCGGCGGCTTCAAAGCCGCGAAGCGTGCTCAGTGGCGGCCAGTGTTTGAGCATATCGATAAGTTCCTCTAATCAGTTGTCCGCAAAATCCATCGTTTGTTTGCCCGTTTTTACAGCCGTAGCATGCATGCCAACACCGCCAAGGCGTTTTTCATTGAACACAATGACTTAACTGAAAGGCCGATTTCACCTGGAGAGCATCATGCAGCAGAACGACAATAAAAACACCGGTTGGATCATGCCCGCAGAGTGGGCCCGGCACGCGGCGACCTGGATGGTCTGGCCGCACAATAAGGCGCTGTGGGAGTCCGGCTGGCGCGTGACATTGGCCAACGTGCAAGAAGACTTCGCCCGCGTGGCCAATGCCATTGCCCGTTTCGAACCGGTGAAAATGGTTGTCGATCCATCGGCGGTCGCCAGCGCCAAAGCGTTGTGCGGGCCGAACATCGAATTGATCGAGTTGGCGGTGAACGACAGCTGGTGCCGCGACTCCGGCCCGAGTTTCGTCTGCCATCCGCAGCAAGGCCTGGCCGGGGTGAGCTGGCGCTTCAATGCGTGGGGCGGCAAGTCGGCGCACGACCTCGACGAAAGCCTGGGGCGCCGCGTGCTCAATCACTTGGGTTTCGAATGTTTCGGTACGCCGCTGAGTAACGAAGGCGGGGCGATCCATGTCGACGGCGAAGGGACGCTGATCACCACCGAATCGGTGTTGCTCAACCCCAATCGCAATCCCGGCATGAACAAGGCCGAGATGGAGGAGATCTTTGCGCGTCTGCTCGGCGTGAAGAAAACCATCTGGCTTCCGGGTGATCCGGACTACGTCACCGGCGACATGACCGACGGCCACGTCGATGGTGTGTGCGCATTCGCCCGTCCCGGCGTTTTGCTGGTCGACGCTACCCACGACAAACAATCGGTGTACGCCGAAGTGGCCCGTGAAAACCGTCGTGCGCTGGAACTGGCTACCGATGCGCAAGGACGCAAGTTCGAACTGATCGAGTTGTATGAAGCCAGCGACGCCGTGGACACCGAAGCCGAAGTGTTCTGCGCCTCGTACACCAACTTCTACATCGCCAACGGCGCGATCATCATGCCGGCCTACGGCATTGCGGCCGATGATGTGGCCGCCGAAACGCTCGCCCAGGCATTCCCCGGACGTGAAGTGGTGCCGGTGCGGATCAATCATCTGGCCCATGGCGGCGGCGGTGTGCACTGCATCACCCAGCAACAGCCTGCCTGGCCGCTGGAGGGTTAATGCGATGACGCTCCTGACAATCGCCACCACCCAGATGCCGTGCACCTGGGACCTGAAAAACAACCTCGACCAAGCCGAACAGCTTGTCCGCGAGGCAGCGGCCAAGGGTGCCCAGGTCATCCTGCTGCAAGAGCTGTTTGCCACGCCGTATTTCTGCATCGAGCAAAATCACAAGCACCTGGCCCTGGCCGAGGAGTTTCGCGAAAGCCCGGTCCTCAAGCGCTTTGCCGCATTGGCGAGGGAGTTGGGCGTGGTGCTGCCGCTGAGCTGGTTCGAGAAGGCCGGCAACGCGTATTTCAATTCTCTATGCGTGGCCGATGCCGATGGACGCCTGCTGGGTGTTTACCGCAAAACCCATATCCCCAACGCCATCGGCTATCAGGAGAAAGAATATTTCAGCCCCGGCGACACCGGTTTCCGGGTCTGGGACACCGCGTTCGGGCGCATCGGCGTGGGCATCTGCTGGGATCAGTGGTTCCCCGAGACGGCACGTTGCCTGGCCTTGATGGGCGCCGAGGTCCTGTTGTTTCCCACGGCGATCGGCTCTGAACCAGGCTGTGCGAGCCTGGACTCCCGCGACCATTGGCAAATGACCATGCGCGGTCATGCGGCGGCCAACATCCTGCCGGTGGTGGCGTCCAACCGCGTCGGCCGGGAAGCCGCGACCACCGATCCAGCGTTGCAGATGAGTTTCTACGGCTCGTCCTTCATTTGTAACCACAAGGGCAAATTGCTCGCCGAGGCCGACCGTGACAGCACCGGCGTGCTGGTGCACAGCCTCGACCTGGCGGCCATGCGCGAAGAGCGCCTGAGCTGGGGCATCTACCGCGACCGCCGTCCGGACATGTACGGGGCGTTGTTGAGTCAGGACGGGCGCCACATCAACTCACGCTGGAACACTCAAGGAGTTTGATATGCACGTTTCCCACAAACGCTTGCTCGCTGCCCTGGGTTTTTCACTGTGCTGCACGGTGCCGTCGCTGCACGCCGAGGAGAAAACCCTGCGGCTGTACAACTGGGCCGATTATTTCGCCGAAGACACCCTGAGCCGCTTCACCGCCGAAACCGGGATCAAGGTGATCTACGACGTGATGGATGGCAGCGAAACCCTGGAAGCCAAGATGCTCGCGGGCGGCAGCGGCTATGACCTGATCTTTCCCGGCGACACCGTGGCCGAGCGCCTGATGCGCGCCGGCAGCCTGATGCCGCTGGATCGCTCGAAACTCACGGAGCTGGCCGACATCGAGCCCGGTCTGCAAAAACTGCGCAAGCAATACGAGCATTCGAGTCAGGCCACCGTCCCGTACACCTGGGGCACCATCGGCCTGACTTACAACGCCGAGCAGATCAAGCAGCGCGTGCCCGACGCCCCGGTCAACAGCCTCGACATGCTGTTCAAACCCGAACTGGCGGCGAAGTTTGCCGATTGCGGCATTTCGATGATCGATTCGCCGGATGAAGCTCTGGCGGTGGTCCTCAACTATCTCGGTCGCGACCCACGCAGCGGCAAACCGGAAGACCTGAAGGCAGCGAGCGAACTGCTGATGAAATTGCGACCGTACATTCGCAAGTTCCAGTCGCAACCGGTGACCGATCTGGTCAACGGCAACCTGTGCCTGTCCCTCGGCTATAGCGGCGACATGACCCAGGCGCAACGCACGGCGGATTCCGCCGGCAAGAAAAGCGACTTCCAGTACCGCATTCCCCGCGAAGGCACCACGATCTGGATGGACACAATGGCCATTCCCGTCGACGCCAGACATCCGGAGTACGCCTACGCGTTCATCAACTTCGTCATGCGTCCGCAGAACATGGCCGCCATCAGTAATTTCACCGGTTACCCGACTTCCAATGCCAAGGCCCGTCCGGACGTCGATGCAACGATGCGCGACAACCCGGACATCTACATCGACGAAGCCACCTATGCTCGATTGATACCCGGCAAAGATATTCCTCAGGCCGACATGCGCGCACGCATGCGCACCTGGACCAAGTTCAAGACGGCCACAAGCCAATGATTCCGGGCCGGCGCACAACGCCGGCCTTTGCCCCTTTTTCAGGAAACAGACACATGTCAACGCGTCGCGAATTCATCAAACAGGTATCGGTTGCCGCCGGTGTGACAGCCGCTTTCATGGGCCTTGGCCTGAGCCCCGCGCAAGTGCTGGCGGCGGGCGAGGGTCGTTGGTACATGCCGGATGAAGGCGACAAGCATCAACAGGCTTTCATCGCGTTTGGCGCGCAGGACGCCATCTGGGAAGACTTCACCGCCGACGTGCAAGCGGCGCTGGGCCTGATCGCGCGGACCATCGCCGGCTATGAACCGGTCACCGTGTTCTGTCGCGACAGCGAACGGGATCTGGCCGAAGAACACTGCGGCACGAAGAACATCACCTACGTCATCACCGAACTCGACGACATCTGGATGCGCGACATCGGTGCCAATTTTGTCGTCGATGGCAAGGGCGATCTCGGCGCGGTGGATTTCAATTTCAACGGCTGGGGCAACAAACAGCGGCACAGCAAAGATGCTCAGCTAGCCGCGCTGGTTGCCGAGACCGAAGAGGCCCGATACCTGCGCAGCGAATTGGTGGGCGAGGGCGGTGGCATCGAGGTGGATGGTCACGGTACGGGGATCATGACCGAAAGCAGCTGGATCAATAAAAATCGCAACCCCGACTGGAGCAAGGCCGAGGTCGAACAGGAACTGAAGGAACGCCTGGGTTTGCGCAAAATCATCTGGTTGCCGGGCATCAAGGGCAAGGACATCACCGATGCCCACGTCGACTTCTATGCCCGTTTCGTCAAGCCGGGCGTGGTGATCGCCAACCTCGACAAGGACCCCGAATCCTACGACTACAAGGTCACCCGCGCCCATCTGGAGATACTGAAAAACGCTACCGACGCCGATGGCCGCCCGTTGCAGGTGCACACCGTGTCGCCGCCACTCAATCCACGGCAGAGCAAGTTCAGCAAGAACAACCCGGACTTCGCCGCCGGCTACATCAATTACTTCATGATCAACGGGGCGATCATTGCGCCGCAGTTTGGTGACAAGGCAGCAGACCGCAAAGCTTTTGATCTGCTCACTCAACTGTATCCGGATCGCGAAGTGGTGCAGCTCAACATCGATGCCATCTCGGCCGGGGGCGGCGGCATCCACTGCGTGACCAGTCACCAGCCGAAGGTCTAGTGCGCCAGCGCTGTGCCGATTTCGTCGTCGTCAACGGCCAAAGCCATCAAGCCATCTCGCCCCGGATAGACCACCCTAAGCGGTCTGTTCAAGGAGATGACCATGATTCGATTGACCCTGATCCAGGCCCGCGAGCTGGCCGAATCGATCCTGCTGCACAACGGTTTCAACCTGGCCCATGCGCAAGCGGTGGCGGCGACAGTGATTGCCGGTGAGCGCGACGGCTGTGCCTCCCACGGTCTGTACCGGATTCTGGGATGCGTGAATTCCCTGCGGGCCGGCAAGGTGTCGGCCGATGCCGAGCCGCAGGTGATCGATCAGGCGCCTTCGATCGTGCGGGTGGATGCTGGCGGTGGTTTTTCGCAATTGGCGTTTCAGGCCGGGTTGCCGTTACTGGCACAAAAGGCTCGCGACAATGGCATTGCCGCATTGGCAATCAACCGCTGTGTGCACTTCTCGGCACTATGGGTGGAGATCGAGCAACTGACCGCTGCCGGGCTGGTGGCGCTGGCGTGCAATCCGAGCCATGCCTGGGTGGCGCCCGCCGGCGGACGCTTGCCGGTGTTCGGCACCAATCCCATCGCTTTCGGTTGGCCACGCGCGGGGCGCGACCCGTTTGTGTTCGATTTCGCCACCAGCGCGATTGCCCGTGGCGACATCGAGTTGCATCGCCGGGCCGGCAAGGCGATTCCCGAGGGTTGGGGCGTGGACGCACAGGGCCAGCCAAGCACCGACGCCAACGTGGTGCTCGACAGCGGCGCGATGCTGACGTTCGGTGGGCACAAGGGTTCGGCATTGGCGGCGATGGTGGAGCTGATCGCCGGGCCGCTGATCGGCGACCTGACCAGCGCCGAGTCGCTGGCTTACGACGGCGGCAGCAAGTCGTCGCCGTACCATGGCGAGTTGATCATTGCCCTGGATCCCCGGCGCTTTTTGGGCGACGCCACCGAACAGCATCTGGCCAGGGCGGAAACCTTGTTCGAGGGCATCGAAGGGCAGGGCGCACGCTTGCCGTCACAACGACGTTATGCGGCACGGGTGCGCAGCCTGGCGGAGGGCGTGCAGATTCCAGAGGCGCTGTACAACGACCTGAAATCGCTGCTGGTCTGAAACGAAACGGCAGCGAGCCCGCTCGCGAAGGCGTCCTCAGGACCTCAGAAGTAATACCCGATGTTCATGTACAACTGATTCTCCCAATGATCCGTCCCGCCAGCCCCCAGGCTCTGGGTGTAGCTGCTGCCGCCAATGTACGGATCGTTTTTGCCGAAGATCCATTCAGTGGCGATCCACAGTTTGCTCAGGGAGAACGATGTGCCGAGAATCACCCGTTCCGAAGTCTCGAAGTCGCTGGCGGATTTGTCGAAGGCGCTGTAGTTGGCGTACAGCTTCACCCCGCTGACCTGATCGAACAGGTACTTGCCGGCCACGTCGTAACTGAGGTCCGCCACGTACAGATTGCCACGGCTGGCAATGTTGTAGGTGCCGTCGTAACCGCCGAGGGTCACCACTTCGTCGCTGCCGGGGTTGCGCGGCGACATCTGTTGTCGTGCTGCCTGCAACTGCACTTCCCACGGACCGTTCTTGCCCAGGTAATGCAAGGCCACGGCGTTGCGGCGGCCGTCATCGTTGGTGTCGCGGTTCTGCAGGCTGGAGGTCAGGCCGGAGAGACCGACCTCGGATTTCCACGGCCCCAGGTCCAGCGCCTTGGCCACGCGCAGTACCGCGGTGTTGCGCTCCTGATTGTCGCTGCCGTCGGCCACATAGCTGTCGGCTTCCGACACTACGCTGGAGTAGGTGACGCCATTACTGGTGCCTTTGCCTTGCCACGCCGGGCGCAGGTAGTAACCGGCCTGGATGTTCCAGTCGCCCGATTGCTGGACGTATTTGGCACCGACTTGTTGCACGTCTTCCAGGCCGATGACGTTGCCCAGGGTTTCGTAGAAGGTGCTGCCGAAGTACGGCTGCAAACCGAACGGCACGGTGTTCAGGCCCACTTGCACCTGCTGGTCGGGGTTGAACCTGTAGCCGACCCACGCGAACTTGGCGAACTGGATATCGCCGTAATTCTTGGTGTACTGGTAGGGATAGGAACGACCGTAGAAGCGGTACTGAGCCTCACCGATCCAGCTGTCGGAGTTGTATTTGGCGCTGAGGAACACCGTGTCCAGGCCGAACTTCTGGATGTCGCGATCCGGATCGTAGTCCCAGCGGGCACGAACGGCGCCGCCGAGGTCGAGGTTGTCGGTGACTTGCACGGCCATGGCAGGGGCCGCAAAGGTGCAGAGTAAAGCGAGATACGAAGGGCTGAGGCGCAAAGAAGCGGGGAAGGGCATGTGGCAGCTCTCGGTTATTTTTATTAGAGATGCCGGCAAGTCTTGCGATCTGAGGTGCGTTGAACAAACGATTAAAAATCCGCTGAAACCTTCCTCGAACGCATGTTACTGAAAAAATCCTGTAGGACAATGTGCCGCTCCCATGTGATCCTTGCCGCCTCGTCACTGGTCCTTGAGAGCCTTTCATGAAACGCAAAATGCCCGGCCTGAATGCGCTCAAAGCGTTCGAAGTGGCCGGTAGCACAGGCAGCTTCACCCGCGCCGCCGAGTTGCTAAACGTCACACAAAGCGCGGTCAGCCGTCAGGTGCGGCAGCTGGAAGAGCAACTGGGCGAGAACCTGCTGGAGCGGCGCCATCATCACTTGGAGCTGACCAGCGCCGGCCGGGTATTGCTACGGGCATTGCATCAATCCTTCGACAAGATCGAGCTGACGGTGCGCAGCATCCAGCAGAAATCCCATGCCAACCGCCTGCACATCAACGCGCCGCCGACCTTCACCAATCGCTGGCTGATGCCGCGTCTGGGGCGCTTGCGCGAGAAACATCCGGAGCTGGAATTGAGCATCACCACGCGCTTGCAGGACAGCCTGGCGGAAACCAGTACGCTCGATTGCGCGATCCGTTTTGGCGACGGCGAATGGGATGGCCTGGACAGCTCGCTGCTGTTTCAGGAGCGGCACATCGCGGTGTGCGCTCCCACGTTGTATGCACGGGAGTGGAGCGAGCAGGGCATCGACCTCAACCGCCTGACGCTGTTGCATGTGCTGGCCCGGGAAGACCAGCGTTACCTGACCTGGAAGCACTGGCTGGACGCCGCGCGCATCAGCGGCGTCGACACCCAGGGTGGATACGAATTCGACCTGCTCGACCTGGCGATTCGCGCCGCCATCGACGGCCTGGGCATCACCATCGCCGACTGGCACATGGTCGCGCCGGAACTGGCCAGCGGTCAGTTGACCCAGGTGCTCAACGTGCACGTCGAAGGCCATCAGTCGTATTGGCTGGTAACCCGCCCCGAGCAGTTGCTGCCGCAACTGCAGGTGTTCAGCCAGTGGCTGCAGGAGGAGATCTGGCTGGCGCAACGGCAGCTCGAACCGTCTACCGCAGCTATCTGAACACCGCACTACTCCTGTGGGAGCCAGCCTGCTGGCGATAGCGGTGGATCAGTCGACATTTATGGTGGATGTATCGCCGCCATCGCCAGCAGGCTGGCTCCCACAGGGGATTTGGATCGTTTGTAGGTAACCTGCATTTTTCGAATGTTACTTCGCTCAATAAATCGTTTGTCCAACACGCGCCGGACGCCAAGACTGCCCGGACTGGATAAAAACAACGATGGGCGATTCACATGCGACTCGAGCGAAATTTTGTTAACGGCCACTTCATCGAACCGGCCAGCGATGCGCTGATCGCGGTCTACAACCCGGCGACCGAAGCGTTGGTCGGCCACGTTTCGGCCGCGACCGCCGACGAGGCGACAGCTGCCGTCGAAGCCGCAGCCGCTGCGCAGAAAACCTGGGGCAAACTCACCAGCATCGAACGCGCTGAGCACCTGCGTGCTTTTGCTGACGCACTTGAAGCCAACGCGGTGAACATCGGTGAAGCCCTGGCTGCCGAGTCCGGCAAGAGCGTCAGCGACGCCAGCAACGAAGCCCGCTACGCCGCGCAGATCACCCGTTACCACGCCGAGTGGGCGCGCCGCATCGAAGGCGAGATCATTCCCAGCGATAGCCCGAACGAAAACCTGTTCCTGCACCGCGAAGCGATTGGCGTGGTCGCCTGCCTGATCCCGTTCAACTACCCGGTTTACACCTTGCTGCGCAAAATCGCCCCGGCGCTGATTGCCGGCAACACCGTGGTGGTGCGCCCGAGCAACAACACGCCTACCTCGGCATTCGAAATCGCCAAGGCTGTGCAGCAATCCGGTTTGCCGGCCGGCGTGGTCAACATCCTGACCATGGATCACGGCACTGCTGCCACGGTTTGCACCCATAAAGCCGTGGGTTTGATCACCTTGACCGGTAGCGTCAACGCCGGGCGCATCGTGCTCGATTACTGCAAGGCCAACATCGCCAAGCCATCGCTGGAACTGGGCGGCAAGACACCGGCGATCATCGAGGCCGATGCCGACCTCGAAGCCGCCGCCAGCGCCATCGTCGCCTCCAAGACCACTCACTGCGGCCAGTTGTGCACGGCGGTCGAGCGGGTTTATGTGCAGGAAAGCGTCTACGAAAAATTCCTCGGCCTGCTGAAAGCAAAAATCAGCGCCGTGAAATTCGGCGATCGCACCACTGATGCGAGCCTGATGGGGCCGCTGGTCAACGCCAGTTCGCAGCAGAACATCCACGCCATGGTCGAGCGCGCCATCGCCGACGGCGCGGTGCTGGAAACCGGTGGATTTATCCCGCCAGGCAAAGGCCACTTCTACCCGCCGACCCTGCTCAGCGGCTGCCGTCAGGACATGGAAATCATCCAGGAAGAAATCTTCGGCCCGGTGCTGCCGGTACTCAAATACCGCGACATCGACGAAGCCCTGGCCATGGCCAACGATCACCAGTTCGGTCTGTCTTCTGTGCTCTACACCGAGAACTACCGCACCGTGCAGAAAGTCGCCAATGCCATCGAGGCCGGCGAGTTGTACGTCAATCGCACCCCGGCCGATCCGTACCAGGGCTTCCACGCCGGCTGGAAACGCTCGGGCCTGGGCGGCGATGACGGCAAGCACGGCATGCTCGAATTCACCCAGACCCGACTTGTGGTGATGAAGTACTGATCCGCCGGCAACACGCCTCACGCTGCACCCATAAAAACAATTAACACGGCCGCCCGGACAACGGGCGCCAGAGGTCTACTCGATGTCCAAGCATGCATCCACTGCTGCCGCTGTTCAGGGTTCGAACGCGGGTACACAAAGCCACAGCGACAAGGGAAGTCGCTATTTCCAACTGATGCTGCTGGTGCTCGCCGCCGGTGCGATCTACCCGATCCTGTACCTACGTCAGGTCTACCAGACCACCATGCTCGAAGTGTTCCAGATCAACCACAGCGAACTGGGTTATCTGTACTCGATGCTCGGGACGATTTTCCTGTTGTCCTATCTGCCGAGCGGCTGGCTGGCGGATCGCATTGCGCCGCGCTTCCTGATTTTCTTCTCGCTGGTCGCTACCGGCGCCTTGGGCCTGTGGTACTCCACCGCGCCGTCGATGACTGGTCTGATGATCATCTTCGGTTGCTGGGGCTTGACCACCGGCCTGACCTTCTGGGCCTCGGTGCTCAAGCGCGTGAAGATGATTGCCCGGCACTCCGAACAGGGCCGCTTCTTCGGCATCCTCGATGGCGGTCGCGGTCTGGTCGAAGCCTTGCTGGCGACGGTCGCGTTGGGCCTGTTCGCTTTCGCCACCGAAACCCGTGGCGAGTCGGCGGCCGAAGGTTTCAAGCACGTGGTCTACCTGTATGCCTTCACCTGTATCGCCATCGGCTGTGTGCTGGTGCTGATCAAGGACCCGAAGTCGATGGAAGAAACGGCGGCGGTGGAGAAGGGCAAGTTCAACCTGCTCAGCGACCTGACCACCCTGGTGAAAATCCCCGAGCTGTGGCTGGTCACCGCGATTGTGTTCTGCGGCTATCACATCTTCTGGGCCACCTACAGTTTCTCGGACTATTTGCAGGGCGGCGGCATGACCGCGGTCATGGCCGGCACCATCACCACCATCAAATTGTGGATGCGCCCGATTGGCGGCATCGGCGGCGGTTGGCTGGGTGACAAGTTCTCGAACATCTCGGTGCTGGTGGTGGCGTTGTTTCTCGCGTCACTGGCGATGGTCGGGCTGATCGTGTTCCCGGCGCTCAACAGCATGGGCTTGCTGATCGGCACAGTGATTTTCATCGGCCTGATGACCTACGCCATTCGCGGCCTGTACTGGGCGATTCTCGACACCTGCAACATTCCGCTGCGCATCACCGGCCTGGCCATCGGCATTGTCTCGGTGGTCGGTTACCTGCCGGACGCGTTCATTCCATTGATCAACGGCTACCTCACCGAGCATTACCCCGGTGCCTTTGGCTACAAGCTGTATTTCGGCTACATCGCTTTCGTCGGCCTGCTCGGGACCCTCGCGGCCCTGACCTTGCGCGCACGTATCAACCGTAAAACTTCGAACCGGACAGGTGCATAAGATGAAAATCGTCGCCCTTGAAACCCATATCGTCGCCGTACCACCGCCGCACATCGGTGGCATGTACTGGCTGTTCGTCAAGCTCAAGACCGACTGCGGCATCGAAGGCGTCGGCGAAATCTACGCCGCGACCTTCGGCCCAAAAGCCATGCTGCCGATCATCGAAGACGTGTTCGAACGCTACCTGCTCAACCATGACCCGCACCACATCGAGCGTTTTTTCCGCCAGGCTTATTCCAGCGGTTTCACCCAGCGCCCGGACCTGACCATGATGGGCGTGGTCAGCGGCCTGGAGATGGCTTGCTGGGACATCATCGGCAAAGCGGCGAACAAACCGGTCTATGAATTGTTGGGCGGCAAGGTCAACGAACGCCTGCGTTCCTACACCTACCTGTACCCGGTCAACAGCAAGGGCGAATACGACTACGACGACCCGGACCTGGCCGCCGAGTGCGCCATCGAGAACATGAACAAAGGCTTCACCGCCGTGAAGTTCGACCCGGCAGGCCCGTACACCGCGTACTCCGGGCATCAGATCTCGCTGGAAGTGCTGGAACGCTGCGAAACCTTCTGCCGCAAGATCCGCGAAGCGGTGGGCGACAAGTGCGATTTGCTGTTCGGCACCCACGGGCAAATGGTGCCGTCCTCGGCGATTCGCCTGGCCAAGCGTTTGGAGAAGTACGACCCGTTGTGGTTCGAAGAACCAGTTCCGCCGGGCCAGGAAGACGCCATGGCGCAAGTGGCGGCGAAGACCAGCATTCCGATTGCCACTGGCGAGCGCCTCACCACCAAGTACGAATTCTTCAAGCTGTTGCAGGCCGGCGGCGCTTCAATTCTGCAAATGAACGTCGCCCGCTGCGGCGGCCTGCTGGAAGCGAAGAAAATCGCCAGCATGGCCGAAGCCTATTACGCGCAAATCGCGCCGCATCTCTACAACGGGCCGATTGGCGCGGCGGCGAGTTTCCAGTTGGCCACCTGCACGCCGAACTTCCTGATCCAGGAAAGCATCATGACCTGGGGCGGTTTCCATGCCGAAGTCCTGACCAAGCCGCTGCAATGGGAGGACGGCTACATCATCCCGTCCACCGAACCGGGCCTTGGCGTGGAGCTGAACATGGACGTGGTGCGCAAGCATTCACCGTACACCGGCGAGCGTCTGCACCTGCAAATGGCACCGACCCCGGCGGATGTAAAAGACACATCGCCGGCCAGGGGCTGACACGGTTCCTGTGGGAGCCAGCCTGCTGGCGATAGCGGTGGATCAGTCGACATTGATGGTGAATGTCACGCCGCCATCGCCAGCAGGCTGGCTCCCACGGGGAATCGCATCGGCCATCCGAATTTTGTACAACGACTTACGCGGTAACCGTGCATGACATACGACTACATCATCGCTGGCGCTGGCGCCGCAGGCTGCGTTTTGGCCAATCGCCTTTCGGCCTCGGGAAAACACACGGTGCTGCTGCTGGAAGCGGGCGGGAAAGACAGTTCGCTGTGGTTCAAGATCCCGGTCGGCTTCGCCAAAATGTATTACAACCCGACCTTCAACTGGATGTATTACAGCCGTCCGCAAAAACAGCTGAACAACCGCGAAATCTATGCCCCGCGCGGCAAGGTCCAGGGCGGCTCTGGCTCGATCAACGCGATGATCTACGTGCGCGGTCAGGCCCACGATTTCGATGACTGGGCGGCCAACGGCAACGACGGTTGGGGTTTCAAGGATGTGCTGCCGTACTTTCGCAAACTGGAAAACCATCCGCTGGGCGACAGCGAATACCACGGTAGCAGCGGCCCGATCAGCATCACCCCGATGAAGGGCCAGACCCATCCGATCTGCGATGTGTTCCTCAAGGGCTGCGATGAGCTGGGCTATCCGCACAGTGACGACTTCAACGGGCCGAAATTCGAAGGCGCGGGCATCTATGACGTCAATACCCGCAACGGCCAGCGCAGTTCCAGCAGTTTTGCCCATCTGCATCCGGCGCTGAGCCGGTCGAACCTGACCGTCGAGCATTACGCTCTGGTCGACCGCGTGCTGTTCGATGACCAGCAGCGTGCCACCGGGATATCCATTACCCAGCACGGCGTGGTGCGCACCTTCACCGCGAACAGGGAAGTGATTCTCTGCGCCGGCGCCGTGGACACACCGAAGATTTTGCAGCTGTCCGGCGTCGCCGATCAGGCGTTGTTGGCCAAACACAACATCCCGCTGGTCAAGCACCTGCCGGCGGTGGGGCAAAACCTGCAGGATCACCTGTGCGCCAGTTACTACTACAAGGCCAACATTCCGACGCTCAACGATGAACTGAGCTCGCTGTTCGGCCAGTTCAAGCTTGGCCTGAAGTATCTGTTTACCCGCAAGGGCGCACTGGCGATGAGCGTCAACCAGGCCGGTGGTTTCTTCCGGGGCGACGAGCAACAGGCCAACCCGAACCTGCAACTGTATTTCAACCCGCTGTCGTACCAGATCCCGAAAAACAACAAGGCCAGCCTAAAGCCCGAGCCGTACTCAGGCTTCCTGCTGTGCTTCAACCCGTGCCGGCCGACCAGTCGCGGGCATATCACCATTGCCTCGAAAAACCCGCGGGACGCGGCGCTGATTGATCCGAACTATCTGAGCACTCAGAAAGACATCGATGAGGTGATCCAGGGCAGTCGCCTGATGCGCAAGATCATGCAGGCGCCGGCGCTCAAGGACATCACCGTCGAAGAGGTGCTGCCCGGCCCGGTGGTCGACAGCGACGAGCAGATGTTGCAGTACTTTCGCGAAAACAGCGGCTCGATCTATCACTTGTGCGGTTCGTGCGCGATGGGTACGGATGAGCAGAAGTCGGTGGTCGACAAGCGTTTGAAGGTTCATGGCTTGAGCGGTTTGCGCATCGTCGATGCGTCGATTTTCCCTAACGTGACGTCCGGCAATACGCACGCGGCGGTGCTGATGGTGGCGGAGAAGGGCGCTGACCTGATCCTCCAGGACGCCTGATTTCGTCGCCTCCCTGTATCAAAAATGAATTTCCGCCGAGTCCGCTGCTCCTACCTGTAGGCAGCGGATTCAAGCCCGCGAAATCATAGGTGCAATCAGGGAGCGGCAAGGTCATGAGTCGACTATCGACGAGGGGCGCAGATCTTCCAGGCGGGTTGATTCTGGTGGTTGAAGATGATCCGCTGATCCTGGAATTTCTCTGTGAAATTCTTCAGGAAGAAGGTTTTTCGGTTGAGCCGCATAACAGCGCGGATGCCGCATCGGTGTACCTGCAACAGCATGCCAATCAGGTCGGGCTGTTGCTGACGGATATCACCATGCCCGGCAAACTTAACGGCGCGGACCTTGCCAACCAGTTCGGTGATCGTTGGCCCGACAAGCCGATCATGATCATGTCCGGCTACGAAACGCCGGAAACCTCCGGCGTTCGTCATCAAGTGTCGTTCATCAAGAAACCCTGGGCGATCGGTTCGCTGCTGGACTGCGTAAACGGTGCGTTCGCGTCGAAGAAACCCCACTGATCGGCTGTGCCCTCAACCCCTCGCAAATGCTACATTGCCCGGCACATCCGCCCCGGCACCTGCGAGGTTTCCCTTGTCCGCTCAACCCTCGGTCTTCAACACGCCATACCGCGCCTTCCTGTTCGACATGGACGGCACCATCCTCACCTCGATTGCCGCCGCTGAACGGGTCTGGACTCAATGGGCCGTGCGCCACGGTGTCGATGTCGAAACCTTCCTGCCGACCATTCACGGCGCCCGCGCCATCGATAGCATCAAGCGCCTGGCGTTGCCCGGTGTCGATGCCGAAGCAGAAGCGGCGTGGATCACCGAGGCGGAAATCGAAGATGTCGAAGGGGTTGAAGAGGTGACTGGCGCGGCGCAGTTTCTCAAGTCGCTGCCGGCTCATCAGTGGGCCATCGTCACCTCCGCACCGAGAACGCTGGCGTTGCGGCGCATGGCGGCAGCCGGGATTCCCGAGCCGGATGTGATGGTCACTGCCGAAGACGTCAGTGTCGGCAAACCTGATCCGGCAGGTTATCGGTTGGCTGCTCAAAGATTGGGTGTCGAGATCAACGATTGTCTGGTGTTCGAAGATGCGACGGTGGGGATTCTTGCAGCCGAAGCGGCGGGGGCGGACTTGCTGGTTGTGACGGCGACGCATGATGAACCGATCGAGACGGAACATGCGACGTTGGCTGGTTATGAGTTGGTGGAGGCCCATTTGGGTGAGCAGGGCCTCAGCCTGCGCACAATCTAACTGTGGGAGCCAGCCCGCTGGCGATTGCGGCGTGACAGTCAACATCAATGTCGACTGATATGACGCCATCGCCAGCAGGCTGGCTCCCACAGGGAATTGGGTGTTCAGTAGATTCCGGGAATCAGCCGCCAGCAGCAATCCATCCCCCGACCGTTTGCCCAGCACAAACTCCAGCCTCAAGCGGCCGTGTCGCTGCGGGCATTGCGCCGAATCACCTGCGGCGGCTGCCCGAACGCCCTCAAGAACGCTTCACGCATGCGGCGGCGGTCGCTGAAGCCGGTTTCCCGGGCGATCTGGTCGAGGGTCAAACGCCCGCGTTCAAGCATTTGCCGCGCCGCTTCCAGGCGCAGGTTTTCGATGGCTTTTGCTGGCGATTGCCCGGTTTCGGCGCGGAAAGCGCGGCTGAACTGTCGTGGGCTGAGGCGCGCCACATCGGCCAATTGTTCGACCGATAACGCTTGGGCGAGGTGTTCTCGGGCGTAACCCAAAACGGTCTGGATTCGGTCGGATTTCGGCTCCAGCTCCAACAGCGCGGAATGCTGCGACTGGCCACCGGCGCGGCGGTGGTACATCACCAGTTTCTGCGCCACCGAGCGGGCGAGTTCGGCGCCGTGGTCCTTTTCAACCATGGCCAGCGCCAGGTCGATACCGGCGGTCATGCCGGCAGAGGTCCAGACCGAGCCGTCGATCACGTAGATGCGGTCGGCTTCAACCTTGATCGAGGGAAAGCGTTCCTGCAGTTGCCGCGCGTAGGCCCAATGCGTGGTCGCTCGGCGGCCGTCGAGCAAACCGGCCTGGGCCATGACAAAGGCGCCGGAGCAGATCGACGCCGTGCGCCGTGCGGTCTGGGCGCTGGTTCGCAAGTAATCCAGTACGGCTTCGGGTGCCTGTTCGAGGATGGCATCGCCGCCGACCACGATGACGGTGTCGATCACTCGTTCATCGAACGCCTCGCTGCCGACCGTCAACCCGCCGGAAGCGCGTAACGTGCGGCCGTCCGCGGACAGTACACGCACGTCATACAGCGTTTCGCCCGCGCTGAAATTGGCGTACTCGAACACCGGCATCGCCGCCAGCGACATCGACTGGAACCCCTCGAAAACCACAAACGCCACGGAAATCATCGATATGTCCTCAAACGGCCATGTCCGAAAAACGTACTTTAAACGTCATTTGCGACGCGTGCGAGTGCCTTTATAACAACTCACACCCGGCGAACCTCTCGCCTCATCTTGAAGGAAATTGCACATGGCACTCTCATCCAAAGGCACCGCACTGATCACCGGCGCCTCATCAGGCATTGGCGCGGTGTATGCCGACCGTCTCGCCCGCCAGGGTTATGACCTGATTCTGGTGGCGCGCAGCCAGGCGAAACTCACCGCGTTGGCCAATCGTTTGAGCGATGCAACAGGGCGCAACGTGGAAGTGGTTACTGCTGATTTGAAAGAAAAAGCGGATTTGCTGCGGGTCGAACAGATCCTGCGCAAGGACGCCAGCATCACGCTGCTGGTCAACAACGCGGGGGTCGGCGCGGTGATGCCGCTGCTGGTCAGCCCGGTGGATGACATGCAAGACATGATCACCCTTAATATCACCGCGCTGACGCGCTTGGCGTATGCCGTGGCCCCCGGTTTCGTCGCACGTGGCGCCGGCACCGTGATCAACATTGCTTCGATCGTCGCCATCGCCCCGGAAATTCTCAACGGCGTATACGGCGGGACCAAGGCTTTTGTCCTGGCCTTGAGTCAGTCGATGCACCACGAGCTGGCCGACAAGGGCGTGCGTGTACAGGCCGTATTGCCGGGCGCCACCGCCACCGACTTCTGGAGCGAAGCCGGCCACCCGGTGGAAAACCTGCCGCAGGAAATCGTCATGCCCGTCGACGAGATGGTCGATGCGGCGCTGATGGGCCTGGCCAATGGCGAAGTGGTGACCATCCCGGGCCTGCACGACGGTGCACAGTGGGATCGCTACGAAGCCCAGCGCCAGGTGCTATCCGGCTTGTTCGGCAACTCCACGGCGGCGCCGCGTTATCGCTGAGACGTAATGCCGTTGCGGGGTGGGCTAAGCTAGGAGAAGGACCGTTCACCATTGGCCCGTTGAAAATCTCGACGGGCCTTCGGCGTGCAACAGGAGCCGAAAATGCTTCACATCAGAACGCCGCTGATCCTGCATCCAGACCTGTCGACCCCAACCCGCCGCATCTGGCTCAAACTGGAAAACCTGCAACCGAGCGGCTCGTTCAAGCTGCGCGGCATTGGGCTTTTGTGCAGTCAGGCAGCTGAGCAAGGTAAGCGCAAAGTGATTTGCCCTTCTGCCGGCAACGCCGGGTTTGCCACCGCCGTGGCCGCCGCCCGCCTGGGGTTGAAGGCCCGCATTGTCGTGCCCAACACCACCCCGGAATCCACCCGCAACAAGATCAAGAAAACCGGTGCCGAGGTGATCGTTCATGGCAAGGTCTGGGACGAGGCCAATCTGCGGGCCAAAGAGCTGGCGCAAGGTGCAGACACCGAATACGTGCCGGCCTTCGACCATCCCGTTTTGTGGGAGGGGCACAGCACGATGATCGATGAGATTCTTGAGGATTGCCCGCAGGTCGATGCGCTGGTGACCTCGGTAGGCGGCGGTGGGTTGCTGGCGGGGATTCTCACTGGACTGATCCGCCACAAGCGCATGGACTGCCGGATCATCGCCTGCGAGACAGAAGGGTCAGCGTCTTTTTCCGCTGCTGTCGGTGCCGGGCATCCAGTCAAATTCCCACGGATCGACACGGTCGCCCGGTCGCTCGGCGCAACAGTGGTGGCGGCATGGCCGGTACAGCACATCCTCGATTTTCCCCACGAATGCGTGGTGCTCAGCGACGAGGACGCAATCATGGGCGTGGTGCGTTATGCCAGCGATCTGCGCCAGTTGGTCGAGCCTGCCTGCGGTGTTTCACTGGCAGTCGCTTACCTGGATCACCCGGCAATCGCCGAGGCCCACGACGTAGTGATTGTGGTGTGCGGCGGGGTCAGCATCAGTGCGCAACTGGTGGCTGGCTGGGCGCGCTGAGTCGCAAGCGAGGCAGGGCGGGAAACGCTATTCGGGTTTCACCAGCCCCACCGACGGGTTGACGTGTCTTATTGACCTGCCGCAACGCCTTCCTGGACGAGAATGGCGCGAGCCAGATCTTCATCGCTAGCGTTAAGGCCGGGATTTTCCTGACGGATCCGTTGCAGGACCTGCTCCAGATACACGCCGCGAATCGCGCCGCCACTGGCCACGAAGCTGGAGGCGTCATCCCGGGCGGGAATCATCAGTTTGTCATCCTTGAACGTCGAGTACAGCGAGGCGGAGACCCCGGCTGAAGTGGCGACGTCGCCCGCATCCACTTTAGCCATTGCGGAGCCGAACGGTAAGCACAGCACAAGGGAAGAAATGATAATCAGACGGCGCATGACGGTGTCCTCTGAAAGCGTGCAGCAAAAAGGAAACATCTCACCTTTTAGGATGCACGGCGGTCGCCGAGAGTTCCCTGATGCTGCTTCAGGCCGGTGATTCAGCGCGAAAACCGGCTGCGATAATCCCTCGGCGAAACCCCCAGGTTGCGCTGAAACGTCAGGCGCATGCGCTCTTCGTCGCCAAAGCCGCACAGGCGGGAAATTTGATCGATATTGCGTTCGGAATCTTCCAGCAGACGCCGGGCAGCTTCGACCCGCAGCACTTCCACGGCTTTGGCGGGGGTGCGGCCGGTCTTGAGTTTGTAGACCCGGGCGAAGTTGCGTGGGCTCATTTGCACCTGCTGGGCGAGCCGGTCGATGGTGAGGTTTTCACCTTCCAGGTTCTGCGTGATCCACAGGTGCAGGTCGTCGAAGGCGGCGCCTTCGCTGGTTTGCGATTGCAGCAATTGACTGTACTGGGCCTGGCCACCGGGGCGCTTGAGGAACACCACCATTTCCCGCGCGACCAGCAGCGCCAGTTCACGCCCGCAGTCCTCTTCGACCAGCGCCAGTGCCAGGTCGATGCCGGCGCTGACCCCGGCGGAAGTCCAGACCGAACCCTGCTGGACAAAGATCGCATCGTTGTCGACTTCGATCGACGGGTGACGTTCCTTGAGCATGCCGCACATCGCCCAATGGGTGGCGGCGCGTCGGCCGTCGAGCAATCCGGCTTCGGCCAGCAGGAACGTGCCGCTGCACACCGAGGCGGTGCGTCTGACCTTGGTCGACGCTTCCTTGAGCCAGTCGACCAGTTCCAGGGAATTGCTCATTGCCAGAATAATCACCGGTGCGCCCGGGACGATCAGGGTGTCGATCGTTTGATCAGCGAAATCGCTCAATGGCACGGTGTCGACGGCCAGGCCTTCGGCGGTCTGGATCAGGCCGCCGGTGAGGCTGGCGGTTTGCAGTTTGTAGCCCGGCAGCTTGCTGCTGTCGAGGTAACGGGAGGCCGCCCAGAACACGGTTTGCGCGCCAGTCAGGTCCAGCAGGCCCATTTCTGGATAGGCGAGGAAGACGATCAAACGCGATTGTTCGGATTGGATTTCGCGGGCGGCGGTGGGGTTTGCGATGTTCATAGGCTTCTGTTTCAGCGAGTTGGAATAATCATAATTCGCAAACGATCTAAGCGTTATCGCAATTGGTCGACTGTCAGGATTTCAGGGTTTGTTGTCAGTCGATCGTCCGGTTCTCACTCTAGCACCGCTGGCGAGTTAAGCAGATAGCCAGGCAATCACTCGTGAAAATCCAGAACAAATGTATTGTCGATAGCTGTCTGTTTCCGCACTAACAGGCTGGGTACCTTGGGTTCATCGAAACCAGACAAGGACTCCCACATGCTCAATCGCCTGGCCCTGCCATTCGCCCTGCTGCTCACAGTCAATGCCGCCCACGCCGCGGATGCTGAAAAATGGTACCCGTCCAAATACGGCGCCAACGATGAAATCGGCGCGCTGAACCTGCTCAACGCCGAATCAGTAATCAATGCCGCCAAGCTGATCAAGACCGGTAAAACCTACCCGCTGGCCGTGCCCATCGACAAAAACCTGCCGGCGTTCCGTCATCGCAGTTTTCACCTGACCAACGTTCAACCGGGTGAGGCGGGCGGCACCACGATGGGGCCGAACAAATTCACCTTCAATGATGAACTGGTGGTCGGCTGGACCGGTGTCGGCACGCAGCTCAACGGCATCGGCCACATCGGGATCGACAACGTCTACTACAACGGCAACCGCGCGGCGGATTTCGTCACCGTGGAAGGCGTGCAGAAACTCGGCATCGAAAAGGTCCCGCCAATTGTCACTCGCGGCGTGGTACTGGACATGACGGCGGTGTACGGCAGCGCCATCGTGCCGGAGAAAACCGAGTTCACCGTTGCCGACATTCAGAAGGCGTTGGACCTGCAAGGCGTCAGCATCGAGAAGGGTGATGTGGTGCTGTTCAACACCGGTTGGCTGGAACTGCTGGGCAAGGACAACGAGAAATTCCTCGCGGTGGAACCGGGCATCGGCATGGCGGCGGCTAAATGGTTGGCGGACAAACAGATCGTCGCTTTCGGTGGTGATACCTGGGCTTCGGAAATCTACCCTGGCACCGATGGCCAGGAATTCCCGGTCAACCAGTTCATGCTGGCCAAGAATGGTATCTACAATCTGGAGCTGATCGACAGCCGCGCACTGGTCCGCGACAAGGCCTGGACCTTCATGTTCGTGCTCGGGCAGCCGCTGTACAAAGGCTCGACCCAGGTCAACATCAACCCGGTGGCGATTCGCTGATAGTTACCGATCACTTTGCGGTTACTGTTCAATCACCGACAACGCGACCTGTAGGAGCATGGCTTGCCCGCGATGGCGTTCTCGAAATCGCTATCGCTATCGCGGGCAAGCCTTGCTCCTACAAAAAAAGCGGTCAGCATGTTGGTCCTGGGTTACCCATTGAATCAGAGCACACATGGATACGATTCCTTCACTTTCCAGCATCGCCGCACGCTTGCGCCTCAAACAACTGCGCCTGTTGATCGCACTGGATGAGCGCGGCTCGTTGCACAAGGCCGCCGAGCAGATTTCCATTTCCCAGTCCGGCGCCACCAAGGCATTGCATGAAGTCGAGGCGCTGCTCGGCATGCCGCTGTTTGAGCGCCAGCCCCAAGGTTTGGTGGCCAACGAAATGGGCCGTTGCATGATCCGCTACGCGCGGCTGATCTACAGCGACGTCGAGCATCTGCGCGAAGACATGCTGAGCATCCTGCGCGGTCAGGGCGGAAGGTTGTCGGTGGGCGTGATCATGGGCGCGGTGCCGCTGCTGACCCGGGCCTTGACCGAACTGCGCCTCAAGCAGCCGCAGCTGTCCATCGAAGTGGTGGAGAACACCAGTGCCAACCTGCTCGCGTTGCTGGATCAGGGGCGACTGGACCTGGCCATTTGTCGCACCAGCGTCGGGCAGCGTTCGGACGCTTATGACTGCATCGTGTTGAGCGAAGAACCGTTGGCGGTAGTCGCCAGCAAGGACCATCCGCTGGCGGCTGCGACGTCGTTGCAGTTGGCGCAGTTGAGCGATTACCGCTGGGTGGTTTATCCCAAGGACATGCCAATGCGTCAGGCGTTGGAGCGCGAACTGGAAGAGGCCGGGCTGGATATTCCGCGTTATCCGCTGGAGACCTCGTCGATCTTCGCCACCATTTTGCTGGTGCAGCAAGACCCGACCTTGCTGGCGGTGATCCCGGCGGAAGTCGCTCAGTTCTGTGCGCAATTCGAATTACTGGTGACCCTGCCGTTGTCGATGCGTGCCCTGGTCGAACCATATGGCGCGATCAGCCGGGCCGGCGCCGACTTACCTCCGGCGGCGACCCTGCTGATCAACGAGTTGCAGCAACCGACGCTTACTTGATCACAATCGGATTCACCGGTGCGCCCGTGCCGCCTACGATTTTCAGCGGCGCGGCGGTGTAGAGAAACTGCCACTGACCGTCAGCAGCGCAATCGTCGGCCAGCGCATCGAGCAGGGCGACTTCGGTGAAGGTCACACCGAGGTTGCGCATCAAGGCGTTGTGCAGCGGAATCAACACACCTGAAGACGGGTCGACCGCCACTTCATTGGCCATGGTGTCGGTGACCAGGTTGGGGATTTCCATCTGGTGAAACCACTCCACCAGTTCACGGCTGAAGGTCAGGCCCGGTTCGGCGAAATCCTTGTAGAACTCTTCCGGCTCGCGCTCATAGAACGAGCCGATCCAGCCTGTGCGGATGATCAGAATGTCGCGCTTGTGGATCTCGATGCCCTGGGCTTTCGCAGCGGCCAGCAGGTCGTGGTGATTGAAGGTTTCGCCCTTGTCCAGCACCGCTTTGCCGCGATGGCGGGCCATGTCGATCAGCACCGCACGACCGACGATGCCGCGCTCGGCGATCGGCAGGATGCTGGCTTTGTCCATGCTGCCGATGGTGCTCATGGCGTCGTAGCCGTTCCACAGTTTGTTGTCGTGCCAGACATGGCCCAACGCATCGTATTGGGTCGAGCCTTGCAGGTGCATGAAGATCACGTCGTCGGCGTATTCGACGTGACCATCGAAGTGGGTTTTGCCGGCCAGGAAGTGGCCCTTGTCGAGCACGTTGACCCGCATCGACGGACGTCGGCCGGGCCACAGCGGCTCACCTTTCGGGTGACCGATCTGCACTTGCAGGGTGAAGGTCTTGCCCTGTCGCACAGAGGCGATGCCACGGAGGATCTCGGCACTTTGCAGGTAATTCAGGGCACCGACTTCATCGTCCGGCCCCCATTTGCCCCAGTTGGTCGGCAGGCCTTCGAGCAGGGCCTTGATGTCGGGAGAACGGTCGGCGGCGGTGTTATTGGTGTTGTGGTCGCACATGGGGGGTGTCCTTGGTTTAACAGAATCAACGGTCCTTGTGGGAGCCAGCCTGCTGGCGATGGCGGCAGCACATGCAACATTTATGTGGCTGACCCACCGCCATCGCCAGCAGGCTGGCTCCCACAGGGATTATTTGATCGGGGAGAATTGCGCCGGCATCAGCAGCTTCGATTCCATCTTCTCCAGCATCGGGAAGGCGATTGGCACGAAGCCTTCGAGCCAGTCCGGGTCCTGGTACAGCGCGGCGCGTTTCTTGATCCGGTCATCCAGGCTCTCGTAGGCCCAGATGTGGATCACCTGGTTCAGCTCGCCGATTTCCGTGTACCACCAGCCCACCAGCGTGGTGTAGCGGGAAATCACCGGCAGGCCGTTTTCCTCGAAGTGCTTGAGGTAGGTTTGCATTTTTCCAATCTGGATCGTGTAGGTGCGCATTTCGTAAAACATGGGGGCTCGTCTCTCAAGAATGAATGCCGTGGAAGGCGTTGCTGATGATTCGCTCGACGTCGGCGGCCGTGGTCAAGCGCGGGTTGACCAGCACGTTGCCGCTGCGCATCGAGTCGCTGACCATTTGCGGCATGTAGTCCAGGTCCACGCCCAGGTCCTTGATGTTGTCGGGAATGCCGATGGCCTTGTTCAGCGCCATCACGTGCTCCACGACTTTGTGTCCGGCGCGGGCAGGGCTCAGACCGTCGACGTTTTCGCCCATGGCCAGGGCAATTTCACGGAACAGTTCAGGGCAGGCCGGCAGGTTGTATTCGATGACGTAAGGCAGCAGCGTGGCGTTGGCGATGCCGTGGGGAATATTGAAAACGCCGCCGAAGGTGTGGGAGATCGCATGCACGTTGCCCAGTTTCGATTGGGCGAATGCGACGCCGGCGAGGAATGACGCAAGCAGCATTTGTTCCCGGGCGTGCAAATCGGAGCCTGTGAAAAACGCTTTCGGCAGGTAGGTGCAGATCATCTTGATCGCTTGCAGGGCCAAGGCCTGGCTGATCGGGTTGGCCTGCTTCGACACGTAGGATTCGATGGCGTGGGTCAGGGCGTCCATGCCGGTGGCGGCGGTGATCGACGGTGGCAGCTTGAGGGTCAGTTCGGCGTCGAGAATCGCCAGTTTGGGGAACAGCGCCGGGCTGATGATCACCGTTTTGAACAGGGTCTTGGTGTTGGTGAACACCGTCGATGCGGTGCACTCGCTGCCGGTACCCGAGGTGGTCGGGATGGCGAAGATCGGCAGCGGCGGGTGCAGCAGTTTGTCGTAGCCCTCGTAGTCGAGAATGTTGCCGGGGTTGGTGGCCATCGCCGCCACGCCTTTGGCGGTGTCGATGCTGCTGCCGCCACCGACGCCGATCACCGCGTCGCACTCGTGGTTTTTCAGGAACTCGACGGCGCGTTCCAGTACATCGGTGGTGGGATTGGGTTCGACACCGGCAAACACTTCATAAGCAATTTCGCTGCCATCCAGCGAGGCAAAAAAGCTCTCCAGCACGCCCGACGCCATCAGCCCTTGGTCAGTAACCACCAGCAGTTTCTTGCGAACATGGGGCTTGAGCAGCGCACCGGCCTGACGCACCAGGCCGTTGCCGCTTTTCAGGGTCGTGGGGAAATAAAACTGGAACGGGTTCATCGGCTACTCCGGTTCTTATTGGTCTGGAGACAGTAATAAGCGGGACGGGCGGCCGGTAATGAAAAGGTCTGATACAGCGATCACCCTTTGTCATCCCCCGAAGTGGCGGCAGGCGGTGGTAACGTAACGCCTTCGAAACGTGAGGAGCATGGTCATGGATTTGGGTATTTCGGGACGCTGGGCAATCGTCTGCGCCGCCAGCAAGGGCTTGGGCCTGGCCTGCGCGCGGGCCTTGGCGAAGGAGGGCGTGAACCTGGTGATCAACGCCCGTGGCGACGAAACGTTGCAGGCGGCTGCGGTGGAATTGCGCGGGTTGGCGCCAAGCATCGAGGTGCGCACCGTGGTTGGGGACATCAGCGAGCCTGCCGTGCGCGCCCAAGTGCTGGCGGCGTGTCCGCAGGTGGACATCCTGGTCAACAACGCCGGTGGACCGCCGCCCGGTGACTTCCGCGACTGGCAGCGCGAGGACTGGTTGAAAGCGCTGGATGCCAACATGCTCACGCCCATCGAGCTGATCAAGGCTTGCGTCGATGGCATGGCCGAGCGCGGTTTCGGGCGCATCGTCAACATCACTTCCGGCGCGGTGAAGGCGCCGATCGATGTGCTGGGCCTGTCCAACGGTGCCCGCAGCGGCCTGACCGGTTTCATCGCCGGGCTGGCGCGTCAGGCGCGCTTGGCCGGGAACAACGTCACCGTCAACAACCTGCTGCCGGGGCCGTTCGAAACCGAGCGCTTGCACAAAACCCTGAATGCCGCCGCCGAGGTCAACGGCACCAGCGTCGAAAGCATCGCCGAGCAACGCCGCAAAAATGTCCCGGCGCAACGCTTCGGCCAGCCTGATGAATTCGGCGCTTACTGCGCGTTCATCTGCGGCGCCCAGTCCGGTTTCCTGACCGGGCAAAACCTGTTGCTGGACGGCGGCAGCTACCCCGGCACGTTCTGATCATTTCCGGGGGGATGACAATCAGTGATCCCCCAATCAGATCCCATCATTATTCAGCACGCGGGGGCGTGATTAGAGTGGGGCCGCTTGCCTCATGTCAGTCAGTCAAGACGCAAAAAAACTGTGGGAGCCAGCTGCTGGCGATAGCGGTGGGTCAGCCCCAAAAATGTTGGATGTGCCGCCGCCATCGCCAGCAGGCTGGCTCCCACAGGAGATTGCAGTATTCATAACCTTGACGGACAGGCATCGGGCGACTCGACTCCACAACAATAAGAGCCCCCCACATGAACAACCCGAGTGCCGAAAGCCTGGCGTTGCCAGCTGCAACCGCGTCCGAACGTCCCACCAGCGTACGCTGGCGAATCTTCCTCATCATGTTGCTGCTGACCGCGATCAACTACATCGACCGCGCCTCGCTGTCGGTGGCGTTGCCGCTGATATCCAGCGAATTCCAGATCCCACCGGCCCTTGAAGGCCTGATGCTCAGCGCGTTTTTCTGGTCCTACGCCTTGATGCAGATTCCCGGCGGCATGCTGCTGGACCGCTTCCAGACTCGCCGCGTGATTGTCGTTGCGACTGTGGCCTGGGGCGCGTTCCAGGCGCTGGCGGCCGGTGCGCACAACTGGATCACGTTGTTGATCACCCGCATGGGCCTGGGCGTCGCCGAGTCGCCGATCATGCCCGCCGGTGCCAAGCTCAACGGCGCCTGGCTGACCCCCAACGAACGCGGTCGCGGCGCCGTGCTGGTCGATGGCGGTGCGCCGCTTGGCAGTGCCTTCGGCGCAATCATCATTGCCGGACTGATCGGCTGGTTCGACTCCTGGCGCATCGCCTTCGTGATCGCCGGGGTTGGCACCATGCTGGCCGGTGTGCTGGCCTGGAAATACATCCGCAATCATCCCAGCGAACACCCCAGCGTCAACGCCGCTGAGCTCAAGCACATCACCGAGGGCAACGCCACGGTCGGCCAGCCCGGCGCGGTCACCAGCGTCCCGTTCAAGGAACTGCTCAAGGACCGCTCGGTACTGGCGATGTTCGCCGGTTACTGCTGCATCCTCAGCGTGTTCTACGGCTTGCTGACCTGGATGCCGAGCTACCTGCACCAGACCCACGGCCTGAACATTTCCGGCATGGGCGGCGCGACATTCCTGATCTTCATGTGCGGCTTCGTCGGTGAGCTGGTCGGCGGTTACCTGGGGGATAAATGGAAATCCAGCGGCGCCTCGCCGAACCTGGTGATGCGCAGCATGTTCAGCGGCTCGGCGCTGGTCGCGGCACTGTGCATGTTGGCCACGGCCTACACCGCCGAGGCAAGTCAGGCGATCGGTTTGCTCTGCGTGGCGATGTTTTTCATTCGCTGGTGCGGCATGTACTGGTGCATTCCGTCGATCCTCGGCGGCACCTCGAAAACCGGCGTGCTGGCCGGCACCATGAACTTCTGCGGCAACATGGCCGGGGTGATCGTGCCGATCCTGATCGGTTTGATCGTGCAGTTCACCGGTTCGTATTTCCTGGTGCTGATCTTCTTCGTGGTCATGGCCATGCTGCTGGCGATATTCTCCAGCCTGATCGATTACCGCGAGCGAGGGCTGGTTTGACATGAGTGCAGGGCAGGGCAGCGTCGATATCGATTGCGTGGTGGTCGGGACCGGTGTGGTCGGCTTGGCGGTCGCCAGGGCGATGGCCATGAGCGGGCGCGAAGTGATTGTGCTCGAGGCCACAGAAGGCATCGGCACGGGCATCAGCTCGCGCAATTCCGAAGTGATCCACGCCGGCATCTATTACCCCGGCGGCAGCCTCAAGGCGCAGTTGTGCGTGGAGGGCAAGCAACGCCTCTACGGCTTCTGCGATGAGCGCGGCGTCAGCTATCAGCGCCTGGGCAAGTTGATCGTCGCCACCGATGAAGCGCAGCGTTCGGCCTTGCAGGTGTTGCTGGAGCAGGGTCGACGCAACGGCGTTGATGACCTGCAATGGCTGGACGCCGATCAGGCGCGGGAGTTTGAACCTGCGCTGTCCTGCGTCGCCGCGCTGTGGTCGCTGTCCACCGGGATTGTCGATTCCCACGGGCTGATGTTGGCGTTGCAGGGCGATGTCGAAGCCTGTGGCGGGGCGCTGGCGTTCCATTCGCCGCTACTGTCGGCACGCTGTATCGATCAAGGTTTCGAGCTGCACATCGGCGGTGCCGAACCCATGACCTTGAGCTGCCGCGAGTTGATCAATTGCGCCGGGTTGTCCGCGCCTGAGGTGGCGAGCCGTATCGCCGGTCTGCCTGCGCAGCACGTTGCAACGGCGCGACTGTGCAAGGGTAGCTATTTCAGCTTTAGCGGCCGCGCGCCGTTCCGGCATCTGGTGTACCCGGCGCCGGAAAGCGCAGGGCTGGGCGTGCACATGACCCTCGACCTCGGTGGTCAGGCGCGATTCGGGCCGGATGTGGAATGGGTCGATGCTGTGGATTACCGCGTGGACCCCGCTCGCGCCGACGGTTTTTATGCGGCGATTCGGCGTTATTGGCCGGGCTTGCCGGATAACAGCCTGCAACCAGCCTACAGCGGCATTCGCCCGAAAATCAGCGGCCCGGGCGAAGCGGCTGCCGACTTTTGCATCAGCGGCCCGGCCGAACATGGCGTGCCCGGTTTGGTCAATCTGTTCGGGATTGAATCACCGGGACTGACCAGTTGCCTGGCGCTGGCCGAGCGGGTCATGCGGCAGCTTGCATAACCCCCTGTAGGAGCGAGCCTGCTCGCGATGGACCCGAGAACTGCGCGGGGTGTCAGGCAGCCAACGTCATCGTTGACGACCATCGCGAGCAGGCTCACTCCTACAGGGGGGACGACCGATAATCAGCGTTCGCGCGGCGGCCCGTGGATAGCGCTATCCTTGAGGAATGCGCTCTTCGCCATCGGAGAAGTTCGATGATCAATGCACGCACTGCCCGCATGCTCGCCGATTACAAACAATGGGCCAACCGGCGTCTGTTCGACAACCTTGCGCAACTGCCGCCAGGCGAAATCGAGAAAGAACGCGCCGGGATCTTCAAGAGCATGATCGGCACCCTGAACCACATCTACGTGGTCGACTGCCTCTGGCAGGCCCATCTCGAAGGCCGTGGACACGGCTTCAAGACTTCCCATGATCTGGTCCATCCCGCTTTGCCCGACCTGCGTTCGGCACAACAGGACGTCGATCACTGGTACTGCGACTGGAGCGCCCGACAAACCGATGCCTCGCTGGACAAACCCCTGAGGTTCACGTTCATGTCCGGTGAAAGCGGCACCATGAGCGCCGGTGCGATGCTGATGCACGTGGTCAACCACGCCAGCTATCACCGTGGCTGGGTGATCCAGATGTACTTCGAAATCCCGGCCATGCCGCCGATGACCGACCTGCCGATCTACCTGCGCGAGACCGACCCGAACTTCAACTCGCTCAATGCCCCGGCAGTGGAACAGACATGTGCTCCGCAATTCGCGAGCGCAACCAACGTTCTGCCGGATCGTTATCGTTGACGCCATTCCAGACCATCGACAGTTCGGACAGGTTGATATCGAACGGCGGGTCATCGGCGCGCAACTGACCGCTGCCTTCGATCAACGCACACGCCGCATAATCCGGCACCGAAGCCAACATGTCGGTGCCCGCCAGCAAGGCACGCAGACCGGCGAACTGCGGCACCGCCAGCACCACCCGCCGTGAACGACCGATGCGCGCCAGATCATTATCGATGGCACCGCTCAAATCCCCGGAAAACGACACCAGCGCATGAGGCCGTTCGCAGAATTCGTCCAGGGTCAGCGGGCCTGGACGATCATCGCCGCGCAGCACCTTGACGCTCAAATCCCGCAGCTTTTTACGCTTGGCATTGGCCGGCAATTCGGTGGTGTAGCTGATCCCGACGGAAATCTCGCCGCTGGCGAGCATCGACGGCATCAACAGAAAATTCACCCGCCGCACCACAACCACGACGTTCTGCGCCTCTTCGCGGATTTGCTTGAGCAATGGTGGAAACAAGCCGAACTCGGCATCGTCGGACAAACCGATACGAAACACATCGCGACTGATAGACGGATCAAAATCCTTGGCCCGGCTGACCGCCCCGGAAATGGTGTCCATCGCCGGCTGCAACTCCTTGAGAATCACCAGCGCCCGCTGAGTCGGTTCCAACACCCGGCCATTGCGCACCAGCAACGGATCGTCGAACAAATCCCGCAACCGCGCCAACGCTGCGCTGACGGCGGGTTGGCCGAGGAACAGCTTCTCACCGGCGCGGGTCAGGTTTTTTTCGAACATGAGGGTTTCGAAAATCACCAACAGGTTCATGTCCACGCGGCGCAGGTCGTTGCGGTTCATGGGTGGTGGCTCGCTGGGGTTTGGGGTCTTTTGAGTAAAGCACCAAACCCTGATTTCGCGGTTACCAGGTTGAACAAATCTGTTCCATTGAGACAGTCTGTCTTATGCTCGCGAGTGGCAAATCAGGTGGGCTCCGGATTTTATGCCGCACAGTGATGTCAGGGTGTTTGCCAGGGATCGTTTTCATTTTTAGAGATCAATGGCTGGAAAGAAATGGATGTCGCGTATTCGACTGATTTCAGCCTGAACGCTGTTTTCGTTGGGGTGACTAAGCGGAATTATTTCGCGAAAATATGTTTGGGCCGCTTCAGGAGTTGGGTGCATTATTGATGGTGCCGAAGAGTCGAACTCGCCATCCAAGGCTTTAAGTAGTGCTCTATAAGAGTAATTGCTATTTTTAAAATCGCGCGACATGTCGTGATTTTTTGAATTTAAATATTCTAGAAGGGTATGGCGATCACTTAAAGTCTCAACATGGCTTGCTGCACTTCTCAATCGATTCGGAAGGGAATTGGTGGGGATGGAGTTCGACTGGATGGATTTTATAGCAATTTTTTGTAAGGTGGTTTCGTTATGGACTTTGATTCTTTCAGCTTGCAGGGCCTTATCGTAGTACGTTGACATAACTTTACCTTTGCTTATTGAATCATTCAGCCTTTCCATTAGCAATATTGCTGCTTCTCCTTGCGCTCTACTGACTCCCGGTCTTAGTGTAAAATCTATTGGTGGTAGCACATTGTAAGTATAGGTTATGATTCTTGAGGTGGAATTATTTGGAAGTTTGACAATGTTGCCAACGTGTCCCGTTGGATCGCTTGTATTTATTGGGTTGCCTACACAATAAGAATAAAAATTCAACCCACCTTTGCCGAACGGGCTCCAACTGTCCGGGCTATTAAATCGCATCAGCACCGGATTAAATGCCCGATAACCATTACCCAATAAATAATGTCCGGTCACCGGGTCCGGCCGTTCACCATTGAACCCCAGCAAACTAAGCAACCCATTTTCAGCAGGACGGTGACCATAAGGTGAATAGGCAATGCGCTGTCGCTGTTGATTGGCCTTGAGTGTGTGTAGCACCGATCGCTGTTGGTCAGTCGCCAACAGCGAGGTGTCGATTACTCCGTCGCCGCTTCGCTGCTGTGCCAGGAGCAAATCGTCCTGTTGGAAGATGGAATGCCGCACCGTCCCTTGAATCTCGGTAGCCAAGCGGCTTTTACAGTAGAAACGTTGATGCTGTGGTGCGCCCACTGGCAGATGGCTAACCAACCAATTAAGGGCATCGTAGCGATATTGGCAGAGGACGATTTTTTCTGGCAATGGCATGAGCGAGTGCTCCGAAAGTCCGAAGTGCTGACGCTCAGTATTGGCGCTATTGCAACCGGTGGGAACTATCAGAACTGATAGGTAAGCTTGTGTGGAGATGGGGTTCATTGGCGGAGAAGTACGCGCAACCTGTGGGAGCGGGCTTGCTCGCGAAGACGGTGTGTCAGTCGACTCGAATATTGCATGACACACCGCTTTCGCGAGCAAGCCCGCTCCCACAGGAGTTGATTGGGATTGGGCGTTTACTCGGTTGGATCGAGACGATCCAGCGCCCGGTTCACCGCCAACTCACCCAGCATGATGACCTGGGCGATGCCCAGCAGGGTGTTGCGATGTGCGCCTTCCAGGAAACCTGCCAGATCGTTGGTCATGACGTTGGCCGAGGCCAGTGATTCGCAGGCGTGGGCCAGCAGGGTCTCGGTGTCGAGGTCGGGGTTGATGGTGAACATCGTCGAGGGTTTGCGCGGTGTGGCCATGATGTTGGCGGCGGGGTTGAGGTAATGATTGAGGGCGCGCTCGGCGGCTTCATGAAATTGCTTGGAATCGGGGCTTTCGTAGGGGGATGCCGGATCTGATTCTGGCGGGTTGGGGGTTGGTTTGATCACGATGGAACTCCTGGGTTGTAGATTAGGAGCCATCACCCTTCGCTACCAAACGATGGGTGGCAGCCATACGCAGATTGGTAGACCGGTAGCACCCAGGAACCCGGCGCGTCCGAAGACGCCCTGCGCATGGCCGCCATAAAAATGCAGGGCGGAAAAATACCCTGCAAATGATGGCGCGGTGCGACTGGATATACCGGGCTACCAAACCCGATCGCTGTTTTTTTCAGCGACCGGCAAACGATAGGGCCCCGCCCCAAGGCGCACAAGCCGGCGGATTCTGGCGTAACCGTAGGCAATGACGCAAGACGTTGTAGCTTTCATCAAGTTTCGCTGACAGCCGTTAAACACGCGCCTTAAACAGACACGAATTCTGCGTACGACATCGCTCAACTGTAGGAGTGAGCCTGCTCGCGATAGCGGTGGATCAGGCACATCATCGTGTACTGACACGCCCTCATCGCGAGCAGGCTAGCTCCTACAGGGGATAAGTGAACGGCTCAGGACAACGCCATTTCCGGGCAACGCAATGCATTGGAAACCAACAACGCCTCGATCTCTTCCTCGGAAAACGCAAACCCCCGCAACACCTCACACGAATGCTCGCCATTCTCCGGCGCCGGCGCATAAGGCGTTTGTGCCGCTTCAAGGCTGTTGATCGGAAACCCCGGCACCCGCACCGCGCCATGCTGCGGATGGTGCAAGTCCACCAACATGCCATTGCTGGCGATCTGCGGATGGGTCAGCACGTCGAGGTAGTCGTTGACCTTGGAGCAAAGAATGTCGGCGTCGCGCAGTACGTCCAGCCAATGCGCGACGGAGCGGGTGCGGAACACGTCGGTCAGCGCTGCGCACATGGCTTCGCGGTTAATCACCCGCTGCGCCGAGCTGGCGAAACGCGGGTCGTCGATCCACTCCGGATGCCCGAGCACTCCACACAACGCCGGCCAGCGGTTGCCGTTGTACGCAGCGACCATCAGCCAGCCATCCGCCGCTTCAAACGCTTCGTTGGGCGCGGAGTAGGGCGCGGCGCTGCCGATGCGGATCGGCAGTTTGCCGTCGCAGAGGAAACTGGACAGCGACGCCTGTTGCAGCGCCAGTGCCGAGTTCATCAGGCTGACGTCGAGGTGGCCGCCGAGGCCGTCGTTGTCCCGGGCGTGCAACTTGGCCAACACGGCCATGCAGGCCATGTAACCGGTGACCACATCGACCACCGGCGCCTGCACCTTGGAAGGCGCGGAGCCGGGCGTGCCGATCAGGCTCATCAGCCCGGAGTCGGCTTGCAGTATGCCGTCGACGCCAGCGCGGTCGGCGTACGGACCTTGCTGGCCGTAGGCGGAAATCGAGCAGTAGATCAGGTCCGGTTTCAGCGCCGCCATGGCTTCGTAACCCAAACCGAGCCGGGCCATGACGCCGGGGCGCATGCTTTCGATCAGCACGTCGGCTTGCAACACCAGGCGTTTGATCACCGCCGCGCTGTCCGGGTGTTTGAGGTCCAGGCTCAGGCCCAGTTTGCCGCGATTGAAACCGTGAAACAGCGCGCTGTCTTCACCGATCCAGGCCGGGCCAAGGGTACGGCCCAGTTCGCCTTCATGGGGTTCGACCTTGATCACGCGCGCCCCCATGTCGGCCATCAACATGGTGGCGGTGGGGCCAGCGGCGATCTGGGTGAAATCGAGGACGGTCAAACCGTCCAATGCCTTGCGTAACATGTTCGCCTCCTCGGGCCGTTCAGCGGCCCGTGTAATTTGGCGTGCGTTTTTCGGCGAATGCCCGGCGACCTTCGATGCGGTCTTCGGTGTCGCGCAGCACACCCCAATACAGTTCGGTCAGGCGTTGCGCCTCGCGGTCGCTCAGGTGCGCGGTGCTGCGCGCCAGAGTTTGCAAGGCCTGGATCGCCAGCGGCGCTTGTCGGGCGATCAATTGCGCCAGCTCCAGCGCTCGGTCGAGCAGGGCTTCGCGAGTGGCCAGCCGTTCGGAAATCAAACCGATGTTCTCGGCACGCGCCGCGTCGATGCGCGCCCCGGTCAGGGCCATTTGCAGCGCGTGGGCCGGGGGCACGGCGCGCATCAACCGATGCAGGCCGCTGACTGCCGGAATCGAGCCGACCACTGCCTCCGGCAAACCGAACGTGGCGCTGTCGCTGGCGATGCGCAGGTCGCATTGCAGCGCCAGTTCCAGACCGCCGCCGAGGCAATGGCCGTTGACGGCGGCGATCAGTGGCTTGTGCAGGTCGAGGTCGGTCAGGTCCATCAAGCGGATGTACAACCCGGCGTCGGCCGCAGCATCGTCAGCCAGGAACAACGCCTCAGCGTAAGAGGCCGATGACTCTCGCGTGCTCTTCAGGTCCGCACCGACGCAGAACGCCCGTTCGCCGCTGCCGGTGATCACCGCCGCGCGCAGGTCACGACGGTCACGCACTTGCAGCAGATGACCACGCAGGGCTTGCAGTGCATCCAGGTCCAAGGCGTTGAGCGCTTGCGGCCGATCGAGGGTGATCAGCGCCACGGCGCCGTGTGTTTCGAAAGTGACTGACATGGCGCTCACCTCACACACTGGCCGAGGACAGGCTGCGTCCGCCGCACACGTACAGGGTTTGCCCGGTGACATAGCTGCTGGCCGGGGCGAGGAAAAACTCCACGGCGTTGGCGATGTCATCCGGCGTGCCGATGCGTTTTACCGGCACGGTGTCCTTGAGTTTGGCTTGCACTTCGGGGGCGAAACTCTGGAACAGCGGTGTGTCGACGATGCCCGGTGCGATGGCGTTGACGGTGATGCCCTTGGCGGCGAATTCGATGGCCAGGCTGCGGGTCAGGCTGACCACGCCGCCCTTGGCCGCCGAATAGTTGGCCTGGCCGAAACCGCCGAGCCAGGCCCGGGACGACATGTTGACGATGCGCCCGAAGCCGTTCTCCAGCATCAGCGGCAGTGCCGCTTTGCAGCAGAGAAATTGCGCCCGCAGGTTGGTGTCGACCACCAGGTCCCAGTCTTGCTCGGTCATGTTGAGGAAGCGCTTGTCGCGCACAACACCGGCGTTGTTCACCAGGAAATCCAGGCGATTGTGGGCCTCGCGTATCTGCACGAAAGCGGCGTTGACGGCTTCGCCTTCGGTCAGGTCCAGAGCGATTCCGGCGACTTGTAAACCTTGCGATTGCAGTGCATCGACGCTGCTGTTCAGCGCCTGTTCGTCGCGGTCCAGCAGGTAGACGAACACACCTTGCTGCGCCAGACGTTGGGCAATAGTGAGGCCGATGCCGCGGGCTGCGCCGGTCACGACTGCGACTTGGCCGATAGAAAAATTGTTCATGGCTTCAGACTCCAAGAATGTGCACGGCGGACGACGCATGGTCGACCCCGGCGATGCCGCCGCCGGTGCATTGCGCCAGGCCCAGGCGCGGGGTGCCGGCCTGGCGGTCACCGGCGCGACCTTGCAACTGCCAGAACAACTCGACCATTTGCGCTACGCCCGTGGCGCCCAACGGGTGTCCTTTGGCGAGCAGGCCGCCGCTCGGGTTGACCGGCACTCGGCCACCCAGCGATGTGGCGCCGGATTGCAGCAACGCGACGGCTTCACCCGGCGCGGCCAGACCCAGGGCTTCGTAATACAGCAGCTCGGCGATGGTGAAGGCGTCGTGCAACTCGACCACGCCGATATCGCTCGGCGCGACACCGGCCTGCTCGTAGGCGAGGCGTGCGGCACGGGCGGTGATTTCAGCGTCGAGAATGTCTTCGTCACCGCTCTCGCGCAGGCCGGAAACGATGATCGAACCCAGCACTTTCACGTCTTTTTTGTGAGGGCCGGGTTTGCTGCTCAGTACCAGCGCTGCGGCGCCGTCCACTTGCGACGGGCAGCACTGAAGCAGGGTCAGCGGGTCGGCGATCATGCGCGAGGCGAGCACTTCTTCCAGCGTCACTTCGGTGCGCTGCTGGGCGTAAGGGTTGAGCGAACCGTGACGACGGTTCTTCACTGCCACGGCGGCGAGGTCGGCGGGTTTGGCGTCACGCTCGTGGAGGAAACGCGTGCCGCGCATGGCGTAGACCGCAGGCAAAACCATGCCGGCCGTGGCGTACAGATCGGTCATGCGGTCGTTGCGCTGCATCGGGATCATGCCGCCGCCCAGCGCAGTCAGTTGCTCGATGCCGAACACCAGCACGCGTTCGTACTGGCCGGCCAGCAAGGCATGACGCGCCAGATGCACCGCCGTGGCGCCGCTGGCGCAGGCGTTTTCAATGTTGTAGACCGGAATGCCTTTGAGACCCAGATCGCGCAGGATCACCTGGCCGAGGATCATTCCGCCCAAGACGTTGGCGCAGTACACGGCTTGAATGTCCGCCAATTGCAGACCGGCGTCGGCCACCGCATCGAGAATCGCCCGTTGCGCCAGTTCCGGTGCCATCACGCCAGGGTGACGACCGAAGACGGTCATCGCGCCGCCCATTACATGCATCTGAGTCATGGACGTGCCTCCAGGGATTGGAACAGGAAGCCGTAGGTGTCGTCGGCGATCACTCGGCATTTTTCGCCGATAACGGGGCGCGCAGGGCTGTCGATCAAACGACCGAACAGACGCACCGGGCCGGGCAGGTCGACGTAGGCGAGCACGAAGGGTGGCAGGCCGCTTTTCGGGCTTGGGTGCATGATGGTGAAGCTGTAGACCTGGCCTTCGGTGTCGAGGACGGCGTCGTCGAATTCGGCGCTCAGGGGCGACTCGGCAATCACGGCAGGAAAGAAGATTTCACCGCTGCGGCGATGGCGCGAAGCGCGCAGGCTCGGCGGCGTGGTGGCAGCCCAGACGGGCGTGGAAGAACTCATGATGACCTCCTGTTGTTATGGGCTCGCGAGCGAGCGCTGGAGGTCATGGTCGGACAGGGCGGGTGGGCCGACAAACGATATAAAAACCGGGGTGGGTTGAGAAAAAATCAAGCCATAGGCCGCGGCTCAGGCGCCAGTTATCTATTGGCTTAATGCAAAAACCTGTGGGAGCTAGGCTGCTAGCGATGGCGGTGTGTCAGTTGAACAGGATGCTGAATGTGCCGACCTCATCGCTAGCAGGCTAGCTCCCACAGGTACCGTATCCAGCCTGTCAACCTTGCAGTGTGACTCCGGCCAAGCGCTCGAGCACCTGAACCACTTGCGTCATGTCCCGCGCCGGATCGCCCTCGGTCAACGCCTGGTCAAAGAACTGCTTCACGACAGAGCTGGTAAAGGCAGGCGCACCGGCATTTTCTGCCTCAGCCAGAAACAGCCGCACGTCCTTGCGCATCAAATCCAGACGAAAGCCGAAATCGAATTCTCGCCGCATCACCGTGCCGGCGAGGATCTGTTCGCTGGTGAAACTGCGCGCCGTGCTGGCGTTGAGCATCTCGACCATTTGCCGCGCATCGAGACCGGCCTTGACCCCGAACAACATCGCTTCGCTGGTAGCCACCAGGGTTGCCGCGACGATCATGTTGTTGACCAGTTTCAGTGTCTGCCCCAACCCCGGCTCGGTGCCGATGTGCTCGACCTTTTTACCGAACGCCGTGAACACTGGCATGCAGCGCTCATAGGCGCCACGCTCACCACCGACCATTACCGACAATGTGCCGTTCTGCGCACCGGCCACACCGCCAGCCAACGGTGCATCGAGGGCATCGATACCACGTTCGGCCAACTCGGCGTGCAGCCGTCGGGCCAGGCTCGGGCCGGTGGTGGAATGGTCCACCACGATGTTGACCTGCTGGCCGTGGATCACACCGTCCGCACCCAATATCACGCGTTCGACAATGTCTGGCGTGGGCACGCAAACCAGTACGATGTGAGCATGGTCAGCCACTTCCCGAGGCGTGGCGAAGCTGCGCGCGCCGCGGGCCAGCAGCGGCGCCAAGGCAACGGGATTTGGATCGAAAAGACTCAGTTCAAAACCGTTTTCCAACAGATGGCGGGCCATTTTCTGGCCCATGGCACCGAGGCCGATGAAACCGATTGAAGGCGTATCGAGAGCAGTCATGGCAGGGTCTCTTTTTTGTCATTGGAGACCCATGCTAGACAAGCGGGCGAAGCGCCGACAAAGCAGTTTTATGCCGCTATCCGTTGAGTAAATCTCAAGCCTGAACGCGAGTAATGCGTGCCTGCTCCAGCATCCATTCGCGGAAGATCCGCAGGTCATCGCTCTCTTCGCGGTGCTTGGGCGTGAGCAGGTAGTAGGTATAAACGCCCATGTCCACCACCTGCTCGAATGGGCGGATCAGGCTGCCGTCCCGCAACTCCTTGCTTACCAGAAACAGCTGCGCCATGGCGATACCCTGGCCGCCGACCGCTGCCGCATACACCATCGACGAACTCTGATAGGTCATGCCGGCGTGTGCATCGACTTCACGGCTGACACCGCTGGCCTCCAGCCAATAGCGCCAGTCTTCGAGCCGGGCAATCGAGTGCAGCATGGTGTAGCCGGCGATGTCGGCGGGCGTCTGCAAACCCGGCCCGTGTTGCAGTAACGACGGGCTGCACACCGGGGCCAATTGGTTGTCGCTGAGCACATAACAATTGCAGTTGGGCCATTCGCCGGAACCGAGGCGAATCGCCGCGTCGATGTCTTCCTTGTAGAAATCCACCGGCTCCAGCGACGCGGTCAGCAGCACTTCGATTTTCGGGTTTTGCGCGTGGAAACTCGCCAGTCGTGGGATCAGCCACTGCATGGCGAACGTGGTGTAGGCGCGTACTTTCAGCTGACGGCGGCGGGGTGGTGACATGAGTTTTTTCGTTGCCCCCCGCAGATCTTCAACCACCCGGGCCACGGCGCGAAAGTATTCCTCGCCGGCGGCGGTCAGGGTGATCTGGCGGTGACCACGTACAAATAAATCCAACTTGAGAAATTCTTCCAGCGTGCGGATCTGCCGACTGACCGCACCGGGCGTGACATTCAATTCATCGGCAGCCAGGGTGATGCTCAAATGCCGGGCGACGGACTCGAATGCGCGAATGGCATTGAGGGGAGGCAGACGATCCATAGTGGGCAAACTCTTGTTCTTATGTAAGGCGCGGCGCGCAGTGTACTTAACGCTGAGCCTAAACCCACTTGAATAAAACTCAAGGCAGCGGGGTGTTTTTCTCGATTGTCGGGCGCAGGCCCGGCTTTCAGGATCGACTTTCGCGCGTCTATCAAGGGCGTGTTCGAACCTGACAACAATAAGAGAAATATGTCCATGAACTACGCCTTCCCAGTGGCTTCGCGTCTTGCTGTTTGCATTGCGGCCAGCACCATACTCACCCCGGCTTGCGCCGACATTTTCCAGGACAGCAAAGCCAGCCTGGAGCTGCGCAACTACTACTTCAATCGCGATTTTCGCCAGTCCGGCGTGGCCCAAAGCAAGACCGAGGAGTGGGCGCAGGGTTTGATCCTGCGGGTCGAATCGGGCTACACCGAGGGTCTGATCGGCGTCGGTTTCGACGCCATCGGCCTGGTGGGCATCAAGCTCGATTCCTCGCCGGACCGCAGCGGCACCGGCCTGCTCAACACCGCGCGCGGGCCGGGTGGGCGTGCCGAGGACGATTACGACGCAGTCGGCGCCACCGGCAAATTGCGCATGGCGAAAAGCACGCTCAAGGTCGGCACCTTGCTGCCGAAAATGCCGGTGGTGATGTACAACGATTCACGCCTGCTGCCGCAAACCTTTCGCGGCGCGTGGCTCAACAGTGCCGATATCGACAACCTGTCCCTGGACCTCGGCCGCCTCGACCAGACCAAACTGCGCAACTCTTCCGACAACGAAGACATGAGCGTCTACAACGGTGTGGCGCGCAACATCCGCCTCGGTCGTCACGCCACCAGCGACCGTTTCGACTTCGGCGGCGCGACGTGGCGCTGGTCGCCATCACTGAGCACGGCCTATCACTATGGCGAACTGGAGGGCATCTACCGCCAGCACTTCCTGACCCTCAACCATAAATGGACGATCAGCGAAGGGCAGACATTGAGTTCCGATCTGCGTTGGTCGCGCAGCCTCGACGACGGCGGCAGCAACGTCGACAACTCCGCCCTCGGCGCGATGTTCACCTACAGCGCCAACGGTCATGGGCTTGGATTAGGCTATCAACGCATGAGCGGCGACACCGGTTTCGCCAACATCAACGGCACCGACGGTTACTTGGTCAACCTGGTGCAAATCAACGATTTCGGAAACCAGGACGAGCGCTCGTGGCAGGCGCGGTATGACTACAATTTTGCGGCGCTGGGTGTTCCAGGGCTGACCTTCATGACCCGTTATCTGTCGGGGGATGACGTCACGGTGCGCAGCCGCGCAGATGCCGGCAAAGAATGGGAGCGGGATAGTGAATTGGGTTATGTGATCCAGAGCGGGCCGTTGAAGAACCTTGGGCTGAAGTGGAAAAACGCCAGCGCGCGGAGCAACTTTTCGAGTGATATTGATGAGAATCGGTTGATTGTCACGTACTCGCTGGGGCTGTGGTAACCCAATACCTGTAGGAGCGAGCCTGCTCGCGATAGCGGTGGATCAGCCAACATAGATGCTGAATGAACCACCGCCATCGCGAGCAGGCTCGCTCCAACAGGGATTGTGTGATGCAAAAAAGGCGCAGCTTTTGCTGCGCCTTTGTCTATCGGCAACTCACCTCAAAGCCGAATAATCACCGACTTCAACTGCGTGTAATGCGACAACGCATCCACCCCTTGCTCACGTCCATAACCACTCTGCTTGAACCCGCCACACGGCGTTTGTACGAAGCCGCCGCTGTATTCGTTGACCACAATCCGCCCAGCCTCAAGCTGCGCGGCGACCCGGTGCACGCGGCCGATGTTTTGGCTCCAGATCCCGGCGCCCAAACCGAATTCGCTGTCGTTGGCGATGCGCAGCGCATCGGCTTCGTCCTTGAACGGGATCACGCAGACAATCGGGCCGAAGATCTCTTCGCGGGCCAGGGTCATGTCGTTGGTCACGCCGGTGTAGACGGTCGGTTCGATGTACCAGCCGTTTTCGAAGCCTTTGTGGCTCGCGACTTTGCCGCCGATGGCCGGGGTCAGGCCATCGCGTTCGGCGATGGCGAAGTAGCTCTGGATTTTTTCGAATTGCGCGTGGGTGGTGATCGGGCCTGAGGTGGCGTCATCCTGCGGGCCGACGCGCAGGTTGCCGACTTCGGCGACCAATTTGTCGACGAAGCGGTCGTAGATCGATTCCTGCACCAGCAAGCGTGTACCGGCGGCGCACCATTGGCCGCTGTTCCAGGTGAAGGCCAGGGTCGAGCCTTTGGCGGCGGCGTCGAGGTCGGCGTCGTCGAAGACGATGTTGGCGGATTTACCGCCCAGTTCCAGGGTCAGCGGCAGTATGCGGTCGGCGGCGATGTGCCCCAGTTCCTGGCCGGCGCGAATGCCGCCGGTGAAGGAGATTTTGCGGATGTGCGGGTTGTGCGCCATGGCCGGGCCGATCACGCTGCCCTTGCCGACGATCACGTTGAACACGCCCGGCGGAACCCCGGCCTCGATGGCCATGCGCGCCAGTTCCACCAGCGACGTCGAGGTGTGCTCGGACGGCTTGGCCACCACGGTGTTGCCGGTGGCCAGGGCCGGAGCGATGGCGCGGGCGGCCTGATGCAGCGGGGCGTTCCACGGCAGGATCACGCCGATCACCCCGAACGGATCGCGGCGGGTGTAGACGTGGTAGTTCGGGCCCTGGTTGATCACTTCGCCGTCCATGACATTGACGATGCCGCCGTAGAACTCGAAGTACTGCGCGGTCAGGTCCATCAGTTGCGCCATTTCCCGGCCAGGCTTGCCGGTTTCGGCACGCTCAAGGGCGCCGAGGGTGCTTTCGCTGGCGCGGATCAAACGCCCGAAATCGTTGAGGATGCGCCCGCGCTCGGCCGGGCGCATGTCGCGCCAGGCTTGCAGCGCAGCGGCGGCGGAGTCGATGGCGATGGCCACGTCGGCGGGGCCGCTGCTGGCCACTTCGTTGAGTTTTTCGCCGGTGCGCGGGTCGATCTTGTCGACGTATTCACCGTCCAGCGGCGGGGTAATGCGCCCGTCGATGAAGCTGTTGGTTCTATCAAACATTGCCGGTTCTCCTCACAGAGTTCTTTTTATCGAAGCAGTCGTATCGATGCACGGCATGGGGACGGTCGTGGGCAGCCCCATGATTGCCTGCCATTACCGCTGCTCACCGCTCACCCTTCAACCGAGTTTTAAAGCCCCGTGACTTGAGAAAACCTCAAGGCAATGGATTGATATTTAGTCAATCGAACCGTCCGGAAATCTCGCTACACGAAACGCGGGCAACGCCGGATATTTCTCCCGTAACAACGCTGAGGCCGCGTCCAAGGTCAACAATAATAGCGCCCACGGGAGTCTTGAAAATGAGCAACCACAACACTGTGGACGGCGTACTGTCGCCGTCATCCACTGCCACGGCGAGCCTGCAAACCGAGGGTCGCCAACTCAACAGTGCCGAGAAAAAAGCGATTGTCGCCGCCACCCTCGGCACCATCGTCGAGTACACCGACTGGGTGATCTACGCGACTTTCTCCTCCATCCTCGCCAAGCAGTTTTTTCCCGCTGGTGACGGCGTAACCGCTTTGCTTTCGGTGCTGGCGGTGTTCGCCGTCGGCTTCATCATGCGCCCCATCGGCGGCGCGGTGCTGGGCCAACTGGCCGACCGCTACGGCCGCAAAAAAGGCCTGACGCTTTCGATCCTGCTGATGTCGGTGGCTTCGCTGGTGATCGGCATCTGCCCCAACTATGAAAGCATCGGCATCGCCGCGCCGATCATTCTGGTGATTGCGCGACTGGTGCAGGGCTTCTCTGCGGGCGGTGAATTCGGGTCTGCTTCGGCGTTCTTGATCGAGTCGGCGCCTGCGCATCGAAGGGCGTTCGCCGGGTCATGGCAATGGTTCGCGATCAATGCCGGGACGCTGGTGTCGTTCCTGCTCGGCTTTGCACTCGCGTCGATGGGCAGCGACACCGCGCTCTACGATTGGGGCTGGCGCGTGGCGTTTGTGATTGCCGCGTTGATGGGCCTGATTACCTTGTGGATTCGCTTGTCGGTGCGCGAAACCGAGATCTTCAAATCGAAGATCGCCAGCCAGGCGAAAAAACGCCCGATCCGCGAACTGCTGTTCAGCCATCGCCGCGACGCTATGCGTGTGATCGGCATCGCCATGGCCGGCAACCTGCTCAACTACGTGTGGATGGTCAGCTATCCGAATCAGGTGCACTTGATCACCGGCATGTCGATCCGCGATACGTTGCTGGCCGGGGTGATTTCCGTCGGTGTGTCGCTGGTGCTGCTGCCGTTCGCCGGCAAACTGGCGGATCGGGTAGGGCGCCGTCCAGTGTTGATCGCTTTCGCCATCGCCTCGATTCTCTGGGCCTGGCCGAGTTTCGGGTTATTGCATACGGGTATCAGTTTGTTGGAGGTGACCCTGATCCAGACCGTGTCGATGGTGATCATGACCGGTTTCGGCGCGGCGTCGGCGGTGACCATGGCCGAGCAGTTCCCGGCTGAAGTGCGCGTGACCGGCATCGCCTTGCCGTACGCCTTGTCGGTGACCCTGTTCGGTGGTACTGCGCCGTACCTGATGGCGTCGATGGCGGGTTGGGGCTATGGCGGGTTGTTCTGGATTTACCTGGCGGTGATCAGTGCGATCAGTCTGGTGGTTTATCTGCGGATGCCTGAGACGCGGGGGCAGGCGTTGCGTTGAGTCCAACCCTGTAGGAGCACAGCTTGCTGGCGATAGCGATCTCACGGGCGCCATCGCCAGCAAGCTGTGCTCCTGCAGGGATTGCAATCAGCTGATGGCTATCCGTCATTCATCCCCGGCTCCGTCAGCACCTTCCTGAACGTCTCCACCAACGGCCGCAGATTGATCCGGTGCCATGCCGCCCACAGCGGTCTGGTGAGGGAAATCCACGGCACTTCCCGCAGCACCACGCCCGGCGGTGCGTTGCGGCTCAAGCCTTTCTGAATCATCGCGATGCCCAGTCCCGAGGCCACCAGCGCCATTGCAGTGAAGGGGCCGGTGGCTTCCATGCGGATGTCCGGGGTAAACCCTGCGCGGATGCAGGCGCTGACGAAGTTTTCGCGGCTGCTGACATTCTGGTGGTGTTGCACGCCAATCCACTCCTGATCGGCGAGATCTTCCGGGGTCAGCACGGTTTTCTGCGCCAGCGGATGTTCCTCGGGCAGGGCCAATAGCATCGGGTCGTCCAACACCTGAAAACCCAACAGGTCCGGATCGTCGTCCGTCGGCGGCTCGCTGACCAGGGCGATATCCAGACTACGCTGACGCAGGCCTTCCAATTGTTCGACGGAACTTTGGTTGTACAGCGCGACATGCACATTCGGCCGGTCAACCCGCAGCACGCGCAAGGCATTGGGCAGGACGCCCGCATGCATGGCGTTTTCGATATAGCCGATGCACAAGCCGCCTTCCTCACCACGGCCCAGGCGTTTGCCGAGGGATTCCAGGCGATTGGCGTGGGTCAGCAGCGCGCGGGTTTCGGCGAGGAAAGTCTGACCGTCGCGGGTCAGGCGAATGCGTTGCTGGCTGCGCTCGAACAGGGTCAGGCCAAGCCGTTCTTCAAGCTGGGCGATCTGCCGACTTAAAGGCGACTGGGAAATGTGCAGGCGTTCGGCGGCGCGACCGACGTGTTCTTCCTCGGCGACGGCGACGAAGTAGCGCAATTGGCGGATGTCGATCATGTCAGACCTCTGGGGACTCAAGTGCTGCACATTATGTCTTGGACGGTCCGATCGCTGCAATCTAGCATCTGCTCAACGGTCACCCAACTGACCTCAGAAACTGACGAGGATTGAATCATGAGCTTGAAAGACAAACTGCCCGGCGCGCTGGGTTTCGGTACTGCCCCACTGGGCAACATGTTCCGCGCCATTCCTGAAGAGGAAGCGCAAGCCACCGTCCATGCGGCCTGGGATGCCGGCGTGCGTTACTTCGACACCGCACCGTTCTACGGTTCGGGCCTGTCGGAAATCCGCCTCGGCACCGCATTGTCCCGCTACAACCGCGACGACTATGTGCTCAGCAGCAAGGTCGGCCGGGTGATTCTCGACGAAGTCGAAGACGCCGCTGCCCGCGATCTGGGCGAGAAGAGCGGGGTGTTCGAACACGGTCGCCCGAACAAGATCGTCAACGACTACAGCGCCGACGCAACGATGCGTTCGATCGAAGACAGCCTCAAGCGCCTGCAAACCGATCGCCTGGACATCGTCTGGGTGCATGACATCGCCCAGGACTTCTACGGTGATCAATGGCTGGAATACTTCAACCAGGCCCGCACCGGCGCGTTCAAAGTGCTGACTCGCCTGCGTGAAGAAGGCGTGATCAAGGGCTGGGGCCTGGGTGTGAACAAGGTCGAGCCATGCGAATTGACCCTTGATCTGAGCGAAGCGCAGCCGGACGGTTTTCTTTTGGCCGGCCGCTACACTCTTCTCGACCATGACCGCGCCTTGCAACGCTTGATGGACGCGGCGCTGGCGCAGAACGTTGAAATCGTGGTCGGCGGCCCTTACAGCTCGGGCATCCTGGCCGGTGGCGCACACTTCGAATACCAAAAGGCGAGCCCGGCGATCATCAACAAGGTCGAGCAGATCAAGCGCATTGCGGCGGCCCATGGTGTCGACATCAAAGCAGCAGCGTTGCAGTTCTCGTTGGCCAACCCGGCGGTGGCGGCAGTCATTCCAGGTGCCAGCCGTCCAGAGCGGATTGCCGAAGACGTGGCCGCGTTGTCGGCGGTAATTCCTGCAGCCTTCTGGCAGGCGCTGCGCGACGCAAAACTGGTGTCCGAACGCGCACCTTTGCCAATCATTGGAGCCTGAACATGAAAATTGATTTGAGCGGAAAACTGGCGATTGTCAGCGGCAGCACTGCCGGCATCGGCCTGGGCATCAGCAAGGCGCTGGCCGAATCCGGCGCCACGGTGGTGGTGATCGGCCGCGAGACGTCCAAGGTTGATCAGGCGCTGGCGAGCATTCGCCAAAGCGTGCCCGATGCACAACTGCGCGGTTTGACTGCGGACCTGGGCACCGCCGAAGGCGCCGAGAAACTCTTCGCCGCCGAGCCGCGTGCGGACATCCTGGTGAACAACCTCGGGATCTTCAACGCAGTAGATTTCTTTGACACGCCCGACAGCGAATGGACGCGCTTCTATGAGATCAACGTGATCTCCGGCGTACGCCTGTCCCGGCATTACGTGCCGGACATGGTCAAGCAGGGATGGGGCCGGGTGATTTTCCTGTCCTCGGAATCCGGCATCGCGATCCCGGCTGACATGCTCAATTATGGCGTGACCAAAAGCGCCAACCTGGCGGTGTCCCATGGTCTGGCCAAACGCTTGGCGGGCACCGGGGTGACGGTCAATGCGATCCTGCCTGGCCCGACGCTGACCGACGGCGTTGAGGAAATGCTCAAGGACGCCATTGCCCAATCCGGTCGTAGTCTGCGGGAGGAGGCCGACGCCTTTGTACGCACGGCCCGGCCGACTTCGATCATTCAGCGCGTGGCGAATGTCGAGGAAGTGGCGAATCTGGTGGCGTATATCGCTTCGCCTTTATCCTCGGCCACCACTGGCGCAGCCTTGCGGGTCGATGGCGGTGTCGTCGACAGCATGGCAATCTGAACCTGATTGATTGATTGATTGATTGATTGAGAGAGCACATTACATGGCATCAGCATCTGCGTTTATCGACATCCCGGCCTCGGCCGATCAGGTCTGGCAATTGATCGGCGGTTTCAACTCGCTGCCGGACTGGCTGCCGTTCATTCCCAAGAGTGAGCTCAGCGAAGGCGGGCGGGTACGCAGCCTGCAAACCGCCGACGGCGCTGCAATAGTCGAGCGCCTGCAAGCGTTCGACAACACCGCGAAAACCTACAGCTACTCGATTTCGCAGGCACCGTTTCCGGCCACCGATTATCTGGCGACGATCAAGGTTGAAGCGCTGGGGCAGGGTGCGCGAGTGACCTGGTCCGGTCGGTTTGAGCCGGTGGGCGTGAGCGATGAGGAAGTGGTGGCGCTGTTCACCGGGATTTATCAGGGTGGGCTTGAGGCACTGCGGGCCAATTACCCAACCTGATAGCACCACAACTCCCCTGTGGGAGCGGGCTTGCTCGCGAAAGCGGAGTATCAGTCAACATCATTGTTGAATGAGAGACCGTATTCGCGAGCAAGCCCGCTCCCACATTGGATCTGCTGAGTTCTTGAAAATGCGCTAGGTCTGCGGAATCAAACTCTGCTCACAATCCAGCACCAGCTGCGCGCCACCCAACTCGCTGCTACCCACCTCAAGCGTAAACCCATGCAGGCTGACAATCGCTGCGACGATCGACAGTCCCAACCCGAAACCGCTTTTCAGATTGCCCGCCTCGGCGCGATAAAAACGCTGGAACACCGCCTCGCGCTCGGTCTCGGGAATGCCCGGGCCGGAGTCGAGGACTTCGATGCGGGTATGTCCGTTTTCATCGACTCCACGCAAAATTACCTGGCCACCGGGCGGGGTGAATTTGATCGAGTTGCTCAACAGATTCGCCACCGCTTCGAACAACAAGGCGCGGTCGCCATTGAGCGGCGGCAAGGATTCCGGCAGTTGCAGCTCAAACGTCAGGTCGTCGTCTTCCGCCAGCGGCAAATAAAACTCATGCAGTTCCTGTAGCAACGACACCGGATCAAGCTGCACGAAACCGGAACGGCGCTGACGATCCTCCAGCTCGGAAATCCGCAGCAACCCACGAAACCGCGCCATCAGCGTATCAGCCTCGCCCAGCACCAGATCCAGTTGCGCCGCTTGCGCCGAGCCTTCACCGGCCTGTTGTTGCATGCGGTAAAGCTGCGCACGCAGGCGGGTCAGCGGCGTGCGCAGGTCATGGGCAATGTTGTCGCACACGCCCTTGACCTCATGCATCAGGCGCTCGATGCGTTCAAGCATCACGTTGACGATGGCGGCGAGCATGTCCAGTTCATCGCGGCGATTGGACAGCGGCAAGCGCCGGGTAAGGTCACCGGCGACGATGGCTTCGGCACTGGCCTGAATTGCGCGGATACGCCTCAGCGGACGACGGCGCAGCAAGTGCCAACCGACGATGCCGGGCAGGATGGTCAACGTCACACCCCAGAACAGTGCGTGCAGGATGATCCGCGTAACGGCAAACAGCGAGCCGTTGTCGCGCACCAACACCAGCCAAAGTCCGTCCCGGGTCTGGGTCGCCACGGCGTCGCAGCTGTCATTTGGCAGCGTCGGATCGTCGGAGTCGGCGCAGTCGCTGAGCATGTGGATCTTGCCGTCCAGCGGCAGGCCTCGGGGGATGTGGTCCAGGGCGCCGCTCAGGTAACGGTGCTGATGATCGAACAGGCCATAGGCGTCGATGCCGCGGATGTCGAAGGTCATGCTGACGGCGAGGGCGTCCAACAGTTGTTCGCCCTGGAAGCGCGAGAACAGATGCTGGCGCTGCATCAACGAGTGCTTGGCCAGGTTGTCCAGGTACGCGGACACCTCGTAGTACATGACCCCCATCAGAATGCCGCTCCAGATCACGAACAGCGCGCTGTAGAGCGCCAGCAAACGACTGCTGGAAGAGCGCCAGCCTTTAGACGGGTTCGGCAATGACATAACCCGAGCCTCGCACGGTTCGAATCAATGGGGCATTGCCAGGTGGGTCGATCTTTTTGCGCAGGCGGCCGATGTGCACGTCGATCAGGTTGGTGCCGGGGTCGAAGTGATAACCCCAGACCTCTTCGAAAATCATCATCCGCGACAGGATCTGCCCGGTGTTGCGCATCAGGAATTCCAGCAGCTTGTATTCGGTGGGCAGCAGCGTGAGCAATTGACCATCGCGGCTGGCTTCGTGGCTGATCAGGTTCAACTCCAGATCCGCCACCCGCAGCGTGGTGGCTTGCGCAGTCCCGGTGTTCTGCCGGCGCAGCAGGACTTCCACGCGCGCAGCCATTTCATCAGTGGCGAAAGGCTTGGTCAGGTAATCGTCGCCGCCAGCCCGCAGGCCGCGCACGCGTTCATCGACATCGGAGAGGGCGCTGATCATCAGGATCGGCGTGGCCACGCCCATGGTCCGCAGCGTGGTGACGATCGCCAGGCCATCAAGCTCGGGCAGCATGCGGTCGAGGGTGATCAGGTCATAGTTGCCGCTCACCGCGCGTTCCAGGCCTTCGCGACCGTTGTCGACCCAGTCGACATCGAGTCCGTGGCTGCTCAGTTCGGCGACGATTTCCCGGGCGGTCACGGCGTCGTCTTCGATGGTCAAGATGCGGGTCATAGGGCTGGCCTGATTAAGTGTTCACAACGTTGTGCTGCATTTTGCCAAGAAAAGAGCGCAGGCTTTCTAAATAAAAGTTCATGGTCAAAGAAAAGATCGCAGCCTTCGGCAGCTCCTGCATTTAAAACGTATTTCCCTGTGGAGCTGCCGAAGGCTGCGATCTTTTGATCTTCTGATCAGTGCATAAAACCCGTTGAGCATACCGGTTCCTTGCATATTGCATGGGCTGCGGAAGTTCAATGTTTATAACTCGCTGAGCCTTAACGATTTTTCCAAAGTGCGCGAATGGCACGGTGACTGCAACTGCTGATCCACAGAGTTGTAACACCATCTTTCTGCCTGGAGCGATACAACAATGAATAGATCCTCTGAAGGTTTCTATCCCGCCATGGATGAATCGAGCACGCTCTCGGGCGTGTCCTGGGGCGCGATTTTCGCCGGGGCCGCGGCTGCGGCGGCGTTGTCGCTGATCCTCGTGCTGCTCGGTTTCGGCTTGGGGTTTTCCGCGGTCTCGCCATGGGCCAATGAAGGCATGAGCGCCAAGGGCCTGGGCATATCGACGATTGTCTGGCTGGCGTTCACGCAGATCGTGGCGTCCGGGCTGGGTGGCTACATCGCCGGACGGTTGCGGGTGAAGTGGGCGTACATGCATGGCGATGAAGTCTATTTCCGTGACACGGCCCACGGTTTTCTCGCCTGGTGCGTGGCGACGCTGGTGACGGCCACGCTGGTGGCGGGTTCAGTCAGCAGCGTGGTCAGCGGCGGAGTGCAGGCCGGCGCGAGCATGGTCGGTGGCGCTGCGAGTGCCGCCACGCAAGCGGCAAGTACCGCTGCCGGCAACACCGACAGCGATCAGTACGGTTATTACATCGACAGCCTGTTTCGCGATGATCGTCCAGCTGCCGTCAGCGATGACGCCGCCCGAGGCACCGTCACCCGAATCTTCGTGCGCTCCCTGAGCAACGACGGACAACTGGCCGCCGAAGACCGCACCTACCTGGCCCAACTGGTGGCGCAGCGGACCAACCTGACGCAAGCGGACGCGGAACGTCGTGTCGACGAAGTCTATGCCCGCACGCAAAAAGCCGTGGCCGACGCCAAACTGGCTGCGCAACAAGCGGCTGACACCGCCGCCAAAGTCGCCGCCTGGACCACGCTGTGGATGTTCGTCGCCCTGCTGGCCGGTGCGTTCTTCGCCAGCTTCGCCGCGACCTTCGGCGGTCGTCGTCGGGACGCAGTGGTGTATCTGGAAACCGACACCTACGTGACCACCCCAACGATTCGTTAAACCAGGAGAATCATCATGCGTTCATTACTGCTGTTCTTTCTCGGCGTACCGATCCCGATCATCATTCTGATCGCCTTGTTCATGCATTGATCCATCGTTGATGGTGGCTGTTACTCCGTCATCGCGAGCAGGCTCGCTCCCACAGGTTGATCGCGGTCAACTGTGGGAGCGAGCCTGCTCGCGATGGGTCAAATCAGACGCAGAAAATCTGTCAGTCAATCGGAGTGCTTAAAAAGTCCGGAAGCCCCTCGGCATAAGCAGTAAACGCAGCAATCCGGGGAAACTGCACATCCGTTACCTGATCCGGCACCACATATCGGGTAAAACTCCACGCCACAGCCACCGTGATACCCGCCTGATCAATCTCTCCGTCAGTGTTCAGCGGTTGCTTCTCCAACTCCCGTTCCAACGCCGAATACGCCGCCGCCAATTGCCCTTCAACTCGCTCAACCCACAGTTCGTACTGAATCTCCGCCGGTCGCAAGTTGCGCTCGTAATATAGCTGCACCGATTTTTCACTGGCGGCCAATGCCAGGCCAATCAGGCGCAACGAGCGCCGGCGCTGTTCGAGGTCCGCAGGCATCAAGCTGCGGTCCTGGCCGGCCAGTGCTTCCAGGTAGTCGATGATCAGCGTCGAATCCATCAACACTTCACCGTCATCCAGCACCAGCGTGGGCGCCTTGACCACCGGGTTGATCTGCTGGAAGTGTTCGAAGTGGCGAAACACCGATACCGATTCGTGCTCCAGCACGATGCCCAAGCGTTTGGCAGAAATGGCGACGCGTCTTACATAGGGCGAATCCAGCATGCCGATCAGCTTCATTTAACCGCTCCTTGAGTGAGCCATTTCGGGAGGAACAACCTTAGCTGAGGTTCGCAGGCCTGCAAACGCAGCCGTTTGTCTTCTATATACCTGTGCCGAATTGAATTTCTTGCTATAAACGCACTCCGATATCCGCCTGAATGCCTGCCATAGAGCATTTTCGAGGCTTTGTCGGACAAATTCGCTGTCTTTTCAGTTGCTGAGGCCTCAAGTCGGCCTTAGACTGCCGCCCCTCGTAAATTGAGTGCCGGGTGGCGCTTGGTATAAACGGCGCCTTTCCGATGGCCTGTCCAGGTCTGCCGGATCGCTCCCTAATTCGCCTTAATGCACGTTTTTTTATAGAGATATCAATGACAAAGGACAAGTTGCTGGCCATGCCGGCGGATGACTACATGAATGCCGAGCAACATGCTTTTTTCTCCGAGCTGTTGCAGAACATGAAAGTCGAAACCCATGAGCGCATCGAACAGAACCGCATCGCCATCGAGAGCCTGGACACCCCGGCTGACCCGGCTGACGCGGCTTCCGTTGAAGAAGAGCGCACCTGGCTGGTAAACGCGATCGATCGCGACCAGCGCATGCTGCCTCAGTTGGAACAAGCCCTAGAACGCATCAAGGAAGACAGCTTTGGCTGGTGCGACGACAGCGGCGAGGCAATCGGCCTCAAGCGCCTGCTGATCAGCCCGACCACCAAGTACTGCATCGAAGCTCAAGAGCGTCACGAGCAGATCGACAAGCACCAGCGTCAGGCCTGATTCTGCGGGGCAGTCCATCCAAGATGGGTTGCTTTTGAAAAGATCGCAGCCTTCGGCAGCTCCTACACGGTTCGCGTGAATCTGTAGGAGCTGCCGAAGGCTGCGATCTTTGCTTTTCGCCGTCTTCGATTCCTCAAACCTTCTATTGATCTACTGCAACGCCCTCGACTAAAGCCTCATAGATAATGGCTTTATAGTGGCGTTTAATGCGAAGACAACAATTAGAAGAATTTTGGGGTGACAACGATGACGAGAGACGAGTCTCTGGTTGCGGCAATGCCTGCACCAGTGTTTTTGCCGAAAAACCGCTGGCTGACACCCACGCTGCAAAGCATCGCCCTGGTGCTGTTGCTGTGTGGAATGACCCTCGGCGGCTGGTCGCTTTACCTCGGCCTGCCAGTGGCCGTACTGGTTGTCTGGCTACCACGCTTGCGCTCACGCGCACCCTCAGAATCCGCTCCTGCCGATACATCCAGCGCCATCTCCACGTTAACCCGCGATCTTTCCTACACCACCAGCCATAACGCGCTGTCGGCCGCCGGTGTGGCTTTTTCCGTCAAGCAACTGGCTGACAAGCTGCAATCGCAGCTCGGCGCGGCGGCACAAATTGTCAGCAATGCCGAAGTCATGATCGCCACTGAACAAGCCACCTCGACCCTAAGTCGTGAAGCCCTTTGTGCTGCGAGCGAGGCGCATCAGAGCGGTGCGGCAGGGCGGACCGAGTTGGTCGAATCGATTGCGCGCATGCATCAGCTCAGCCAACGCGCCAACAGCAGCCGTGAGCTGATCGAAGCCCTGAGCCTGCGCAGCGATGATATCCAGCGCGTGACCCTGGTGATCCAGTCCATCGCCAGCCAGACCAACCTGCTGGCCTTGAACGCGGCAATCGAAGCGGCGCGGGCCGGGGAACACGGCCGTGGCTTCGCGGTGGTGGCTGACGAGGTTCGCGGACTCGCCGCGCGCACGGCGACCGCGACCGGTGAAGTCGGGGAGATGGTGGCCGACATCCAGCAACGCACCGCGCAAGTGGTGGAGCAGATCCGCCAACTGTCCAGCGACCTCGACACCGGCGTCGAGCAGGTCGAGCACACCGGTCAGCACCTGGAAAACATTGCCCGGCTGGCGGCCAGCGTCGAAAGCCAGGTCGGGGAAATCGCCCGAGGTGCGGACACCAACCGCGAACAACTCGACAGCCTGTTTCACGCCATTGAACAGATGCGCAGCGACCTGGCCATCAGCGATCAACAGACCCGGCGCCTGGCCGAAGCCGCCGTGCAGATGGAAGGCCAGGCCGAAACCATCAGCGAACGCCTCGCCGAAGTGGGGCTCGATGATTATCACCAGCGGATCTACGACCTCGCTCGGGAAGGCGCGAGCCAGATCGCGGCGCGTTTCGAAGCGGACATCGAAGCCGGGCGTATCAGCCTCGACGATTTGTTCGACCGAAATTATCAGGCGATCCCCGATACCGTTCCGGCGAAATACCAGACGCGTTTCGATCGCTACACCGATCAGGTCCTGCCGTCGATTCAGGAACCGTTGTTGCCCCGACATGAAGGCCTGGTGTTCGCCATCGCCTGTACTCAGCAGGGCTACGTGCCGACCCACAACCAAGTCTTCAGCCAGCCGCTGACCGGCGACGTGCAGGTCGATACCCTGCAAAACCGCACTAAACGCAAATTCGCCGACCGCACCGGCATTCGCTGTGGCAGTCATCAGCAGGCGGTATTGCTGCAAACCTACACCCGCGATACCGGTGAACTGATGCACGACCTGTCGGTGCCGATCATGCTCAAGGGCAGGCATTGGGGAGGCTTGCGCTTGGGCTACAAGCCGGAGAAACCTCGTTAGAGGCGGGTGATTGTTACGGTTTTGGAAACGAAGCTGTACACAGTCGTTATTGTTTCTTCGCCTGCGGACTCATTACCATACCTACATAGTTAGGTTGCTAACGGAGTTCGGAGGTCAGCATGCAAAGCAAAGTCGATGTCGCGGTAATGATTGGCAGCGGTGTGCCCCCCAGTTTGCGCGCTCTGGGGCAGAGTGTGTGCTGGGTGGTGTTGCTCAACGGTGAGCGTCGGGGGACGGCATTTTCCAGTCGCACCGAAGCAGAGGAGTGCAAGGCTGCCTGGCTGGCGCAGTTGAACGCCGAGAAACCAGACAGCCTGCATTAAGCCTGAGGTTAGTGAATCTGGTGCATGCGCAGGTTGAGGTCGTCGACCACCCGCGCCCAGTCGGCATCTTCACGCAGTTGTTCTTTTAGGAAACCTGCCTGTTGCGGCGTCCAGAACTCGGCATCGATGAGTTTTTTGTCGTCGGGCAGCGGTGAATGGCTGGCAATGAAATCGTCGATAGCTTTCTGGGTGGAGTCCAGGCCGAGCTGGTCGAACAAACCTTTCAAATCGTGGGTCGGTGATTCCATTTTCATCTCCTTGCAGGTTGCCGGTCGAATCGAATACGAGATCTGAGCTACGGCTTCTCTACTTCTGAGAGAGCCGGGCTTCAAGAGTTCGAAAACGATGTTTGAACGCAGGAGAGAGCATAGACCGCAAACCCGGTCTTCAGGCTTTCAATGCACCGGCATCGACCGCAGCCTTGAGTTCTTTGGCGGATTCCTGGGCAGCGACGGCGGCGATATCCGAGGACTTGAACCAACGGTCTTTCTCGACCTGGTGATAGGTCACGGTTTTCAGCGGTGGCTTGGCGCGCATGACGATCACTGCCTGAAACTCGCCGTCGACTTCTCTGGCTTCGCCCCGGATAAAAAACTCGCCGATATCAAATTCCGTCACGTAGCAGCCTTCCCTTGGAAATACATTGTTGTTCTCAACGCAGCCCGCTTTCTGGGGGATGCGTTTTATTGGGCGGGCAGTATGGCAGTAGTTGCACATCGCCGCCTGAGATAAGTCGCCGGGCAGACGAAACGCTCATTGACGTGAGAGCGTTCGGCAACTCAATAGCCTGATTCAAGCTGCCGGGCGAGGGCGCAGGCTTCGTTGTGGTCCGCTCGGAAACCTCTGACGCGTCCTGTGGAAATATCCTTGATGTGAAAGAAGGCATTGCCGGCCAAAACCACCTGAAACCGCGGCCGGGCAGGGGCGCCGTGAAGCAGTTGATGGGCGTGGACGAGTGTCGGGAACGAGGTTGATGCGGTTGCCGTGTCTGGCGCCAGGGGGTAGGCAAAGTGAGTCAATGTGCACATATGAAGTCCTTTTCATTGTTTTTACCGACGTATGTACGTCGTTATGGGTAGTCTGCGAGAGCATCGCTGCTCTAGAATCACCGTCACTGGTGGGTGAATGATGTTTATCTAAAGCAATTTTCCGCGGGCGATATGTAGGAAAAGTGCTTTTCTTGATCGGTTTTTTCCTCGATGTTGATAGTCCATAATTTTCTGGCCGCCAGCAGGGAGTTTTCCTTCAACCCCTGACGAACGCCGGGCAGGACGATGCGAGTGATGTTCCAGTAGTCTTCTCGATGCTTCGTGATGGATGAGTGCACTGCTCATTCAGGATTTCATCTCGGGTTATTTGGCTGCACCTTCGGCATTGCCGCTTTTTTGGCTGTGCGTTTTTTTCCGCGTACGGCACCATTTTTCAGATGTGGGGATGTTTCCTTGGCAGTAAGTAATCTCGATATGCATGCTTTGTTCGTGTTGGGTGATTTGCGCGCAAAGCTGGTCAAGCAGTTTCAGTCACGTTTCGTTTACATCACCGAGCAGAATGCGGAAGGTATCTACATCGCCGAAGTCGACACGGAATCGGCGCTGGTGGTGGACGATAAACCGGGGCTCAAACTCAAGGTTGGCGATCATTTCAGCGCCTCGGTGTTGCCCAGCCGTGAGGGCGGCAAGCTGGAAATCAAATTCCGTGAAATCAAACTGACGGTGTATGGCCTGGGCGACTATGCCTTTGTAACCACCGCTGACGGCCAGGCGATTGTGTTCAAGGAAGGTCACAGCGTGGTGACGGTGTTCGCCGCCCACCAACAGTTGCAGGAAGGCCTGACCAAGACCCTCAAGGCTGTGACCGCCAAGGCCGCCAAATGGCGCAAAGGCGAACTGGTGACGTTCAAGGCCAGCGAGTAATGAGCCTGACCCGCGCCGACTTCCATCAACAGAACCAGGCCAGCGCTCAAGCCGAGGCCCGGCAACTGTTCGAGCGCAAAGCCGTCATGCAGGGAGCCTGGCTGAGCTGGGTCGCATCACAGCTCTACGGGTTGCGCCCGGCGGAATACGCCAGCATGGTCAGAAGAGAGCTGATGCGCTTGCAGGAAATTTCCGAAAATTGATCGGCGCCCCTCGAAAGCAGGAACCTCTACTACAGTCAATTGACTGAGTATTCAGAGGCTTCGCGGTCCTCCGCCCGGCCATCCTGCTATTGCTGTGAACAGCACGAGGTGCAAAAGCATGAAAGGTTTTCGACGGTTGCTGGCTGCGGTCCTGGCCACTTGCGGTTTGTTGGCGTCACCCGTTCCGGTGTTGGCCGCCCAGGCGCCGATTCATTTCGCTGACTTGAACTGGGAAAGCGGCAGCCTGATCACCGATATCCTGCGGATCATTGTCGAAAAGGGCTACGGCCTGCCGACGGATACGTTGCCGGGCACCACCATCACCCTGGAAACCGCACTGGCCAACAATGACATTCAAGTCATTGGCGAAGAGTGGGCCGGGCGCAGCCCGGTGTGGGTCAAGGCCGAGGCCGAAGGCAAGGTCGTCAGTCTCGGCGATACGGTCAAGGGCGCCACCGAAGGCTGGTGGGTGCCGGAGTACGTGATCAAGGGCGACCCGGCCAAAGGCATCAAGCCGATGGCACCGGACCTGCGCAGTGTCAGCGACCTGCCCAAATACAAGGACGTGTTCAAAGACCCGGAAGCGCCGAGCAAGGGGCGGTTTCTCAACAGCCCCATCGGCTGGACGTCGGAAGTGGTCAACAAGCAGAAGCTCAAGGCCTATGGGCTGGACGACAGCTATGTGAATTTCCGCAGCGGTTCGGGGGCGGCACTGGATGCGGAGATCAGCTCGTCGATCCGCCGCAGCAAACCGGTATTGTTCTATTACTGGTCGCCGACGCCATTGCTCGGCCGTTTCAAACTGATCCAGCTGGAAGAGCCACCATTCGACGCCGAAGCCTGGAAAACCCTGACCGACGCCGACAACCCGAATCCACAGCCGACCCGTTCGCTGCCCTCGAAACTGTCCATTGGCGTGTCCACGCCGTTCCAGAAGCAGTATCCGCAGATCGCCGAGTTTTTCACCAAGGTCGATTTTCCCATTGAACCGTTGAACAAGGCGTTGGCCGAGATGAGTGAAAAGCACACCGCGCCGCGCCAGGCAGCAGAAGCGTTCATGAAGAAGCACCCGGACGTGTGGAAGGCCTGGGTGCCCAAGGATGTGGCCGACAAGGTGTCCGCCGAGTTGAAGTGATGTGTTGAGTTTGGAACTGTCATCGCCAGCAGGCTAGCTCCCACCTTGGACCGCCGGTGTTCCTGGAATCCATGTGGGAGCTAGCCTGCTGGCGATGCTTTTAATCGCATAAATCTCTCGTTCGTCAGCCTTCGTACCAGCGGTCATGCATATCCAAAAAAGCCGACTAGGATGATTTGACCAAATCCCTTTCAAGGATCTTCAACCATGACCTTTGCGTTGGCTCAATGGCTGGTGACGATATTTGCGGCGATTGCTCTGGTACACGTTTACTGGGCGCTGGGGGGCGAATGGGCTGCCGTAGCAGCCGTTCCTCAAGTGCCGCATGAAGGCAGCACGCAACTGCGCCCGGCCTTCAAGCCGCGAGGCTGGCTCACGCTGCTGGTGGCGGCTGCCCTGTTGGTAATTGCCCTGTTGGTGTGTTTGCGCGTCGGCTGGTGGCTGCCACAGGTGGATCATCAAGTGTTGCAGTGGGTGATCAGCGCCATCGCGCTTCTGTTATTCGCCCGGGCGATTGGCGATTCGGAACTGGTGGGGTTTTTCAAGGAGGTCAAAGGCTCCAGGTTTGCGCGGTGGGATACCTGGGTGTATTCGCCGTTGTGTGTGGTGTTGGGGAGTGGATTGTTGGCAGTGGCCTGGATCTGAGGCGTGGCCGAAAAGCATCGCGGGCAAGCCTTGCTCCTACAGAGTTTGCGGCGGATCACCATTGTGTGAACCTGCCAAAAACCCGTAGGAGCAAGGCTTGCCCGCGATGAGGCCAGTCCGGTCGCCGAAATCTCGAGGCTAACTCCCGCTCTCAGTCCGCCGACTACTCACCTCAGCCGGCACATCATCCCCCGCCATGCGCTTACGAAAAAGCGCCGCCCGCGCCAGCAGCAATGTGGTCACAGGCACCGTAATCGCCAACAGGATCGGAATCAGCCAGGCATGCAGCACCGGCCCGGACTTGAGTGCCGAAAAGTAGATGATCGAAGCCAGCGCCACGCACCACGCGCCCAACGTCGAGGCCAGCGCCGGCGGGTGCATGCGCTGGAAATAATCCTTCATGCGCAGCAACCCGGTGGCGCCGATCAGCGCGAACAGACCGCCGAGCACCAGCAGGATCGCCACCGGGATTTCCACCCATAGAGACAGTTCAGCGTTCATTCGATCACCTCGCCGCGCAGCAGGAATTTCGCCAGGGCAAACGAGCCGACGAAGCCGAACAGCGCGATCAGCAGCGCCGCTTCAAAATACGTGTCACTGGCATAGCGAATGCCCAGCGCCAGCATCATCAGCATCGCGATGATGTACAGGTAATCCAGCGCCAGGACCCGGTCCTGGGCGGACGGGCCTCTGAACAGGCGGATCAGGGTCAGGATCATCGCCACGGAAAACAGGAACAGACTGAACAGAATCGCGTTCGACAGCAGGGCGCTCATTCGAAGATCTCCATTAGCGGACGCTCGTAGGTCGTCTTGAAGTGTTCAATGAACAGCGCTTCGTCATCCAGATCGAAGACGTGCAGCAACAGAATGCTGCGGTCCAGTGCCAGCTCCGACCAGACGGTGCCGGGCACCACGGTGCAGATCATCGACAGGGTCGCCAGGCCGTTGGCATCGCGCAGGTCCAGCGGCACCTTGATGAACCGCGATCGCGGTGGACGGCGGCCAGCGTTGAGCACGCCCCAGGCCACTGCCAGATTGGAGACCACCACGTCACGCCCGACGAGGAGGAACAGACGAAGGATGGTGCCGGGGCGACGAATACGGATCGGCAGCGGGCGTAACTTGCGCATCATCAACGGCGCACAAAAGCCCAGCGCAGCGCCCAGCATCAGATTGCCGGGGCTCATCGACACGTTCAGCACCAGCCACAACAACCACAGGGCCAGCGACAACCATGGTGCAGGAAACAGGCGCTTCATTGTTGCACCTCCAGCAGCGCCGCCCGGGCTTCCGGACTCGGCACCGCGCGCGTGCCGAGCACGGCCATCACGTATTGCTGCGGGTTGTTCAAGGCATTGGCGGCGGCCTGGGTGTAGCGCAACAGTGGTTCGGCCTGGAACGTCAGCGCAACGCTCAGGCCCAGCAGGGCGAAAATCGGCACGCACTCAAGGCGTCGCAGCACTGGCGATGGCCGTTCTGCCGGGGTCCAGAAACGCTGGATGCCCACGCGCGAAAAAGCAACCAGCGATGCCAACCCCGAGAGAATCAGCAGCGCCAACAAGCCCCACGCCGCATTCGAGATCGGCGCGTCACCGCTGTTGCCCAGGCCCATCGGGTTGAGCAGGGCGCTGAGCAGGCTCAGTTTGCCGATGAACCCGGACAGCGGCGGCATGCCGATGATCAACAGCGCGCAGGCGATGAAGCTCAAGCCAAGGAACGCCATGGTCCAGGGAATCACTTGGCCGACCACGGCTTTCTGGTCGTCGTCGAGGTTGACGCCCTTGGCCGGATGCAACGATTCCAGCGGCCGTGGCAGCATCTCGTTTTCATCCTCCAGCGGAATTTCGTTGGCCGAGCGCGAGCGTTCGATCAACTCGGCCAGCAGGAACAGCGCGCTCAACGCCAACGTCGAGCTGACCAGATAGAACAATGCCGCGCCGATCAGATTGGGCTGAGCGAAACCGATGGCCGACAACAGAATCCCTGCAGACACCAGAATGCTCAGGCTGGCCATGCGTTCCAGACGTTGCGCGGCAAGGATCGCCACGGCCGCGCAGACGATGGTCGCCATGCCGCCGTAAATCAGCCAGTCACCGCCGAAATACGCCGATGCTCCGGCCTGGCCGGAGAACAGCAACGTCCACAGGCGCAGCAAGGTATAGATGCCGACCTTGGTCATGATCGCGAACATCGCCGCTACCGGCGCGCTTGCCGAGGAGTACGCCGGCACCAGCCAGAAGTTCAGCGGCCACATCCCGGCCTTGGCCAGGAAAGCCACCGCGAGAATCCCCGCACCGGCGTGCAGCAACCCGCGATCGGCTTCTGGCACCAGCGGGATTTTCAGCGCCAGGTCAGCCATGTTCAGGGTGCCGGTGACGCCATAGATCAGTGCCGCGCCGATCAGGAACAGGGTCGATGCCAGCAGGTTGATCGAGATGTAATGCAGCCCCGACGACACCCGCGCCCGGCCGGAGCCGTGCAGCATCAGGCCATAGGACGCGGCGAGCAGCACTTCGAAGAACACGAACAGGTTGAACAGATCGGCCGTCAGGAACGCGCCATACAGGCCCATCAACTGAATCTGGAACAGCGCATGGAAACTCGAACCGGCACTGTCCCAACGGGCCATGGCGAACAGCAGGGCGCTGACGCCGATGATCCCGGTCAGCACCAGCATCAACGCCGACAGGCGATCGACCACCAGCACCAGGCCAAACGGTACTTGCCAGTTGCCCGGCAGGTACACGCCGATGGAGCCGGGCACGTCGGTGGTTTGCGTCCATTGCAGTAGCAACAGCGAAATGCCCAGGCCCAGCAGGCTGGAGAACAGATTGATCTTGGCTTTGAGCGGGCGGTGTTTCTCGCCGAGCATCAGCATGATCGCGGCGGTCAGCAGCGGCAGCAGGATGGGCGCGGCGATCAGGTGCGTCATTGCATTCATTCTTTAGGCTCCCGGCCATCCACATGGTCGGTGCCGGTCAGGCCCCGGGAGGCCAGCAAGACCACCAGGAACAGCGCGGTCATGGCGAAGCTGATGACGATTGCGGTCAGCACCAGCGCTTGCGGGAGCGGGTCGGTGTAGTGCAGCAGGTCCTGCGGCACGCCGTCCTTGATGATCGGCTCCTTGCCGATGAACAGGCTGCCCATGCTGAAGATGAACAGGTTGACGCCGTAGGACAGCAGGCACAGGCCCATGACCACCTGGAACGTCCGTGGACGCAGGATCAGCCACACGCCGGACGCGGCCAGAACACCGATGGCGATTGCGATGACTTCTTCCATCAGATGGCCTCCTTCATGGCGACGGGTTTAGGCTGGGACGCGGTTTTGTGACCCCGCACCGATTGGTGGGCGAGGGCGGTGAGGATCAACAGCGTCGAACCGACCACTACTGCGTAAACGCCAATGTCGAAGAACAGCGCGCTGGCGAGGTGAATGTCGCCCAGCAACGGCAGGTCGAAATGCCAGGTGTGGGTGGTCAGGAACGGATAACCAACGACCATCGCCCCCAAGCCAGTGAGCGTGGCGAACAGCAAGCCAACGCTCATCCAGCGCAGCGGCCGCAGGCTCATTTGCGCCTCGACCCACTGAGTACCCGCCACCATGTATTGCAGGATGAACGCCACCGACATCACCAGCCCCGCGACAAAGCCGCCGCCCGGTTGGTTGTGTCCGCGCATGAACAGGTAGAACGACACCACCAGCGCAATCGGCAACAGCAGGCGCACCAGCACCGCCGGGACCATCATGAAGCCGAGCGCGGTGTCGCTGGCGTGACGCGGGTTGACCAGATCGGTGACCACGTCCGGCGCGAGCAAACGCTGCTGGGCCGGCAACTGCAGGCTTTCTTTCGGCGGACGGAAGCGGCGCAGCAGGGCGAACACGGTCAGCGCCACGGCCGCCAGCACGGTGATTTCGCCGAGGGTGTCGAACCCACGGAAATCCACCAGCATTACGTTGACCACGTTGCTGCCGCCACCTTCGGGCAGCGCACGGCTGAGGTAGAACGAAGAAATGTCGTTGGGTGTCTGGCGCGTCAGCATCGCGTACGAAAGTACCGCCATGCCGCCGCCAACCACGGTCGACAGCAGCAAGTCGCGGATACGGCGAATGCGCGCCTTCCGCAGGCTGCTCGGCAGTGGCGACACCTCCTCGATCCGGCGTGGCAGCCAACGCAGGCCCAACAGGATCAGCACGGTGGTCACTACTTCGACCACCAGTTGCGTCAAGGCCAGGTCCGGCGCCGAGAACCAGACGAAAGTCACGCAGGTCATCAGGCCGCAGACGCTGACCATGGTCAGTGCCGCGAGACGGTGATACTTGGCTTGATAAGCCGCGCCGAGGGCGCAGGCAATCGCCAGCAACCAGAGGATCACGAACACGATCGAGCCCGGAATCTTCGGCCGGTCGCCCCAGCTCAGGCTGCTGTGCAACATCGGGATCAACCCGGCCAGCACGGCGGCGAGGACCATCAGGAACAACTGGGTTTGCAGGCGATGGGTGCTGATTCGTCGCTCCAGGCGACGGGCCAGTCGCATCTTGAGCACCAGGCTGAGTTCGAACAGGCGCTTGCCATTCAGTCGGCCAACCAGCGGCGGACGGCTGAAACGACCGCGCTTGAGCTGATTACGCAACAGCAGATAGAGCACGACACCGCAGGACATGGCGATCAGGCTCATGATCATCGGCGCGTTCAAGCCGTGCCAGATCGCCAGGCTGTACTCCGGCAGGGTGCCGCCCACCACCGGCAGCGCGGCGGCGGCGAGCAACGGGCCGACCACTTGCGCCGGGAAAATCCCGACCACCAGACAGGCAAACACCAGCAACTCCACCGGCGCGCGCATCCAGCGCGGCGGTTCGTGCGGCGTGTGCGGCAGGTCGGTGGCAGGCGGACCGAAGAAGACGTCCACGGTGAAACGCAGGGAGTAGGCGACGCTGAACGTCCCAGCGATGGTCGCGACGATCGGCAAGGTCGCTTCGACCCACGCCGTGGCGTTGATGAACACGGTTTCGGCGAAGAACATCTCTTTCGAGAGGAAGCCGTTGAGCAACGGCACACCGGCCATGGAGGCGCTGGCGACCATGGCGAGGGTGGCGGTGAACGGGATCAGCTTGACCAGGCCGCTGAGTTTGCGAATGTCGCGGGTGCCGCTTTCGTGGTCGATGATCCCGGCGGCCATGAACAGCGAGGCCTTGAACGTAGCGTGGTTGAGAATGTGGAACACGGCGGCCACGGCGGCCAGCGGACTGTTCAGGCCCAGCAGCAGGGTGATCAGGCCCAGGTGGCTGATGGTCGAGTAGGCCAACAGACCCTTGAGGTCATTCTGGAACATCGCGCAATAAGCGCCGAGCAACAGGGTGCACGCCCCGGCGCCGCTGACGATGTAGAACCATTCTTCACTGCCGGACAGCGACGGCCAGAGTCGCGCCAGCAGGAACACCCCGGCCTTGACCATGGTCGCCGAGTGCAGATAGGCCGACACCGGTGTTGGTGCAGCCATTGCGTGAGGTAGCCAGAAATGGAAGGGGAATTGCGCACTTTTGCTCAGTGCGCCGATCAGGATCAGGGGTAACAGGATAGGGTAGAGGGCATGGGCACGAATCAGATCGCCGGCGGCCAGGACCTTGTCCAGGTCATAGCTGCCGACCACATGGCCGAGCAGCATGACCCCCGCCAGCAGGCACAAACCGCCGGCACCGGTGACCATCAACGCCATATATGCACCGCGTCGCGCATCGGCGCGGTGGTGCCAGTAGCCGATCAACAGGAACGAGAAGAGGCTGGTCAGCTCCCAGAAGAACACGATCTGGATCAGGTTGCCGGAGATCACCAGGCCGAGCATCGCGCCCATGAACGCCAGGAAAAACGCGAAGAACCGCGGCACCGGATCGTTCGGCGACATGTAGTAACGCGCGTACAGCGACACCAGCGTGCCGATGCCCAGCACCAGCATCGAGAACAGCCAGGCGAAACCGTCCATGCGCAGGACGAAATTCAAGCCCAGGCTCGGTAGCCAGAAGAACTCTTCGCGGATCACGCCGCCATGGGCGATTTGCGGGTACAGGAGGGCGACCTGGACGGTGCCGATCAAGGCAACCAGACCAGCCAGCAGCGATTCGGTGTTACGCGCGTTGTGTGGCAGCACCGCTGCCAGACAGCTGCCTATGAAAGGCAGAAGCAGTAGAACTATCAGGGACATAGGCTTCTAATCTGCGGAAGTTTGTGAAGCATCATACGTGCCAGCTCCCGGATCACCAAACGCCAAGCTGTCGCAGAATCCTACAAGGTAGACGGAAAAAGCCTGCTTCACATTGTTTCAACCTGCATGAAAAAAGATCGCAGCCTTCGGCAGCTCCTACAGAGTATGCATTTCAATGTAGGAGCTGCCGAAGGCTGCGATCTTTTGATCTTGCCGTTTAATTGCCGCTTTCACTCTCCAGCGACTCTTCAACCTCGGCAACCGCCTTACCCTTGGTCTTCAACTCACTGACAATCACCGCCGCGACAATCAACCCGGCCCCCAGCAGCGCAATTGCCGGCAAGCGTTCCCCGGCGATCCGCCCGACAATCCCGGCCCACACCGGCTCACCGGCATAAATCAACGTGGCCCGAGTCGGCGAAACACTCTTCTGCGCCCAGTTCATCGCCACCTGGATCGCCGCACTCGCCGCGCCAAGCCCAAGGGCACTGCACAACAGCAACCAGGAAAAATCCGGAATCGCCTCGTTGGTCGGCACCACCATCAGGAATGACAGCACCGAAGTCACCGCCAGTTGCACCACCGTCACCCGCTTCACATCGACCTGACCAGCAAAGTTGCTGATCAGGATGATCTCAGCGGCAATGGCAATTGCGCTGATCAACGTGGCGATTTCACCGGGGCTGAAATTCAACGATGCGCCGGAAGGCCCCGACAGCAGCATCAACCCGGTAAAGGCCAGCATGATCCCGATACTCGGCATCAACCCCGGCCGACGTCCCAGCACCAGCCATTGCAGCAACGGCACGAAAGGCACGTACAGCGCGGTGATAAACGCCGATTGGCTGCTGGGAATGCTCTGCAAGCCAACCGTCTGCAAGCCGTAACCAAGCATGATCGCCACGCCGATAAACGCACCGGCCTTGAGTTCGAACAGGGTCAAGTCACGCAGGCTGCGCCAGGAGAACAGGGCGACGAGGATCGCGGCGGCGGCAAAGCGCAGGCCGACGAAAAACATCGGGCCGCTGACGGTCATCGCATGCTGGACCAGCAAAAAGGTCCCGCCCCAGACCATGGTGATCAACACCAATACGCACTCGGCCTTGCTGAGCCGCAGGAAACGGGAGGAAGCCTGGGAGGTGTTCACCGACGTCATGATCTTGCGCACTACCTGAGGGGGGACGCACAATGCGCCGGAAGTTGGGCAGTATACTGCGCAGCACCACCTAGTGAGCAATATAGTGCACAAAGATTCCACGCAACGGGCTTCGGTCCTGCAGCACGTCAGCCAGAACGTTCGACGCCTGCGTCATGCCGCCGACATGAGCCAGACCGCTTTGGCAGAAAAGTCCGGTGTCAGTCGCCGAATGCTGGTGGCGATCGAGGCCGGGGAAAAGAACGTCAGCCTGACCACCCTCGACCGTGTGGCCGAGGCGTTGGACGTGGCGTTCAGCGATCTGATCCAGGCCCCCGATGTCCGTGACCATAGCCGCATCAACGAAGTGGCCTGGGCGGGTGTAATCCCCGGTAGCAAAGCCGTATTGCTGTCCAAAGCCACCGCTACCCGCGAAGTGGAACAATGGGAATGGTGCCTGCAACCGGGGGAAGTCTACCCGTCGCAACCGGATGCCGATGGCTGGAGCGAACAGATCTACGTGTTCGAAGGCTGCCTGACCCTGATGCTCGGCGACACTCCACACGCAATCTCCGCCGGCGAGTTCTATATGTTTGCCAGCAACCAACCCCACGCCTATCGCAACGATGGACCGGTGGCGGCGCGGTTTGTGCGCAACGTGGTGATCTGACTGTTCGCTAATCAACAGTGGATAGACACTTTGCTGTTTTGAAGCTGTAAACTTTTCTTGGTAATTTATGTAACTGACTGAAATTAAGGGTAATTAATTTCAGGCACGACTCCTGCAAAAGATCTCGGGCATTCACCCGGAACCCAGGAGTCGGCCCATGACAGCCTCTGCCCAACCCCCTCGCACTGCCCACGTGATCCGCTCGGACGCCGAGGCCATTGCCATCGCTCACAAGCTCGCCGCGCGTTTCGCCGTCGAGGCCAGCGTGCGCGATCGCGAGCGACGCCTGCCGGTTGCCGAGCTTGACGAATTTTCCGCCAGCGGCCTTTGGGGCATCACTGTCCCGAAAGCCTATGGCGGCGCCGGTGTGTCCTACGTGACCGTCGCCGAAGTGATCAAGATCATTTCTGCCGCTGACTCTTCTCTGGGCCAGATCCCGCAAAACCACCTCGGCGTGCTCGACATCCTGCTGCAAACCGCCAGCGAAGAGCAGAAGCGCTATTACTTCGGCAAAGTCTTGCAGGGCTACCGTTTCGGTAACGCCTTTTCCGAATCCAAAAGCAAAAACGCCGGAGCTTTCGAAACCCGGATTCGCTTCAGCGACGACACTGCGCAAATCGACGGCGAGAAGTTCTACTGCACCGGCGCGCTGTTTGCGCACATCGTCCCGGCGGTGGCGGTCAACGAACAGAACCAGGCCTTCATCGCCTTCATCGAACGCGACAACCCCGGTCTGACCGTGATCGACAGCTGGGACGGTTTCGGCCAGCGCACCACCGCCAGCGGTGGCGTCACCTTGAGCGCAGTAAAAGTGCCGCTGAGTGCAGTGATCCCCGCCCACAAAGCCTTTGATGAACCCACCGCCGACGGTCCGATTTCACAAATCATCCAGGCTGCCGTGGACACCGGCATTGCCGTCGGCGCCCTGGAAGAGACCAAGCGCTACGCCCGTGAAGCACGGCCATGGATCGACAGTCAGCAAGATCACGGTTGGCAGGACCCGTTCAGCATCGCCGCCATCGGCGACCTCGAATGGCGGGTCCACGGCACTGAAGCGATCCTGAAAAAGGCCGGCCAGGCCATCGACGCCGCCTTGCTCAACGCCAATGAAGACACGGTTGCCCACGCCTCGGTGGTGGTGGCCCAGGCCAAAGTGCTGTCCGCGGAAATCGCCTTGCTTGCCAGCAGCAAGCTTTTCGAACTGGCCGGCACCCGCTCGGTGCTAGGCAAATACAACCTCGACCGTCACTGGCGCAACGCCCGCACTCACACCTTGCATGACCCGGCGCGCTGGAAATATCACCTGATCGGCAACTACCTGCTCAACGGCGTGAAACCTGCGCGCCACGCCTGGAACTGAGGAGTTTCCCATGAATGCCTTGACCCAACCCATCGCTGCCGGACAGCCACTGGCCAAGTCCCAGCATGACCTGCACAACGCTCGCACTTTGCTCGATGCCACCCTGCGTTTCGTTCGCCAGCAGGCCAAAACCACCAAAGACCCTTACGTGATCAGTCGCTTCGGTGATGTGCAAATCCGCATCGAAGTGGCCGCCGCGCTGCTCGAACGCGCCGAGGACCTTCTCGACCGGCATGAGGACAGCACCGAAATCGGCATCGCCATTGCCGAATCCCATCTGGCCAGTGCCGAGGCACTCAGCACCGCCAGCAACGCCGAGTTCGAACTCACCGGGCAACGCAGTCCGTTGCCCGGTTCGCTGCACGATCCGCTGCGCTGGAAACTCCACCTCATCGGCAACTTCCGCCTCAACGGTATTCATCCCCCCAGCTTTTCCACCGTCACAGAGGGAGCCGTTTGATGGCCCGTGAAATTCGTCTCAACGCTTTTGACATGAACTGCGTCGGCCACCAGTCGCCGGGTTTGTGGGCGCATCCGCGGGATCGCTCGTGGCAATACAAGGATCTGGAGTACTGGACCGACCTGGCGAAAATCCTTGAGCGCGGCAAGTTCGACGGTCTGTTCATTGCCGATGTGCTGGGCATCTATGACGTCTACAACGGCAACGGTGATGCGGCGATTCGCCAGGCCGCGCAGGTGCCGGTCAATGATCCGCTGCAACTGATCCCGCCGATGGCGCTGGTCACCGAGCATTTGGGCTTTGGCCTGACCGCGTCACTGTCGTTCGAGCATCCGTATCCGTTCGCCCGGCGCCTGTCGACTCTCGATCACCTGACCAAGGGCCGCGCCGGCTGGAACATCGTCACTTCCTACCTGGAGAGCGGCGCCAAGAATCTTGGGCAGAAAGCCCAGACCGAACACGACGCCCGGTACGACTTTGCCGAAGAGTATCTGGAGGTTTGCTACAAACTGTGGGAGGGCAGCTGGGAAGAGGGCGCCATTTTGCGTGATCGCGAACGGCGGATTTTCAGCGATCCGAGCAAGATCCACGAGATCCAGCACGTCGGCAAACACTTCCAGGTGCCGGGCATCCACCTTTGCGAACCTTCGCCGCAACGCACACCAGTGCTGTATCAGGCCGGCGCATCGAGTCGCGGCAAACAGTTCGCCGCTGAACATGCCGAATGCGTGTTCGTTGCCGCACCGTCGAAAGTGCTGCTGAAGAAAACCGTGGCCGATATCCGCCGGCGTGCGGCAGAGGCCGGGCGCGATCCGTCGAAGATCCTGATCTTCAACCTGCAAACGGTGATCCTCGGCGAGACCGACGCCAAGGCCAAGGCCAAGTTCGAAGAATACAAAACCTGGGTCAGCTATGAAGGCGCCATGGCGTTGATTTCCGGCTGGACCGGCATTGACTTCAGCCAGTTCAAACCGGACGAACCGCTCAAGCATGTGCACACCAACGCCATTCAATCGGCGGTTGAGGCGTTCTCCACGGCTGATCCGAACAAGGTCTGGACTCCCAACGAGCTGGCCGACTGGGTGGGCATCGGCGGTTTTGGTCCGCTGTTTGTCGGCAGCCCGGAAACGGTGGCTGATCTGCTTCAGGAGTGGGTCGACGAGACCGATGTCGACGGCTTCAACCTGGCCTATGCACTGACCCACGAAACCTTCATCGATGCCGTGGAGTTGCTGGTGCCGGAATTGCAGAAGCGCGGCGTGTACAAGACCGAATACGCACCCGGCACCTTGCGCGAGAAGCTGTTTGGCGAAGGTCCGAAGTTACCGGAGATTCATCCGGGCGCCGGCTATCGCGACCTCGCGGCGTTGCGGCAGCAGGAGAAAAAAGTGGTGTCTGCCTAAAAGCACCGGGCACACCCACATCTCCTGTGGGAGCGGGCTTGCTCGCGAATGCGGTTTGACAGTCAACATTGATATTGGCTGACACGAGGCCTTCGCGAGCAAGCCCGCTCCCACACGGGTTCACAGTTTTCCATAGATCCCGGCCCAGCGGACCACCGCACGCTTTTGCCCATGAACAGGAGGTCAACCATGAGCGTGCACGAACTCAAGCGTCCGCCGATTGCGGATACCACGGAGTGGCGGGTCAATGTGCCCCAGGCGCTGGAGCAATTGCGGCACTGGGCGCAGGTCCGGCCATTGCAACCGGCGTTGCGCCACAAGCGCCACGGGCAATGGTTTGTCTGGCGCTGGATTGATGTATTGCGTGATGTCGAGCGTTTGGCCGATGGCTTGCGCCAGCAAGGATTCGATGAGGATTCGCGACTGGCCGTCAGCGGTGCGTTCGAGCCGAACCTGTTGCTGCTGGCCTTGGCCGCACAGCAGGTGGGCGGGCAATTGCTGGCCGTTGACGACAACCTCGACGCCCCCGCATTGCACAACGTGTTGTGGCGCAGCGCTCCGACCCATGCCTTTGTGCCGGGCCGGCAAACGCAACAGCTCTGGCTCAATCAGGGCCAGTCACTGCTCGATTTTGCAGAGCTGCTCGGACCGACGGAACCGCCGCAACGCCTGCGCCTCGGCCTCGTCGGCGCGCAGTTGTGGAGCGAGGAGGGCACGCAGTGGCAGGACGGTCTGACCGTGTTGTTCGAACAGTGGCTGGCCAGCGGTCAAGCCCTGGCCTTCCCGGAAAGCCCCGGCAGCGCCAGTCGTGATCGGCGTGAAGTCGCGCCGTCGGGCCTGCTGCTCTCCGCCGAACGCCTGCAAGTCCTGGCCAGCGAAATCGACAGCCGTCTGGCCCCGCTCGGCACCTGGCGCCGACGCCTCTGCGACTGGGCCATCGCGCACCCGGAAAAAGCCCTGCAACGGCTGATCAAAAACCGCGTTCGCCGACTGCTGGGTTTCCACAACCTGCACTTCATCTGGCAAGCCACGCGCACGGCGCAGGCGCAACCCGAGCCGGTGTGGCTCGCTGAGTTCAAACGGGACATCGCATGACCTCGACCGATTCCATTCTGCAAGTCAGTGGCATTTCCCTGTCCTTCAAAGGCGTGAAAGCCATCAACGAACTGTCGTTCGACGTTCGACGGGGCGAGATCTGCGCACTGATCGGCCCCAACGGCGCGGGCAAGAGTTCGTTGCTCAATGTGCTCAACGGCGTGTACCGCTTCGATGCCGGTTCGATCGTCTTCGAACAGCAGCCCTTCAAACGCATCGACCCGCTGAGCGCCGCGCGCCGGGGCATTGGCCGCACGTTCCAGAACAACGCGCTGTTCAAGAAAATGAGCGTGATCGACAACCTGCTCACCGGCCTGTCGCGGCATCTGCGCAGCCACTTCATCGAGCAGGCACTCGGTTTGCCACGGGCCCGGCGCGAGGCGGAAAGCTTCCGTCAGAAGGCGCAAGGCGTTCTTGAATTCCTCGACCTGCAAGCCCAACGCGATGTGCCGGTGGGCAATCTGTCCTACGGCCTGCAAAAGCGCGTGGAGCTTGGTCGTGCCTTGATTGCCGGGCCGAGCCTGTTGCTGCTCGACGAGCCGATGGCCGGAATGAACGCCGAGGAAAAACAGGAAATGGCCCGGTTCATCGCCGACATCAACCGCGACCTCGGCACCACCGTGGTGTTGATCGAACATGACATGGGCGTGGTGATGGGCCTGTCCGACCACGTGGTGGTGCTCGATTACGGGCGCAAGGTGGGCGACGGCACGCCTGCCGAGGTGCAGGCCAATCCCGAGGTGATCGCGGCGTATCTGGGAGTGGTGCACTGATGACGTTCTTCTTCGAAACCCTGCTCGGCGGCCTGCTCGCCGGCACCATGTATTCGCTGGTCGCCATCGGCTTCGTGCTGATCTACAAGGCCAGCGGCGTGTTCAATTTCGCCCAGGGCGCGATGCTGCTGTTCGCCGCGCTGACCTTTGTCAGCCTGCATGATCAAGGCGTGCCGTTTGCCCTGGCGCTGTTGCTGACGGTGCTGGTGATGATCATCGGCGCGTTGCTGATCGAACGGCTGGTGTTGCGACCCTTGGTCAATCGCTCGCAGATCACCCTGTTCATGGCCACCCTTGGCTTGTCGTTCATCATCGAAGGCCTGGCTCAAGGGTTGATGGGCTCGCAAGTGCGGGCGCTGGACCTGGGCATCGACGATGTGCCGCTGTTCATCGGCGGGATGATGGTCAGCCAGTTCGACCTGATCGCTGCGGCGGCGGCCGTTGTGCTGGTGACGGTGCTGGCGTTGCTGTTCAACAAGACCCGCATCGGTATTTCTTTGCGGGCGGTGGCGGATGACACCACCGCCGCGCTGTCCATCGGCATCAACCTCAACCGCATCTGGCAGATCGTCTGGGCGGTGGCCGGTGTCGTCGGGTTGGTGGCCGGGTTGCTCTGGGGCGCGCGGCAAGGGGTGCAGTTTTCCCTGTCGCTGGTGGTGCTCAAGGCGTTGCCGGTGTTGATCATCGGCGGCTTCACTTCGATTGGCGGGGCGATTGTCGGCGGGCTGATTGTTGGCGCCGCCGAGAACCTTGCCGAGGTTTATATCGGCCCGCTGATCGGCGGCGGCATCACGCCGTGGTTCGCCTATGTCCTGGCCTTGGCCTTCCTGTACATCCGTCCCGCCGGCCTGTTCGGCGAGCGCGCCATCGAGCGAGTCTGAGCCCATGTCGATTTCCCTTGTTCGCGAAACCGCGCCGGCGGTGTTGCTCCAGCGTCGCGTGCCGTGCGGCCTGTTGGGCCTGCTGCTGATCGCTTTTGTCGTCGTGCCGCTGACGAGCAATGACTATTGGCTCAACGCCATTTTGATTCCGTTCCTGGTGCTGTCCCTCGCCGGATTGGGCCTCAACCTGCTCACCGGCTACACCGGCCAGACGTCGGTGGGCGCGGCCGGGTTCATGGCGGTCGGTGCGTTCGCCACGTACGGCTTTTTGCTGCGCGTGCCCGAGTTGGGCTTGCCGGTGGCGCTGCTCGGCGGTGGTTTGATCAGTGCGCTGGTGGGCTTCGTGTTCGGCCTGCCGAGCTCGCGGATCAAAGGCTTTTACCTGATGGTCACCACGCTGGCCGCGCAGTTCTTCCTTGAGTGGCTGTTCGTCAAGTTTCCCTGGTTCTACAACTACGGTTCGTCCGGGACCATTTCGGCGCCGAAACTGGCGCTGTTCGGTCATGACCTGAACACGCCGCTGGGCCGTTATCTGCTGACCCTGAGCACGGTATTGCTGTTGACCTGGGTCGCGGTGAACCTGGTGAAAAGCCAGGTCGGGCGCAACTGGATGGCGATCCGCGACATGGACACCGCCGCCGCCGTCATCGGCATTCCGGTGGCACGCTACAAGCACCTGGCGTTTGCCGTCAGTTCGTTCTACCTGGGCATCGCCGGCGCCTTGTGGGCCTTCGCCTATCTGGGCACCGCCAGTGCCAGCAGCTTCGATATCAATCGATCGTTCCAGATCCTGTTCATCATCATTATCGGTGGCATGGGCAGCATTGCCGGCAACTTCGTCGGCGCGGCGTTCATCAGCCTGTTGCCGATCCTGCTCAGTCACGCCGGACAAGCCTTGCTCGGTGGCGCGGTGGACGCCGGGCAGTTACAGAACCTGCAAAAAATCATCTTCGGCGTGCTGATCATCCTGTTCCTGATCAAGGAACCGGAAGGCTTGATCCGCCTGCTGGGCAACCTTCGTGAGCGGCTGAGCCACTGGCCGCTGCGCTTCTGAATCCTCCAACTGATTAGAGAGACAACATGCGTGCATCCTTGAAACGTTCGCTGCTTGGCGCCGCGTTGGCGCTGGCGGTTTTCGGCAGTGCAGTACCGTTGGTCCAGGCCTCGCCGGACCAGCAGTTTTTCCCGTTGGCCACTTACCGGGTCGGCGCCTATGCCTCCAGCGGTGTGCAGGTGTGGGCGGGGATGATCGATTACCTGAACTACATCAACGAGGTGGAGGGCGGGATCAACGGCGTGAAACTGGTCTGGCAGGAGTGCGAAACCGAGTGGACCGCGGAGAAGGGCATCGAGTGCTATGAGCGCTTCAAGAACGGCCTGGATGGCGCGCCGGTCGCGGTCTATCAACCCAACGGCGCACCGGCAGCCTACGCCCTGAGTGAGCGTGCGGAAGTCGACAAGATCCCGCTGATCACCCTCGGTTACGGCCGAACCGAAGCCACCGACGGCACGGTGTTTCCGTACAACTTCCCGGTGATGCTGACCTTCTACAGCGAGGCGTCGAGCCTGATCAACTACATCGCCCAGCGCGAAGGCGGCTTCGACAAACTCAAGGGCAAGAAGATTGCCACGGTCTACCACGACTCGGCGTATGGCCGCGAAACCCTCGGCCCGCTGAAACTGTTGGCGGAGAAATACGGTTTCGAGAACATCCAGATTCCGGTGGCTGATCCGGGCAACGAGCAATCGGCGCAATGGCGGCAGATCCGCCAGGTCAACCCGGACTGGGTGTTCCTGCGCACCTGGGGCGTGTCGACGCCGGTGGCGGTGAAGACCGCTGCGCGTTTCGGCTTCCCGGTGGACCACATCGTCGGCGACATCTGGGCCAGTTCCAGCGAAGACGTCTTGCCCGCCGGTGCCGCCGCCAAGGGCTATCTGGCGCTGACGCCATACCCGGCCGGCACTGATTTCGAGATTCACAAACGCCTCAAGCAGTACATCCTCGACAAGGGCAAGAGTGACCTCAAGGACCTGAAGAATTTCGGCAGCGTCTACTACAACTCCGGGTTGGTGAACGCGGCGGTCGCGGTGGAAGCGATCCGCACCGCCCAGGGCAAATTCGGCAAACGCCCGCTCAACGGCGAAGAAGGGCGCTGGGGCCTGGAGCACTTGAACATCGACGACGCGCGGCTCAAGGACATGGGCTACTTCGGCCTGATGCAAAACCTCAAGTTGTCTTGCAAGGACCATGAAGGCGGCGGTTCGGCGCGGGTCCAGCAGTGGGATGGCGCCAACTGGACGCTGATCAGCGACTGGATCGCCGCTGACCGCGCCTTGCTGCGACCGTTGATCGATGAAAAGTCTGCCGCCTTCGCCAAGGAAAAAGGCCTGACCCCACGCACCTGCACCGCAGAGGAATAAGCCATGAGCCACGCCGCCAGCGACATTGCTGCCAACGACTTGTTGCAGGTCAACGACATCGAGGTGATCTACGACGGGGCGATTCTGGCCGTGGCCGGGGTGTCGCTGACGGTGCCCAAGGGCGGCATCGTCGCGTTGCTCGGCGCCAACGGTGCCGGCAAAAGCACCACGCTCAAGGCGATTTCCGGGCTGGTGCGTGCCGAGCGGGCCGAGGTCAGTCGCGGCAACATCGAATTTCTGGGGCGCGATACCGCAGGCGTCGATCCGAGCCTGCGGGTGCGTCAGGGCATGGTGCATGTGCTGGAAGGCCGGCACGTGTTCGGGCAACTCACGGTGGAGGACAACCTGCGCAGCGGCGGTTTTGTCCGGGGCTTGAGCCGGCAGGACATGGCTCGCGATCTGGAGCGCATCTACGCCTGGTTTCCACGCCTGAAAACCAAGCGCAAGACCCAGGCCGGCCTGACGTCCGGTGGCGAGCAGCAAATGGTTGCCATCGGTCGGGCCTTGATGACGCGTCCGACTTTAGTCCTGCTGGACGAACCTTCCATGGGCCTGGCGCCTATTATCGTCCAGGAGATTTTCGAGATCGTCGCCCAGCTCAATCGCGAGGCGCAGGTGAGCTTCCTGATTGCCGAGCAAAACATTAATGTGGCGCTCAAGTACGCCGCCACGGCTTATGTGCTCGATACCGGCCGGGTGGTGTTGTCCGGCAGCGCCGATGAGCTGCTGGCCCGGGGCGATCTGCATGATTTCTATCTAGGCAAACATTGATCAGTGAGAACGGCATGAGTGAAACCCAAAGCGGACAGGCGACCGACGCCATCCGTCACGCGGACATCCTGATCGTCGGCGGCGGCCTCAGCGGCGCGATGCTGGCGGCGCAACTTCTGCGCCTGCCGGGCCGGCGCCATGTGCTGGTGATCGAACCGCGCGCCGAATTGGGTCGGGGCGAAGCCTACAGCGCCGTGGAGCTGGGCCATACGCTCAACGGCAACGCGGCGCGCATGAGCGTCGACCCGGACAACGCCGATGACCTGACCCAATGGCTGACCGAATACATTGCTGCCGGCGGCTGGCCGGAGTCGGATGAGCAGCATGTGCCGATCAGCGAACTGTTCCCGCCCAGGGGGATTTTTGGTTTGTATGTGCAACAGCGTCTGGCCGAGGCGCAGGCGGTGGGCGCGCTGCACGGTTCGACGGTCGAGCATGTTCGGGCCGAGGTGGTCGATTTGCAAAGCGATGCGCAATCGGTGCGGATGACCTTGAGCGATGGCCAGCGTTTGCAGGGCGAATTTGCCGTGCTGGCCACCGGGATGTTCCCCGCTGCGCGCACGCCGCAGACCGAATCCAGTGGCCTGAACGCAGCGGCGCTTGATCCGTGGGATGTGGCTGCGATGCAGCAACTCGATCCGCAGTCGACGGTTTTGATCATCGGCTCGGGCCTGACCATGGTCGATGCCGTGGTCTCGCTGGAGCAGGCCAGGCATCGCGGGCCGATCGAAGTGTTTTCCCGACATGGCTTGCTGCCCCATGTGCGGCGGCAACCGCCGGCCTGGGTGGATTTCCTCGCTGAAGACCACGGCATTCGCACGCCTCGTCAACTGGTACGCGAACTGCGCCGGCATTGCCGCGACGCCATCGCTCAAGGCATTGACTGGCAGGCGCCGCTGGACACGGTGCGGGCGCATATCGGTCGCTTGTGGAATCAGGCCAGCGATGTGCAGCGTCGGCAGTTTGTGCGGCATATTCGGCCATGGTGGGAGAGCCATCACCACCGCTCGCCACCGTTGAGCGCTGAACTGGTGGAACGCTTGCACGGGGAAGGGCGGTTGCGCATTCAGGCTGCGTCATTCAAGGGGCTTGAGACTTCGGTGAACGGCGAAGTCAGTATCCGCATTCGACGTCGCGGCGAGGCACAAACCACCGTCGTCAGCGGCGCGGCGTTGATCAACTCCAGCGGCATCGAATACGACTGGCGCCGGGTGGCACGACCGCTGCCACAACAATTGCTGGCGCGTGGGCTGATCCGACCGGGACCGTTGGCGCTGGGTATCGCCGCCGAGGCGGACGGTGCGGTGCTGGATGGCGACGGTCGGGCTGCGAGCCGCTTGTTCGCCATGGGCCCGCCGTTGCGCGGTATGTGGTGGGAAAGTACGGCGGTGACGGATGTGGCCAGTCAGGCCAAGGCTTTGGCGGCGCGATTGGTACGCTGACCCCCCAATGCAAGAAACCCCGCTTTTGGCGGGGTTTCTTGTTTCAAGCAGCCCAAGGCCGTTGATCAATAACGCTGATATTTGGAACCGAACTCAGGGCGGTTTTCCGCGACGTAGAGTTTTTCTTTCTGGCTGTCCTGACGGTCGATGCCGACGGTGTTGACGTTCAGGGTTGCCGGTTGGCTGGATTTGGCAGCGGCAACGATTGGCGTAGTGGCGTGCGGTGCGGCGATGGCCGAAGTAGCGCCAAGGACCGAGAGGGCGAAACCGAGACTGATGATGCTTTTCATGATGTTGCTCCAGAGCGTGGTGAGAAGATGGGTCCACTGTAGTGCTGGAGCGCTTTGATGAAAAAACACCCTTGCGCATAGTCGTTATCGAGGATGGTGATGGTATTCAGCGAGGCGGGCTGTCGCTGAGCCAGCGTTGTTTGATCTGCTCCAGACGCCCGTCGCGGGTCATCTCGTCCAGCGCCTGTTGCCAGCGCGCTACCTGACGCGCATCGGTCTGCAGCGAGAAGGCGATGTAGCTGGCCTGCTGCATCAGCGGCATCTGGTAGTGCAACTGGCTGGGCGCCAACCCTTCTTCCCGGGCCATCGAGGCGATGGACAGGGTGTCGGCCACCACGAAGTCGGTTCGGCCCATGCGTGCCAGGCGCATCATCTGCTCGGACGAAGCGACGCCATACAGGTTGGTCAGGCCCTGCGTCTGCAAATAGCTGTAGACCAGCCATTTGCGCGGAACGACTATCCTCCCCAGGCTGCCGGCCTCGAGCAAACTGTGCACCGGTGGCCGGGTGCTGTCGGCGGAGTACAGCGCGGTTTCCACATCCAGCAACGGCCCGACCCACTGGTACTGGGCATCGCGTTCGGCGGTGCGCAATACGGTGAACACCCCGATGCCCGGTTCGGTGTTGGCCACGCGCAAGGCACGCAACAACGGCAGTTGCTGCAGGTCCACGTGGTCGCCGGTACGTTCGGCCAGCGCTTGCACCACATCCACACCGAATCCCACCAGTTGACCACCTTGCTCGAAATGCAGGGGCGGGTGGTTTTCGGTGAGCAGGGTCAGGTTGGCCGCGAGCGTATTCAGGCTCAGGAAAAACAGCAGGCAACCGGCAAAGCGCTTCATGAACCGTCCTTGATGAAGTGAGGCGCCGATCTTAGTACAGGCATAGTGCCACTGTCCCGGACTATCTCCGGGGCTTTTGTGTCAGATATCGGGACTTATTGGGGTTGCGTGGTTTAGCGGAACAAGAGGCGGACGCAAAAAACTGTGGGAGCGGGCTTGCTCGCGAAGACGGCGGCACAGCCAGAATATTCGGTGTCTGACACTGCGCTTTCGCGAGCAAGCCCGCTCCCACACTGGAACTGTGTTGTAAGGAAGATCGCGATCAGTAGCGCTGATATTTTGAACCGAACTCGGCGCGGTTTTCGGCGACCATTACACCGCCGCGCACTGCGTTACTCGGGATCGAGGCAACTCGTTCACGCAGCTCCTGCAAACGATCGGCGCCACCTTCAGCGACACGATTCTGGATCAGTCGATCAGAGCCGCCTTCAGCGACACGGTTCTCGATCAGGCGATCGGAGCCGCCTTCAGCGACACGGTTCTGGATCAGTCGATCAGAGCCACCTTCAGCAACACGATTCTGGATCAGTCGATCAGAGCCGCCTTCAGCAACGCGGTTCTGGATCAGTCGATCGGAACCGCCTTCAGCGACACGGTTCTCGATCAATCGATCAGAGCCGCCCTCGGCGACGCGATTTTGCTGCAAACGGTCCGAACCGCCTTCGGCCAGCAAGGCCTGGATCGGGCTTTGCGAGGCAACGCTCGCGGTGTTGGCCGATGCCAGGTTCGACAAGCCAAGACCACCCACCAGGGCGAGGCCGAGTGCCAGGGACGAAACTTTCGAGAAGTTGAACATGGGTAATTCTCCGTGCGCTTAAGGTGAGTGGTCAGTAGCTGCTGCTATCTGGTGGTCACAGTTAAACGCCGGGGTGTATCGCTGATGTGTGCCTGCAACGCTCGAAATCGGCTGTTGCGTATCCGGCCGGGGTTTCTATACAAACAGATACAAAACCCCGGAAAAACCCTCAGGCCTGCGCGTCGAGCATTTCCACCGGGTAGGAGAACACATAGCCTTCGCTGCGCACGGTCTTGATGTAGGTCGCTTCCCGCGAGTCGTCCTTGAGCCGTTGACGCAGGCGGCTGACCAGCAAGTCGATGGAACGGTCGAACAGATCGGCGTCGCGGCCCTGGGTCAGGTTGAGCAACTGGTCGCGGCTCAGCACCCGTTGCGGATGATCGAGAAACACCCGCAACAGTCGATATTCGGCACCGCTGAGGGCTACCAGCGTGTCGTCTTCGTCCAGCAAGTGACGGGCGGTCGTGTCCAGGCGCCAGCGGCCGAAACCGAGCAGGCGGCCGGTTTCGGTGACCAGCAGGTTGGGTGGCAGCATCCGGGTGCGGCGCAGCACGGCGTTGATCCGCGCCAGCAGTTCGCGGGCGGCGAAGGGTTTGGTCAGGTAGTCGTCGGCGCCCATTTCCAGGCCGAGAATGCGGTCGGTTTCGTCGTTGCGTGCGGTGAGCATCAGGATCGGCGTGGCTTTGTGCTTGCCCGAGCGCAATTCGCGGCACAGCACCAGGCCGTCATCGCCGGGCAGCATGATGTCGAGCACGATCAGGTCGACCTGGTTGGTTTCCAGAAAATTGCGCATGTGCCGGCCGTCGGCGACCATGGTGGTGCGCAAGCCGTTCTTTTTCAGGTAGTTGCCCACCAGTTCGCGAATTTCGCGATCGTCATCGACGATCAGGATGTGATTGACGTGGTCCATGGCTCGATCCTTTTGTTATTCGCGTTTTGCATATTCTAGGGGCCGGCGAGGAATTTTGTTCGTTGGTTTTTGCGGGACTTGCCGGGCAATCGCGCTGCCACCCGGCAGCACACGGGTGCCGGTCAGGCCATTCGCCGCTACAATGCGCACCTCGACCGTGACAGCCTGACTAAAAAAATATTATGTCCCTGCCCAAACATCACCTGGAATTGCTCAGCCCTGCCCGCGATGTCGCCATCGCCCGCGAGGCCATCCTGCATGGCGCCGACGCCGTGTACCTCGGCGGCCCGAGCTTCGGCGCCCGCCACAACGCCTGCAACGAAGTCAGCGATATCGCCCAATTGGTCGAGTTCGCCCATCGTTACCACGCGCGGGTGTTCACCACCATCAACACCATCCTGCACGACAACGAACTGGAGCCGGCCCGCAAGCTGATCCACGAACTGTACGATGCCGGTGTCGATGCGCTGATCGTCCAGGACCTGGGCGTGATGGAACTGGACATTCCACCGATCGAGCTGCACGCCAGCACCCAGACCGACATCCGCACCCTGGAGCGGGCGAAGTTCCTCGATCAGGCCGGCTTCTCGCAGCTGGTACTGGCCCGCGAACTGAATCTGCAAGAAATCCGCGCCATCGCTGACGAAACCGACGCGGCGATCGAGTTCTTCATCCACGGCGCGCTGTGCGTCGCGTTCTCCGGCCAGTGCAACATTTCCCACGCACAGACCGGGCGCAGTGCCAACCGGGGCGACTGCTCCCAGGCCTGCCGTTTGCCGTACACCCTCAAGGATGAAAAAGGCGGCGTGATCGCCTACGAAAAACACCTGCTGTCGATGAAGGACAACAACCAGAGCGCCAACATCCGCGCCCTGGTGGAAGCCGGCGTGCGCTCGTTCAAGATCGAGGGGCGCTACAAGGACATGGGCTATGTGAAGAACATCACGGCCTACTACCGCCAACGCCTCGATGAGGTGCTCGAAGACCGTCCGGACCTGGCCCGTGCGTCCAGCGGCCGCACCGCGCATTTCTTCGTGCCCGACCCAGACAAGACCTTCCACCGTGGCAGCACCGACTATTTCGTCAGCGAGCGCAAGATTGACATCGGTGCGTTCGATTCGCCGACGTTCACCGGCCTGCCGGTCGGCGTGGTGGAGAAAGTCGGCAAGCGCGACTTGCTGGTGGTCACCCAAGAGCCGCTGTCCAACGGCGACGGCCTCAATGTGCTGGTCAAGCGCGACGTGGTGGGCTGGCGTACCAACATCGCCGAGCCCAAGGGTGAGTTCGAGGAGGACGGCGAGAAGCGCTATCGCTATCGCGTCGAACCCAACGAGATGCCGGAAGGGCTGCACAAACTGCGGCCCAACCATCCACTGAACCGCAACCTCGACCACAACTGGCAGCAGGCCTTGCAGAAGACCTCCGCCGAGCGTCGCATCGGTCTTTCCTGGATGGCGCGTTTGCGCGAGGAACGCCTGGAACTGACTGCCACCAGCGAGGAGGGCGTTAACGCCAGTGTTGCGCTGGAAGGACCGTTCGGTCTGGCCAACAAGCCGGAGCAGGCGCTGGAGCAACTGCGCGACCTGCTCGGTCAACTGGGCACCACCGAATACCACGCCACCGACACCAGGCTGGATGCCCCGCAGGCGTACTTCATTCCCAACTCGCAGCTCAAAGCCTTGCGCCGCGAAGTGATTGAAGCGCTGACCGCAGCCCGTCTGCTGGCTCACCCACGGGGTGGCCGTAAGGCCGAGACCAGCCCTCCACCGGTTTACCCGGAGTCGCACCTGTCGTTCCTGGCCAACGTCTACAACCAGAAGGCCCGCGACTTCTATCACCGTCACGGGGTCAAGCTGATCGACGCGGCGTACGAGGCCCACGAGGAACCGGGCGAAGTGCCGGTGATGATCACCAAGCATTGCCTGCGCTTCTCCTTCAACCTGTGCCCGAAACAGGCCAAGGGCGTTACCGGCGTGCGTACCAAGGTTGCGCCGATGCAATTGATCCACGGCGATGAAGTGCTGACGCTGAAGTTCGACTGCAAGCCTTGTGAAATGCACATCATCGGCAAGATGAAAGGCCACATCCTTGGCCTGCCACAGCCGGGCAGCGTGCAGCCGGTGGTCGGCTACATCAGCCCCGATGACCTGCTGAAAACCATTCCCCGCGCGCCGCACTGAGTGGCGTAAACCCTGTAGGAGCAAAGCTTGCTCGCGATGGCGTTGGCTCAGTCAACATCGATGCTGAATGTGCGACCGCCATCGCGAGCAAGCTTTGCTCCTACAGGGTTCTTTGTTGAAGCTGAAATCTGCTTCCCCCCAATCCCACTGCGTCCGACTGGCAGCCCGCGAACGCTGTGCTAGCGTCTTGAGGTCAATCCTCATTTGCGAGCTTCTGCCATGGACGAGACAATCGTTAATGTAACCACCGAGAAGTTCAACGCACTTATTGCAGTCGTGCAGGCCTACGGTGTCGCTTTTGCAGTCAAGATTCTGGGTGCCATTGCCTTCTGGATCATTGGTCGTTGGCTGATCGGCTTTGCCGTCGGTGTGGTGCAGAAGTCTCTGGGCAAGCAGAAAGTCGACCCCACCGTGCTGCGTTACGTCGGCTCGGTCATCACCGTCACGCTCAATATCATCCTGGTAATCGCCATCCTCGGTTACCTCGGCATGCAGACCACCACCTTCGCGGCGCTGCTCGCGGCGGTCGGCCTGGCCATCGGCATGGCCTGGTCGGGGCTGCTGGCGAACCTGGCGGCGGGTGCCTTCATTATCGTGCTGCGGCCATTCAAGGTCGGCGACTTCATCTGTGCCGGCGGGGTGACGGGTACGGTCACTGAAATCGGCCTGTTCGCCACTGCGATCAACACCCCGGACAACGTGCTGACCCTGGTCGGCAACAACAAGATCTTCAGCGACAACATCCAGAACTTCACCCACAACCCGTTCCGCCGCGTCGAACTCAAGGCGCAACTGTCCGGCGCGACCGACTGGAAAGCGGCGGCGGCCTTGCTCAAGGAAAAAATCGCTGCCATCCCCAACGTGCTCGAAACCCCTGCGGTAGACGTTGAAATTCTCGAGTTCAACCTGGTTGGCCCGGTGTTGGCGGTGCGTCCTTACTGCCATAACGAAAATTACTGGCAGGTGTATTTCGACACCAACCGCGTCATCAAGGATGCCCTTGGCGAGGCAGGTTTCCCGGCGCCAATGCCGGCGCAAACCGTGATTTTCCAGCAGGGCGCCGCGTTGCCCGGCGCGCTGGCGAAGGAGTGAGCGGAAATCGACTCAGCTTCCGGAGTTTTCCGGAAGCCTGGCGATCACCTTGATCTCGAACTCAAACCCATAGAGCCAGGTGACGCCGACGGCGGTAACCGTCGGATACGGCGCCTGGCCCCAGAACTCCGACACGACCTTCCAGATCCTCTCGAATTTCGCTTCGGGATCGACGATGAACACCGTGACATCCACCACATCGTCGAAGCTGCAACCGGCTGCGTCCAGAATCCCGTTCAGATTGCTGAACGCCCGCCGGACCTGAGCATCGAGTTCCGGCTCGGGCGAGCCGTCCTCGGTGCTGCCCACTTGCCCCGACACAAACAAAAAGCCATTGGAACGGATCGCCGGCGAATAGCGATTACGCTCGTAGAGCGCCTGGCGACCGGGTGGGAAAACAACGTCACGCTGGGTCATAACTACCTCCATCAGCGGGCCTGATCGGCTCGCAATTAACGATGCAGCGACTTTAGAGGGCCAGGGCTTGCCCGATAAACGAGCAACTGCAACCATCACTGTTTGTAAAAACCAAATAATCCGCTAGCGATTGAGGCAGGTATGGACCGTTTCGATGCAATGCAGGCCTTCGCCCGGGTGGTGGAGGCGGGCAGCTTCACCAAGGCCGCCGAGACGCTGCACATGAGCAAGACCAGCGTCACGCAACTGGTGCAGCAACTGGAGGCGCGATTGCGAGTGAAACTGCTCAACCGCACCACACGCAAGGTTAACGTCACCGCCGACGGCGCCGTCTACTACGAGCGCGTGGTGCGACTGCTGGCTGACCTGGACGATGCCGAAACCAGCCTGTCGAGTGCATCGACCGTGCCCAGGGGAAGACTGCGGGTGGATGTTCCCAGTCCGCTGGCGAGCATGATTCTGATGCCGGCGTTGCCGGAGTTTCACGCCCGATACCCGGACATCCAGATCGACATGGGCGTCAGCGATCGCATCGTCGATCTGATCGACGAGAACGTCGATTGTGTGGTGCGCGGCGGCGAGTTGACTGATCAATCACTGATGGCCCGGCGAGTCGGTGACCTGCAGTTGGGCGTATTTGCCGCGCCGAGTTATCTGCAACGCCTCGGCACGCCATTGCATCCACGGGAGCTGGAAGACTCCGAGCATCGCATCGTCGGGTTCCTGTGGGCGCGCACCGGCAAAGCCGTGCCTTATGCCATGCGCAACGCTGGCGAAAGTGTGGAGATCAAAGGACGCTATGTGCTGGCTGTCGACGATGGCAACGCTTACATTGCGGCCGGTCTGGCGGGCATGGGCGTTCTCTGGTTGCCCGACTACATGTCCAGGCCCTATCTGGCGCGCGGCGAGTTGGTGCAGCTGTTCGAGGGCTGGCGCCTCGATCCGATGCCGTTATTCGTGGCGTTCCCACCAAACCGACATATCAGCCGCAAGGTGCGGGTATTCATCGATTGGGTGACCGAACTGATGGCGCACCATGCGCCTTTGATGGATCCGCGTGGTTCATGACTCGCCAATCGTAGGCTGAGCCGAAAAACCCGCGAAGGATATCGCGGGTTTTCATTTTCAGGGGCCGTAAAGCATGATCGACCTGCGTCATCAGGCAGCCATGTTTCCGCCACTCAGCTCTTTTTTCAAAGACGCTTTCATCGACTCCATTTGCTTGCCCAGTTCGTCCAGTTCTGCCTTGCCCAACAACTTCCTGGCCTGAGGAAACATCTCGGTTTCCTCTTCTTCAATGTGATGTTCAAGCAGCTCCTTGACCACTTTTGCACGTCCGGAAAACTCGACGCTCGAAGGGTCTGTCGTCTTCAAGTCAGGCAGTACCAGCGAGTCGACGGTGCGGTGTTCTTCCTTAGCCTCGTAGTACATGACTTCCTGTTCTTTACCCCCGGCTTTCTTGTAGGCCGGGTAGAGAATTTCTTCTTCGAGCCGGGTGTGAATCATGATTTCCATTTCGAGCTTGCCCACCAATTCAGTGCGTTTCTTTACCGCGCGCTCGGTGGACTCGTTCAATTGGGTCAAGATGCCTTTTACACGTTCATGGTCAGCTTTCAGGATGTCGATGGCGTTCATTCTCTTGCCTCTACTGTCACGGGAACTGTTGGGTTGGGCTATGTCATTTCGCTGTTCAGCTGGTTACTCAACTTCAAGTGCCGCTTCCGCCTTTACCTTCACCACCACCTTTGGAACCACCAGCAGGGGCGGGGCCGTTATCGGTGGTGCCGGTATCGGCTCCTTGCGACATCGAGCCGGTTTTTCCATCAATCCCCTTCGTCGATGTACCGCCATCCGTGCCAGTGCCGAGACCGTTCGATTCATCGCTCTGAGGTTGCGCGGTTCCTGGAGGAAGGGCGGAGCCTTCGGTGGTTTTCTCTGCTGCCAGTGCGCAGAGCGAACCGGTGGACAACAGGCCGGCGAGGGCCAGCGCCAATAGTTTGTTGTTGATCATTTGAGTCTTCCTTGTCGAGTGGATGTACGCATTGGAAGAATCGGCGAAACAGAAAGTGCTGCGCAGCGGACGAACGGCGCGAAGGCTCTTGTGCACCGCTCGTCATCTGGAGGGCACGCTCACAGGTTGGACACTTCAAAAGAATACGGCCCGGAAAATCCGGACCTTTTTTGTTGTAGAGGTGGGTATGGCTAGCGATTCGACTTACCAGGACAAGCTGCAACGTCAGGACCAGACACAAGGTTCTGTGCCTTCCAAACCGGAGCCCGATGGACCGCTGGCAAATCCCAACGATCCGGATAAATACGATCCGCTGACACGGCCTGATCCGGATGCTTCCCAACGTCCGGAGGATTGGGACGATCCGGCGGGCAGGGATGTTCCGGAGGCTGATGAGCAAACACCACTGTCCGACGACAGACGATAAAAGGAGCCTGCCCATGACGGTATTCAACACGTGTTCCGGGTCGGCTTCGTTGGTAGCCGGTGTCAGCAGTGACGGCGGCTTTCGCGAACTGTATGGCGAGCTGTACAGCAGCGGCAGCGAGGCCGCGCAACGTGCAGAAGCCTTCCTGCGCGAGCAACTGGCCGGTGCAGCCGAGCTCCCTTGCGACCTGCCCGACACGCCTGAGCAATTATTGTCATGGGCTGAAAAACATTGCGCCGATGTGGCGCGCGACTATGCAAGTTATCTCGCCGAGCGTCAGCACGGAGCAGGGCGCCGCTATTTTACGAACAAGGCCCACGCACTGTATTTCCTGCAACGCGTGGCGCCGACCAAAGAGGTCGACGGCGCCTGGCTTGAAGGTGTTCTGGATCATTGGCGCGACCATCGCTTCGATGGCCTGCTGACGACCTATCTGGAAGAGTTGGGCGAGGGTGATCCCCGGCAGAACCATGTGCGGATCTACCGCACGTTGCTGGCCGAACATGACTGTGACGATCAGCAAGGTCTGGATGATGAGCACTTTTTGCAGGGCGCGATTCAACTGGCGCTGGGAGGTTGCGGGACTGACTTCATGCCCGAAGTGATCGGCTACAACCTCGGCTACGAACAGTTGCCCTTGCACCTGTTGATCAGCGCCTATGAACTGCGTGAGCTGGGTATCGATCCTTATTACTTCACCCTGCACGTGACCATCGATAACGTCAGCAGTGGCCATGGGCGCAAAGCCGTTCAATCGCTGCTTGAGCTGATGCCGCTGGATGACGGCCGGGAGGAATTCTATCGCCGTGTTGCGTTGGGTTATCGCCTCAATGATCTTGGCCTCGGTTCCACGGCGGTGATTCAAAGTTTCGAGCTGCAACACGAAGTGATCGCCATGCTCGAACGCAAGCGCGTCTTCGGCCAGCACATGCATTCCGACTACTGCCGGCTCGAAGGGCAAACCGTCAACCAGTGGTTGTCGTCGCCCGGCCATGTCGCAGACTTTCTCGCCGCGATGGAACGCAAGGGCTGGATCAAGCGACATCGCTCGCCTGATGAAAGTCGATTCTGGCAGTTGATCGAGGGCAGTACGGCGGCGATGTTTGGTGTGTTCAGCGGTTACGAGAAACAGCTGATCCACGACTGGATCGCGGGTGACTGGCAAGCGCCGAAGCAGCGTCCGGCACTGCATCGCGATCACGACAGCGCATGCGTCGATTCGAGTACGCCGGATGATCCGGAGCTCAAGTCGTTGCGGGACAGCCTGGGCAATCAGGCACCGCAGCAACAGCTTGAAGCGCTGAAGCCCTGGCTGTCGGCACAACGGCACCATCGCCCGGCAGGACTGTTCGCCACGCGCCGCTTTATCGAATTGCGTGCCCGTTTGCGCTGAACTCTTCTGCATTGACCTCTTTGCACTGACTTAAGGAGCGCCCCATGTCAGTACAACAAATCGCCGATCGGGCCTTGCTGGATTTGGGCAAGCGTCTGCGCGCCGAGCGCTATCGTTTTGTCACGCCAACCCCACTGACCCACCAGACTTTCCTTCAGCGCTTTGCCACACCGTTGGCGAAGGATTGGCGCGATGTGTTCGGTTGGTCGATGCCGTTCGACCACACGCTGTTTCCGGTTGATGAACTCGCGGTGCTGGAGCGGGCAGGCATTGTCGAAAGGGACGGCGCGATGTGGCGCAGCACGGTGCGTTGGTCGAGCCTTGAAGGCTTGTTGTTCGCTCACTCGGCGTACCCGACGACGCAAAGCGACTCCGTATTCTTCGGCCCTGACAGTTATCGCTTTGCGCAATTGATCGAAGCGCATCTGCAACAGCGCTTCGAACCGATACGGCGCGCGGTAGATATCGGATGCGGTGCCGGAGTCGGCGCATTGGTCGTCGCCCGTGCCCGACATGACGCCCAGGTGCTGGCGGTGGATATCAACCCGAAGGCACTGCGACTGTCAGCGGTGAATGCCGAGCTGGCCGGTGCCAACAACGTCACCGTCTACCACAGCGATATCCTCGGCAGCGTCGAGGGCCAGTTCGATCTGATCATCGCCAATCCTCCTTATATGAACGATGGCCAACAGCGAGCCTACCGCCACGGCGGAGGTGCGTTGGGCGAAGCGTTATCGCTGCGCATCGTGCGTGAGTCGTTGCCGCGCCTGGACAGCGGCGGCAGCCTGGTGCTGTACACCGGTGTGGCGATGGTGGCGGGGCAGGACCCGTTTCTCGACGCCGTGCTGCCGATGCTGACTGGCGATGCCTTCGGCTGGACCTACCGCGAGCTGGACCCTGACGTGTTCGGCGAAGAGTTGCTCAAGCCCGGATATGAATGTGTCGAGCGGATTGCAGTGGTGGCGCTCACCGTAACCCGGCGGCACTGACGGGCGCCCCTCATGAACATGGCACCCAGATTCGGCATTGAAGAGGAATACTTCCTGACGGACCTGACAACCCGGCAATTGCTCGCGCAACCGGATGCCGATCTGCTGCGCGATTGCCGCGAGGCTGTCGGCCCCGGGTTCGCCTATGAAATGTTTCAGGGCCAGATTGAAGTCGCCTCGCCGGTGTTCGCCGCGACAGAGGAAGCCGCCGAGTTTCTTGGCGGTGTTCGTTCGCGGTTGAACCACACGCTGGCATTGCACGATTCAGGTCTGCTTTGCGCCGGCACGCATCCACTGGCGCGTTGGCGTGATCAGCGCGCCACAGCCTTGCCGCACTTTGAACAGCTGTTTGCCGAATACCAGACGGTGGCGCAACGCAGTGTCCTGTGCGGCCTCCACGTGCACGTGGAAATTCCTCCTGGCATCGACCGTATTGCGGTGATGAACGAAGTGGCACCCTGGCTGCCGCTGCTGCTTTTGCTCAGTTGTTCCTCGCCATTCTGGGAGGGTGCCGAGAGTGGGTTCATGAGCTATCGCCAGGTCGTCTGCGACGGCTGGCCACGCATGGGCGTCCCCGAATACTTTGTAAACGAAGACGAATATCAGCGCTACCTGACGGTGTTGCGCGACGTTGGCGTGATTGAAAAGGACGGCAATGGTTGGTGGGGGTTGCGGCCGGCCAGTCGCTACCCGACCCTCGAATTGCGCATGACCGATGCCTGTCCTCGCTTTGCCGATACGCTGCTACTGGCGAGTCTGTTCCGGGTGATCACGGCCTTCGCCATTGCTTGCGAAAAACCCGGTGCCGGCTATGACGCCACAACACGCTGGCTGCTGGCGGAAAACCGCTGGCAGGCCAAGCGTCATGGCACCCAAGGGCATTTTGTCACCGATGCCCGCGATGGCGTGATTAGCGCCGTGCAGTGGCTTGATCAGGCCCGCGCACTGCTGACGTCCACCGCGCAACGTATCGGCGAAGCCCAGGTGTTCGATCAGGCCGAAGCGTTGTTGCTCGATGGCAACAGTGCCTGCCGTCAATTGGCTTGCCATGCCCGAGCGATGGCCAAAGGCGCCGATCCGCAGCAATGTCTGTATCAGGTGGTGGATCATTTGCTGCAGGAAAGCCGTGGCTAGGGATTCAGTTGCCGTCGGCGACCTTGCGCTCGATTTCGTCGATCTTGCGGGTCAATTCATCGGCCTCGGGTTCATCGTCCGAGGGTGAGGACGCGGGCAGGGTTTCATCCGCACGCTCGGCATCACGGCGTTTTTCACTATCGGCAGGGTTTACACGGTCGTTGTTCATGGTGCGTACCTCCAGTGTCTTCACATTGGAGAGCGCCACATGGGGCGAGTTCGAGATTTTTGCCGATGTTCTGCTGATCGGTCGGTCAGCGGCCCAATCTCAAGACCGCACGCAAGGCCAGGCAGATAAGTGCGCCAAGAAACGCCAGGGCCATGTCTTTCTGCGCGTCCCAGATGTCCTTTTGGGTGGCCACAAAGGCCTCGGCTTGATCGTCGCCCAGGTATTCGCCGCCGATCCATTCGACCAGTTCGTACAAGGCCGAGGACGCGAGCACCAGGCTCAGCGCCAGTAACGCCAGCCACCCGCCGCGCAAGGGTGTCTGCCGACAGAGCATTTCCCGCAACGGGATCACAACCAGCAGGCCATAGCTGAAATGCACCAGCCGATCATATTGGTTGCGCTTCCAGCCCAGCGCGGCGTTCAGCGAGTGATCGGTGAGGGCGCGAGCCCATTGCTCATAAGGCACCTTGGCGTAGGTGAAGTGCGCGCCGAGTTCGTGAATGGCGAGCAGCAGCAGGACCGCCAGATAAGCCTGCCAGGACAGGCGCCGGTGTCGCAGGCCAGCCGTCAAACCGAGGATGACGATAACCGGCACCACATTTTCCAGCCACCAGTCGACGGGATCATGTGGCGCAATACCGGACGCAATCACCGTCGCGACCGCCGCTGCCAGCATGACCGCCGCCTGTTTCGGCGAGGCCGCTGTTGCGAGAGTCTGTGCAGCGGCGGCCGGCCTGTTCAAAACGCGGTGTAGCCAAAGTAAAGGAAGGCCACGGCAGCCGCGAGGGTAAAAGCGCCCAAGGCTTTGGTTGTCGCACGGCTGGTGTGCAGGGAACCGGTCGAGCGCTGCAAATGCGTGCCCGAATACACGGTACGGGTAAAGAAGCCGTCCATGGTTGCCCGGTAGGTGTAGCGCAGCCCCAATAAGATGAACAGCACGATCAGGCCGATGGCTGACGCGCGCAGGATGACCGGGTCAATCAAGGGCGGGGGGAGTTCTTCTGCGCAGGCTGGGCTGTCGACTTCGGCGATGCTGATGCGCCCCTGATTCAAGGACATCAGCGATGAACTCTTGAGGTACGTCTCCTGTTGCTCCAGGTCCAGCGCCTGATACTTCCAGAGAGTTGCCGAGCCTTCCCGGCAATAGGTAAAACCAGCAGGGTTGGCGGCGACGATGATGCAGGCGTCGTTGATCCCGCTTTTTTTCAGGGTTTCCGTGGCTGACCGGGTGAAGTCCAGTTCAAGTACAGGAATAACTCCATTGGCAAAAGCCCCGGCCGAAACCATCAAACTCCCCAAGAAGCAAATGGTTGAAATATTCAAGGTTGAATGTCCTTGTTTTTATCGGCCTTTTATTTGAACCGGCGAGTACTTTGCCCGCCGTTGATTGAGCGTAGTTCGCCAAACGGGATCGTGATGCGCAAAAGTGCACAAGGCGAACTGCGTCACCTTTTGCACGATGCGCCCGGTCCAAATGTAGGAGCTGCCGAAGGCTGCGATCTGTTGATCTTGATCTTGAAATCAAGAGATCGCAGCCTCGTTGCACTCGACAGCTCCTACAGGGGAGGTGTTCGCGGTATTACCCGCGTTTCGGTAACTGCCAGTTTGGCCGAATGAAGTGGCAGGTATAGCCTTCAGGAAGCCGTTCCAGATAATCCTGATGCTCAGGCTCCGCTTCCCAGAACGGGCCGGCGGGCTCGATCTCGGTAACCACTTTGCCTGGCCAGAGATCGGAGGCGTCTACATCGGCGACGGTGTCCTCGGCGACGCGTTTCTGTTCTTCGCTGAGGTAATAAATGCCCGAGCGATAACTGGTGCCCACGTCGTTGCCCTGGCGATTTTGGGTGCTTGGATCGTGGATCTGGAAGAAAAACTCAAGAATCTGTCGATAGCTGATCTGCGCCGGGTCGAAGACGATTTCGATCGCTTCGGCGTGGGTGCCATGGTTGCGGTAGGTGGCATTGGGCACATCGCCGCCGGAGTAGCCGACCCGCGTGGAAATCACGCCCGGTTTGCGTCGCAGCAGATCCTGCATGCCCCAGAAGCAGCCGCCGGCCAGAATGGCGGTTTCGGTGTTCGTCGTCATGTTACGCACCTCCCATCAGAGAACGGCCTCGTGGGGGAGGCCGTCAGACCCTCATTGCATTTTGCTGTGATCCATCTTGCTGTGGTCCATGCTGCCGTGATCCATGATGTCGAGGGCACGCGCTGGAGCCTCGACCTTGATCGTCTCTTTCTCGCCCTTGGCGTTTTCGACGGTCAGGGTCAGCGGCACTTTGTCGCCTTCCTTGATCTGCCCGGTCAGGTTCATGAGCATGATGTGGTAGCCATGGGGATCAAAGTTCACGGCCTTGCCGGCCGGCAGGGCGACGGACTCGACCTGCTGCATGCTCATCACATCGTCTTTCATGCTCGACTGGTGAATCTGTACCAGTTTGGCCACCGGCGACTCAACGCTCAGCAGCTTGCTGTCGGTGTCTGCCTTGAGGGTCATGAACGCGCCACTCGACGGCTGGCCGACAACGGTCGCACGGACCCAGGCGTCGTTGACCTGGGTTTGCGCCGATACCTGCCATGCCATGCCAATCAGGGACAGGCCCAAAGCTATTTGTTTAACACGTGAAGCGCAGAACGAAGTCATCAGCAGACCTCCATGACGGTGAGCAAATCCTCTGCACACTCTTGAGCAGTAAGGGACGCGGACAGGCCCAGGCGCAGATTGCCCCGGGAGTCGAACACGAAACTGGTGGCGGTGTGGGACAGGGTGTAAGTGTCGCCGCTCGGAACCTTCTCGAAGAATACGCCGAACTCCTTGGCGGTGGCGGCGGTTTCTTCCAGCGTGCCGTACAGCGCCTCGAAACTCGGGTCGAAGGCCTTGACGTATTTGTCGAGCAACTCGGGCGTATCGCGCTCGGGGTCGAGGGTGATGAAGATCACCTGCAGGCGCTCGCCATCGCGGCCCATCAGTTTTTTCGCCTGGGCAGCGCGGGCCAGCGTGGTCGGGCAGACGGCCGGGCACTGGGTGAAACCGAAGAAGATCATCGGCATCAGGCCCTGATAGCTGCCCAGCATCCGGGTTTCGCCCTCGGTATCCTTGAGCTTGAAGGAACGGCCCAGGATCTTGTCGCTCAGGTCCTTGCCGTACTTGAACGACAGCTTGCTGCTGTCATCGCAGCCGGCGAGCAGGCCAAGGCTCAGCAAGCCCATGCCTTGCAGGACCGTGCGACGGGAATACAACGTACTCATGAAAAAAAGCATCCTGTGTAGCGACAGATGGAACACAGTGCCTGACTGATCAGACGAAAAAAAGCGCAGGGATGTTAACAAACTGTTGCCCGTTAGCGCTTAATCGATGGCCGACCGGTCATGCGCCAAAAGGTCGCGGGTGCCGTGATACATGAACATACAAAGCGCCCGCGCGCCGACACATTGCAGATACATCCGTGGTGTTACATCGCGTGGTCGAAACCTCATTGAGAGCACCGCCATGTTCCGCAAATTGCAGCAAGCCGCCCGATTCTTCAGCCAGAGCGCGCGTTTGATGGTGGGCGTTCCGGATTACGACAACTACGTCGCGCAAATGGCCATCAACCAGCCGGGCGAGCCGGTGATGAGCTATGAGGCGTTTTTTCGCGAGCGCCAGGAAGCGCGGTTTGGGCGTGGGAAATGTAATACGCGGTGTTGCTGAACTGAACAGACACAACTAACACCAAAAAACCTGTGGCGAGGGAGCTTGCTCCCGCTGGACTGCGCAGCAGGCCTTCTTTTGGGGCTGCTGCGCAACCCAGCGGGAGCAAGCTCCCTCGCCACACTGGATTGTGTCTACTCAGGTGGATCAATCTGATCCAGCACCCGATTCGCCTGGGTGGCGGCTATTCGCAGGTTAGTAGACCAGGGAGTAACAACAATTTACCGGCGCGCCGAAGCGCCCTGCGCACAGCCATCATCAAAGTAAGGTAGTGAACTACCTGACTGACAGAGCTTATGCATCTTGCTGAAAACACCACGGGCTACTAAACCCGATCACTGATGGCAGTGACACGAATCAAGTTACCGACGGGCTCCCAAGCGCACAAGCCGGCGGATGCTGGCGTACCCATAGGCAACGGCGCAAGGTCCTGTAGCTTTCAAGACATAACCTACAACCCTTTTAAACAAGCCCCGCAAAACCCGTGTAGGACCCGAGCAAGCTCGGGTCCTACAGGTTTTGCGCGCACTTTTAGCGCGATGGCTGGCAGCGTGCACCAGGGCGAAGCGGTTTCCTGATCCATTCCCGCCTGCGACATCTACCGCTGACTTCGCCAGAAGCGTTGCCGACAAGGCTCAGCACGCATGTTTCCAGTTCCTGCGCTCGACTGGCACAAACACTGCATTCACCCTCTCAGCGCCATCTGAAAAAGATGGACCGCCCACTCGGTCAACGACGATCGATCAACCGCACAGGTCGTGGGCACTACCGGTGGATCAGGCATGGCCGTCTGGTTTCAACACCGCAAAAGAACAGGCAAAGACGCCTGGAACCGCAAGGTTTCAGGCGTTTTTTTTTGCTTTTTGAACCGTGATGGGCTTTGGGCAGGGTCGTTTATGAATTCCAATGTAGCCACATTGAACAAGCATCAAACGCTGATCGTGATCGGCAATGGCATGGTCGGGCATCATTGTGTCGAGCAGTTGATCGAGCGCGGCGCCCTTGACCGCTATCGGTTGCACGTTTTCAGCGAAGAGCCGATGCGCGCTTACGACCGTGTGCATTTGTCCGAGTATTTTTCCGGTCGCGATGCCGAGTCGCTGGCACTGAGTGACGCGTCGCTGTACCAGACGCCGGGTGTCACGCTGCATCTCGGCGTGCCGGTGCTGGAGATTGACCGCGAGCGTCGCCAGGTGATCACCTCGCAAGGTTGCTTCACCTACGACAAACTGGTGCTGGCCACCGGTTCCTACCCGTTTGTACCGCCGATCGAAGGCGCCGAAGGCGATTCACGGCTGGTGTACCGCACCCTCGAAGACCTTGATGCGATCGGTGGCGCAGCGGCCAATGCCAAGCGCGGTGTGGTGGTCGGCGGTGGCCTGCTCGGTCTCGAAGCGGCCAATGCCCTGAAAAGCCTGGGCCTTGAAGCGCACGTAGTGGAATTCGCGCCGCGTCTGATGCCGGTGCAGCTCGATGACCTCGGTGGGTTGGCGCTCAAGGCGCAGATCGAGCGGTTGGGCGTCGGTGTGCATCTGTCCCGCGCTACGCAATCGATCAGCGCCGGTGAGCAATTCCGCTATCGGATGAATTTCGCCAACGACGAATTCCTCGAAACCGACCTGATCGTGTTTTCCGCCGGTATCCGCGCGCAAGACGCGCTGGGCCGACAATGCGCGCTGGAGATCGGCCCGCGCGGTGGCGTGGTGATCGACGACACCTGCCTGAGCTGCGACCCGAACATCTACGCCATCGGCGAATGCGCCTCGTGGAACGGCAGCCTGTTCGGCCTGGTCGCTCCGGGTTACCAAATGGCGCGCAGTGTCGCAGCACGTTTGTGCGATGACGCCGCCGAGCCGTTCCAGGGCGCCGACATGTCGACCAAGCTAAAGCTGCTGGGTGTCGACGTCGGCTCCATCGGCGATGCCCACGCCAACACGCCGGGCGCGCGCAGCTATCAGTTCATCGACGAAACCACCGCCAGCTATCGGCGTCTGGTGGTCGACGCCAGCGGCAAGCACGTGCTCGGCGCGGTGCTGATCGGCGACAACAGCTATTACGACACGCTGCTGCAATACATGCAGAACGCGATTGCCTTGCCGTCGGAACCGGCCGCACTGATCCTGCCGTCATCCGAAGGCGCGCCGACCCTCGGCCCTGGCGCCTTGCCGGAAACCGCCACGGTCTGCTCCTGCCACAACGTGACCAAGGGCGCGATTTGCTCGGCCATCGACGGCGGCTGCACCGACCTCGGCCTGCTCAAATCGCAGACCAAGGCCTGCACCGGTTGCGGCGGTTGCGCCGGGTTGCTCAAGCAAGTCTTTGAGCATGAGTTGATTGCCCGTGGGGTCAGCGTCGACAAGAGCCTGTGCGAACACTTCGCCTACACCCGTCAGGAACTGTATGCGCTGGTGCGAGTGGAAGGGGTGATCACCTTCGAAGAACTGCTGGCCAAACATGGTCGCGGCCACACCGGTTGCGATGTGTGCAAACCAGCGGTGGGCTCGATCCTCGCGTCGTGCTGGAACCAGCCGATCATGGACCCGTCGCTGGTGCCGTTGCAGGACACCAACGACACGTTCATGGCCAACATGCAGAAAAACGGCACTTATTCGGTGGTGCCACGCATTCCCGGTGGCGAGATCACCGCCGACAAATTGATCGCCATCGGCGTGGTGGCGAAGAAATACGACCTCTACACCAAAATCACCGGCGGCCAGCGCATCGACCTGTTCGGCGCGCAGTTGCATGAGTTGCCGGACATCTGGGCCGAGTTGATCGAGGCCGGTTTCGAAACCGGGCATGCCTACGGCAAATCGACCCGCACGGTGAAATCCTGCGTCGGCAGCACCTGGTGCCGTTATGGCGTGCAGGACAGCGTGCAAATGGCCCTGACCATCGAGGACCGCTACAAGGGCCTGCGCTCGCCGCACAAGCTCAAGTTCGCGGTGTCCGGTTGCACCCGTGAATGCGCCGAAGCGCAAAGCAAAGACGTCGGCGTGATCGCCACCGAGAAGGGCTGGAACCTGTACATCGCCGGCAACGGCGGCATGCGCCCGCGCCACGCCGAACTGTTCGCCACCGATCTGGATGACGCGACGCTGATCCGCTACATCGACCGCTTCCTGATGTTCTATATCCGCACCGCCGACAAGTTGCAGCGCACCTCGGTCTGGCGCGAAAGCCTGGAAGGCGGCCTGGACTACCTCAAGGACGTGATCATTCACGACAGCCTGGGCCTGGGTGCCGAACTCGAATCGCAGATGCAACTGGTGGTCAACCGCTACGAATGCGAGTGGGCCAACGCTCTCAAAGACCCGGAAAAACTCAAGCGCTTCCGCACCTTCGTCAACGATAAACGCCCGGACCCGGACATCCATTTTGTCCAGGAACGCGGGCAACGACGTCCGATCATGGCCGCCGAACTCAACCTTATCCCTGTCACCGAGGAGAGTGTCTGATGAATCAGTCCAATACCCAACGCGCTGCACCTTTGGAAAATATCGACGTCTGGCAATCGGTGTGCAGCCAGCAGGATCTGGTGAACGATTCCGGTGTGGTGGTGTGGCTGGACGGCGCGCAGATGGCGCTGTTCTACCTGCCGAATGTTCAGGGCAAGACGCTGTACGCCATCGACAACCACGACCCGCAATCCGGGGCCAATGTCATCGGCCGCGGCCTGGTCGGCAATATCAAAGGTGATTTGGTGGTGGCGTCGCCGATCTACAAACAGCATTTTCGGCTGGAGGACGGCAGTTGCCTGGAGTACCCGCAGCAGCGGTTGCGGGTTTGGCCGGTGCGGTTGAATGACGGCAGGGTGGAAGTCGGTACGGCCTGACGAAAATTGCAAGTGCGATGAGTGAACTGTGGCGAGGGAGCTTGCTCCCGCTGGACTGCGCAGCAGGCCTTTTTTTGGGGCCGCTTCGCTGCCCAGCGGGAGCAAGCTCCCTCGCCACAAAGGTCAGAATTTAAAGGCTTGTCGTCCTACCAGTAACCATTTCCCATCCTGTTTCTGCCAGATCTGGAAGTTCTCGATCTCGGTGGGAACCACTTCCGTACCCTTAAGCGCCTGAGCCGAGAAGTGATGGCGGACCAGCGCGACATCGCCGGAAACGGTGATGGTCTGGTTCTGCATCTCAAGGGTCTTGAACGCGCTTTTGCCGGTTTCGATGTCGGCGATGAATTCCTTCTTGTTCTGGATCTTGCCGCTGGAATGCCCGTAGGTCAGGTTATCGGCGGTCAAGGTCTGAAGCTGCGTGATGTTCTTGTGCAGCATGGCGTCGGTCAGGTGATCGACGGCTTGCGCAACATCTTTGTCAGGCGAAGAAGAGGCGGCGGCGACGTAACCGCTGAACAGGCAGAGAAAACCAATCAGCACTTTGACTTTTTTCATGGGTGTTTCCTTGTTGTTGTAGGTTGTCGTACAACCTAGCAGATTTCTCCTGTAACGGAAGACGCAGAGCAGTGGATTGATGGCGGGCGGCAGCTACCGCAGGTCGTAAAAATCGCAATACATGGGCACAGGCTTTCAATAAGTACGCGGATCAGTCGATAACCTTTTCAGCAATCAGACTTTAGTCGACCGACGAACGTAAGAAGAGAGGAACCACAGAGTGTCCATAAAACTGCGTTTACTGTTGTTGATCGGCACAGGCGTGCTCACTGCCTTGATCATGGGGCTGGTCAGTTACCTGGGTAATGGCCAGATGGCGCAAGCGGTGCAGGACAATGACGTCGGCATGAGCGCGCTGCGCAATCACCTTGAAGCGGACATGATGCACGACGCCCTGCGCGCCGACGTGTTGTCGGCGATGCTGGTGGGGTTGGACAAAAGCACCAGCAGCAAAGCTGAGGTGCGCAGTTCCCTGGAGGAACACACCGCGCATTTTCGCGAGATGCTCGGGGAGAATCTCAAGCTGCCGGTCGATGATGCCCTGAAAACCGCGCTGAACCAGATCAAGCCCAGCCTCGACACTTACATCAGTGCCGCCGAGCGCATCGTCAGCCTGGCCCTGGAAAATCCCGATGCCGCGCAAAAGGAACTGGGCGCCTTCAACAGCGCGTTCAGCCAACTGGAAGACCGGATGGCGGCCCTCAGCGAGTTGATCGAGAGCAACACGCAACAGACCAGCCAAGGCACGGCGCAGGCCATCAGCAACGCCAACTTCACCGTCGGCGGTGTGCTCATCGCCAGTCTGTTGTTGCTGCTCGCGTTGGGTCGTTCGGCAATCGTCAGCATCATGGGCCCGTTGCAGACCGCCAGCCGCATCGCCGACAGCATCGCCCATGGCAACCTGAGCGAGCCGATTGTCGAGACGCAGCGCAACGACGAAGCCAGCCAGCTGATCCGCAGTCTGGCCACCATGCAGCGTGATTTGCGCGGCATGATCGAAGTGGTGCGCAGCAACGCCCATGGCGTCAGCGGCATGAGCGCGCAACTGAGCAGCGGCTGTCACGAGGTCGCGGGCAGCAGCCAGCAACAAAGCGCAGCCGCCAGCACCATGGCCGCCGCCGCCAGCGAAATGACCGCGAGCATCGAGGAAATCACCCGGCACGCCGAGCGCGCGCTGGACATGGCCAATCAGGCCGAGGCGCTGGCTAAGGATGGTGGGCGGGTGATCCATCAAGTGGTCAACGACATGGACGGCATCGCCCGTTCGGCGCAGCAGTCGGCACAGGTGATCCGTACGCTGGACAAGGAATCCGAAGGGATTTTCAGCATCATCCAGGTGATCAAGGGCATTGCCGATCAGACCAACCTGCTGGCGCTCAACGCCGCCATCGAAGCGGCCCGCGCCGGTGAGCAGGGCCGTGGTTTTGCCGTGGTCGCCGATGAAGTCCGCAGCCTGGCCGGACGCACCAGCGCCTCGACCCAGGAAATCGCCACCATGGTCGCGCGCATCCAGCAAAGCACCCGCGAAGCGGTGATCAGCATGGAGGAGGGCGTGGCTCAGGTCGATAAAGGCATGGCCGTGACCGCCGACGTCGAACGCGCCATCCGCGAGATCCTCGAAGCCACGCTCAACACCACGCAACTGGTCAACGACATCAGCCGCACCATCGGCGAGCAAAGCCTGGCCAGCAACGAAATCGCCCATCAGGTGGAGATGATTGCCGGCATGTCCGAGGGCAACAGCAAGGTGATCGGGCAGACGGCTTCGACGACGGATGAGTTGTCGAGTCTGGCGGGGCAGTTGTCGCAGTCGGTGGATCGGTTCAGGCTTTGAGGTGTGGCTGAAAAGATCGCAGCCTTCGGTGCTCCTACATTGGAATGCGTTTCCCTGTAATTGGATGGACTCGCCCAAGCCGAGGCGTCAATGCGCCACGGTGGCAGTCTAAACAGCCAACGACAGCGAGGGCGAGTCCATGAAAAATCATAGTTCGTTTGATCAATCCGTGTCTTCTTCCGATTTGTCGGCCTGCACAACCTTGGCGGTCGACCTGGCCAAACAGGTCTTTCAGGTCGCCGGTGAAGATATCCTCGGCCAGGTGTTCTACGAGCAGCGGATCAAGTCGCGCGAGGCGTTTTATGATTTTCTCCGACAGTTGCCGCCGCATGTCGTGGTTTTGATGGAGACCGGTCCGGGTGCCCAGGCTTGGGCCCGGCAGCTGCAAGACCAAGGCAATCCGGTGCGGATTCTTCCAGCCGGTTTGGTGGCCACACATCGCAGCGGGCCTAAAAATGATCGCAACGATGCGCTGGCGATTCTGCGGGCTAATCGCGATGAAAAAATCTGCGCAGTACCGGTCAAAAGCGTTACGGCGCTGGCAATGCAGGCGTTGCATCGCGCCCGCCAGGGCTATGTGCGTCGACGCACGGCCCTCAGTAATCAGATGCGCGGCCTGCTGCTTGAGCACGGCGTAGCCTTGGCGCAGGGCGATGTTGCGATCAGCCAGAAAATTCCGCGGGTGCTGGAAGATGCCACCCAACCGGTGCCGGGCCTGCTGCGTGAACTGATCGACGAACTGTTGGCCGAGTGGCGCCATTTGGGCGAGCGCATCAGCGTACTGACGGGACGCCTGGAAGTGGCCGCCAACACCGACATGACGGCGAAGCGGCTAATGACTGTGCGCGGCATCGGCCCGATCACTGCCACGGCACTGGTGGCCAAGGAAACCAAGCCTGAGCGATTTCCCAATGCCCGCAAGTTTGCCGCGTACTTTGGCATGGTGCCTGACCAGCACAGCAGCGGGGAGACGGTCCGGCTGGGGGGCATGACCAAGCGAGGTGATGCTTATTTACGCAGCCTGATGATCCAGGGAGCCCATGCGGTGCTGCAACAACTACGACCTGATTCCCAGCAACCCGATGACCGCCGCTTGTTGCACTGGATGAGCCGGTTGGGCCGTAAGGAGGCTGCGATCAGGCTAGCCAACCGCAACCTGCGAATCGTCTGGGTGCTTCTACAGAATGACCAGACTTATCGTCGCCACGCGGGTGATGGCCAGCCAGCGACGATGGGCCACTGAGCGACAGAGTTCTGCCACCGAGGTACTAACCGTCTGACCCTCTGCTGAAAAAAATTGACCCCAGGTAAGACCGGCGTGGATTGATGCCTAAGCTCCTACTGGCCTTCGAGGCCTGACTGTAATCGGCATACCACGAGCTTTTCCAATTTTGGCCAGAAGCCGAAGACGGCTTCCACGAATAGGCCTAATACATAGATGCAACGGGGCAGCGGTTTTTCAAAAGCGGGTAGACAGTGGGTGCGAGTCCATACATAGGAGCTGCCGAAGGCTGCGATCTTTTGACTTTAAAGATACTTATCCGTCACCGCCCCCTCCGAAGCACTGGAAACAGTCTTCGCATACTTGGCCAACACCCCACGCTTGTACTTCGATTCCGGCCGCACCCAGCGGGTCTTGCGCTCGGCCAATTCAGCATCGGACACATCCACCGTGATCTGCCGGGTTTCCGCATCGATGGTGATTTTGTCGCCGTTCTCGATTAGCGCAATCGGCCCGCCATCAAAGGCTTCCGGCGTGATATGGCCCACCACGAAACCGTGTGAACCGCCGGAAAAACGCCCGTCGGTAATCAGCGCCACATCCTTGCCCAAGCCCTTGCCCATCACCGCCGAAGTCGGCGAAAGCATTTCGCGCATGCCCGGCCCGCCCTTGGGTCCTTCGTAGCGAATCACGATCACTTCGCCGGGTTTTACTTCGCCGTTGAGAATCCCGGCCAGCGCGCCTTCCTCACCGTGATAAACCCGGGCCGAGCCTTCAAAGCGCAAACCTTCCTTGCCGGTGATCTTGGCCACCGCGCCGGTGGGCGAGAGGTTGCCGCGCAGGATGACAAGGTGCGAATCCTTTTTGATCGGCCGGTCGAAGGGCAGGATCACGTCCTGGCCATCGGGGTAGTCAGGCACGTTTTCCAGGTTTTCGGCCAGTGTCTTGCCGGTGACGGTCATGGCGTCGCCATGCAACATGCCGGCCGCCAGCATGCGCTTCATCAACGGCTGAATGCCGCCGATGGCCACCAGCTCGCTCATCATGTATTTGCCGCTGGGCCGCAGGTCGGCGACCACCGGGGAAATCTTGCCCAGTTCGACGAAGTCATCCAGGGTCAGCTCGACATCCACCGCGTGGGCCATGGCCAACAGGTGCAGCACGGCATTGGTCGAGCCGGCGAGGGCGATCACCACGCGAATCGCGTTTTCGAAGGCCTTGCGGGTCATGATGTCGCGTGGTTTCAGGTCGAGCTTGAGCAGCTCCATGACCTGCTGGCCGGCGCGGAAACTGTCCGAGGCCTTGTCGCTGCCGACGGCGTCCTGGGAGCTGGAACCCGGCAGGCTCATGCCCAACGCTTCGATGGCCGAAGCCATGGTGTTGGCGGTGTACATGCCGCCGCAGGAACCGGGACCGGGGATCGCCACTTCCTCGATCTGCTTGACCTGGATTTCGCTGATGTCACCGCGCGCATGCTGGCCCACGGCTTCGAACACGGAAATGATGTCGGTGTGGCCGGCGCCGGGGCGGATGGTGCCGCCATAGACGAAGATCGACGGCCGATTCAGCCGCGCCATGCCGATCAGGCACCCCGGCATGTTCTTGTCACAACCGCCCACAGTCACCAGCCCGTCGAAGCCTTCGCAACCGGTCACCACCTCGATGGAGTCGGCGATTACCTCGCGGGACACCAGCGAATATTTCATGCCTTCGGTGCCGTTGGCGATGCCGTCGGAAATGGTGATGGTGTTGAAGATCACGCCTTTGGCGCCGGCAGCATTTGCGCCTTTCTCGGCTTCGATCGCGAGCTTGTCGATGTGCATGTTGCAGGGCGTGACCATGGCCCAGGTCGACGCGATGCCGATCTGCGGTTTCAGGAAGTCTTCGTCGGTAAAACCCACCGCTCGCAACATGGCCCGGGCGGGCGCGGCTTCGACGCCGTCGATCACTTGGGAGGAGTACTTGCGCAGATAGTCGTTATCGCTCATGACGATGCACCCATTGAGGCAAACAGCATCAGTATAGAGGCCCGGCAGCGTGTATCCGGACTAACCAGTCGGGAACAGACGCGCGGGTTTGTCGTGACGTGATATTCTTTACGCCAACTTGGTTTGACCTATTCAGTTTTCCTGTCCTTGAGACGGGCGAACAGAATCACTGTCGCTCAAGTAGCTGAAGCCAAAAAAGATAAGAAGTCAGTTCAGTAGGGACATATAACGAGGGTCGATGCATTCAATCGGCCTTGTGTGCCCAGCCTGCGATTCGAAGGTGCCAGAGCCCGTGATCTACCGTGAAACACGGGGCTGCGTGCGTAAGAATGGAAGGGCGGATGGCGTTTTATCATAGGTGCTACAGATGTTTAAAAAAGTGAACACGGCCCTGCTGGGGTTGGCGTTGTCGTTGGGGATGACGACGGCCCAGGCCGAAGAGGCCAAAAAAGTCGATGTACTGCTGATTGGTGGCGGCATCATGAGCGCGACCCTGGGTGTGTGGCTCAATGAGCTGGAACCCGGCACTTCGATGGAAATGATCGAGCGTCTCGACGGCGTAGCCCTGGAAAGCTCCAACGGCTGGAACAACGCCGGTACCGGCCACTCCGCCCTGGCCGAGCTGAACTACACGCCGGAAGACGACAAAGGCAACGTTTCGATCCCGAAAGCCGTTGAAATCAACGAAGCGTTCCAGATCTCCCGTCAGTTCTGGGCCTGGCAGGTTCAGCAAGGCGTGTTGAAAAACCCGCGTTCGTTCATCAACTCCACGCCGCACATGAGCTTTGTGTGGGGCGACGACAACATCAAGTTCCTGAAAAAGCGCTACGAAGCCCTGCAAGCGAGCCCGCTGTTTGCCGGCATGCAGTATTCCGAAGACCCGGCAGTGATCAAAAAGTGGGTCCCGCTGATGATGGAAGGGCGTGACCCGAACCAGAAAATCGCGGCCACCTGGAGCCCGATCGGCACCGACGTGAACTTCGGCGAAATCACCCGCCAGTTCGTTGCCCATCTGCAAACCACACCGAAATTCGACTTGAAGCTGTCCAGCGAAGTGCAGGACATCACCAAGAACGACGACGGCACCTGGCGCGTCAGCTACAAAAACCTGAAAGACGGCACCAAGTCCGAAACCGACGCCAAGTTCGTGTTCATCGGCGCCGGCGGCGGTGCATTGCACTTGCTGCAGAAGTCCGGCATTCCTGAAGCCAAGGAATATGCAGGCTTCCCGGTAGGCGGCTCGTTCCTCGTGACCGAAAACCCGACCATCGCCGAGCAACACCTGGCCAAGGCTTACGGCAAAGCCTCCGTTGGCGCACCGCCGATGTCGGTTCCGCACCTGGACACCCGCGTGCTGGATGGCAAGCGCGTGATCCTGTTTGGCCCATTCGCAACCTTCAGCACCAAGTTCCTGAAAGAAGGTTCGTACCTGGACCTGCTGACCACCACGACCACGCACAACGTGTGGCCGATGACCAAAGTCGGCATCAAGGAATACCCGCTGGTCGAGTACCTTGCCGGTCAACTGATGCTGTCTGACGAAGACCGCCTCAACGCCCTGAAAGAATACTTCCCGAACGCCAAAGCCGAAGACTGGCGCCTGTGGCAAGCGGGCCAGCGCGTGCAGATCATCAAGCGTGATGAAGCTGCCGGTGGCGTGCTGAAACTGGGCACCGAAATCGTTGCTTCGCAAGACGGCACCATCGCCGGCCTGCTGGGCGCTTCCCCAGGCGCTTCGACTGCCGCACCGATCATGCTGACCGTGCTGCAGAAAGTCTTCAAGGACAAGGTCGCGACCCCGGCGTGGCAAGAGAAGCTGCACCAGATCGTGCCGAGCTACGGCACTCAGCTGAACGGCAATCCTGAAAAGGTTGCGCAGGAGTGGGCCTACACCGCCAAGGTGCTGGAACTGACTCCGCCACCGGTGATCGGGCAGGTAGCTGCTCCGGTGACTGCGCCGGCTGAAGCGCCTAAGGCACCGAAAGAGAATGCTGCGGCTGATATGGCGTTGTGATCGAGTTGCTTCACCGTTGAGGTGAGGCGCTTGGATTAGCTGATCCGCAGAAAAGAAAGCCCGCCGAACCGGTAACGGTCAGCGGGCTTTTGGTTATGGGTGGATATGCCACTATGGATTGGGTGCTTTTGAAAGGTGACAACGAAGTACCCACATGAGGATGTATCTATTTTTTGACTCTATACACGGCCTTTGGCTCCGGATTATTCTAAGAGCTTAACTATAAAATGACGAGTTTATAGGCTGCGTGGATCACTCAGTGGGTACAAAACAAATACAATTGAGTGATGTAAGGAAGCTTTGATGAATGCGCAAATAAAGAGGTTCTGTGGTTGTTATTTTATTAACCATCCCAGTAGTGCTCCAAAAGCGACTCCAAAGAGGTTAAATAAGGGCGATGAGAGCCAGCGTGTTTCTTGATTTTGCTGGATTGCTCTTTCGTGCAAGCTTATAGCTGTACTAATCAGGACCGAAATTTCTTCGCTGGTGAGCGGTGCCCTGGAAATAGGAGATTTTTCTAATTCGCTCAGATTGTTATATTCGGAGAATGTAAGTTCTCGCTGCTCATCGACTGCATACCGTCTCCTATAGCTTCTACGCCAGACTAACGAAGCTTTTTTGCCTTCAGTGTCAAACCGAAAAAACTCAGGGTGCTCTGAGAATATAGTTTTCCAGTGGTCGGATTTAGTCTTGTCACCACTAATGCGAGTCGCCCAGGTTTCAAAATCGAGTTTATAATAACCGTACTTTCCCATTACTTGAATGGCGGCAATTACATCGCCCAGTCTATTGTGACCTTTCAAATAAACCGAAGTTGAGTTTTTTGTCATTGTAATGCCACGCTGGCTATCAGTGAGGTTTGTCGTGGTTGCTTTGTTTTTTATGGGTTGAGCGTTTGCTGGGAATAACTTTTGAGTTCGATAAAAGTCTTGATGAGGACGCATCGTTAGGTGTGAGGTTAGCAGAGAGGTATAGATGTGTCTAATCTACTTCTCGATATAAGTTTGTAGTTTATAGGAAGTTAATTGTTTGTCTCCTCCGAATGCTTCAGAATTTCCCCATGTCTATTAAGACTTGCACTTCAATGGTCAGCTCGCTAACCTTCCCCACGTCGCTGCCAATTCAGCGAACGGGTGTGGTAGCCCGGATTCTTCATAGACCCAGAACGCCTCAGGGCGTTTTTTTGTGCTGGCTGCTTTGTGGCGGCTGTGCATGGGAGGCTTCGGCCTGCCGGGTTTCTATGACCGGTCTACCACCCTGTGTACAGCCGTCTCCCTATCTTGCGTGGTAGCAAATGGGGAGGTGCTCACTTCATAGGAGCTTCACAATGTTCAAACCCACTCCGAATCCTCCCGATACGGATAGCCAGATAGACACCGATCCCGAGTCGTCACCCCGCGGTCGCCGTCCCAACCCCATCTTCACCATCGCCCCCAACGTCAACAACGAAACCCTCCTGGTTCACGCCTGTGAAACCCTTGCCTCGGCCAGTGTCATGGCCAGTGAGTTGGCGTTTATCCTCGACGGTCCCAAATGCAATTTAGCCTTGGGAATCCAGCAGATGATTTCACTTGCAGAGTTGTCGGTGAACCGGGTGCTGGATCACCTTGATCCGCAGGAATAAGCGAAAACGCTTTTTGTAGGAGCGAGCTTGCTCGCGATGGTCTTCAGCGCGCCGCGTTTCTTCAGGGAGCGCGCGTCATCGTTCACGTCCATCGCGAGCAGGCTCGCTCCTACAGTAATCATCATCTGATCCGTATTTTTTGATGCTTTCTGCCTCTGTAATGCAATCAGCTGTAACCCCACAATAACAACACTTTCCGCCGCAACAGCAGCGGTTGCACCGCACATTCATGACGTAGGGGGCCTTATGGGCAAGATGGCGATTTTCCTCGGTGGTTTTTTGGTGGTGACGATTCTGATTGGCGTGCTGGCGACGATTTCGCCGGTGTGAGGTAACTGGTGTCGATGTTTCAGTGCCTCTGCGCAATCTGAATCAGATTGCCGCACGTGTCATCGAACACCGCCGTGGTCACCGGCCCCATCGCCGTCGGCGGTTGGGTGAAGCGCACGCCTTCGGCGCAAAGCCGTGTGTACTCGGCCTGCACATCGTCGACACCGAATGAGGTGTAGGGAATCCCGTCCTGCTTCACCGCCGACTTGAAGGGTTTGGCCGCCGGGTGGGCGTCAGGCTCCAGCAGCAATTCGACGCCATCGGGATCGCCCGGCGAGGTGAGGGTCAGCCAGCGGAACTGGCCCATCGGGATGTCATGTTTCAGTTCAAAACCCAACACGTCGCGGTAGAAGGCCAAGGCCTTGTCCTGGTCGTCGACCATCACGCTGGTCACCACAATCTTCATGAGTTTTTCTCCCGGCTGATGCGCAGTTTTTTGTCTCAGCGTAGCCGCTGATGGCGCAGATGTTTACGATGGGCGACCACAGGGAGCGAGGTATCGAAGATGACATTGACCGTCGAAAACCTGGTCAGGATCGCCATGGCCAATCCAGTCAACGCAGAAATCAGCGCACGCTTGCCGGCGCTCGGGTTGAGCCAGTGCATGCTGACCGCCGGGTGCCTGTTTCAGGCTGTGTGGAATCAGCAGGCGCAGTTGCCGCCCGCGTGGGGCGTGAAGGATTACGACGTGTTTTACTTCGATGAAGACCTGTCCTGGGAGGCCGAGAACGAGGTAATCCAGTCAGCGGCGCAGCTGTTTCGCGACCTGGACGTAAACGTCGAAATCAAGAATCAGGCCCGCGTTCACCTTTGGTATCACCAACGTTTCGGCGGGGATTATCCGCAGCTTCAGTCGTCCAGAGACGAGATCGATCGCTACCTGATTGCCGGTACGTGCATCGGCCTGGATATTGAAACCGGCGAAGTCTATGCCCCCAACGGCTTGACCGACACCGAGCAAGGGCTGCTTCGGATCAATCCGAAAAATCCCAAACCGGAATTGTTCGAACAGAAGGCCAGGAGTTATCAGGCACGCTGGCCCTGGCTGAAGATCATTGATCCCGCCACCACGGATCTGACCTGAACAGCGGCAGCCCCGAATGAGGCTGCCGCCAGACGGCTAGTTAGGTATTGCCAGGTTCACGCCTTCCTTCTGCAGGTCTTCGCGTATTGACTGGAATTTCTGGTACTTGGAGAGTTCGACCGGACCGTCGTAACCCATGCTTTGCATTTTGCGTGGAGGGTATTTGACATAGGTTTTCATCAGGTTGGTGATCGCGATGCTGATGGGCACCATTGTCCAGGTGTGCTCGGTGTAGTTGTTCATGAAGACGTCATAGCGTTCCTGGGGATCCTGCAGCAGGTCAAAGACTTGTGGAACGATCGCCACATACTTGCTCGCGCCTTTCCAGCCCAGGTTGGAATCGACCGCCAGGCCACCCGTCGGGGCTCCGTTGTCACCACGCAGGTTGAACACCGCCTTGTAGTGACCGACACGGGCGGCACCGGGCGACAGTTCGTTCTCGGTGAAGTAGAACCATTCTTTGCGTGGGTCAGGTCCGGTACCCAACAGCACAGGGGTCATGTCGTAGCTGTCAAACATGATCGGCTGGCCTTCGCGGTCTTTTTCCGGCAACTTCACTCCAGCCACGGATGCAAAGGTCGCCATCAAGTCCAGGCCACCGAGAATGTCGTGGTTTTTTGCATCGGCCTTGATTTTTCCTGGCCAGACCATGATTGCCGGCACCCGGTTGCCGCCCTCGCGCACCGTGCCTTTGGTGCCACGGAAAGGCGTGTAGCCGGCATCCGGATAAACATCCTGCCAGGCGCCGTTATCGGTGGTGTAAACCACCAGGGTGTTCTTATCCAGCCCCAGCGCCCTTAACTTGTCCATGATGCGCCCGATATGCGTGTCGAGTTCCACCACCGAGTCGGCGTACTTGGTCTTGGAGATCGACTTGTGCACGAACTCCGGTGCCGGCAAGTTTGGTTGGTGCACTTTCATGAAGTTGACGTTGATGAAGAAAGGTTTGTCGGACTTTGCCGCCGTGTCGAGAAATTCCAGCGCGGCTTTTTCCACGTAGTTGTCAAAGAACGGAATACCGACGACACCGGGTTTGCCGTCCACCACAGGCGTGTCGACGTACTGTCCATTGATCTTGAATTCCTCCACCGGCTTTTCACCGGCCTTGGCGGAAAGCGCGCCCTTGGTCACTTTGGCAAACATGGCGCGGGTTTCTTCATCCATGTCCGGGAACCAGGTAGGGTCGGCGTAGGTGTAGGCATTGAGGTGATACAGGCCGACGTATTTCATCACGTCGTAACCCTGGGCATTGGGCAGGGCGTAGTCGGCTTCGCCCAAATGCCATTTGCCGGTGAAATAGGTCTCATAGCCACCGGTTTTCAACACCGAGGCCAGTGTCCATTCAGCCGCAGGCAAACCACCGCCCTGACCCTGGAAGGCTACGGTGGTCATGCCACTACGGTTGGGGATGCGCCCGGTCTGCATGGCCGCCCGGCCCGGGGTGCAACTTGGCTGGGCATAAAACGAAAAGAAGGTGGTGCCTTCCTGCGCCAGCTGGTCGATGCTGGGCGTCGGCATGCCGCGACCGACACCGCCGCCATAGGGCCCGAGGTCACCGTAGCCGGTATCGTCGGATACGATGAACAGGATGTTGGTTTTTTCTGTCTGTGCAGCGTGACCTGTGTTCATTGCCATGAGCAGTGAACATGCAAGGTAAAACCTGGAGCGGTGCGAGAACTTTTTCATTCGGGTTTCCTTTCTCAAGTTCCGATCCTTGTTGCGGGCCGCTCAACCATCGAAGGCAATACAAGGATCTTTGTGAGTAACCCCCCAAACTTTTAGCCTGAATAAGCACGGGGCTTATCCCCATTACCATTCACAGCGCCCGTGAAAGACTAGTACGCAGTTTTCGTTCCGTTTGCTGTTGGCGATGTATTTCTGTGTCACTCGTCGTTTATATCGGGCCATGCCTAAAGTTGTTTCATTGAGCCTTTTGGTTGATATCGCCACAGAAAATATCAACGTTGCCATCGGTGGCTGCCGTTCGCACGACGATGGCGTGATCACTGGCAAGCAGTTCAGACAAGGGCACCGGTACGCTTCTTGAAAAGGTCCAGCCGCCTACGGGTTGGCGCTCGGTGTTGACCTTGTCATTCATCTCATACGCCACGGGGCCGGGTTGAGCGCAGCTGCCTTTGTAGATGAAAGAGTAGAGGCGCAAGGGCAGTACGACGCCGTTGGGAACGCCGCTGACGAAGAAGCTGAGCCCGGTTTGTTTGCCCCAGTCGGACAACGCCACATTGCCGATATGACCGCTGTTCTGCCGGGTGGCGTCCAGTTTCACCGACACACTTTTGTTTGATGATGTGGCGCACCCGAACAGACTAGCGGTGACCAATAGAACGGTAAGTGAGTTTTTGAGCTTCATTGCCAAACTCCTGTTGAAGAACTGCAAAGGGAGATTAGCGGGTATAGCTCAAATATCGTCTTCTGGCGGAAAGAGAACGGTCACAAAGGCTGCTATCGAACAATTAAATGCTCAACCGTTAAGCCGGTGAAACATCACTGCCTTCAACCAGCAGCATTCGATACTCCGCGCCATTGAATCGGTGCTGACGCGCCTCCTGATACGCAGGGCTGTCGTACCACGCGCGGGCGGCGGCCATGTCGGGAAAACGCAGGATGGCGACGCCTTCCGCTGGTGGGCCTTCCAGCACTTCGAGCTGGCCATAAAAGGCGAGGCGGGTGATGTCGTGGCCGGTGCGGGCGAGGGGAGCCTTCTGTGCGTACTGTTGCATTTGTTCGGCGTCGGTGGTGCGTTCGCGGATGAAAATGACGTAGGCGGACATGATGAATTCCTCAGTGAATTGAAAACGAACCTCGGGACGCTGGGCGCCGCACTGGCATGCCCAGCGTGTTTGCCTGCGAGGCTTAGCGCAGCGCTTCGATGATAGCTTTTGCCAAAGGGCCACCCGATGCCGGGTTCTGGCCGGTCAGCAGGCGGCCGTCGACCACGACCTTTTCCTGCCAGACCTCTGCCGAGGAAAACTCGGCACCGTCGGCGCGCAGCGCATCTTCAAGCAGGAACGGCACGTCAGCCTGGGCGTAGCCGGATTCTTCATCGTTGGAGAAGGAAGTCAGCTTGCGACCGCGAACCAGTGGGGTGCCGTCTTCCAGCTTGACGCCAAGGAATGCGGCCGGGCCATGGCAGACGGCGGCGACGAGCTTGCCGCCATTCCAGGCGCGCTCGACGGCGCGCTTCACGTCCGGGTCGGTGGCGATATCCACCATCGGGCCGAGGCCACCGGGGAAGAAGATCGCGTCGTAATCGAGGACATCCACTTCCGACAGTTTGCGGCTGTTGGCCATGCGGCGGATTGCCAAGCTGTTGCGGAACGCGAGCTGCGCAGGATCGCTTTCGTCGTAGCCGTCTTCTGGTGGCGTGCCGCCCAGTGGCGAGGCGTATTCGACCGCCACGCCCGCTTCGGCGAACACCTCGTACGGGTGGGCGACTTCAGGGAAGAAGTAGCCGGTGCGACGCTGGTTCGGACCGATTTCGGCAGTGTTGGTCAGGATGAACAGTACGTGTTTGATGCTCATGGTTTAACTCCTCGAAGATCGGAGACCTTCGTCTCAGGCGATTTGCGGCAGATTGACCGCGCGGGTGGATTGACGGGTGTTGATCAGGGTCAGGGCAAAGATCGCCAAACCGGCCAGGGTCAGGGCAAAACCGGCCCAGGCCACAGAGAGCAGGCCGTAGCCGGCATCAATCGTGTAGCCACCGCCCCAGGCGCCGATGGCGTTACCCAGGTTGCACGCGGCCAAAGTCATGGCGCCCACGAGGGAAGGTGCTTGCGGCGCAAAGCGGGTCAGGCGCACTTGCATGGTCGGGATGGCGGCCATCAAACCGGCACCGAGGACAAACAGCGCGGGGAACAGAATCCAGGGTTCTTGCCCGCCGGTAGCGATGATCAGCAGCACGCCGAGCGCTATACCAAAACCGAGCACGATGCCGCGCATCGGGTAACGGTCGGCCAGGCTGCCGCCAACCGAGTTGCCCACGGTCATGCCGATGCCGAAGAGGGCGAGGGCGACCGGGATCATGGCCGGTGCCAGTTTTGCCGCGTCGGTCACGATGGGGCCGACGAAGGTGTAGATCGCAAACAGGCTGGCAATCCCGGTGGTCGCAACCGCCATGACGCCCCAGACTTGCCCGCTGCGCAGCGCCGACAGTTCCTGGGTGATCGGAGCGCCGTTCAACGCCTCGGTACGTGGCAGCCACTGGCGGATCGCAAGCAGTGCCAGGCCGGAAAGAACAGCCACCGCGAGATAGGTTTCACGCCATCCCAGGTTTTGACCGAGGAACGTTGCCAGCGGCGAGCCGATGATCGTTGCGACGGTCAGGCCGGTCATGACGATGGCGAAGGCGCGGCCTTCCTGACCCGGCCCCATGATGTAGGACGCGACCATGGCGCCCGCACCGAAATAGGCGCCTTGGGGCAGGCCACTCAGGAAGCGGGCGGCCATCAGCAGGTTCAAATCGGTGGCGACCGCCGAAAGCACATTGCCGACGACAAACAGCGCCATCAGTGCTAGCAGCAATGTCCGCCGATTGAGCCGGGCCGCTGCAAGCGTCACCGCTGGCGCGCCGATGACGACTCCCACTGCGTAAGCGGTCACCGCGTTCGAGGCCTGCGGTACATCAATGCCCAGACTGGCAGAGACCAGCTGAATGATGCCCATGCTGGCAAATTCGGACGTGCCGATGCAGAAACTGCCGAGTGCCAGCGCAAACAGCGCCAGGGAGCGAGCGAGCTTGCTCGGTGAATTTGTCATGTAAAAGTCCTCGAATGAACTGGATGCCGTGAGCGAGCATTCCGTTGGATTTGGCGGATCCCTTTGGATGGGCTAACTTTGCTTCACGCCCAGATATTCGAGAAATTTACTTATCTGATTCTAGATATTCACAGAGCATTATGAGTCATGCGATACGACCTCAATCTCCTGCCGGTTTTCATGGCGCTCATGGAGGAGCGCAGCGTTACCCGGGCCGCCGCGCGCCTGGGCATCACCCAGCCGGCGTTGTCCAACGGGCTGAACCGGCTGCGCGACACGCTCAAGGATCCGCTGTTCATCCGTGAGCGCTACGGCATCAAACCCACGCAGTTCGCCGAAGAGATCGCGCCGGTCATCGCCGAGACCCTGGCCCGGCTGGATGAAGTGATCATCGGGAGGCAGCAATTTGATCCGGCGACTTCAAACCGGCAGTTCAACATTGCGCCGAACAGCTTCGTCGAGATCGTGCTGATGCCGAGCATCATCGCCCAGCTGCGATTGCAGGCACCCGGGGTCAAAGTGTCGCTCACGCCATTCGGCAATGACCTGACCGAAACCGGGGTGATTTCAGGCACGACGGACATGGCGCTCGGACGCATCATCGATCCGCCGGACAATTTGATCATTCAGCATTTGATGGACGATGGCCTGGCGTGCGTCGTGCGTGCCGACCATCCCGATATCGAAGACACGATGTCGCGCGAGCAATACGAGCAGTTGCGGCATGTCAACGTGCTGCCGCCGGGGCGAATGAAAGTCGGACTGTTCCAGGTGCTGGAACGTCAGGGTTTGCGCCGCGAGCTGGCCATTTCAGTCACGCATTTCCTGGCGGTGCCGGAGATCATCGCCGTCACCGATTATTGCGCGACGCTGCCTCGACTCATCTGCAACCAGATTGCCCAGGACCCGCGATTCAAGGTGGTGGAATCGCCTGTGGACCTGGGTACCTTCCCGGTGGAAATCGCCTGGCACGTTCGTTATCGCAACGATCCGGCCCACCAGTGGTTGCGACAGTTGCTGATTGAAACGGCTGCTGAGTTGACGGGAAAAAAGGAGGGTTGAACGAAGGCGCCGGTTTTGGCCGACGCCATCGTCAGTGACGCTGGAGGGTCAAGCGCTTTTGCTGGCGGCCAAATGGTAGGCAACCAAAGCGTTGGCATGGCCATGACCCATACCGTGTTCGGTCTTGAGCCAGGCCACCATTTCCATGTGCTTCTTGTCACTGGCTGTTTTGAGCAGATCGAGCCAGTGGTTGATAGGTTGCCCGTACTTCTTTTCGATGGAAGGGAAGTACGAAGCCGGTCCTTTGGTTTTTGTATCTTCGGTCACGGTGCAAACTCCACAAATTTGAGGAACGTCAGCCACGACCTTAGCCGTTTTTTTTCAAGCGTCTAGTCACGGCTTCGACGGGTTGTTGATCTTCTCCTGGATTTTCGCGTCCACCGTCGCACGGATCTGATCGATGCTGAAACTCGCCGGTTTCTGGCTGGGCGGGTATTCGACGAAGGATTGCAGGAAGCGCGCAGCCTTGGCCACACCGGCTGCCAGCAGGTAGGAGTTCTTCACGGTCCAGTCGTAATACTGGTCAGAAACCATGTCGGCCCGTTCATACGGGTCCATCCGCAGGTTGAACAGTTTCGGCACGCGCAACGGCACGAACGGGCTGCTCCACACGGCGAAACCACCGGGTTCACGCTGTTCGGCGAAGACCACTTTCCAATTGTCGTAACGCATGGAAACCAGCACGCCGTCGTCGTTGAAGTAGTAGAACTCCTTGCGCTCCCCCTTGGGCTGCTGACCGGTCAGGTACGGCAACTGGTTGTAGCCGTCCAGGTGCACTTTGAAACTGCTGGCGCCGGTAGTCGGAGCCCAGCCCTTGAGCAGTTTGTTTTTCACATCGGTTTCACCCGCCGCCGCGAGCAGCGTCGGGAACCAGTCCATGCCCGAGAACATCTCGTTGGAGACTTCACCGGCCTTGATCTTGCCCGGCCAGCGCACGATGGCCGGTACGCGGTAGGCGCCTTCCCAGTTGGAGTTCTTCTCGTTGCGGAACGGCGTGGTTGCCGCATCCGGCCAGGAGAACTGGTTCGGGCCGTTGTCGGTGGTGTAGACGACGATGGTGTTGTCGGCGATTTTCAGGTCGTCGAGGGTCTTCAGCAGTTTACCGACGTCGCCGTCGTGCTCAAGCATGCCGTCGGCGTACTCGTTGCCGGGCATGCCGCTTTGGCCCTTCATCGACTCGCGCACGTGGGTGAAGACGTGCATGCGCGTGGTGTTCATCCAGACGAAGAACGGCTTGTCCGCCTTGGCCTGTTTCTCGATGAAGGTTTGCGTAGCGGCGGTGGTTTCGTCGTCGATGGTTTCCATGCGCTTGCTGGTCAGGGCGCCGGTGTCTTCGATCTTGCCGTCGGCGTAGCTGTGGATCACGCCACGGGGTGTGCGGGTTTTGACGAAGTCCGGGTCATCCTTGGGCCAGTACGGGCGTTCGGGTTCTTCTTCGGCGTTGAGGTGATAGAGGTTGCCGAAGAACTCGTCGAAACCGTGGTTGGTCGGCAGGAATTCATCCTTGTCGCCGAGGTGGTTCTTACCGAATTGGCCGGTGGCATAACCCTGGGACTTGAGCGCCTGGGCGATGGTGATGTCACGCTTCTGGATACCGATCGGCGCACCCGGTACGCCGACCTTGGTCAGGCCGGTGCGCAGCGGCGACTGGCCGGTGATGAACGACGAGCGCCCGGCAGTGCAGCTGTTCTCCGCGTAGTAGTCGGTGAACATCATGCCTTCTTTGGCGATGCGGTCGATGTTCGGCGTCTTGTAGCCGACCACGCCCATGGAATAGGCGCTGATGTTGGTCTGGCCGATATCGTCGCCGAAGATCACCAGAATGTTGGGTTTGTCAGCGGCGTTCGCCGCCATAGCCATGACCGTTGTCGCCATGAAGGCGAGTTTCGGCAGCCACTTTGTTATGCGAGTCATCTGACTGGCTCCTTGTTGACGGGCGTCGCGCAGGGCGACCGGTCCCGATGTTCAAGGCCCGCCAGCGACAACGCGCCACCCGAATCAGGTAGCGTGATTGTCGATGTGCAATACCGCTCCGGTCACGCTGGCGCCCGCGCCGCTCGCCAACAGCAACAAAGGACCGTTGAGCTCTTGCAGGACAGCGTCCTGGCCTCGACCGGCAGCGATCACATTGACGCGAATCCGGTGCGGCGTCAGCGATTGGGCCATGGCGCGGCTCATGCGGATCAGGCTGCTGTTGGCCCGCAGGCACGGGTTGGGCTCGGAAATCAGACGCGGCGGTGGGTCGATGTTGACGATGCTGCCGCCACGTTCGGCTTTGATCATGTGCAAGCTGGTGCAGTGAACGATGTGGTTGTTCAGCGCAATGTGTTCACGCTCGGCGCTGTTGTTGATCAGCACATCGACGCTGCCGAAGCGCTCTTCAACCGCCGCCAGCGCCGCCTCGATACTGGGACGACGGGCGCTGTCGAGGCTGACGGTCAACACTTCGCCGCCTTCCCAGCGCAGGTCCGCCGTCAATTGTTCCAGCTGCGAAGGGTGCTGTGCGCCAATGGCCACACGGGCACCGGCAAGACTGATCAACCGGGCGAAATGCGCGCCCAAACGAGTGGTGGCATCGGCCACGAGTACGGTTTTTCCGGCCATGGAAAACGGTTGCATGAGGTCGCTCATCAACGTGCCTCCATCGGTGCGGCACGGCGCAGGGTGCTTTCAGTCATGTTCATGGGGTGATCCTGCGGTCATCAAGCTCATGCAGAGTGGTGGCAAGGGAGCTGTTGTGGCGAGGGAGCTTGCTCCCGCTCGGCTGCGAAGCAGTCGTCTCCCTGTCAATGCGCAGCAACTGACAGATTGTCGGGGGCCGCTTCGCAGCCCAGCGGGAGCAAGCTCCCTCGCCACAGTGTTTGTTGCTTATGGGTTATTGCAGATTGCCGGCGACGGCGATGGTCTGCGCCGTGATGTAGTTCGACTCCGGAGAGCAGAACAGGTACACGGCGTCGGCCGCTTCCTTGGTGGTGCCGGGGCGACCCAACGGGTTGCGCTGGGCGAACGACTTGGCCGCTTCCGGGCTGATGCCGACGCGGATGTCGCGGCCTTCGATGTTCACGGTCGCGCCGGCATGGGCGTCGGCGCTGGTCATGCGGGTTTCGATGAAACCGAAGGCCACGGCGTTGACGTTGACCTTGAAGCGGCCCCATTCGCGTGCCAGGGCACGGGTCATGCCGAGCACACCGGCCTTGGCCGAGGAATAGTTCATCTGCCCGGCGTTGCCGTTGAGCGCCGACACCGACGAGATGTTCACCACTTTGCGGAACACTTCACGTTCGGCGGCGGCGTCTGCCTGTGCTTGTGCCTTGATGATCGGGTAGGCGGCACGCAGGATGCGGAATGGCGCGGTCATGTGGCAGTCGAGAATGGCGTACCACTGCTCGTCACTCATCTTCTGGATCACGTCGTCCCAGGTGTAGCCGGCGTTGTTGACGATGATGTCGATGCCATTGAAGTTGTCCATCGCGGTCTTGATGTAGCGCTCGGCGAAATCCGGGGCGCTGACGTTGCCGTGGCAGACAGCGGCTTCGCCACCCATTTTGCGGATCATCTCAGCGGTCTCGTGGGCCGGATCGGCGTCGAGGTCGTTGATCACGATGCGCGCGCCTTCGCTTGCCAGTTTCAGGGCGATTTGCTGGCCGATGCCACGACCGGAACCGGTGACCAGTGCGATTTTGCCGTCGAGTTTTGCCATGGGGTGTTGCTCCTCAATTCTTGGGTTTGTTTACAGAGCGATCACAGCGTCACCAATAATCTTGGTGGCGCCGTATTGATTGGTGGTGCGCACTTCGACCTTGATGCGTTGCTCGCCGTCTACTTCAAAACGCTCGACTACAGCACCGGTGCAGGTGATCTGGTGGCCCAGGTGGGTGATACCGAGAAAGCGCACGCCGAACTCGCGCAACTGGCGCTGATCGACCCATTGGGTCAGCAGGCGACCGAGGTAGGCCATCGACAACATGCCGTGGGCGAACACGTCGGGCATGCCGGCCTTGCGTGCGTAATCGGTGTCGATGTGGATGGCGTTGTAGTCACCCGACGCACCGGCAAACAGCGCCAGGGTGGTGCGGTTGATCGGCGGCAGGGCCAGCGGTGGCAGGGTGTCGCCGACGTTGATTGTTTCCAGGCTTATGGCGTTCATGGTTGTTCTCCGCTTCAGCTGTTGCGCTGCACGAGCACGCTGCGCAGGTCCGCGACGTGCTCACCGTGCTGATTGGTGACTCGGGTTTCGCGCACCACGAATTCCAGCGCGCCACCTTTCTTGTCGTAGATGTCGGCGATGCGCACATCGAAGCGCAGGGTGTCGCCGGCATAGGCCATGCGGTGATAACGGAACGACTCTTCACCGTGCAGGATGCGCGCGGTGACGATGCCCAGTTCGTCACGCCAGGCGTTCGACGGGATCTGGAATTCCAGCGAGAACAGGAAGGTCGGCGGTAACGGCAGACCAGGATGGCCGGCATCGCGAGCAGCCTGCTCGTCGAAGTAGATCGGGTTGGTTTCCCCGGTGGCCCTGGCGAAGAAACGCAGTTGCCCGGCTTCAGCGGTGGCGAGGAACGTGGGCAGTTGTCTGCCGATGTGTTTCTTGTCGATCATCTGAGTGACTCCTCTTCAATGCCCGCGGCTTCAGTGCTTCTGGTACACGGTGACGACACAGGCACCGCCCAGGCCGAGGTTGTGTTGCACCGCGATGCGCGCGTCCTGCACCTGGCGTTTGTCGGCGGTGCCGCGCAACTGGTGGGTCAGCTCGTAGCACTGCGCAAGACCGGTGGCACCCAGCGGGTGGCCCTTGGAGAGCAGGCCGCCAGACGGGTTGGTCACCCACTCGCCGCCGTAGGTGTTGTCGCCATCGTTGACCAGTTGCTCGGCGCTACCTTCGGCGCACAGGCCCAGGCCTTCGTACGTCAGCAGCTCGTTCTGCGCGAAGCAGTCGTGCAACTCGATCACGTCGATGTCTTTTGGCCCGATGCCGGCCTGGTTGTAGGCGATGTCGGCGGCCATGCGCGTCATGTCGAAACCGACCACGCGGATCATGTCTTTGGCGTCGTAAGTGCTCGGCAGGTCGGTGGTCAGGGACTGGCCGGCCATCAACACGTCGGTGCGCAGGCCGTGCTTCTTCGCGAAGGCTTCGGAAACCACGATGCTGGCGGCGGCGCCGCAGGTCGGCGGACAGGCCATCAAGCGGGTCAGCACGCCTTCCCAGAGCATTGGCGCAGCCATGACTTCTTCGGTGCTGACCACGTTGCGGAACACCGCCAGCGGGTTGTTGGCCGCGTGACGGCTGGCCTTGGCGCGGATCTTGGCGAAGGTGTCCAGTTGCGTGCCGTACTTCTGCATGTGGGCGAAACCGGCACCGGCGAACTGGCGGATCGCCGTCGGCAGGTCGGGCATGCCGACCAGTTCGTTGGTCAACTTGAGCGCGCGTTCGGTGGCCGGCGCGCGATCGGTCCAGGCGGACTTCAGCGCGCCCGGGTTCATCTGTTCGAAGCCGAACGCCAGGGCGCAGTCCACCGCGCCGCTGGCCACGGCCTGACGCGCCAGGAACAACGCACTGGAACCAGTGGCGCAATTGTTGTTGACGTTGATCAGCGGGATGCCGGTCATGCCCACGCGATACAACGCTTTCTGGCCGCAGGTGGAGTCGCCGTAGACATATCCGGCGTAGGCCTGCTGGATGTCACGAAAGTCGAGGCCGCAATCGGCCAGGGCCAGGCGAATCGCTTGTTCACCCATGATGTCGTAGGGCTCGTTGGTCCCCGGTTTTTTGAACTGGATCATGCCGACGCCAGCCACGAACACTTTTTGGCTCATCGTTGTTTTCCTTGTTGTTAGAGAGATTCAGAGCTTGCGCGCGATCATTTCGCGCATGACTTCACTGGTGCCGCCGTAGATGCGGTTGACGCGCATGTCGACAAACGCGCGGGCGATCGGGTACTCCATCATGTAGCCGTAGCCACCGTGGAGCTGAACCATGTCGTCGATGCATTTCCACAGGGTTTCGGTGGTGTAGAGCTTGGCGATCGCGGCTTCTTCGAGGGTCAGGCGCCGACGCATGTGTTCGCCCAGGTAGTAATCGACCATGACGCGCATGGCGGTGGCCTGGGCCTTGATGTCGGCGAGCTTGAACTTGGTGTTCTGGAAGTCCCACACGGTCTGATTGAACGCCTTGCGGTCTTTCACGTACTCGATGGTCTGCTTGAGCAGGCTTTCCAGTTTGGCGGCGGCGGACACGGCGATGGAGAAGCGTTCTTGCGGCAGTTCGCCCATCAGGTAGGTGAAGCCCAGGCCTTCTTCACCGAGGCGATTGCCTACCGGCACGCGAACGTTGTCGAAGAACAATTCGGCGGTGTCCTGGGCGTGCTGGCCGACCTTTTCGAGTTTGCGCCCGCGCTTGAAGCCGGCGCGGTTGGTTTCCACGGCGATCAGGCTGATGCCCTTGGCGCCGGCGGTTGGGTCGGTCTTGCACACGACGATCACCAGGTCGGCGGTCAGGCCGTTGCTGATGAAGGTCTTGCTGCCATTGATGACGTATTCGTCGCCCTCGCGTACGGCGGTGGTGCGCACGGCTTTCAGGTCGCTGCCGGTGCCGGGTTCGGTCATGGCGATGGCGAGGATGATTTCGCCTGAGCAGATGCCCGGCAGCCATTTCTGTTTCTGTTCGTCGTTGCCGCAGCGGTTGATATACGGGGCGATAACGTCGGAATGCATGCCGAAATAGGCACCGCTCACACCGGCCCGGGCGAACTCTTCGTTGAACACCGCGCAGTGGCCGAAATCACCGCCGCCGCCACCGTATTCGGTGGGCAGGCTGATGCCGAGCAAACCTTCGCGACCGGCCTTGAGCCAGGTTTTCCGGTCGACCTGACCGGCCTTGTCCCACTCGGCCTGACGAGGCAGGCACTCACGCTCGAAGAAACGCCGCACGGTGGTACGGAACATTTCATGGTCGTCGCGGAAAACGGTTCGGGCGATGTGCACGCAAGACTCCTCATCGATGGCAGGCCGGCAGTGGGCCGAGCGCCTGTGAATGAGGCTTACGATAGGTGGGGGGCATCGGACGAACGCCACCCGAGGTGGGTGGCGGGTTGGAAATTCAGGACAACTGTTTTTTTTGAATCAAACACAATCCCTGTGGGAGCTAGCCTGCTAGCGATGGCGGACTGTCAATCAATTCAAATGTCGACTGTCACTCCGTCATCGCTAGCAGGCTAGCTCCCACAGGGTTCTCTATTGGCAGTTAGTGGGTGGCAGTGCCTGGATCGTCCCGCGACTCCAGATCCCGAACCCGCGCCACCGCTTCATCGCGGCTGCTGACGCCGAGCTTGCTGTAGATGTGGCTCAGGTGCCATTTCACGGTTTCCGGGGACAGCCCCAGGGCGCGGGCAATTTTCTTGTTGGGCAAGGCTTGGGCCAGCAGGCGCACGACTTCGATTTCCCGCTCGCTCAAGGGCTCGATGCCGGCCGCCAGCGGTTTGCTGGTTGTCGGTGTGGCCGGTTTATCCTTCGAGACGGCAGGCGCTGTCACGTTGGCCGCTTGCAGCCGCTCGACATAGAACGCCAGCACCGGGTCGAGGGTTTCCCGGCTGGCGATCTCGGAGATCAGCTTCAGCCCATCCTGATGGGCATCGAGCAGACTGCGCACCAGACCGAAGCGCTGCCCCCGGCGCAAGGCTTCCATGATCTTGTCCCGCGCCAGTTCATGATTGCCGCGCTCGGACTCGATCACCGCACCCAGGACCAGCAGGCGCACCGTGCCGAGTTGGCGGCGATGGCGTTCGCAGGTCTCGATCAATCGTTCGATGCGCGTCGCCGCACCGTTCAGGTCGCCTTGAGCCAGTTGCCAGCGCACACGGGCGTTTTCGGTGAGGATGTGGATTTCCTTGAGCGCCGTGTGCCCGGCATCCGGGTGACGGGCATCGATGGCCTCCAGGCGCGTCAGTTTGGCGTGGGCCGCCGCCGATTCGCCGAGGATCAACAACCAGCGCACCTGCCAGGTCAGGCAATACGCTTGCAGCCGTTCCAGGCCGAGCTTGATCGCGTACTCGTCCAGCCGTTCGACGAACGCCAGCGCTTCCTGCTGGTTGCCCGCCAGCCATTGCACGTTCCAAAGTACTTGCAGCACGCGCAGGACCGAGTCGGGGATCGAAATCCGCTCCAGGATATCGATCCAGCCCGACAGCAGTTTGAACGCTGCGTCGACGTCGTTGGTTTCGTACAGCACTTCGCCCAGCAGCGCAGCGGAGAGGTAAGTCGCGTCGGCGCCGGCCTTGCCGCACTGGCCGGCCTCATGCAGCACATCGCGATAAACCCTTTCCGCCTGGGTCATCTGGCCTTCCAGCGCCAGGCTCAGGCCAATCATGCAACGCCCCTGAAGGCTGCCCGCCGTGGTGCCCAGCAACGGCTCGCCATTGATCAGCAAGGCAGGGCGGTCGAGTTGCACCTGGCGGGCCTTTTCATATTCGCCGCGATGCATGTACAGCCACGACAGGATGTTCGCGCAAGAACCGATGGCCACGCTGTTGCTGCCCGGTGGCGGGTTGAGCAATTGCGGCAGCACCGACATGGCCGCGTCGGTGTCATCCCGCTGCAATGCCAGGGAAGCGCGCAGCAGCGAGATCATGAAACGGTCATGCACCTCGCTCTCGGGAACGTCGCGGAACAGTTGCTCCAGGCTGTTGGTGCAGGCATCGAAATCCCGGGCATAGAGTTGCATCCGGGCCTTGAGGATCCGCAGCTTGACCCGCGCCTGTACTTGCTCGACCGGCAGCAGCCGAACCAGCTCGATCAACATGCGCAGGTCGCCATGGGCATACAGCGCCTCGGCGTTCTGCTCCACCAGATCGGCAGCGGCCGAGGGATCGCCGCCCATCACCGCATGGTGCACTGCTTCGTCCAGGTAACGATGGTCACGGAACCAGTTCCAGGCACGGACATGCACGGCGTGTTGTTCGGCCTGGCTGCGTGAATCGAAATACTTGAGCAGGGTTTCGCGCAGCAACGGGTGCAGGCGGTACCAGGTTTCGCGTTCGGCGCTGTCCACCGGGATCAGGAACAAATTGTCCCGCTCCAGGCGCGCCAGCAGCGCATTGGCTTCGGAAACCGCCTCGGGATGACCACTGAGGGCGGCGCACAGCGAAGCACAAAAGCGGTTGCAGACGGCCATGAGCAACATCAGGTCGAGATCGGTCGGAGACAGGTGGGACAGCACCTCGACTTCAAAAAACTTGGCGAAGGCCTGATTGTCCCGCACCTGAATCTGTACTGAAGGGGTGCCCGTGGTCGCCGGTGGCCGGTTCTTTTTGCGGCTGACCGCGAGCAGTTGCAGGCCCGCCGCCCAACCGTCGGTCAGCTCGTGCATCTGCTTGGCGTCGCGGGCGTCGATCTCGCCCAGTTGCGCCTTGAGGAATTGCTCGGATTCCGCCGGGGTAAAGCGCAAGTCGCGCAGGTTCAATTCCAGCACCAGCTCCTGGCTGCGCAACCGCGCCAGGGACAACGGCACGGCGCTGCGCGAGACCAGCGCCAGATGCAGGTTGACCGGCGCGTAGTCGATCAGCCATTGCAGGGCCTGATGAATGCCCACGTCGGTCAGGTGATGAAGGTCATCGAGCACCAGCACCAGTTCGCGGCCGCGACTGGCAATGCTGCGCACCAGGGTGATGACCGTGCGTTCCACCGCTTCGCTGTCGATGCCGCGACCTTCCAGCTGGGTGGCTTCGCGCACCAGCGCGGGGTCGATCTGGCCGAGACTGGCGAGCAGATAATCGATGAAACGGGTCAATTCGTTGTCATCAGCCGACAGCGTCAACCACGCCACATCGAACCCCAACGGCATCAGCGCCTGGCGCCAGGCAATCAGCGTCGAGGTCTTGCCGCAACCGGCCGGGCCCTTGAGCACGATGCAGCGCTGGCGGCGGGCCTTGAGCATTTGTTCTTGCAGGCGTTCGCGGGAAATCAGGCGCCCGGCGCTGCGCGGCGGAACCAGTTTGGTGCTGACGATCGGCGACTGTGACGGATTCAAGACCTGGCTCGCGAGCGTGTCCGATGCATTGGACTTGCGGTGTTTGTCCATGGGGTTGTCCGAATCATTTTTGTTTTGAGAATGCATTGAATCCAATCGAGTGTAACCCACAGCCCGAATGTCATGACCCTGACTTCGGCATCCGCCACCCGATGCGGGTGGTCGTCGACGATTCACGGATTGATCTACTGGACGGCATAACAACAGGAGTGCCGCCTGGCGCTCCATCAGAACAGCGCAGCAGCGGTGGAGCGCAGGAGTTAGCCCATGGCCATTCAGTTCAAGATCATCGATCACGTGGCACTGATCACGCTCGATGCGCAACAGTCGAACAATGCGCTGAGCGCCAGCGACCTGATGCACCTGCGCAAGACCCTTGGCGCCTGCCAGGATGACGAGCAGGTGCGGGTCATCGTGCTGACCGGTGCCGGAGAGCGTGCCTTTTGTTGCGGCGCGAGCCACAAGGAATCATTGCGGCCGGCGTCCGGTTTTATCGCCGGGACGTTGAAAAGCCGCGAGACCGAAGCCGAGGAGGGTGGTTACACACGCCTGTTCGACCTCAGCGACCTGGACATCTGGAAGCCGATCGTCGCCGCGATCAATGGCGCCTGCCTGGGCGGTGGTCTGGAGCTGGCGCTGCAATGTGACCTGCGGATCGCCGCCGACACGGCCACCTTCGGCTTGCCGGAAGTGCGCGACGCGACCATTCCGGCCGCGGGCGGCGTGCAATTGCTGCTGCGCGCGATTCCCGCCGCCCACGCCATGAAAATCGCCCTGACGGGAGAGCCGGTCAGCGCCGGGGAAGCCTTGCGCATCGGGCTGATCATCGACCTGCTGCCCCAGGAGCGATTGCTCTCGACGGCCCTGGACCTGGCCGAGCGCATTGCCGCCAACGGCCCGCTGGCGGTGCAGTCGATCAAGCGTTTGGCCCTGCAAACCAGCCACCTGACGCCACGGGATTTCGCCATCCAGTCGCATCTTCATTGGGGTTTGTTGCGCGACAGCGAGGATCACGCCGAAGGGCGCATGGCCCTGGCCGAACAACGTAAACCGACCTACACCGGCACCTGACCCGCTGCGCCCATTTCGTCCCTGCCTGACAACAATAATTTACAGGAGAGCCCCATGTATCTGACCCAAGGCCTGCACCATGTGCTGCAACAACGCCCGAATGCACTGGCGACCGTTTTTCGCGACCGCCGCCGCACCTATGCCGAACTGGCCGACCGCGTCGCTCGCCTCGCCGGTGCGTTGCAGCAACTGGGCATGCAGACTGGCGACCGGGTCGGCCTGCTGGGCCTGAACTCCGACCGCTTCCTCGAATACTTCCTCGCGACCTGGTGGGGCGGCGGCGTGGTCAACCCGGTGAATATCCGCTGGAGCGTGCCGGAAATCGTTTATTCGCTGGACGACTGCGACACCCGCATCCTGCTGATCGACGACACGTTCCTGCCCATGGCCGAAGGCATCGCCAGCACCGCCAGGGTGCGACCGTTGCTGATCCATATCGGCGACGGTCCGTTGCCTGAGGGCATGCTCTCCTACGAGCAACTGATCCGGGACGCAGCGCCGGTCGACGATGCGTTTCGCGGCGGCGACGACCTGGCCAGCATCATGTACACCGGCGGCACCACCGGGCGGCCGAAGGGTGTCATGCAATCGCACATGAACCTGTGGTCGGCGGCCGTGGCCCGGGCTGCCGATGTGCCGGTGCCGACCGATGCCCTGACCCTGCACATCGCGCCGATGTTTCATCTGGCGGCGCTGTCGCGGGTGATCCTGATTTCGCTGCTCGGGCTGCCGAGCATCTTCGTCCCGGCCTTCGATGCGCTGGACGTGATGCGCACTATCGAGCGTGAACGCATCACCGACATCCTGATTGTGCCGACCATGTTGCAAGTGCTGATCATGCACCCGGAATTCGCAAAACATGATTTGAGTTGCCTGCGCTGCCTGACCTATGGCGCCTCGCCGATTGCCGTGCCTTTGCTGGAAATGGCCCTGAAAGCCTTGCCGAATGTCGAGTTCACCCAAGGCTACGGCATGACCGAAGCCGCGCCACCGATCACCGCCAATGGCCCGGAAAACCATAACGCCGCAGGCATCGCCAGTGGCCGGTTGCGTTCGGCCGGACGGCCGGGGCTGGGGGTGACCGTGCGCATCGTCGACGAACACGACAACCCGGTCCCGCGCGGCACCGTAGGCGAAGTGGTGGTGCGCGGCCCGAACATCATGCTCGGCTACTGGAACAACCCCGAGGAAACCGCCAAGGCCCTGCGCGGTGGCTGGATGCACACCGGTGACGGCGCCTACATGGACGACGAGGGTTACATCTACATCGTCGACCGCTTCAAGGACATGATCGTCAGCGGTGGCGAGAACGTGTATTCCGGCGAAGTGGAAAGCGCCATCGCCAGCCACCCGGCCGTCGCGGCCTGTGCGGTGATCGGCATTCCCTGTGCGCAATGGGGCGAAGCGGTGCACGCAGTGGTGGTGCTCAAGCCGGACAATCAAGTGGTAGACGCGCAGATCATCGAACACTGCCGCCGCCAGATTGCCGGCTACAAGACCCCGAAATCGGTGGAGTTCCGCATGAGCCTGCCATTGTCGGGCGCCGGCAAAGTGCTCAAGCGCGACCTGCGTGAACCGTTCTGGGCCGGCACGGATCGGGGTGTGAGCTGACAGCATGTACATGACTCAATGCCTGCAACGCACGCTGCAACAGAACCCCGACCATGTCGCGACGATCTTCGGTGAGCGCCGCCACAGCTACCGTGAATTTGGCGAGCGGGTCGCTTGCCTGGCGGGCGCCTTGCAGAACCTTGGAATGGCGGCGGGGGATCGGGTAGGCATGCTCGCGCTCAACTCCGACCGCTACCTGGAATACATCATGGGCGTGTGGTGGGGCGGTGGCGTGCTCAACCCGGTGAATGTGCGCTGGAGCGTGGCGGAGATTGTCTACTCGCTGGACGATTGCAGCACCGGCATCCTGATCGTTGACGAGCACTTTGCTGCGCTGGCTGACGACATCCGCAAGGCCGCTCGCCATGCGCCGCTCTTCATCTATGCCGGCGAGGGCGAAGTGCCGGTGGGCATGCTCGGTTTCGAGCAACTGATTGCCCAGACTGCACCAGTCGAGGACGCCGGGCGCGGTGGCGAAGACCTCGCCTGCATCATGTACACCGGCGGCACGACCGGTTTTCCCAAGGGCGTAATGCAGTCGCATTTGAACCTGTGGTCGGCGTGCATGCCGCGCATGATGGACATGCCGCCGATCCGTGGTGGCTTGCTGCTGCACGTCGCGCCACTGTTTCACGTGGCCGGCATGGCCCGTGCGCTGATTCAATTTTTAGCCGGTGAAAGTCATGTGCTGGTGTCGGGTTTCGATGCGTTGCAAACACTGCAAATCATCGAGCAGGAACGGGTCACCGAAACGCTGCTGGTGCCGACGATGATCCTGGCATTGCTGGCTCATCCGGATTTTGAACGCTACGACCTCGGCAGCCTGAAACGCCTGACTTACGGCGCGTCACCCAGTGCCGGCGACATGGTCGAACAAGTGCTCGCACGGTTTCCGGACATCGAGTTGTCGCATTCCTATGGATTGACCGAAGCGTGCCCGGTGGTGTCGAGCAATCTGCCGTGCAACCACACACCGGAGGCGCGCATCAGCGGACTGTCGCGCTCGGTGGGGCGCGGCGGCCTGGGTGTCAACGTGAAGATTGTCGACCCGCAAGGCTATGAAGTTCCGCGCGGCACGGTCGGAGAGATCATCGTGCGTGGGCCGAACATCATGCAGGGCTACTGGAACAAACCCGAGGAAACCGCCAAGACGCTGCGCAACGGCTGGTTGTACACCGGTGATGGCGCGTGGATGGATGAGCAGGGTTACTTGTACATCGTCGACCGGCTCAAGGACATGATCGTCAGCGGTGGTGAAAATGTTTACTCCGCCGAGGTCGAAAACGTTCTCGCCCGACACCCGGCCGTGGCCCAGTGCGCGGTGATCGGCATCCCCCATGAGCAGTGGGGCGAGGCGGTGCATGCAGTGGTGGTGTGCAAGCCCGGTTCGCACGTCGATGCCGAGCAGTTGCGTCTGTACTGCCGCGAATTCATCGCCGCCTACAAGTGCCCGAAAACTGTGGAGTTCCGCGACGAGCTGCCGCTGTCGGCAGCGGGCAAAGTCCTCAAGCGCGAACTGCGCAAGTAGCCACACCACATCCCCCCTGTGGGAGCGGGCTTGCTCGCGAAGGCGTCGGCACAATCAACATTGATGTTGACTGGCCAACCGCCTTCGCGAGCAAGCCCGCTCCCACAGGGTCGGTGTTCTATCCCTGAAATATGCTTTCAAACACCCCTAATCCGCTACCCGATCCGGGTGGCTGCATCACCACCCCCCGCCCATACAGTGGACTCACGAACCAGGCGCTCGTCTGCCTGGCAATCCACTGGAGATTCCGATGCACATCAACCGTACCGTCTACCGTGAAGACCACGAAATGCTGCGTGAAACCGCGCGCCGTTTCTTCGAGCGTGAATGCCTGCCCAAGCAAGCGCAGTGGGACGAGGCCGGGCAGGTTGACCGGGAAACCTGGCTCAAGGCCGGTCGCCACAACCTCCTGTGTCTCACCGTGCCGACCGAGTACGGCGGTGGTGGCGGTGACTTCGGTCACTCGGCGGTGTTGATCGAAGAGCTGTACCGCTCCGGTGTTTCGGGTTGGAGCCTGGGCGTGCATTCGGACATCGTTGCGCCGTACATCGTGCGTCTGGGCACCGAAGAGCAGAAGCAACAGTGGCTGCCGAAAATCTGCTCCGGCGAAACCGTCCTCGCCGTTGCGATGACCGAGCCGGGCACCGGTTCCGACCTCAAGGCGATCCGCACCACTGCCGTGCGCGACGGTGACGAGTGGGTGATCAACGGCAGCAAGACCTTCATCAGCAACGGCCTGACCTGCGACATGGTCGTGGTCGTGTGCAAGACGGATCCGAGCGCTGGCGCCAAGGGCTGCAGCCTGATCATGGTCGAGTGCGACCGCGAGGGTTTCCGTCGTGGCCGCAAGCTGGAAAAAGTCGGCCAGCACGCTGCCGACACCGCCGAGCTGTTCTTCGACAACGTGCGCGTGCCGGTGGGCAACCTGCTGGGCGAAGAGAACAAAGGCTTCATGCACCTGATGGAAGAACTGCCGCAAGAGCGCCTGGTGATCGCTCTGTACAGCGCCGCCAAACTTGAGCGTCTGCTGGAGCAAACCGTCGAGTACGTGAAGGACCGCAAGGCTTTCAACCAGACCGTGTGGGACTTCCAGAACACCAAATTCAAACTCGCCGACATCAAGGCCCAGGCCACCGCCGTGCGCCTGACCATCGACCACTACATCGGCGAACACATGCGCCGCCGCCTGACTGTGCAGGAGTCGGCCATCGCCAAGCTGTACGCCACCGAAACCCTGTGGAAATGCATCGACGACATGGTCCAGCTGCATGGCGGCTACGGCTACATGCTCGAGTACCCGATTGCCCGTGCCTTCGTCGACATGCGCGTGACGCGGATTTTCGGTGGCACCAGTGAAGTGCTGCGTGAACTGATCGCGCGCCAGTTGTGAGCCTTTCCTCCTTATTTTTTCAGGTGATTCCATGAGCGAAAAAGTACTGGTTGCCGGTGTCGGCATGATCCCGTTCAACAAGCCCAGCGCCAGCCCGAGTTACGTGCAAATGGGCGCCGAAGCGGTGCGTCGCGCCCTGGCCGATGCGGGTATCGATTACCACCTGGTGCAAGAGGCGTACGCCGGTTATGTGTACGGCGATTCAACCTGTGGCCAGACCGTGCTCTACGAAGTGGGCATGACCGGGATTCCGGTGGTCAACGTCAACAACAACTGCGCCACCGGTTCCACCGCGCTGTTCCTGGCGCGCAAGGCCATCGAATCCGGTTCCGCCGATTGCGTGCTGGCGGTCGGTTTCGAGCAGATGCAAGCCGGGGCGTTGAAGTCTCACTGGGATGACCGCCCGCCA